>NZ_FQZP01000004.1 GCF_900142095.1 Thermoclostridium caenicola | reverse complement strand
AAGCAGTCATTAAACTCTGGAAGATTGTATCCATAGAATAACATGTTCCATCTGGCCAGACGTTGTTTTGCCTCATAACTGTTTTTGGAGTCCATCACCTTGTAGAATTCATTCTTTAGAACATAGGCCTGCCTTAATCGCTCCGAAATCCTCAACATGGATTCTACCTGGTCAACTTCATCTGGAGTCAGCTTATCCGGGTGTTTTAGCAACAGCTTTCGGCTCCTTTTAAAGTACTTTCTGCGTTGTTCATGGAACTTTTTTTGCTCAGCCTTTCTCACATTTTCAAAAGCCCAGGCCACTTGTCTGACAACATGATATTTATCAGCGATTATCTGTGCTCTTGGGAATACGGTTTTGACCAGACTGCGATATGGACCGCTCATATCCATAACGACATATTTGACGTTATTCCGGTCTTTAAACTGTGAGAAGTATCTGTACAAGTCCTCACTCTTCCTGTTCGGGAGAATATCCAGAACCTTTCTGTTTTCAGGATCGGTAAGTATACATTGAAATTTCTCTCCATCTGCATTGCCCCTGAATTCGTCTATGGAGAGTACACGCGGCAGGGTCTTATTTGAGTATTTAATGTGATCAAATACCCTTACAGCTGTCGTTGGCGAAACATTGGCCAAACGAGCCAAATGCTTGACAGAAACAACCTCTCTAAAGGAGTTAATGATGAAGGCAATAAGTCTACTGGTAACCCGATGATATCTTGGCAGGAAAGGTATCTCTTCATAAAACCTTTTATTACATGAAGGACATACATAGCGTCGTTTCCTCAGATGGATGAAAGTATAGCTCCCAAATGAAGATATATCCTTAATTCGTTGTTCTCTGTAATCGTGAATCTTTTCCGTAGTCCGACCACAGCGGGGACACTTATGGGCTTTTCGCTTCATTTTCATATGAATGTGGAACTGATTGTCCTTTCTTTCTGCGAAGGTAACAGTTACATCTTCAAATCCAATAAATTCTCGCGTATAATCTTTGTAGAGCATGGTTGATTCTCCTTTAAAATGATGGTGTGAGTAACTACATTTTACTAGAGATTTCACTCCATGCTCTCTTTATTTGCAAAAAATGTTGGAGTTCCGAAGTTTCTGTCCCTCGGCACCCCAACATTTATTATAGAACCTGTTTTCCATGGGTACCTGGGCATGGCGGACTACAATATCGCTGATGATGGCTACCTGCTGATCGGTAAGGCTGCTGGCTTTCACGATGACATCGATATAGTCTGAATCGCTCATATAGACCAGCGCATCGTCAAAGCCCCTCTGCTTGATCAGGGTTTCGATGGTGTTCTCGGTTTCGCACCGGTTGATCACATCCATCAGTTTCTCCTGGGCCAGCAGGGTGGCTTCATTGGACGTATCGCCGCTCTCTGCCAGAGCCTTGAGTTCTTCTTTCTGCCTGCTTCTGGCCTTGTCGCGCTCCATCCTGGCCTGGGCGAAATACCCCGAATAGGCATTGGAGCTGGCCCCGGCTGATGTATTCACGGCCTGTTCCGGATCCTCCTCTCCCTTAACATAGACAGCTGCCCCGGGGATTTCTTCCGGATCTGCGCTGGCATCGGCAATGTCAAGGTCGCCGGGATCCATGAAGTTGCCCGATTCACCTACGCCACCGGTATTGTACTGCAATATGCCAACAGCGATAATAACCAGTACAAGCCCGAGAACAATGATCTGTTTTCTTTGCATACCCTTCCCTCCAAATCAAGCATACCGTTTATTTGTGTTTCAATATCTGAACCCGGTGTTCGGGAACTCCCAGCAGCGTGCAGACGGCATTATTGAGTTCCTGTTTGACGAGAAAATCGTCAGCCCCTTCTGCCACCACCACGACGCCCTTTATCTCGGGGATCTCAACTTTCAGGATAACCGGCTCGTCATTTCCCGATAATGCCAGTTCCCGCCTTTCGCTGCTTTCAAGCGATTTTCTCCCGGTATCCTCACTGCTCCTGCTGTCCAGCTGGTCATTATAGGCAGGCACCATTTCACTGCTGGAATCCGCGTAGATCATGACCTCCACCTTGCCGGCCCCCTCCACCTGGGAGAGCAGGTTGGCCAGCCGCTGCTCGAGGTTTATGATGATGTCTTCGTCATACAGCTTGGAACTCCTTGCCCATGTTTCGCCTGCAGCCGGATCCTGGACCGATGCCCGCGGCCCGTTCTCCGGGCTTTGCGGCCTTGCAAAAAATCCACCCGCTAAGATGATTATTACGCCGACCACCACAATTATGACCAGATTTTCAAATGTGGTTAATTTCTTTTTCTCCCCCTCTTTCCCGTCCTTCATGAAGAAGGACACCAGCTTTTTCATGCCCATCACCTTCCTTCAAAGATGCTGCTGTCCACAACAATCCTGTCCGGCTCGATAGCCAGCGCCTGGGACAACCCGGTCTTGATCCTGTTTTCCATGGAACCGGTGAAAACCGCATTTTCGTTGTCCTCAGGGGGCCCTACCTTGATATACAGCTCCCTTATGGCACCAAAGTCATCGCTTCGGCTGTTCCCCTGGAGGACCACGTCCGCGCCGATTACCCTGAAATCCTTTTCTCCCTGAAAACGGTACTTCACATCCGAAATCAAGGTCTGTCTGTATATCTCCAGCAGCTGTCCGGCCTCTTCCTCTTCCAGCCGCCGTATCCTTTTCTCCATTTCGCCTTTTGACAGGGTCAGATAATCATGCCATGCCACCTCCTGTATCCTGAAATCGCCTCCCAGGAACCTGATGACAGGTCCGGCAATCACAATGGCGACAACCAGGCCGCAAACCAGCTTCACATATTTATTCAGGCTCCCTTCCGGCGCAAGCTTTTCAATCAGGGAGCATATGACCGAAATGGCTATAAGGCTGATGATCCACACCCTCAGGTTATCCAACGTGCCTCAGCCTCCTCTTTGCGTTTCTCAGGCAAATCCTGTACTGCTCATCAGCGTTCCGGTCAGCAGGATGAGCACAAACAGGGAAGCGCCCATAATGCCTATCATGACGGACATGCACCCGGCTGCGTCTTCCAGGGCGCCGCAGATACCCTCATCGCTCAGAGGTGCGCCAAAGGCGGCTATGAGGCGATATACCAGCATGATGACCACCATCTTGATGAACGGCACGGCAAAGAGGATGCCAAGCCCGATAACCGTGACCACGCCTGCCGCATTTCTGACGGCCTGGGTGCATGCCAGGATGGTCTCTGCCGCATCGGACATGTTCTTGCCCGCTACAGGCACCAATGTGCCGATGGCAAACTTGGCGGTTTTCACGGCTGCCGCATCCACTGCGCTTCCCGATATCTTCTGTATGTTGACGGCTATGGAGAAAATCAGCGTTATGGCTCCGGTTGCCCAGACGGCAATGGTCTTGAGCAGTTTTGCAAGGTTTTTCAGTTTAAACCTGTCCGAGATGCTGTCCACAAGGAACAGGACGCCAGCCATGACGGTCAATGGCAGAAAAATGTTCCTGAACAGGTGGCATGTCGTGTTGACACCGGCCAGGACCAGCGGCTGAAGGGCCGTCGCCGAAACCACCTGTCCGGAAGCCGCCATCATGGCATACATGGCCGGCATGGCGACAGACGCAAGGATCTGCATGGATTCGATGGTTCCCTGGGCCAGCCGTACGATGCTGCCGAAACTGGCTGCCGCCATGACGGCCAGCGCCCCGTTAACGGCCAGCTTCACGGCCTCACCGGACAGCCCGCCTTCCTTAGGCTGGAGCCCCTTAAGCACAGCCGCCAGCAGCATGACAGCAAACAGCTCCAGCATCAGCAAAACATTTGCCCTGAATTCCTTTCCCAATAGTCCCAGTAAGGCAGAAGGAAGGCCATTTAAGCGATTCATGGGCATCCCTTTGGCCGCGTCCTCCAGGATCCGGTCCACGCTGAAATCATAATCCAGTTCCTTGATATCCTTCAGGGCCCGGTCCACCGCATCCCGGACGTTTCGGACCTCTTCATTTTTCAGCTGTCCATTCAGGATCTGCTCACGGAACCTGCTGTCCTGGAGGGCGTCTTCCGCATAAACGGCCTGAGGAAGAGCCAACCACGCCAGAACCAGGAAGAGCAGACCTGCCCGCTTGATGGACTTCAAAAACATTCCCGACGCCCGTGCCATTGCCGCATTCACCCGAATCTTCACAGAATGGTTGTCACCATCTTAATCAGCGCTGTGGCAAGGGGGACCGCCACAGCCAGCATCATGATCTTACCGGCTATTTCGATCTTGGATGCGATACCGTTCTGGCCGGCATCCCGGCAGGCGTCCACGGCAAACTGTGTGATATAGGCCATGCCTGTGACTTTCAGGATCGGTACGATGAGATCCGCATCAATGCCGGACTTTCTGACGCTTTCATTGATGAGCTGGATAACGGCACCGGCTTTGCCGGCCACCAGCACCAACGCCAGCACGCCAAAGGCCAGCCCGATGAGCATGCCCATCTCGGGCTTTTTTTCCGAAACGACAACGGCAAGGAGAGCACCCACTATACCGATGCCCGCAATCCTGATCAATTCGGTTTCCATGGCTGCAACATCACCTTCAGCGTTTTGAGTCAGGGCTGTCCCGAATCAGAACCCGAACAGCGCCTTCACGGTATCAAACAGGTTGGCAATCTCCCTGACCACCAGCATCAGAACAACGACAAGACCGGCCAGCGTGGTCATCATGGCCTGTTCTTCCCTGCCGGACTTGTTCAGCACAATATTCAGGATGGATACCAGAATACCTATGGCTGCAATTTTGAAAATCAGATCCACATCCATGGCATTACTCCTATATCAGAAGAATAACCGCTGCGGCACCGAGAAGCGCCCCAAGATTCCGATACAGTTTGCCGGTTGTCTCCGCTTCCTCTTTTGCCTTCCTTTCCAGGGCCGACACTTTTTCCTTCTCCATGGCCAGAACCGCATGCTGCATGTCCCGGTCAGACTTTCCGAGCAGTTCTCCAAAGTCCCGGAGAAGGTCAATATCTTCCTGCGCCAGCGGGAGGGCGGCTGCCGTTTCTTCCAAAGCGATTCTCCAGGCATTTCCCGCATCGAGGATTTGCTCCTGGAGAAGGCTTCCCGAGCGGTTGAACAAAGGTACCCAGACCCCTCCGTAATTTCCCTTGCCAAGGCTTTCAAAAGCCTTGTTCAACGGTTTCCCCATTACGCACATCTCGTTCTCCAGGAACAGCAGGATGTCCCTGAACTTCTGAAGTGCAAGCTGCCTGGCTTTCAGCTTCGCGGAACATTTCAGCCCCATGGCTGTGCACCCGAAAAACACCATCAGGCATCCTAAAAGCCTGATCACTGTATAGCCTGTTCCCATAAGCATCCGACACCTTTACCCACCTTGACCCGTTCCGTATTCCCAGAACGATGTATCGTTCAAATCCGCCTTCCCCAATCAGGATGCCAAATCCCAGCCGCTCCCTGAGATCGTTGATGTCATAGGCATGGGCTGTTGCCACAATCCTCGCGCCCGCATTCCATGCCATTTTGATGCTCTCCGCATCCTGCCCGGTCCCCAGCTCATCCACCACGATGACCGCCGGGGATAAGCCGCGCAGCGCCATCTCAATACCCTCCGCCTTTCTGCAGCCATCCAGAACATCGGTCCTCGGGCCGCAGTCATTCTGCGGAACCCCCCTGTAACAGGCCGCGATCTCGGAACGCTCGTCCACGATAACAGTCCGCAGCCCGGCAAAATCCGCTGCTTCGGAACCGGTGCTGATGATTCGGCACAGATCCCTCAGCAGGGTGGTTTTCCCGCACCTGGGCGGTGAGATGACCAGAGTATTGCAGATATCGTGCCTTCCGGCCCTGATAAAGGGAAAGATCGGCTCTGCGCATCCTTTGAGTTCCCTGGGGATGCGGATGCAGATTGAGGAAATGTCCTTAAAGCCCTTAAGGGTTTGGCCCTGGTAGACCGCTTTGCCGCAGATACCCGCCCGATAGCCCCCTTTGAGGGTCAGAAAACCCCGGGCGATATCGTCCTGGTAAGCATATACCGAATGCTCGCATAACCTGTAGAAAAGTTCCTCAACCTCTTCACGGCCCACTCGGAAGGCCTGATCATGCCGGCATGTGAAGGAACCGTCTGCCGCAATAAAGCAGTCAAACCCGCTGAAAACTCCCACGAGAGGCATCTCAGCATTTATCCTGAGCTCTTCCAGCCCAGCCGCTTTCCCAGGATCCATCCGGCTGACAACCCTTTTCAGCCTGTCGGGCAGATAGGAACTGATTCGGTCCAAAGCGTGAAGATGGCGTACCTTTTCCATACCGATCAACCTTCTTTTGTGAACCGTCCGTTTTGGACGTGGGGACATGCTTAAATTTATGCGCATGAACGGAACGATATGTATAAAAAAACCGCTGTTCTTCTGAACAACGGTTTTTCGTTCATTGCAGGAACCGGAATGTGCCATGAGCGGGAAAATTATTTCTTCCGGTAGTTCTGATAGGTAATGGCGTCATAAACCACATCGTTCTTGATGATGTTGAAACGGGTATCGCTGCTCCACTTATCCAGTTCGCTGTTGTACCATTCAGCCTCCTTTGAGGCTTCCAGGTAGGATTTCACCGTGTTTTTCACATCATCAAACTCCGTGTGCTTGTCAATCCGCACGACGAAGATGACCATGTCGGTATCCACGATATCCGCGTCGCCGGCTTTCCCCTCAAGGGCAAAATCGAACAGGTCCTTGAAATAGGGCAGCTGCAGGTAGGAACTGCTGTTGACGGTGGCCTTGCCCCGTTCCTCATCGGAATCATCCGAACTCTCCTCGGAATAGTTGGCGATTAAGGTGTCCATATCCTCGCCCTTCTTGATCTTTTCCAGGACTTCCATGGCTTTGGCCATCTTGGCGTCTATCTGATCCTGGGGCAGGGTTGTTCCGTTTTCGTCAAACTTTTTGAGATAAACGTAGCGGATATCGGCGCTGTCGTACAGCTCGCCGTTTTTTTCATACTCCGCCCGGATTTCCTCTTCGGTGATCTCCGGCGGCGTATAGTTTTGCTTGATGTATTCGTTTCTGAATTTTTCGTTGACCTTGGTTCTCTCGAGGATCTTCCTGTACTGATCCAGAGTCACCCCGGTGGATTGCTCCACCCATCTGGCAAAGTCGCTGTCTGAAGCATTCAGTTGCTGCTGATAGGCCAGGAGGGTTCTGTTGACCTCGCTTCGCACGCTGCTGTCCACGGTAATACCCATTTCTTTGGCCTTGATGAGCTGAATCATATATTTCTTTGAGGTGTTGAGCGTTTCATTCTTGGCGGTTTCCCAGGGGTTCTGCCCGCCTTCGGTTTTCAGCCAGTATTGTTCTTTTTCTGCATCGGACTTGCCCGATATGCCCCAATCCTGCTCAGTCTTCAGAATTTGCTGGCGCAGCAGAAATTCATACTCATATTTCATGATCCGCCGTCCGGCAACGGTAGCCACATAGCTGCGGGAATCAATCAGATACCAAATCAAAAAAGCGGCTATGACCAGGATCAGAATTGTCACCGTTCTGATAATCATAGCCTCCCGTTTAGTTCGGATCAGTTTTTTCTTCCTGCTGCCCTGATCGTTTTTTCTCTTTTTATCCATAAATCCCACCCTTTAATACGAGTCGGCCTAACTATTTTGCCCCACTGTACAAACATTATTATAAACAATCAGTGGGACGACTGCAATTTCACCATATCATGTAATAGAATCTTAATATTCCTCAGCAAATCGCGTTTTTCATCGCTTTTGACCCGATAGGACAGGTAGGGCTGCCGACCCGCGCTGAACATCAGGCGACCACGCCATTTTCCGATGATCTCCCCTATCACCTTCGGGTCGATGGCTGTCTGTTCAGCATAGCTCAGGATCACCATATTGTCTTTTTCCTTGACGGAACTGAACCCGAGGGATACGGCCATGTTCTTAATCAGGGCAATATCGATCAGGTTCCGGGTCTCCTCAGGGATATCCCCGTACCGGTCGATGAGCTCATCGCATATATCCATGGCTTCGTCCTCATTTTCAACCGACGCGATGGACTTATACATGTCAATCCGCTGATCCTCATCGGGAATGTACCGGGCATCGATGTGGGCCGGAACCTTGAACTCCACACTGGTTTCAATATTGGCGCGCTTCGTGGGTTCTCCCTTCATCTCGGCAATCGCTTCATCAAGAAGCCTTAAGTACATGTCATAACCCACTGTTTCCATATGGCCGTGCTGTTCCGGGCCCAGGAGGTTTCCGGCTCCGCGGATCTGCAGATCCCGCATGGCTATCTTGAAGCCCGAGCCGAACTCGGTGAACTCCCGGATGGCCTTCAGGCGCTTTTCGGCGATCTCGTTGAGGGCCTTATCCCGCTTGTAGGTCAGGTAGGCATAGGCCAGGCGGCTGGAACGGCCCACTCTTCCCCGTAGCTGGTAGAGTTGGGAAAGCCCAAGCCTGTCCGAATCTTCCACGATAATGGTGTTCACATTCGGCATGTCAATGCCCGACTCGATGATGGTGGTGCAAACCAGTACATCAAATTCCTTTTCAACGAAGGACTGTATCACCTGTTCCAGTTCCCTCTCGCTCATCTGGCCGTGGGCAAAACCGACACGGGCTTCCGGAACGAGCTTCTGGATATGGGCAGCCTTCGACTGGATGCCGCGAACCCTGTTGTATAGGTAGAAAACCTGCCCGTCGCGCGACAGTTCCCGGTGAATGGCGTCCCGGACAATATCATCCCGGTACTCCACCACATAGGTCTGGACAGGATAACGGTGTTCCGGCGGATCCTCGATGGTGCTGATATCGCGTATGCCCATCAGGGACATGTTCAGTGTTCTTGGTATGGGCGTAGCCGAAAGGGTAAGGGTATCCACATGGGGATATCGGCTCTTGATGGTTTCCTTGTGGGCCACGCCGAATCGCTGCTCCTCATCCACCACCAAAAGTCCCAGATCCCTGAACTTAACTTCCTCCGAAAGAAGCATGTGGGTTCCCACAATGATATCAATCCGGCCGGCTTTCAGGTCGCGGAGGATGGCTCGCTGCTCCGCGTCGGTCCTGAAGCGGCTCAGCATCTCAACGCGCACGGGAAATCCGGAAAAGCGTTTCTTGAAGTTCTCATAATGCTGGGCACACAGGACGGTGGTAGGCACCAGGAAGGCCACCTGTTTTCCGTCCATGACCGCCTTGAAAGCGGCACGCAGCGCCACCTCGGTCTTGCCGTAGCCCACATCCCCGCACAGCAGCCGGTCCATGATGATCTCCGATTCCATGTCCCGCTTGATTTCCTCAACACACCTGAGCTGATCCGGGGTCTCCTCGTAGGGAAAGGCATCTTCAAACTGCTTTTGCCAGACCGTGTCGGGAGCAAAGGCATAACCCTTCATGCTCTTTCTCTCGGCCTGGAGCTTGATGAGGGATGCGGCCAGTTCCTTAAGGGATTCCTTGACCCGTTTCTTGGTCTTGACCCACTCGGTTCCGCCCAGTTTGTTCAGCCTGGGCTCACGGCCTTCCGAGCCCACATATTTCTGGATGAGATCCATATGGGTGGTCGGGATGAAAAGCAACCCGCCGTCCCGGTAGGCCACCTTCAGGTAGTCCCGCCGGATCCCTTCCACCGTCAGTTGCTCCATGCCCTGATAGATGCCTATGCCATGGGCCTGGTGAACCACATAGTCTCCGGGTTTAAGGTCGGTATAGGTTTCAATGCGTCTGCCGCGCGCCGTGGCGCTCTTTCGCGGTTTCTTCACGCTTTTGGCCGAGATGTCGCTCTCGGTCACCACCACAAGCTTTTCATCACGGTAGGCAAAACCGCTTTGGAGACTGCCGGATCCCACCACAACGGAAAACCCTTCCGGCCAGGCTTCAAAACGCGTGGCATCGGCTGCAGGGATCCCTTTTTCCCGAAGCTCCTCCAGCATCCGCCCGATCCGGTCCTCCCGGGAAACCAGGATGAATATCCTGAATCCACCCTCAGCCCAATCCCGGATATCATCAAAGAGCAAGTCCATCTTGCCGATATAGGGACTGATGCTGGAACCATTGACGTGGCAACGGACCGCGGGCTGTGGTGAAAGAAGCCCGGCATCCTCAAGGGAGGCAAGGGTTACAACCGGGTGCCTACCCGCCGACTCCAGGATGGTGTTGGCATCAAAAAGCAGATCATAGGTCTCGCCCAGGACCATGCCCTTTTCTGTGAGGACATCGCACAGGCTGTGGAGTTCCTCCTGTCCGTTTTCCATCCGCTCGCGGGTTCTTGCGGGCTCTTCAAAAAACAGCAGATGCCCGTCACCTGTATATTCAAAAAGATCGGCCTTCCTGTCCAGGAGGAAGGGAATGAATTTGTCCACCCCGGCAAAATAATGGCTGTCCTGCAGTTTTTCCAGGTACCGGCCGATGTTCTTCGAAAGCAGGGGCCGAATATCCTGGGAAACCTTCCGGAGGGTCCTGTCCAGGGCTTCCTGGATGCGTCGGGTAATATCGGGGATTTGACTGCGGGTATAGATGATCTCCCTGGCGGGATATACCGTGAGCTGATCAAGGGTCTGGATGGAACGCTGGGTTTCAGGCGAAAAAGCCCGGATGGAATCCACTTCGATGTCAAAGAATTCAACGCGGGCCGGCAGCTCCGCATTGATGGGGAAAATGTCCAGGATACCGCCCCGTACGGCATACTGGGCTTTTCCCTCAACCTTTTCCACCCGCTCATATCCCATCTCCAGAAGCTTTTCTTCCAGGGACTCGATGGCTGTCTGCTGGCCGATTTTAAGCTCCAGCACATACCGGGCCAGCTGATCGGGCGGCATAAGCCGGTGAAGCAGCGCTTCCGTCGAGGTTACCACAAAGTCGTAGTCGCCTTCCAGGATCCGCATCAGGGCTGTGATCCGGTCATAGGTTTGTTCGAAGCTCCTGGCTTCCACATCATAGAGCATGATTTCACGGCAGGGCAAATAGACGGCCCGATCCCCGGTAAGCCAGGACAGGTCCGCCAGGGCCTGCCGGGCCTGCATTTCGTTCCAGGCCACATAAATGCCCTTCATACCGGTTTCACAGGCCGCCCACCAGGCGAGATGCCGTTTTTGTGAATCGGAAATCCCGGATACCAGAAGTTCGGCACCGGGTCGTATCTTTCCGGTTATCTCCCTTAATCGGGCCGATACAGACAAAAGGGAATTCAGTAGCTTCATCTGACTCATCCGTTATATTTTCCCATGGCCACTTCTACCGAGGCGCAAACCATGGTAGCCACAGCAAGGGCTGCCTTCTCAATGGCCTCATTGACCAGCGCCCTTTCCTCCGGCGTGAACCTGCCCAGCACATAATCGGCCAGGTCTATCTGCGGATCGGGCTTGCCGATTCCTATTCTGACCCTGGGAAAGTCCTCGGTATTCAGGTGGCTGACAATCGACCGCATGCCATTATGGGTTCCCGGGCCGCCCTTGGCCCTTATGCGGATCTTGCCCGGTTCCAGATCGATATCGTCGTAAATCACGATGAGTTGAGTCGGTTCGGCCTTGTAATAGCCGAGGATCTCCGCCAATGATTCACCGCTGTTGTTCATAAAGGTCTGCGGCTTGACCAGCATCACCTTCTTGCCCTGCATCATGCCTTCGGATACCAGGGCTTTGTGTTTGGATTTGAACTGGGTCAGCCGGTACAGGGCCGCCAGGTAATCAATGGTCTCAAAACCCACATTATGTCTGGTCATTTGGTAACGGGGACCCGGATTTCCGAGCCCGGCTATGATAAACATGGCATACTCCTCTACAGTTGCGTAAAGATTGTGGAAATGGATATGTCGCCATATATCCTTTCAATGGCTTCCGCAAAAACATCGCCCACCGAAAGGATTGTCAGCTTATTGATGCGCTTTTCTTTGGGGATCTGGATGGTATTGAGGACCACCACCTCTTTGATGACCGAGGTCCTGATCCTGTCGATGGCCGGTCCTGAAAGCACCCCATGGGTACAGCAGGCATAAACTTCTGTAGCGCCCATGTCGGCCAGGGCGTTGGCCGCATTGACCACCGTGCCGGCCGTGTCTATCAGATCATCCACCAGGATGGCCCGCTTTCCCCTGACATCGCCGATGATGTTCATGATCTCGCAGACATTGGCCTTCGGACGCCTCTTGTCGATGATGGCAAGCGGAACTTCCATCTTTTCCGCGAACCTTCTGGATCTTCCCACGCTCCCCACATCTGGGGACACAACCACCACATCGTCAACCTTCCCCTGGAACTTCTCCAGGAAGTACCTGGCCAAAATCGGGGAACCCTGCAGGTGATCCACAGGAATGTCAAAGAAGCCCTGCAACTGCGGCACATGAAGATCCATGGTAAGGATCCTGTCGGCACCGGCTGTGGTGAGAAGATTGGCCACCAGCTTTGCAGAAATGGGGTCCCTGGCCTTGGCTTTCCGGTCCTGGCGTGCATAGCCGAAATAGGGCATGACAGCGGTAATCCGACCCGCAGATGCACGCTTCATCGCGTCTATCATGATCAGCAGCTCCACCAGGTTATCGTTGACCGGTGCGCTGGTGGACTGGATGATGAAAACATCGGAACCCCTGACCGGTTCGTTGATGCTGATGGCTGTTTCGCCGTCGCTGAAATGTCCCACCACGGAAGCACCTAATGGCAGGCCGATCTTTTGGGCAATCTCTTCGGCCAGTTCCCGGTTGGAATTGCCCGCAAAGATTTTGATGTCCTTACCGTGAAGATTCATAGCAATGAAACCTCCGAAGTTCAATCATTTCTTGTCAAGCCCTTTCCGCTTGACCCAATCGCTGATGATGGTCTGCCGGCTGCGCGCGATAGCCAGGGAGTACGCGGGGACTTCTTCCGTGATGGTGGAGCCCGCCGCGATGTAGGCGTGCTCTTTCACCTCAACCGGCGATACCAGGTTGACATTGCAGCCAACAAAGGCATAATCCCCGACCACAGTCTTATGTTTTTTGACCCCATCGTAGTTGACAACCACGACCCCACATCCCAGATTGACATTCCTGCCGATCTGGGCATCCCCGATATAGGTAAGATGGGATACCTTGGTGTTGTCTCCAATCTCGGATTTCTTGACCTCAACGAAATCTCCGATCTTGACATTGCAGCCAATTTTGCTTCCGGGCCTCAGGTAGGCAAAGGGCCCGACCTTGGTTTTCGCCCTGATTTCCGATTCCAGGATAACCGAGTTCATAACATGAACATCATTCCCAATGGTGCTGTCAACAATACGTGAATAGGGACCTATGACGCACTGCTCCCCGATGCGGGTGCTGCCTTCCAGGATGGTCCCGGGATATATCACCGTATCCCTGCCGATTTCCACCTGGGGGGCGATCACCGAAGTTTCGGGGAGAATGAAAGTCACCCCGTTCTTCATATGGGTCTGTACGATCCTGTCATGCATAATCCTTTCAGCTTCGGCAAGCTGAATCCGATCGTTGATCCCAAGGATCTCCGTGCTGTCGCCGATAAGGTAAGCACCTGCCGAACCGTTATCGGACAGGATGATTTCAATGGTATCGGTAAGGTAGTACTCCCCCTGGCTGTTGGCGTTGTTGAGTCTGTCCAGTGCCTTCAAAAGCGCAGGGATTTCAAAGAAGTACATGCCTGAATTGATCTCCTGAATGGCCCTCTGCTCTTCTGTGGCATCCTTGTGTTCCACAATGGCGCGGATCCTGCCATCCCCGTCCCGGACGATCCTGCCGTAGCCGGTGGGATCCTGCACCCGGGCAGTGATGACCGTAACCTGGTTTTTACTCTCCAAATGGACCTCGTAGGCCTGCTTCAGTGTATCTCCCGTGATGAGCGGGGTATCGCCGTAAAGGACCAGCACGGTACCGCTTTTTCCCTCCAGAAGGGGCCTTGCCTGCATAACCGCATGGCCGGTACCCAGTTGCTGCTCCTGAAGCACAAAGGCGACATCCTTTACCGCTTCCTTCACCTGTTCCGCCTGGTGTCCAAGCACCGCGATAATTTCACCTGAACCGGCCTTTCTGGCCGCATCCATCACATAAGCCAGCATAGGCTGCCCGCAGATTTTATGCAGAACCTTTGCGGTATGGGATTTCATCCTCGTACCCGCTCCGGCCGCAAGGATCACGGTTACCAAATCTCGCATAACAATGCTCCTTTCGATGGCTTTCCACCCAACATTCTCTCATTTTCGGCCTTTGTTTTCAATTGTGCAGACTGATAATTCACGGAAAAATAAATAAGGCACTTAAATACATAAGTGCCAAATAAATAATCTGAATCAGTTTCTATTATTCCATACTGGCAAGGGCTCCAGCCGCTTCTTCCTCTGCAAGCATGGACTGGTACTTCTCCAGGATGGCGCTTTGGACCTTGTTCCTCGCATCTGCATTGATAGGATGCGCAATGTCCCTGAACTCCCCTGAGGGGGTCTTACGGCTCGGCATTGCGATAAACATTCCGCTCTGACTCTCAATGATCTTGATGTCGTGTACAACGAACTCGTTATCAAAGGTAACGGACACGACAGCCTTCATTTTTCCCTCTGCTTCTACCTTGCGGATTCTGATATCTGTTATCTCCATTTTTAGCAGCCCACCTTCCGTTCTTTACATGTAGATTATAGTAGTGTAATTTATAATACAATATTTCGGCATAAATTTCAAATATCCTTCTTATTTATAAAATTTAAGTAAATTTTTATTGCATATTTTTTCCTGAACAATGGAATACTTCCTCTGTGAACCTTGTATCCATCTTGTCCACTGGTATATAATCGATCTGACATAAAAGTATGGAGCGTGTATGCATGACTAACCGCTTTACGTTTTCGCCAGGAAATATTACCGTTCACATGGTGGGCATTGGCGGCATCAGCATGAGCGGTCTGGCTGAAATATTGATGCATAGAGGCGTTAAAATTACCGGTTCCGATCTGCATGAGTCCGATATCACCGACAGGCTGAAGAACATGGGAGCGATCGTTTTTCCGTCCCATGAGGCCTCGAACATAACCAACCAGGACCTGGTGGTCTACTCGGCCGCCATCCCCCAGGATAATCCCGAACTGACCGAAGCCCGCAGCAAGGGTATTCCTGTCATGGAACGGGCGGAGCTCCTGGGCGTCATCATGGATCATTTCCAGCATGCCGTCGCGGTTTCAGGTACCCACGGGAAGACCACCACCACGTCCATGATATCCCAAGTCATGCTGGAAGGCGGGCTCGATCCCACCATCCACGTGGGCGGGCTTCTTGATGCCATCGGCGGCAATACGCGGATAGGCAGCAGTGGCTGGTTCGTTGCGGAAGCCTGTGAATACAAGGACAGCTTCCTGAAATTCAGACCCTCCCTTGCCGTGGTTCTGAATATCGATGCCGATCACCTGGATTATTTCAGGGATGTGGATCACATCCGTTCCTCCTTTGAAGCCTTCCTTTCACAGGTGAGGAACCCGGGTACCATCGTTCTCAACCTTGACGATCCCCAAACCCGTCTGCTTTCCAAATCCCTGACCAGGCCTTTCATTTCCTATGGTCTGAAATCCCCGGAAGCGGACTGGACCTGCGAGGATATCGCTTTTGAAAACGGCTGCGCAAGCTTTACGGTTTATCATAAGAAATCGTCCTGGAGCAGGGTGAAGCTTTCGGTGCCCGGCCTCCACAACGTCTCAAATGCGCTGGCCTGCATTGCTTCCTGCCATGCCCTGGGCATCCCTCAGACCGCCATCATCAAAGGTCTGGAAAGCTTCAGGGGCACCCACCGAAGGCTGGAGGACAAGGGCATAAAGAACGGCATTCGCGTCTTGGACGATTATGCCCACCATCCCACCGAGATTCAGGCTACCCTGCAGGCGGCCCGGGCTCTTGCATTAGGCCGTTTGTTCTGCATTTTCCAGCCCCACACCTATACCAGGACCTATGAACTCCTGGACGATTTTTCCCGTTCCTTCGCCCTGGCGGATACCGTGGTGGTCGCCGATATATACGCGGCCAGGGAAAAGGATACCGGGCTCATCCATGCCCGCGCCCTGGCGGACGGCATCAACAGGAATACGGGCAACGCCGTCTATATTCCTGATTTTGCCGGTATCGTATCCTTTCTCGGCGAAAACGCCCAGTCGGGCGACCTGATCCTCACCATGGGGGCCGGGGATATCCATAAGGTTGGCGAGATGTATCTGGCTGCAACCGACTCACCATAGGCGCGTCACCAGCACGGTCATGTCATCCCGGGCGCCGTTGCTTCGCAGATTGGCTTCCGTGAGGATCATATCGGCCATCTGCTGCGGGTTCAGCGTATCCAGGGCCGCAATAAACTTCTGCAGCGTTGGCTGCCCTTTATCGCAAAAGGCATCGTAAACGCCATCGGATACCATGATCACGAAATCTCCCTCCGAAACCCTGTATACGGTGGGCTTGTCCTCTTCATCACCGGAGTCCCCGTCGGAATCTGTTCCGGAGATCTCGCTGACACCCTCCATGCTCCTGATATAGGAAGCCGGTGCACCCAGTTTGTAGAACCGGACGCTTCCGTCCATCAGATTGATGGCGCAGGCATCCAAGGTCGCCAGGATCTCCCTTTCTCCCCTGATGCCCAGGTATAACCTGATGAGTTGAAAGGAAAAAGCGATGTCCACGCCTTCGTCCATGAGATACTCCAGCATCTGGATGGTGTTTCTGCTGTAGCGCTCGGCCCGTTTGCCGCTGCCGGCGCCATCGCTGATGGCGCTGATATGGAGACCTGAACCGTTGATGAAAAAGGTGAAACTGTCCCCGGATACAGGTGATTTCTCCATGGAAAGGCGGGCTACGCCCGTTATGGTGCGGTATCTGGGCTTGTTCATGTACCGGAGTACCGAATAGCCCAGCATATCCCGCCTCATCTCCCCTATCCTGACAATCTGGCTGCCGAGGAAGGCTTTGACCAGATTGTCCAGCTGGTCCATGTTGATCCTGTGAATCCCCTCGCACACCACATCTGCGGAAGTCCTGGATCCACCGTCCGACCCTATCCGGATATCCGCAACAGGAATCCCCGAGCTTGCAGCAGCCTCAAGAAAGCTTTCCTCAATCTCGTAATTCCTGCTCCTGTGTTCCACGATGGAACGGGCAATGCTCATGATGTTTCCCGAGATGATGCCGGCCTGCTCTGCAATGCGTTCCCTTGCCTCATTGAGCCTGGCCCTCCAGACCCTTTCCGTTTTGTAGATGGAGAAAGCGATGCCCAGGCTTTCGACAAACCGATCGTTCCTGGTGCAGGTATTGCGGAACCATCCGGGTATCTCCAGCAGCCCGGTTTCATCGGTCTTCAGTTCGGACAGGGCTTTTTCCACCAGTTTGTAGGTCTTCATGAAATTGGTACCCCAGCACCTTTCACATTGCGGGCAGCGTCGGCAGACCTTGTCGGCTACGATCTCCATCACCGACTCTGCCATGGTCCGCTCGTTTTCGGTCTCGTCATTCAGAAACTCCTGAACATTCCTGGAAACCCTTGCAAGCGCCTTGCCCAGTATGTACAGCCTGTCGGAAGCCTCCAGGGACGCCCGTCTGCCCACTTCGTCATCCAGCGCCTTGCGGGCCTTGGGGCCGGCCAGGTATTCGCACAGGATGTTCAGAGGTTTGGCAGGGATGAAAAGGAACAAGACGCCTGCCACCATGATGCTGTAGTATCCCATGATCATGTTGCCATTCAGGATGGACAAGCCTGTGAAAAAAAGGATGACCGCTGTCCAGAGGAATACCGGCACAACTCTTCTCCTGAAAGGCAGTCCGGCTGCCGCACCGGCCAGTGCATACAACCCAGGCAGTTCCAGGGCACCCGGGATTCGGTACATGGTCAGCACAAATCCCATGCAGGCACCCATACAGGCAGCGCATGCGCTTCCCCTGCTGCGGGCAAAGACAAGGACCACCAGGCCTGCCATCATGCCGCTCAGGTCCAGTTCGGTTATGAACAAGCCCTCCAGGCTGATGATGGACAGGCAGGCCAGTATGGCCTTTGCTGCCGTCAATCTGCCGTTTTGCCTGTACAGGCTGGCCTTGATATCATCCTTCTGCATCAGGGCAGGCTGTATCAGCACGGCAACCGAAAACGCAAAGGCTGCGCACAGCAGGGAGGCCACCAGATCGTACACATGGAATCCCTGCACAAGCCCCTTGACCAACCCGGTCGCCAGTACCGTGAGGCCCATCATCACCGAGCGGTTGAGGACCGTGGGTTTGGCATGCCCGCTGAGGCTGCGGAAATGGAGCAGCAACTCAAAGATCAGCACAGCAGCCAGTTGACGAAACGCTTCGAAAAAGCCGGAATGAATGAGATTGCCCGCTGTCAGCGCAACAACGGCCAGGAGCCTGTCCGGACCGGAAAACTGCGCAGCACAGTAAAAGGCCAGCCCAAAAGGACGCAGGACTTCAAAGAAGCTGGCCCGTGTGAAGAAAAAGCACAGGATTGCCTGTACGAACCGGAAAAACGTGATCTGCCCGAACCATTTGAGAAGAAGCTTGAAACCATGGTCACGCGCCTTTATTTCCGCTGCGTTATCCATTTGCATCCCCCGTTCCTCTTCATTGGTAAGAAGGCGCAAACGGCACTTTTCTTCCCATAAGCCACACCGGTTTTCCGCCGGCAAACGGGAAAGAAAAAGCCCATCCGGCCGCGCCCGGTTAATTATATGAGCCATGGTGCAATTTTAGTATTATTTACGGATATAGGGAAATAACAAGAGTCCGGGAGTAAGCGTTCAGTTGTCGGAGCGAAGCGACGAAGCAATCTCAGTCACTTCCGCAGCTATCCACAGGTATGATGAGATTGCCGCGCACCGTTTACTCGGTGCTCGCAATGACACAGCAGGTATGGCTTGCGTGTGTAGCAAGAACCGTCCCCCTGGTAAAAAAAGCGGCTCTACAGCCGCCACAATCCCAATACTACTCAATTTTATAATACATCATCTCTTCCAGGTCTATCTTGTCCACATCCTCGCCGATTATGGTAACCAGCTCTTCATCGGTTATGCTCTCCTTTTCGGCAAGCCGGTCCGCATGCACGGTCAGGATCTTCTCAAAGAGGTTGCGCACCGTCCGGGCATTGGCAAAGTTCTCGGTGCGGTTTTCATAGAGCGTTTCAAGCATTCCGGCAACCTTTTCTCTTGCCTCGTCGGTGGTTTTATAACCGTTCTTCTCACACATCCTGTCGAAGATGGCCACCAGTTCCTCCGGCGAATAATCCTCAAAATGGATGTATTTGTTGAAACGGGACTGGAGCCCTGGGTTGGAATCCAGGAATTCCTCCATTTTGTCGGGATACCCTGCCACGATCACGATCAGGTCATCCCGGTGATCCTCCATGGCCTTAAGCAAGGTATCCACCGCTTCAAATCCGAAGTCGTTCTCGCCCCTTCGGGATACCAGGGAATAGGCCTCATCGATGAAAAGCACGCCGCCCATGGCTTCCTTCACGACCTCCATCACCTGGGGGGCCGTCTGGCCTACGTACTTGGCCACCAGGCGCGAACGGTCCACCTCAACCAGATGCCCCTTGGAAAGCACGCCAATCTCGCGGTAGATCCCGGCAAGGAGGCGGGCCACCGTAGTCTTTCCCGTTCCCGGGTTTCCCGTGAAGACCAGATGCAGGGACATCTCCACCTCGGGCAGACCTCTTTCCTTCCGCATCTTCATGATCTTGACCATGTTGGCCAGGGATTTGACATCCTCCTTGACCTTCTTCAGGCCAACCAGCGCATTCAGCTCGGCCATGAGTTCCTCTAGGCTCTTCCGGGGAGCGGTGTCCGCAATCTCTTCCTTTCCGGGCGCCTCCCCTGTGCCATACTGAACCGGCGGTTCCTCCTGTCCGGCCGGCCCCGGATCAGCCTCAAGGGATGCCGTGTTCCTGGTATACAGGTCGTCATAGACCCGGCCAAGAGGGTTGCGCCTCAATACGCTGTCCATTTCGTCAAGCAGCTTATACAGATCATTGAAATCCATTTTTGACTTGTTCGGATCATCCATGGTTCGGTCATACCTTTCCGTCTTCGGGCCAAAAACGGCATCCTCGCTGCGAAAGCGTGTATCAGCAGGGCGCGGTTCAGCCTCCTAAATGTCCAGCTTGTCCAGATCAATATCCCGTATAGATGTTACCACAAAATCGGCCTTACTGGTATCCTGCCTGCCGGAATTGGGGTTTTTGAATGCGATGACCCGCATGCCGGCGCTCTTTGCCGACTGGATGCCCAGTTCCGCGTCTTCGATGGCCACGCAGGCTGCCGGTTCGATCCCCAGATGCTGCGCGGCTTTCAGATAGATCTCCGGATCGGGCTTGCTCCTTGTGATGTCGTCGGCTGTGACCATGACATCAAAATAAGGCATAAGTCCCGTTGTTTTCAGGATATGCTCGGCAAAATACCTGGGTGACGAAGTGGCCAGCGCAATCTTCAGGCCTTTTGCGACAGCCGTTTTTACCAGGTCCCCGATGCCGTCGATGGCCTCAATGGGTTCCTGGAAAAAGCGCTTTTTCTTATACTCCTGCTGCCTTTCCAGCAGTTCTTCCACTGAGGCTTTTATGTTGTGCCTTTCCTTGAGGATGGGCCACATGGTCTGGTTAGTCACGCCGATAAACTCATAGAGCTCACTTGGGGATGGCTCGGCGCCGAAGCTTCTCATCACCGCGACGGCAATCTCGCATTGAATCGGTTCGCTGTCGATGATGACGCCGTCCATGTCAAAAACCAGTGCTTTAATCATAGGATCTCCTTTCGATCATTTTCTATATCTTTTTCAGCTTGGCAAAACTCTCCATGAGCCGTTTCATGCCATAATCGTCAAATCGGATCTCCAGCTGGAAATCCCCGCCGTCCGGGGTCTTCTTCATGACCGTGCCTGCGCCAAACTTCTTGTGCAGCACCCGATCGCCGACTTCCACGCTTTCGCCTTCCTCCTGGGATGCCCTGTTGAACGCCCGTATCCTGCTTTTCAGGTCGTTCAGGTCCATTTTGCCGCGGCTTCCCAGCCAGCTGTTGGAAGCGGCCGGCGTGGGCCTGCCGTGGGCAGGGCTTGCTATCAGGGAATCCGGTATTTCACTGATGAAGCGGGATACGCGGTTGTAGGAGGTGCTTCCGAAGAGCATGCGGCATTTGGCATTTGTCAGGTAGATCTCTTCCTGGGCACGGGTGATACCCACATAGCAAAGCCTTCTCTCCTCTTCCAGCTGATCCTCGTCGTAGAGGGAGCGGTAGCTGGGGAAAACCCCTTCCTCCATACCGGCGATGAACACCACGGGGAATTCCAGGCCCTTGGCGCTGTGGAGGGTCATGAGGACCACCCGATCCCCCACCTCCTCCGAATCATCAATATCGGCAACCAGGGAGATATGGGCCAGGAAATCCTCAAGGGTGGGCTTTTCTTCCGCTTTCTCGGCAAATTCCTGCGCCACCGACAGGAATTCCTTGATGTTTTCGATTCGGGTCATGGACTCGGGGGTCAACTCCTTTTCCAGTTCCCTGACCAGGCCGCTTCTGTCCAGCAGAAGCGCGATGAAATCCACCAGCTCCGCTTCCCTGGACCTGGCCTTCAAATCCTCCACAAACCTGCAAAAACCCAGAAGGTTCCGTGAGGCTCGCGCCAGTTCCGGGTACGCTTCTGCACGGGAGGCTATCCGGTACATGCTGGTATCCTCCTGGATTGCCAATTGCTCAACCTTGTCCAGGGTTGTCTTCCCGATGCCCCGTTTGGGAACATTGATGGCCCTTGAAAAGCTGATGTCGTCATCGGCGTTCTGGACCAGCCGGAGCCAGGCGATAACATCCTTGATTTCCTTCCGATCGTAGAATTTCAGACCCCCGTAGATTTTATAGGGAATGCCCGTCTTCATGAAGACTTCTTCGAATACGCGGGACTGGGCGTTGATCCGGTAAAGAAGGGCCATGTCGCTGTAACTTCTGCCCGATGCCTTAAGGGATCGTATGACGTCGGCTATGTAATAGGCCTCATCATGCTCATCGGCAGCTTCATACCGGTTGACCAGGCTGCCCTCCGGGTTTTCGGTCCAGAGCCTCTTCTGCTTTCTCCCGGCATTGTTCTGGATCACGTGGTTGGCAGCCTCCAGGATGGTCTTGGTGGAACGGTAGTTCTGTTCCAGCTTGATGACCCGGCAGGATTTGAAATCCTTTTCGAAATCCAGGATATTGCGCAGGTTTGCACCCCGCCAGCCGTAGATCATCTGGTCGTCATCGCCCACCACGCAGATATTGCCGTGCTTTGAGGCCAGCATGCTGACCAGCATATATTGTGCCGTATTGGTATCCTGGTATTCGTCCACATGGATGTAGCGGAATTTTTCCGCATAGTAGTCCAGTACCTCCGGAAACTCGGAAAAGATGCGGATGGTGTGGAAGATGATATCGTCAAAATCCAAAGCGTTATTGGACTTGAGTTTTTTCTGGTAAAGCTCGTAGATCCGGGCTATCTTGCCGAGGCGATAGTCGGATGCATACATCTTCAGGTACTGGGCCGGACTGATGAGCTCGTCCTTGGCGCGGCCAATTTCATGGAGCACCGAGCCGGGCGGAAAGTTCTTTTCATTGATGCCCAGCTGCTCCAGGCAGCTCTTAATCAGCGTCTGCTGGTCATCGGTGTCGTAGATGACAAAGCTTCTGTCATAACCCAGCCGCTCGATCTCCCGGCGAAGGATCCGGACGCAGCAGGCGTGGAAGGTGCCCACCCACAGGTCGTTGGCCGGAGCGCCGATGAGCTTTTCCAGCCGCTCCTTCATTTCGCGTGCAGCCTTGTTGGTAAAAGTGATGGCCAGGATATTCCAGGGGCTCACGCCCATCTCACCCACAAGATAAGCTATCCTGTGGGTCAGCACACGGGTTTTGCCTGAACCGGCACCTGCAAGGACCAAAAGCGGTCCCTCGGTATGCAGGACAGCCTTCTTCTGTTGCTCGTTCAAGTTCTCCAAAAGCATCCTCTGTTACCTCCGTGTCATGATTGGGATGGGTGGACACCCCGAATTGATTATATATAAAACGCTCTCCGAATTCAAACATCTGTTCGGAAACATTCGGCCGCTTTTTGCGCCTTTAGTCATACAGTATAACATCCGGCCACACAATAATAAAGCCCGTATTGGCGACCGCGGTTCATCTATTGAGGCAAAGCGGCGGGAATGGTAGAATGAAATGGCGCAAGCATCCTATCTCTGAAAAAGGATTGTGTGGTTATGAAAAAAAGCAAGTATGATGTGATCATCATTGGATGCGGTACAGCAGGCATTTTTGCCGGTTATGAACTCGACAGGCTCTGTCCGGGCATGGATATTCTCATGCTGGAACAGGGCAGGGATATCGGCCGCCGCAGCTGTCCCATCGTCCAGAAGAAAACCGAATCATGCATCAACTGCCCTTCCTGCTCCATCATGAGCGGTTTCGGCGGCGCCGGTGCCTTTTCGGACGGCAAGTTCAATTTCACCACCCGGTTTGGCGGCTGGCTCTCCGATTACATGGATTCAGAAACCATTATGGAACTGATCGAATACGTAGACAGTATCAATGTCCGGTTTGGGGCCACCACCAAACGTTTTTCCACCAACAGCCCGGCCGCCCATGAAATCTCGCGGAAGGCGCTCTCCTACGATTTGCACCTTCTTGACGCTGAAGTGAAGCATTTGGGCACCGAGAACAACCTGGACATCCTGACCCGCCTTTACGAGTATCTCAACCAGCGGGTGGAACTGGTTTGCAACGCGCCGGTCACCGAGATCGAAGCCTTGCAGGACGGGTACAGGATCACCCTGAACGACGGCACCAGCGCTGAGTGCCGCTACCTGATAGTCGCCCCCGGGAGGACCGGCGCCGAATGGTTTGCCAACCAGTGCAGGAAACTGGGCCTTTCGCTTATCAACAACCAGGTGGATATCGGCGTGCGCGTGGAACTTCCCGCAAAGATCTTCGAGGAAAT
This sequence comes from Thermoclostridium caenicola, assembly GCF_900142095.1. Classification (GTDB taxonomy): domain Bacteria; phylum Bacillota; class Clostridia; order DSM-8532; family DSM-8532; genus Thermoclostridium_A; species Thermoclostridium_A caenicola. Next base: position 92,833 of record NZ_FQZP01000004.1, on the reverse strand, counting down.
CACCGACGTGGTCTACGAGGCGAAATTCCTGTACAGGACCAAGCAATACGGTGATCTGGTCAGAACCTTCTGCATGAACCCTTATGGCCATGTGGTCGCCGAGAACGTGGACGGTATCATCACGGTGAACGGCCACAGCTATACCGATCCGGCCTTAAGAAGCGAAAATACCAATTTTGCCCTGCTGGTCAGCAACCGGTTCACCCAGCCCTTCAACGAGCCCTATCAGTATGGCAAGCGCATTGCTTCCCTGTCCAACATGCTGGGCGGCGGCGTCATCGTGCAGCGGTTCGGCGATCTGATCAAAGGAAAACGGACCAACGAGCACCGGTTGTCCCAGAGCTTTACCAGGCCCACCCTGAAGGCTACACCGGGAGATCTAAGCCTGGTCCTGACCAAGCGCCATCTGGACAACATCATTGAAATGATCATGGCCCTTGACAAGATCGCACCCGGAACAGCCAATCATGACACCCTGCTTTACGGTGTTGAGGTCAAATTCTACAGCGCAAGGCTCCAGTTGAGCAATGAGCTGGAAACCCAACGGCCGAACTTTTTTGCCATCGGCGACGGAGCCGGCATCACCAGGGGATTGTCCCAGGCGGCCGCCAGCGGCGTGTCGGTGGCCCGGACCATCAGCAGGCGGATCGGGAAGCAGGCCGAATGAACATCATGAACATATTTAAAGGAGCTGTCTTTTGACAACTCCTTTTTTTCAAACCTGTCTCACTGTGAATGGTGCTGTTTTGCATACCGCATTTGCTTCTGCGTCCGGGCTGCATTGACTGGCGATTCAATTTGCTGCAATCATTGTTCCAGATGACGGCCAAGGAAGTTTGCGGCCGACTGGACAAGTTTGGTTTCCACCTCACCCACTTTAACCTTGGGATCCACCGACAGCATCATCACAGCGCCAATGGCATCCCCCTCGGAGATGATGGGAGAAATAACCTTGCAGGCATACTTTGCATTGCCTTTATCGTCGGTTATCACAGGAACCTTGCCATCGGCATCGCTTGCCACGAAGGTATCCCTGTTCTCAATGATTTTCTCAATATCCGGGCTCAACGGCTTTTCGAGCAAGTCTTTCTTGGAACCGCCCGACACGGCTATAATGGAATCACGGTCGGCTACTGCTATAATATGGCCACTGGTATTATGGAGGGACTCAGCATAGGCCTCGGCAAAATCTCCCAATTCACCGATGGGCGAGTACTTCTTGAGGATGACCTCTCCCTCCCGATCGGTGTATATCTCCAGCGGATCTCCCTCCCTGATTCTCAAGGTGCGTCGGATCTCCTTTGGGATGACTACCCGGCCCAGATCGTCTATTCTCCTTACAATGCCGGTTGCTTTCAAAATGTTTGCCTCCTTTCATGCAAGCTGTCAAAATCTAATCATTCATAGTATTGGATGAATTCCTTATTTTATGCAGGCATGAAAAAAGAGAGCCTTTTGGCTCTCTTTCGGTATTCTGCTCTTTTATACGCGTTCCAGGTATTCTCCGGTGCGCGTATCGATACGAATCTTGTCGCCGGTGTTCACAAACAGCGGCACCTTTACCTGGGCACCGGTCTCAACGGTGGCAGGCTTGGTAGCACCGGTAGCCGTATCTCCCTTGAATCCGGGTTCGGTATGGGTGACTTCCAGCTCAACAAACATGGGCGGTTCTACACCGAATACGTTGCCCTTATAGGAGAGAATCTTGCAGACCATATTCTCCTTGACAAAGGTCATTGAATCCTTGATCTGGGAAAGGTTGAGAGGCAGCTGCTCATACGTTTCAACATCCATGAAGTATGCCAGATCGCCGTCGTTGTAGAGGTATTCCATATCCCTTCTTTCGATCTGGGCCCGCTCAAACTTGTCGGTCGGGCTGAATGAACGCTCGATGACACCGCCTGAAATCACGTTCTTGATCTTGGTCCTTACAAAGGCTGCGCCTTTCCCCGGCTTGACATGCTGGAATTCCACCACCTGCCAGACCTGTCCGTCCATCTCAAACGTTACGCCGTTCTTAAAATCTCCTGCAACAATCATGTTTCGAAACCTTCCTCTCAATATAGGGTGAATCCATATTGTCAAACTTACCATTTTATATTAAATCAAAAACAAGCGTTATGCAAGCCTGTTCAAAGCCCCGTTACAGGATGATAATATCCTTGGTACTTCCTGTAAGATTCCTGGGTTTTCCGTCAACCAGCACCACCATATCCTCGATGCGCACCCCGCCAAGGCCTTCCACATAGATACCCGGTTCCACCGAGAAAACCATGCCGTCCTGCAGGATATCCTCCGACTTGGCGGACAACCTGGGCTCTTCATGGATCTCGATACCCACGCCGTGGCCCAGGCTATGACCGAAATGCGCGCCGTATCCGGCCCGGGCGATGATATCCCGTGCAACTTTATCCGCATCGCTGGCCTTCATGCCCGAATGCAGGCTTTCCAAAGCAGCCAGCTGGGCGTCCAGGACAATCCGGTATATCTTTTTCATCTCTTCGCCCGGTTCCCCGATAAATATTGTTCTCGTCATATCCGAACAATAATGGCGGTAAATCACGCCAAAATCGAGGACCAGGGCGTCGCCCGGTTTCAGCCTGTTCTCGGTGGGTACCGCATGGCACATGGCCGAGCGCTCACCGGCGGCTACAATGGTGGCAAAGGATGGCCCGGAAGCCCCCAGTTTTCTCATCTGGTATTCGATCTCAGCCGCAAGCTCCGACTCGGTCATGCCTGGCTTAATCACCTTCAGGATCTCTTCAAAAACCTGATCCCCCAGCCGGACGGCCTGGGCGATGGCTTCTATCTCACCTGCATCCTTCCTGATCCGCAAAAGGTCGATCTCATTGCCGATGCCTTCAAGCCTTTGCGCATGGGGCAGCCTGGCCTTGAAGCGTTCATATTCCGAATAGGTGAGCTGGTTTCCTTCAAATCCCACGGCGCCCATGCCTTCTTCGGCAAGGATCCCGTCGAGGGTCGCATAAAAGCTGTCGGCATGTTCCACCACTTCAATCCCTTCAAAGACCTGGTTTTTCGCCTGGATGGTATAGCGGAAATCCACAACAAGCCATGCTTTCTCCCGTCCGATAAGAAGATAGGAAGTGGATCCGGAAAAGCCCGACAGATAATAGGTATTGGCCCGGCCTGTGATGATCAGTCCGTCCAATCCCTTTTCCGATATGATGTTTCTGACTTTGCCCAGTCTGTCGTTCATTGCAAACCTTCTTTCTGATGCCAGCGCCCTCGTTCCGTCAGGTCAACCCGGCCTTCAGGTTCAGGGCCTGGTTTCCTCCAATTTCTTCACAAGAGCAAAAAGGGCTGCCGAATAGGACAACGCTCCCAACCCGCTGATTTGACCCATGCATACGGGAGCAATGACCGACCTGGCTCTGAACTCCTCCCTGGCATGGACATTGGACAAATGGACCTCCACCGCGGGAATCCCCACCGCGGCAATGGCATCCCGGATGGCATAGCTGTAATGGGTAAAGGCGCCGGGGTTGATGATGAGGCCATGAACACCCGATCTCGCGGCATCATGGATGCAATCGATGATAGCGCCTTCATGGTTGGACTGGAAGAATTCAATCGCCACACCATAATCCCTGGCTTCCTGCCTTAACGCGTTTTCTATGTCTTCAAGGGTTTGGGTTCCGTACACTTTCGGTTCCCGGGTACCCAGCAGGTTCAGGTTGGGTCCGCTGATCACTCTGATTTTCAGCATCTTTAAACCCCCTTGCTCCAGATCAATCATTCATCCAACATTTTATATGATTTGCATTTCATCGGCAACAAAGACATGGAAATCATGGGGTGCGAGCTGCAATTGCTTCGCTAATTTACCGGATAGCCGGAAATGATATAATGGAGATGGCATCAAAATCCAGAGCTTTATGCAAGGAGGCCTGCCATGAGAGCATTCCTGAAGCTGGTTGAAATCCAGACAAAGATAGCCAGCGTCGTACCTTTTATATGGAGCATTGTCTACACCGGATACCGTTTTCGCAGCCTGCAGCCTTTGCTCCTCATCTATTTCTTCATTTCCATGCTTGCCTTCGATATGTTCACCACTGCTCTGAACAATTACCAGGACTGGAAGCGGGCAAGAAAACGGCATGGCTATAACTATGAAAAGCATAACGCCATCGTCCGCTACGGCATGAGTGAAAAAACGGTTATCCTGATCATTGCCGTCCTCTTTGCCATCGCCGTTGTCTTCGGCATTTTGGTCTTCCTGCATGCCGATTACATGGTGCTGCTCCTGGGAATGGCCTGCTTCCTTGTGGGCATCCTGTATTCCGCAGGACCGCTTCCCATATCCAGAACCCCTCTGGGCGAGATCTTCTCGGGTTTTTTCATGGGATATGTCCTGCCGTTCATCGTCATCTACCTTTCCCTTTTCACCGGCAGGCCCATCCGGCTGGTCCTGGAAAATGAGCATATCTCCATCATCCTCAACTGGCAGGTGCTGCTCCCCGTAACGGTGGCTCTCATCCCGCCCATGCTTCTCATTGCCGGGATCATGCTGGCCAACAATATCTGCGATGTGGAGGACGACATTGAAAACAAGCGCTACACGCTTCCCATCTGCATGGGCAAGGAAAAGGCGCTCATCCTGTTTTATCTGCTCTACGTCCTGTGCTACCTGGACATCCTTGTCGGCATCGTTCTCGGATACCTTCCCGTCCTGTCCCTGATAACCTTGCTCCCCGCTTTCAGGGTAGTGCGGAACCTTCAGGCCTTCAGCAGGCTTCAGACCAAGAAGGACACCTTCAGGTATGCCGTAGACAACCTCATCCTGGTGATGGCTCCGCTCATTCTCAGCACCCTCCTGGCCTGGCTTGTGTAGACAGGGGGGACGGTTTCCTTGGCATATCGTACAGTACATGGGAGCCCGTAAAGCCCGGTCGCTGTGCTGCACGGCTGCAAAACAGCAGCTGTTCGAATGGGGGGCGGCTGAACTCGCTCCGCTCAAACAGCAGCCGCCCTTTTCCCATTCTCACAGGCTGTTTTGGCGCCTTATCGCAATGCGACCTTAACCTTTACGGGCTCCCTTCTTGTGTGAAGCTTCTGTAGTCCTCACTTCCCATAGAAAGAACCGTCCCCTTGTTCTATCGGCTTGCCGCGGCCTCAAAGATCTGCTTCAGGGTGAGGGCATCCTCCACCATCTTGTCCCTGGATTCGCTGATGATGACGGGTTCAATGCCCAGTTCAAGGATGGCTTCGGCCAGCGGTTCGAAATCCGGACCATACCGGGTATCCGCATAGGTCCAATGCTTTTTTTCTCCCCCCTTACCCACCTCGACACGGCTGAAATGCATATGGACCGTACGCATCCGTTCCTGGCCCAGCTCCTGACCGATGAATTTCAAAATGTCCAAATATTCCTTTTTGCTTTTCAGGCCGCCGCGGGTGAGGGCGTGCACATGCCCGAAATCGACGCAGGGAATCAGATAGTCCGCAAGGCTGCACAGTTCTACCACTTCCAGAATGTTTCCCAACTGGCTGTGCTTGCCCAGGACTTCCGGACAAATGGTGATATCATCCAGTCCTTCGGCCCTGACCGCGTCAAGGACGCTCAAAAACGTATCCTTGGCCAGTTCCAAGGCAGTTTCACGGCTGATTCCCGATACATAGCCGGGATGCATGATAATGCGTTCCGCACCCATGATTTTTGCAATGCGAAGGGTTTCCAGGATATAATCAATGGATTTTTCCCTTTTTTGCTTCTCCGTGCTGGATAAATTGATGTAATAGGGGGCATGGATGCTGACGCGGACATTGTGTTTCCTGCATTTTTCTCCTATCCGGGCAGCGGTTTCCTCCTTCAGGAGCACCCCCTTGGTGCACTGGTACTCATAGGCGTTAAGCCCCAGCTCAGCCAGCCATTGGGGCATTTCCCATGAGTGCTTGTAGCCTTTATCGTAAAAACTGCTCGGGTTGCCTGCCGGCCCAAACCATATCATTTCATTCCCACCCGCCGACAAATTTCTTGCGTTTCATTATACAGGACCATCGGTCTGATTACCAGGGTCCCTCTTTCTTCAGCATTTACTCTTTTTATTATGAGCGCCCCCAGTAAAACCAAACTCCCAAATATTACCTTTTATTTGCCATTTGCTGCTTCACATGATAGAATGCTTTTGAAACTGAGCACGTTTCGTGAAAGGAAGTCGGTATGATGGAACCTGTTCCGTCAATGGAGAAGCGTTACCAAATCAGACCGGGAGACGTTGACTTTCAGAAAAAGCTGAAGCTCAGCGCGCTATTCAACTATTTCCAGGATGTCGCCAACCTGCATGTAGAAAGCCTTGGCATCGGCATTGAGCGCCTGATCCAGGACTTCGGCGTTACCTGGGTTCTCACGCGCATAAGGGTGGATATGGAAAGGATGCCCCTGCTCGGGGAAGAAATCGTGGTGGAGACCTGGCCCCAATTGCCCAAAAGAATGGAGTTTGACAGGGACTTCCTGGTCCGCGACGCCTCAAACCATGTGCTGGTCCGGGCTACATCCAACTGGGTCATCATGGACATCCGGACGCGGGAAGTGAAAAAACCTGAAACCATCCCCATCCATTACCCCTTTACCCCCAGGGAGCGGACCATCGACTGCAGGCTGGGAAGATTCAAGGCGTTCGGCACACCGGAAATTGCCTACGACAAGGTGATCGGCTACAGTGAAATTGATCTGAACGAGCATCTCAATAATTCCAGATACATCGATATCGTCATGGATTGCTTCAGCCTGGAGGAGCACCGGCAGTTCAGCTTCAAAAGCCTGGAGATCAGTTATCTGAATGAGTCCCTGCCCGGTGACAGGCTGACCCTTTACAGGGACGCAACGGCCTTGCGGGACGGCTTATTCTATATCGAAGGGATCAACCAGAACGCTATCCGCTCATTCAAGGCGCTGGTCTCCGTCCGGCCAATCAGCCAACCCTGACAATGCCGTCATCCTGTTGGACAGCCGTACCGAAGCTATCGGATGCATCTGCCTCTCCGGCATGAAGCCAGGGCTGCGTTCCTGAAGACAAAAACATATCCGGAATGGAACATGCCGGATGCTGACTACCATGTGCAGTGGACTATAAAGGAGTAGACATGTGGGATTTTGAAGGAATATACATACGTCTATACGAGGCCTACGGCCCGCAGGGCTGGTGGCCCCTTCTCAAAAAGGACAAGGATGGATGGCGGTGTCATTATGTACCCGAGAATTCGATCAGGGAACTGAACCGGCAAGAGCGCTTTGAGATCTGCGTCGGCGCCATCCTGACCCAGAACACGGCCTGGAGCAATGCCGAACGGGCCCTTATATGCCTTGCCCAGGCGGACATTCTCGATCCGGACGCTCTTGCGGATATGGATGTGGACACCATCGCCGGGCATATCCGATCCAGCGGTTACTACAATCAAAAGGCCAAAAAACTGAAAGCCTTCGCCCAATTCTACCGGTGCGACCCGCCCCCGGATCGGAAACTGTTTCTGGCACAATGGGGCCTTGGGCCGGAAACCGTTGATGACATGCTGCTTTATGCCTATAACCAGCCCGTCTTCGTCATAGACATTTACACCATCAGGCTCTTTTCCAGGCTTGGGCTGTGCGATGCCAAAATAACCTACCATGATCTGCAGCGTCAGATCATGGACCGGCTGAAACAGGATCCCCTTCTCTACAAGGAATACCATGCCCTGATCGTCCGGCATGCCAAGGAGCATTGCAGCAAGAAGCCGGATTGCAGCGGATGCCCCCTCGAAAGCGGATGCATGCGGACAGGTTTGTCCGACTAAGCGCGCGACATGCTCTGCTTGGGAAAACGCTGCCGCAAAACACGGCTTCCTGGATACATATCATTTTACTGCCGTTACGGCAGCTCAATCACCTTGTTGTTCTTGGATTCCCTGTACAGCACAAACCGGTTTCCAACCACCTGGATGACTTCCGCTCCCAGCTTCTCGGCCAGGATATCGGCCGCCTCCCGGGCGGTCAGCGGGCTGTTGCGCATGACGCTGGCCTTGACCAGCTCCCTGGCCTCCAGCGCATCGTCAAACTGCTTGATGCTGTTGGCTTCCAGCCCGTTCTTGCCCACCTGGAATATGGCCGGTATGTTATTGGCAAGGGATCTGAGATAGCTTCTCTGTTTTCCTGTCAATTTGATTTCTCCTTCAAAAGGCCCGCAGCCTTGCCGACCGAAGAACGGCAATGGCGGACTGTCCGAGCCGGATAAACCTGCCCGGAACCGGCTTATCAGGGTATATAATCGAATTCGATTTCTCCTATGCGCACGGTGTCGCCTTCCTGGATGCCCTCTTTTTCCAGCGCTTCAATAACCCCTTTGTTCTTCATGGCGCGCTGGAAATACTGGAGGGATTCTCGGTCATCCAGGTTGACCGACCCCAGGATCTTCCGGATCCACGGTCCATCCACCACATAAACGCCGTTCTCCCTGGTAACGGTGAAGGGCGGCTCTTCCTTCTTCTCCTCTGCCACCGTTTCCCTGTGGGCAGGATCGAACAGGACGATCTCGGGCAAATCCTTCAGCCTTTCATAGGCATATCGGATCAGTTCGTCCACGCCTTTCCTGGTGGCCGCCGATATCACAAAGACCGGGTATCCCCTTCTCTCCATCTCGCTTTTGAACCGCTCCAGCCTGGACGTATCCGCCAGGGCGTCCACCTTGTTGGCGGCGATGATCTGGGGCCTTTTCGCCAGCTCGGGATTATACTTCTCAAGTTCACGGGTGATCACATCCACATCCTGGATGGCATCCCGCCCGTCTGCCTCGGATATATCGACGATATGGATGAGCAGCCGCGTACGCTCGATATGCCTTAAGAACTGGTGCCCCAGTCCCGCACCCTCATGGGCGCCCTCAATGAGGCCGGGGATATCCGCCATGACAAAGCTGGCCCCTTCTGCCACCGAAACAACGCCCAGGTTGGGAGACAATGTGGTGAAGTGGTAGTTGGCGATCTTGGGCCTGGCTGCCGAAACCACCGACAGCAGCGTTGATTTGCCCACATTCGGAAATCCGATGAGGCCCACATCGGCCAGAAGTTTCAGCTCCAGGATCACGGTCCTCTCCTCGCCGGGTGTACCCTTGCGGGCAAAATTGGGCGCCTGCCGGGTGGGGGTGGCAAAATGCTGGTTGCCCCAACCGCCCTTTCCGCCTTTAACGATAACCTCTTCCTGGCCTTCCCGTGAAAGATCCGCCAGGATTCTGCCGGTTTCCTTGTCCCGCACGATGGTACCCAGGGGTACCCTGACCACCAGGTTCTCCCCGGCGTGGCCGCTGCAGTTCTTGCTGCCGCCCCTTTCGCCATTGGGGGCTATATACTTCCTTTTGTAACGGAAGTCCACCAGGGTCCTGAGCCCCATATCCACCTTAAAGATGATATCGCCGCCGTCGCCCCCGTCACCGCCGTCGGGTCCTCCGTTGGGTATATATTTTTCCCTGCGGAAGGAAACGGCGCCGTCACCGCCGTCGCCTGCTTTCAGATAAACCTCTGCTATGTCTATAAACATTCAAATCCTCCTCGGATCCGCCATGTGGTCAGTCTCTCTTTTCCGATCCGCGTAACATGCGTCAAAACCGCCAAGATAACAAAGAAGGGACGATGCCTCGTCCCTCACAAGCTCCATTAGTTTTAGGCGTAAACGCTGACCTTCTTTCTGGTCTTGTCAAGCCTTTCAAATTTCACCCTGCCGTCGATGAGGGCGAACAGCGTATCGTCTCCGCCTCTGCCGACATTGGCACCGGGATGGATCTTGGTGCCTCTCTGCCTTACGAGGATGTTACCTGCCAGCACATACTGGCCGTCTCCGCACTTCACGCCGAGCCTTTTGGACTCGCTGTCGCGGCCGTTCTTGGTGCTACCTACGCCCTTTTTGTGGGCAAACAGCTGCAGATTTATTCTTACCATCGGTTACACCTCCCTATTCATCACGCGCAAATGCCTCGCATACTGCATCTCAATTTGCTTTAAACCTATTTCCAGGGTTTCCAGTATGATTTCGGCTTTGGCCAAAACATCGGGGGATATGTTGTCGGGGAGCATCATCTCAAGCCTTCCGTCGGATTCGGTATATTCACTTATGCCGCACAGCTCATCCAACGCGCCGATGGCGGTATATCCGATGGCGGATATGGCCGCGCATACCAGATCATATTCTCCCTGCCGGCCTGCACCGGCATGTCCCCTGATTCTGAAACCCCTGATCAATCCGTCTTTGGAACGGTAAATGGTTGCTTTGGTCATGTTCTGCTATCAGGCGTTGATCTTTTCGATCTGAACCTTTGTGTAGGGCTGTCTGTGTCCCTGCTTCTTTCTCGAATGCTTCTTGGGCTTGTACTTGAAGACGATGATCTTCTTGGACTTGCCATGGCTGAGAACCTTTGCAGATACAGTAGCCCCGCTGACTGTCGGCGTTCCGACATTCAGGCTGCCATCCTTGGATACGGCGATAACCTTGTCGAATACGACCTGATCGCCCTCATTGGCTGACAGCTTCTCAATGAAGAGGGTATCCCCTTCCTGTACCTTGTACTGCTTTCCGCCTGTTTCGATAATAGCGTACACTATGCTTGCACCTCCTCCACCCAATCTCGCCTCTGAAGGGACGGATGCAACCCGCCTGTTTAGCGGATAATCCGATTTTGGACCCTTTTTCGTGCGGTTGCCGTTATATTCTATCACAAGGCATTTCCCATGTCAAACATTTTCAGGCTGCGCCTGCCAATGCTTTCCGCTGATGTATGGACTTGTTTTCGCCCGGATGATGAAGGCAATTCCCCGAACCAGCCAATCCGTGCACCAGAACAGCCAGATGCCCATGAGCCCCCACCCGGTATAATGGACCGTAAACCATGCCCCCAGCACGCGCACAAACCACATGCTCAGCACCGAAACAACCGTCACGCAGGCGGAATCCCCGGTGCTTCGGATACAGGATGGCAGCACAAAGGCAACAGGCCACAGCAGGGGCATCACCAGCAGCACCATGTTCAGCACATCATATATCATGCCCTTCACGTCATCGGGCGGTGAGTAGAGCTGGGTGATCAGCGGAAGCAGGGGAACCGTGACCAGGGTGGTAACCACCAGAAAAACGACGGCATAGCCTGTCAGGGATCTGATGATTTTCCGCAGTTCCTTTCCATAAACCCGGGAACCGATGGCCTGCCCCACCATGGTCACCGCCACAAGGGAAAGGGAAGTTCCGGGAATATTGATCAGTTCGGTGATGGAGCCGGCGATGCTGTTGGCCGCCAGGGCAGCCGTACCCAGGGCCGTCACAAAAGTTTGTATGATGAGCTTCCCTCCGTTGAAAATCAAACCGTCAATGCAGGTTGGCACGCCAATCTTAAGGACAGGAACAATGGTGTCCCGCTCCACTTTCATGGATGATTTCCGGATATTGACCCCATCGTTGTGGTAGAGGAGTAAGGCTATCAGGCACGCCGATGCGACGCGGGACAGCAAAAGCGCAATGCCTACGCCGGACACACCCCATCCAAAAATATAAATGCAGAGGGCGCCAACACCCACATTGATGCCATTGGACAGAATGGAAATCCTCATGGGGGATCGGGTATTCCCGCTGCCCCTCAGGATGCCGGAGGCCATGGAAAAGGCAGCAAGGAACGGATAGGACAGGGCGGAGTAATTCAGGTAGATCCTGGCATATTGCTTGACCTGTTCTTCCGCTTCCCCAAACAGAAGATTGACGGTCGCTCCCCCAAAGATCAGGAAAGCGATGCCGCAGGCAACGGCAGTCAACACACAGACCACCATGGACTGGACAGCGGTTCTGTTGGCCTTATCCATATCTCCGGCGCCTATGCTCTGGGCCACCACGACCGTTGCGCCGGTGGCGAAGGAGGTAAACAGGTTCATGATGAGAAAGTTCAGGGATGACACGATGCTCACAGCAGATATGGCCGTCATGCCAACACCGCTGACCATCATGGTATTGACCATGCCAATGGTGGTCGCCAGTGCCTGCTCGATAAGAACAGGCCACAGGAGCCTGAAAAAGAGTTTTCTGTCGAACATCTGCTGCACCTTAATCTTACGCCCGTATGGCCGCGAAAATGATATGGACATATTATACACCACTGTATGCCGATTTTGGGGGATACCCGTCAAAATCAGCGATTTGACGGATTATCCCGGATAGTGACAGGGCATTCCACAGCCTTCTGACAAAACCCCGGGGCATGCCCTCCAATGACGACCTTTCGTCCCGGCCTGGCTGGCGGTCTATACAGTGGACAATATCAGAAGCCATTATTATAATAGATAAGGTATTAAAAGGGGAATTGCGGGAAATATCGCAAAAGCGCATCCCATCCCGCATTCCTGCCCGGGTACGGCCGGAAAGACTTCGGCCGGAAGGATGCCGTTCAGGCATCCACATATTGATTGGATGTGCCCTGCGCACAAATGCAAAAAAAGCCCTGTTGGCGTTTTCTTGGCCAAAGGGCTTGGCAAATAAGGATAAGCGAGGAGTTGGCATGAGATCCTATCGATTCAGAAGGGAAAAAGTCTACCGGAGAAGGCGGGCCGGCATTTTTGTGGTGCTCGTGTTCCTGATTGCCTGTGTGGCATACTTCCTGTTTTTCAGGGGATCCGGAAACAGCAACGGTGTTGCCGTCAACACGCCCACGCCGTCTGCGGCAACCGATTCACCAACACCTGTAACGCCGGAAACTACGCCGGAGCCTACGCCCACTCCCACGCCGGAGCCGAAAGGCACCTATACCGAATCCCACGGCTTCCTTCCGGCCATCGGTTCGCTGCCGCCCAGCGGGAAGATGGATGAGCTCAGGGCCATGGTGGAGGATTTCATCGGCAAACAGTCCGGCCGGTACGGGGTAACCTTCATCGACCTTGCCACAGGCGAGTCCTTCGGCATCAACGATAAGGAAGAATATATCGCTGCAAGCACGTCGAAGCTTCCCATGAACCTGCTCCTGTACATCAAGATCGAGTCCGGTGAGGTGGACCCCGATATGATGCTGGAATACAAGCCCTCCCACCTTGAATACGGGACCGGCATCATTCAGAATTCCCCCTACGGCACCAAGTACTCGGTTCGGGAAACATCGGAGCTTTCCCTGCGGAAGAGCGACAACTGCGGCATCAACATGATTATTGAGCTTTTGGGCATAGAGAACATCCGCCAGTATATCGTGGATCTGGGCGGCGTGGTTTATTACGACAAGCGCCACCGTTCATGCCCATACGATATGGCCCTTGTGGCACAGGAGCTTTACAGGCGCTACCTGAGCAACCCGGCGGTCTATGAGAAGATGATTGAGGACCTGGAAAACACCGACTGGAGCGACCGCATCGACGCACTTTTGCCGGACCATGTGCGCGTGGCCCATAAGATCGGCAACCAGACCCGGACCGCCAACGATGTGGGCATCGTTTTTGCATCCCACCCCTATGTGCTCTCGGTCATGACCGAAGAAGTGGATTTCGGGACCGCCTGCAAAAAAATAGCCGAAATGTCCAAAATGATCTATGAATTTGTGGAGGGATATGCCGCAGAGCAGGCAGAATAACAGTCAGGAGGAGTATGATGTACACCGTATATCGCAGGAGAAGGCGCAGACTCAATAAAGGAAGGTTTTTCACGTTCCTTCTGCTTTTGGCGCTCATCGTGGCAGCCGTTGTGTATCTTATCCGGGGCGGGCTGCCCTGGAACCGGGACGGGCTGGTTGCCGACGCAAGCCCGACCGCTTCCGATACGGCCAATCAGGGCGGCGATTCAACGCCTACCCCTGAACCCACGCCCTGGCCCACACCGGAACCCATGCCGGAGGAAAGCACCGATCCTGCGGTTCTGGATGTTTCCTGGCAGACGCCGGCGGTTTTCGACGGACCCAATGCCTTTCCCGAGTCTGCATCATTGGCTTTTGGTGGCAGGATAAAGTACTGGGTATTCCGGAACAACAAGCCTGTGGAGAACTATCAGCCGGGCTATGAGATATCCTTTGGCTCTCCGGACCAATACACCACCCTGGAAGGCATCACCGCCTTCAGGGGCAACCATTACCGAAACTCCGCTTCCTGGGGCACCCGGGACGTTAAGGAGAAAAAGCTGGAGATCGTCTGGACCCATGATCTGGGCGCCATTTCGGCCGAGGGCAGCTACTGGCCCGGCACCGGCTGGACCGGCCAGCCCCTCATCGTGCATTGGCCTGAAAGAGAAAGAAGGCTCATGAACATCAAGCCCGAGTTCAAGGACAAGGACCTGGTGGAGGTCATCTATCCGGCCCTGGACGGCAACATCTATTTCCTCGACCTGGAAACCGGAAAGCCCACCAGGGACAAGATAGAAGTAGGTTTCCCCATGAAGGGCACCGGCATGGTGGACCCCAGGGGCTATCCCATCCTCTATACGGGCATGGGACTCAATGAAAACAACGGGAAGTTCACCGAGTTCAAATATAACATCTTCAGCCTCATCGACCAGAAACCCCTGTATGCCATCTTCGGCCGTGATCCCATGGCCTTCAGGGAATGGGGCGCCTTCGACGCGTCGGCCCTGGTGGACGGGGAAACCGACACTTTCCTGGAAGTCGGGGAAAACGGCCTGATATACAAGGTTAAGCTCAATACCCGATACGATCCGGAAGCGGGCACCATCGACATCGCCCCGCAGCTCACCAAGTTCAGGTACCAGGACATGAACAACCCCGAGCAGGGCATCGAAAACTCTCCTGCTTTCTATAAGAACTACATGTATTTCTGCGACAACGGCGGAACCTTCATGTGCCTGGACATCAACACCTTAAAGCCTGTCTGGATCTATGATGTGGGGGATGATACCGATACAACCACCGTCATCGAAGAAACACCCGAGGGCGTATTCCTGTATACCGCCAACGAGATCGACAAGCGGAGCCAGAACAACAAGAGTCCGACAGCCCCCTGCAATATCCGCAAGTTCAACGCCCTCACCGGGGAGTTGATTTGGCAGAGGGATTACGAATGCTATTACCAGTTCTACATCAACGGCGGATCATTGGGAACGCCCATTGTAGGCAAAAATGATATTGCGGATCTCATCATCTTCCCCATCTGCTTTACCGGTTCCACCAGCGACGGGATGCTGGTGGCGCTCGACAAGAAGACCGGCGAAGAGGTATGGACGAGGAAGCTTTCGGCCTACAGCTGGAGTTCCCCGGTGGATTTCCTGTCCAGCGACGGCAAGACCTACGCCGTATTCTGCGATTTCAACGGGGATCTGCACCTGTTCGATCCGAGAACCGGAAAGGATCTGGATGTCATAAGTCTTGGCAGGAATATCGAATCCTCTCCGGCGGTTTATAATGATATGATCGTGGTGGGATCCTACACACCGAAAATCTATGGTGTACGAATCAAGTAACCGTGCCCGTTACCGTCATTGGAATCCTCCGGCCTGGCCGATTTTAGATGCCGGCTCTGACCCGGGTTTCCGGATGGCATCATGTGCATGAGCTATAAGAGGAGGTTTATCTCATGGATCAAAACAACCGCACAGGGAATTTCAAAGTGCTTGTTCCGGTATTCCTGGTCAGCCTGGTGGTGCTGATTGCCCTGCTGGTTTTCCAGGACAGGCTGCCCTGGGTTGACAGAAGCCAGGCTGTTTCGCCCACGCCGGAAGCCTCTTCGGACGTCCCGCAGACGCTTGAGCCGACGCCTGAGCCAACGCCGACTCCCGAGCCGACACCCACGCCGGAGATAACAGACCCGGAAGCCTTGCTGCTGGATTGGCAGGACCCGCCTTCCTTTGTGAGCAAGACCAAGGGGAACAATCACAGTGTGGTCAAGAAATACGCCGACGGCGCCACCATCCAGTACCAGGTCCTCCAGGGCGGAAAGCCGGTGGACTATATGCCGGACTATACTCTGGCCTTCGCTTCCGACAAGGCCTATTCCCTGGTGGAGGGCATCACCACTTTCCGCGGCAACAACTACCGCAATACCGCTTCTTTCGGCACAGCCGACATCGTGGAGAAGAAGCTTGAAATCGTATGGAGCCATGATGTGGGCGCTATTTCAGCAGCCAACAGCTTCTGGCCGGGATCGGGATGGACCGGGCAGCCGCTCCTGGTCCACTGGCCCGAGGAGATCAGGAACCTGATGAACATCCATCCTGAGATGAAGAGCAAGGATCTGGTGGAAGTGATCTACCCCATCCTGGACGGCAACATCTATTTCCTCGACCTGGAGACCGGAAAACCCACCCGTGAGAAGATTAAGATCGGCTTTCCCATAAAGGGTACCGCCATGGTGGATCCCAGGGGATATCCGCTGCTCTACACGGGCATGGGCATCAACGAGAACAACGGAAAATATACCGAGTTCAAGTTCCGCATCATCAGCCTCATTGACCAGAAGGAAATCTTCACCTTCCCGGGCAAGGATCCCAATGCCTACCGTTCATGGGGCGCCATGGATTCCTCACCCATCCTGAACCGGCAGACCGACACCCTGATCCAGCCCATGGAAAACGGCATGGTCAACAAGATCAAGCTGAACACCCAGTTTGATCCCACAACCGGCACGCTTTCACTCAATCCTCAAATCACCCAGTACCGCTATAAGTCCTCCTACAGCCCCAACAGTTCGGATCAGGGCATAGAGGGCTCCGCGGCCTACTACCGGAACCTGATGTACATCTGCGACAACGGCGGCACCCTCCAGTGCCTGGACATCAACTCACTGGAGCCGGTCTGGATTTTCGATGTGGAGGATGACACCGACAGCACCATCGTTGTTTCTGAGGAAGAAGACGGCGTCTACATCTACACCGCCAATGAGGTGGATAAGCGATGCGCCAGTACCGGCAAAGCCACAGCGCCGGCCAACATCAGAAAGATCAACGCCCTGACCGGAGAACTTGTCTGGCAGAAGGACTACACCTGCTATTACCGTAACTACATCAACGGCGGTGTGCTGGGAACGCCCCTTGTAGGGAAAAACGATATTGCGGACCTGATCATCTATCCCGTTTGCTTTACCGGCTCCCAATACGACGGCAAGCTGGTGGCGCTGGACAAAAAAACCGGCGAAGAGGTTTGGGTCCGGGATTTGTCAGCCTACAGCTGGAGTTCCCCGGTGGACATCCTGGGTTCCGACGGCAAGACTTATGCCCTGTTCTGCGATTTCAAGGGCGATATGCACCTCTTTGATCCGAAGACCGGGGAGGATCTGGATGTGGTCTCTCTGGGCGCCAATATCGAATCCTCGCCGGCGGTTTACGGCAACATGGCCGTTGTAGGCTCCTACGCCCAGAAGATCTTCGGCGTGCGCATCAAATAAAACCGGATCACACCCAAAAAACTTGCTGCCATCCTGTCACGACTTTTCAGAATCAAATAGATTATGCCATGAAAAAGCCCCTGCCCGTTTGACGGCAGGGGCTTTTCACACCAACCATTCCAAAATCATGCCATATCAACCCGTATGCGCCTGAGCCCGGTTCCCGGGCCCGGACCCATCGCGCAGCGCCTGTTGTATAGCCGGGCGGCGTTTACCGCTTCAGCGCCTCATCGGCCAGGATGAGCCCGAGGGTTTTGGCCTTGTTCCAGACCAGTAAATCAAACTTCCTGTCATCATGCGGATCCTCGGTGTTATTGGATGGCGTCAGCTCGATGCAGAAGGAGGGCCTTATAAATTCCAGCCTGAACCAATTTTCAAATCCGGCCGCATAAACCGAGGGTTCTTCCGACACAGGCATGAGCGCATAACCGGCGGCCTTTCCCATGCGCCGGGCGATATCCCTGGCGCCGCTTATGGTGTTCACGGTGCCCCTGTCGGCCCAGTAGATCACTTCGCCCTTGGCATGGAAGGACGCGGACAGCATGAAATCCTCCGAACGTGCCAGGGCCATCATGGCCTGCACCTCTGGCTCAGTGGCGCTGGCCGTTCCCTTGTAGTTTTCAGAGGCGGGCTGCCCCACATCATCGTACTTTTCTTCCCACAAGGCCGGATACTGGCGGTTCAGGTCTACGCCGTTGATATTGGCCTTCCAGTGCCGATAGCTGGGGTTCACCATGACCATGGCCGCGACCGCTTCCCGGTCGGACACCGCCTGCAGGCCGTTATTGACCAGGTTGACCCCGTCGGGGTTGACCATGGGAACCACCACCATGGTCACCCGGCTCAGGAGTTCGCGGGGGTTGAAATCCCCGAAAGGTTCGCCCTTGGCGGCCTTATCCGCGTAAACTTCAACCATCTTCATCAGATAGCTGCTGCTGATGTATTCCCGCGCATGGTGCGCCCCGCAGAGCAGGATTTTCCTGTCCCCCTTCCCCAGGCGGATCACCAGAAGATCCCTTCCTTCCACGGACGTTCCTGCCGAAGCCAGTTCAATCCATTCGGGATAAGCATCACGAAGTTTCTTTGCCTCGTCCATCATCTGATCCCAGGTATATCGGACATAGGGATTGACGATGGTCCCGGGCGCCGGTTCCTCCGAGGGCACAGGCTTGGGTGCCGGTTCCGGTTTTGCTGTGGGAGCCGGCTCAGGTGATGGGCTTATGTCCGGCTTTTGCCCGGAGTCCGGCGGTGTCTGCGCGGATCCGGTTTCATCGGGCATTACGCCATTACCTGTCCCGATATTGTCTTTAGAAATATTTTCAGGTGGCTTGCTGTCCGTCACGGATTCTGACGGTGTTGGGATCCCAGGCGCTTCATCGGCAGCCTGATGTGCAGAGCGATCACGCATATCTCGCACCTTACATGAAGAGAACAGGCCTGTCATTGCCATCAGGACAACGCACAGGGCAATGAAAGCCTGTTCTCCCACAGATTTGCTGAAGCTTTTTCTTATTCTATGGATATGCTTCATAAAAGCTCCTTTATGTCGGAAACACGAGCAGGGCAAGATCACAGGAAGTACTCCACACCAGCTTCGAAAATCCTCTGATCCTTCTCCCCGGGAACATTGATGAAGGTGTGGCGGGTATAGCGTTCGTCATGCCCCATCTTGCCGAAGATCCGCCCGTCCCTGCTGGTGATGCCTTCAATGGCCATCACCGATCCATTGGGATTATACGGCTCTTCCATGGTGGGATTCCCATCCAGGTCCACATACTGGGTGGCGATCTGGCCATGAAGCTCCAGTTCTTTCAGGATCTCAGGGCTTGCCACAAAACGCCCTTCACCATGGGAAACGGCAATGGTGCAGATTTGCCCCACCTGGGCCTTGGCCAGCCAGGGTGAAAGATTGGAAGCCACACGGGTTTTTACCAGGCAGGAAACATGGCGGCCGATGGTATTGAAAGTCAGGGTGGGACAGGTTTCGTCCAGATCTCTTATCTCGCCATAGGGCAGAAGACCCAGCTTCACAAGGGCCTGGAAGCCGTTGCAGATGCCCAGGATCAGGCCGTCCCGATTCCTGATCAGGTTCATGACGGCCTCAGTGAGAAGCGGGTTCCTGAAGACGGTGGCGATGAATTTGCCTGAGCCTTCCGGCTCGTCGCCCGCACTGAAGCCGCCCGGGATCATCATGATCTGGCAGGCGTCTATACGCTTTTTCATCTCGTGGATGGATGCTTCAATCTCTTTTGCCGTCAGGTTTTTCATGACGAAGAGATCCACCAGGGCATTGGCCTCTTCAAACTTCCTTTTCACGTCATACTCGCAGTTGGTGCCGGGGAAAACGGGGATAAAGACCCTGGGTCTGGCAATGGGGGTCTTTCTGGCGCCCTGCTTCCGCACCACCTTGCCCGTAAAGCTGCAGGACGGCACTTTGCCGGCCTGGGTGGTCCTGGTGGGGAATATGGGCTCCAGGGGTTCCTGCCAAGCGCTCAGTATTTCGTCAATGGACAGGCTGCAGCCGCCGAACCGGATCTCGGGCTCAGCGATGGTCTCTCCGACCACCTCATAGTCCAGCCCGCTGAAAGCCTCTTCCGGATCCACCGAGGCGGGGATCTCGATCAGCAGGGATCCATATGCCAGCATGAACAGCTTGTCAAAAGGCATATCCTTCAGGTGCACACCGATGCGGTTGCCAAAGGCCATCTTTGAAACAGCCTCGGCCAGTCCGCCGAATTTCAGGGCGGAAGCCGCCAGGATGCGCCCGTTTTGTGCCAGGGCGCAAATTGCGGAATAGGTCCGGTGAACCTGTTCAAAATCCGGAAGGCCCAGTTCATCCCTTCCTATCTTAACCCATACCAGATGGCTGCCCGGTTCCTTGAATTCCTGGGAAACCACGTGTTTTACATCCACCGGGGCAAGGGCAAAGGAAACCAGAGTGGGCGGCACATGGCGATCCATGAAGGTTCCGGACATGCTGTCCTTCCCGCCTATTGCCGCCACTTTCAGAGCTATCTGCGCATAAAGGGCACCCAGCAGCGCGCTGAAGGGTTTCCCCCAGCGGCGGGGATCCTTGCCCAGCTTTTCAAAATATTCCTGGAGCGTGAGGCGTGCCTTCCGGTAATCGCCGCCCATGGCAGTCAGCCGGGCCAGGGACTCCAGAACGGCATATACGGCCCCATGGAACGGGCTCCATTTGGAAATATCAGGGTTGAAACCAAAGGTCATCAGGGTTCCCGTGGTGGTATCGCCGTTCAGGACTGGCAGTTTCGCAGCCATACCGTCGGCAGGGGTGAGCTGGTGCTTGCCGCCGAAGGGCATGAGCACAGTACCGGCGCCAATGGTGCTGTCGAAGCGCTCCACCAGGCCCTTCTGGCTGCATACGTTCAGTCGTTTCAGATTGGCCAGCCAGGCAGCCGCCGGGTCATGCCGCAGGGCTTCCAGTTCTTCCGGGAGCCTGGTCAGCGGGCTGTCCTGAAGCGCCGCATCGGAAACCTGTACCGTGGCCCTGTGCCTGACGCCGTTGGTATTGATGAAATCCCGGCTCAGATCAACAATGGTTCGGCCTCTCCAGCTCATCCTGAGCCGGTTGGTACCGGTCACAACCGCCACCTTGGTGGCCTCCAGGTTCTCTTCCCTGGCCTCCTGGATAAAGGCATCCGCATCCCTGGCCGCCACCAGAACGGCCATGCGTTCCTGGGATTCCGATATGGCAAGCTCGGTACCGTCAAGGCCTTCGTATTTTTTGGGCACGGCATCCAGGTTGATGTCCAGTCCGTCGGCCAGTTCGCCGATGGCCACCGATACGCCGCCCGCGCCAAAATCGTTGCACTTTTTGATCATCCGGCAGACTTCAGGCTTTCTGAAAAGCCGCTGGATCTTTCTCTCGGTGGGCGGATTACCCTTCTGAACCTCCGCGCCGCAGGTATACAGGGATTCCTGGGTATGTTCCTTGGAGGAACCCGTAGCGCCGCCGCAGCCGTCGCGCCCGGTGCGTCCGCCCAGCAGGATAACGATATCGCCGGCCTCAGGCTTCATGCGTACCACACTGCTTTTGGGCGCTGCACCCACAACGGCTCCTATCTCCATGCGCTTGGCCACATAATCTTCATGGTAGATCTCGGCCACAGTGCCGGTTGCAAGTCCAATCTGGTTGCCGTAGGAGCTATAACCGTGCGCCGCGGTGGTGGTGATAACCCTTTGGGGAAGCTTACCGGGCAGCGTTTCGGAGATGGGGGTTCGCGGATCACCACTTCCCGTCACCCGCATGGCCTGGTAGACATAGGATCTGCCCGACAGCGGATCGCGTATGGCGCCTCCCAGGCAGGTGGCCGCGCCACCGAAAGGCTCGATTTCGGTGGGATGGTTATGGGTCTCATTTTTAAACATGATGAGCCAGTCTTCCAGCCGGCCGTCTATATCGGCCTGCACCACGATGCTGCAGGCGTTGATCTCGTCCGATTCGTCCAGGTTATCCAGATGTCCTGTTTTTTTCAGGTACTTCATGGCCAGGGTCGCAATATCCATGAGGCAGACCGGCTTATCCTGATCCCTTCCCAGTTCCGCCCGGATTTTCAGGTATTGATCATAGACGGTTTTGATCTTCTGCGCAGTCGGGCCTTCGTCAAAATCGACGGCTTCGATCTCGCTAAGGAAGGTGGTATGCCGGCAGTGATCCGACCAGTAGGTATCGATCATTCTCAGCTCGGTAACGGTGGGATCCCGCTTCTCGGTATCCCTGAAATAGATCTGGCAGAACCGGAGGTCTTCGAAGGACATGGCAAATCCCATATCCTTCAGCAGCTGCTCCAACTGCTCATCGGTCATGCCCGTAAACCCGGAGACAACAGGTACATCCTCCGGAACCGGATAGTCGGCTTCGAGGGTGTTCGGCTTTTCCAGTGAGGCCTCACGGGTCTCAATGGGATTGATCACATAGCGCTTGATGGCCTGGAGATCCTCTTCCGTCAGGTCGCCTTTCAAAAGGATGATCTTCGCCACCCGTATGTTGGGGCGCTCCCCGTGGGTCATGATCTGGACGCACTGGGCGGCCGAATCGGCCCGCTGGTCATACTGCCCCGGCAGGTATTCAACCGCAATGAGTCTCTCGTCCGCATCGGGCTCGATGGTTTCATCATAGATCCTGTCCACTGGGGGTTCGGAAAACACAATGGTTTTGGCTTTTTCGAAGTCCTCATCGGGAATGCCTTCACAGTCATACCGTTGAAGAATCCGCACACCGCGGATTCCTTTGATCTGAAGGTTGTCCCTTAAATCTTTAAACAGCTTTTGAGCCTCGACATCAAATCCAGGCTTTTTCTCGACAAAAATCCGCTTAACTGCCATTGGTTTTTACCTCTGAAATGATCAATTTTTCATCAATTTTTCCATTTGACTCTCTTAATTATATAGGATACATTCCTGATTTTGAAGCGGTAAAACAGGCTATTTTATCTTATAAAACACGGTCCGGATTGGGTAATACGCCAATAATATCAGGCAAAAACCCTTTCAGTTATCCGGCAACCGATTCAGACTCCGAAATTGCAACAGGAAGCAGGATTTTCAGGGTAAAGATACCTTTTTCGATATCAATCTTCATGTTGCCGTTGTATTGGCCGACCGTCCTTTCAATGCTCTGAAGCCCCAGCCCATGAAATTGCGGGGAGGGTTTCCAGGTCACAAACTGCCTTCCCCTTCTCTTGGGTTTCTCTTCAAAGGTATTGGAAAGGGTCATGACCAGGTGGTCGTTGTTGTAGGTCAGACTCAGCGTGATCCGTTTCTCGATGTGCGGGCTTTTGATCCGGCTGCAGGCTTCAATGGCATTGTCCAGGGAATTCCCCAGTATGGTGCAGATGTCCGCCGGCGGAATGTTGATGCGGGGCGGTATGAGCAGCTCCATGTCAAAATGGATCCCTTCATGCTCGGCTACGGACTGCTTATTGCTTAACAGGGCATCGATCACCGGGTTACCCGTGTCCAGAACGGTTGCCCGCTCTTCATAACAGGACAGGTTTCGGATATATTCTCCCAGGGATTTCATGTCCCCCTTGTCATACAGGATCCGCATGCACTGGATATGGTTTTTGAAGTCGTGCCAAATTTCCCGGATATGGCTCCTGCTCTCGGCCAGCTGCTCGTAATGAGAAAGCTGCATATCCAACTGCTTTTCCATGAGCATATACCGGTATTCCTTGTTGACCTGCCGCATGAAGCCTTCAAAAATGACGAATATCATGATGTTGACATACATCAATCCGATAAGACCTGTTATGGCCAGCTTCACATCTTCTATCCCGGATTTGAGAATCAGATCAAAAATAGTATACACAAGCACGATACTGATTGCGGGCACGATCAGCATCATCAGGAAATAGCCGGTTTTAATGCTGATGGCAGCCGATTTTCTGTTATAGGTCACGACTTTGATAGCTGTCAACGCCAGCAAATTCTTAACGAAAACGATGATCAGCTTAACCGGAAGAAAGATATTCACATTATGGATCCCAGTCCCGGCAAAAGCGCTGATCAGGACGCTGGAAATCAGCTCCAGGACCACCATGAGCGCCACGACCAAGAGGGGTGAAAACAGCCTGAGCATGAAGCTGCCCGCGTAAAGAGAAAAGCAGATAAAGACAGAAACAAGTATTGCACAGGCGAGCATAATATACTGCACATCAAAGAACACTGCTCCGACAGCAAAATGCACACCAAACGCGATCAGAAGAACCAGGGCTTCCTTTATCCGCCGGGTATCCTTCCTGACCAGAAAGCCGTTAAAGAAAAGGAAAAAGAGAAGAATCTCAAACATGGACGTACCGGCTTCCACAATGAGCCAATCAATGTTTTTCATTTCAATGAGCTCCTTGCCATGTAATCGGTGAAGAAGTCAAATACGGCCTTGTAGCGGCGCTCGCTGACGGGCAGCCGTTCGCCATCTTTAAGCACCAGCCAGGTACGGTTGATCTGTTTGATATACTGGGGATTGACCAGATAGCTCTTGTGGACGCGGATAAAGTCGTATCTGGAAAGCTTCTCCTCCTCTTCGTTCATGCCGGAATAGAAATAGTAATCGCTGTCAACGGTATGCAGCCTGATCCGGCGGGATTGGCTTTCCAGGTAGATAATACTTCCGACATTAAGCTTCATGACGCCTTCCGCCTTGGTCCTGAAAAGATATTCGGCACGGTTGGCGGACAAGCGCTCGGCTACCGCCTTCATGAACACATTCTTAAAGTTTTTCTGGGTTACAGGCTTGATCAGATACCAGAAGGGCTTGTATTCGAAGCTTTTCAGAACATAATCCGTCAGGGAAGTCACAAAGATGATGATCACCTGGTTGTCAAACATCCGGATCTGTCTGGCCGTTTCAAAGCCATTGATCGGCTTCATTTTCAGATCGAGGAACAGAATGTCATACGGTTTGTTCCGGCGGTAGGATTCCAGGATCTCCTCACCGGAAGACAGGCATTCCACATCCACCTGTCCGTCATAGTCGATATAAGGCAAGCTTTCCTTGCAGTATGAGGCCAAGAGCTCCAGGAAAGCCTTGTCATCATCGCAAAACCCTATTCGCATAGATCCCCCGCAAAAATCCTACATTTTTCTGTAAAATATGTATGCGTTCCTTACATTATATCATATCAAATCCAACATTGGTTTTTCAACTTATTGACTTTTTTCGACGCCCCCGATCCTTTAAGATGAATACAGGCAAAACGAAAAGCATCGTGAGGGTGTGCACGATGCTTTTCACATAATTATGCTCAAGCATGTCACCTTCGGAATCATCGATTGTCCTTTGCGGGGGGGGGGAGCTGAAGGACAACAGGGATGATTCCAGGAGCATAATTATTATAGTTCAGCCCGTTGGTACAGTGGGCGGGCCGAATTAGCGATTAATGACTGTCGATGATCCCGCTCAGCCCCTTCATGTTTCTGACCTTCTGAGGCATCTCAGGCTGATAGACACAGAGCAGACAGCTGGTGAAACGGCTGGCAAGAGCGGCCAAAGCTGCAAGCACGGCAAGTACCTTACCCAGTGACAATGCAATGCCTCTTAAAATCATTCTATTCACCCCTTACTTTGATTTTTCCGGCTAATGCCAGAATTATTGTAACCCCCAGCATGGCCAGGGAGATACAATAGGCCAGGTTCTCATATCCCATGAAGAATGTCCCGGCGATGACCAAAAGTGTTTGCAGACTGACGATGATCCTGCTCATTCTCTTAAAAACCTGATAATCGTTGCCCTGGTAGGGCCTGTTGGGATGCTCCACAGGTGCCAGAATGAACACAGAGGCAAAGGATATAGCCGCAAGACCGATAGTCACTGGTTTCACGAATATATCCGGCGTGTACTGCTGCAAAGTCATTCCTGCAAGGTAGATGGTGAGGAAGGATGCCGTGCAGCCTATTCGGGTTTTGGCATGATAGCCTCCCGCAAAAACTCTCAGTACGGCGAAGGATATCAGGAACACCACCGTTGGCAGGAACAGCTTCAGTATCAGCCCCAGGCCAACCACGATGACCACATTGATAAGGGTTGACAGCAGGGCATCTATGCCGTAGACGATGATCTCCTTATTCTCTTCCTTGATGATGTGGTTGTCGCAAAGCGCGTCGGCCAGTTTGGCCCCACATTTATCAAGCATATCCTCACCGCCTGTCGGTTTCTTCTAATATAGCATGAAAGTTCACCGTTTTTGACGAAATGTAACCAACGCCGGTTTAAATGTAACGAACGCAAAAAAAGCCGGCTGGATTACACCAGCCGGCATCCGGATGACCTGTTCAGGACATGTCAGCCCTTATCCTCATCCAGGGTTATTTCTACGGTTTTGTATGTTCCCTCGGAGGGTTTGCCTTTTTCGGGCATCCTGTAAAGCTCAATCTTCACGGTATCCCCGGCCTTATACTTGTTCTTTTCGGCCTCAAGCTCATTAAAGCTGGTTACAGGCACCCCGTTGAACTTGGTGATGATGTCACCGGCCCTGATGCCTGCCCTGTACGCGGCGCTCAGCGGAGAGACATCGCGTACCAGGACACCGAAAGGCACGCCGTTTCTCCTGGCAATTTCCTCCGTAAACCTGGGGTCAATGGAGACACCAATCTGCGGTCTGCCTTTGACATAACCGCTTTCGATCAGCGAGTCGGCAACCTCTCGGGCTATATTGGCCGGGATGGCAAACCCGAGGCCTTCATAGCCGCCTGAATAGATCTTCGCCGAGTTCACGCCGATAACCTGGCCCTTGGCGTTGAGCAGGGCACCGCCGCTGTTTCCGGGGTTAATGGCCGCGTCAGTCTGGATCAGCTTCATGCTCTTGCCGTTGCTGAAGGTGATGGATCGGTTGAGGCCGCTGATATAACCCACGGTCACCGTACCCATGAATTCCAGACCGGCCGGATTGCCGATGGCCACGGCCAGTTCGCCCACCTTCAGCGCATCCGAATCGCCAAACTCAGCCGCGGGCAGATCGGATACGTCAATTTTAAGGACGGCAATGTCCGTATTCTCATCCCTGCCGATAACGGTGGCTTCATAGGGCTCATCCTTATGGTTGGGCAGAATCACCTGGATGGAAGCACCTCTGGCTATCTTGGTCTTGCTGGTTCCATCCATGGCTGCTTCAATGACATGGTTATTGGTGATGATGTACCCGTCACTGGTATAGATGATGCCCGAGCCCTGGCCGCTTCCCTGGTGCTGTCCGAACCAGATGTCGCTGTAAGTATAGGTGACAGAGACACCCACAATGGACGGGCTGGCTTTCTCCGCAACCGCAACAACCGGGGACTCGGTGGTGTTGACGATCTCCACTTGTTTCACGCCCGCGTTTTCCGCCACGGCAGGACCCTTGCCGCCGTCGGTTTTGGCCTCTGTCTGGGTTCCGGAGGGCATCGCTAAGGTGAAATAGGATGCGACCAATGCTCCTGAGAATATGGAACTGATCAGGGCCACAACGAGCAAGGGCACCAAAAGTCCTTTCATCCTGCCCTTGCCGGGCTTCTTGTAGCCTTCGTTGTAGAATGAGGATGTCTTTAAGCTGTCATACCTGTCTCCAGAGGTCTGACTTTCCGGACGAAACTCATACCTGTAGTTGTCAGATGTCTGGTTATGTTCAAAGGATCTGTCTTCAGGAGCCCGGTAAGTTCCATGATTGTTCGGGTCATGATATCCAAATCCATCCATGCTGACATCTCCTTTCATGCTATATTTCTGATGATTCAATTATAAAAACCAAATATGTATTCCGTATGAATAAATTGTTAACAAAATCACTCCAGCATATATTTTTCCGGCGCATCGGCCTTACGGAGTGTGAAAATAAACTTGGCGCCCCTGCCTTCTTCGCTTTCCGCCCGGATGGTTTCATGATGGGAAAGAATGATGTTCCTGACAATGGCCAGGCCGAGGCCGACCCCGGTTTTGTCCAGGCCGCGGGATTTGTCCGCCTTATAAAAACGCTCAAACACATGGGGCAATTCATCCTTGGGGATGCCGGGCCCGTTATCCTCAACCTCCACCTGCACGGTATCATGGTTTGAAGATGTCCGTACAATAATATTTCCGCCTTCGGGCGTAAACTTGACTGCATTGTGCAAAAGGTTGAGCAGAACCCTTTGAATGGCATCCGCATCCGCCCTGACAAAAAGGCGTTCGGTTTCGAATTCGGCTGTAAATTCAAGATTTTTCCGGATAAACATCTGCTGAAGGCTGATGACACAGCGCCTGACGGTCTCGTTAATGTCAAACACCGTCATGTTCAGCTTGCTGTCCCCAGCCTGCAGCCTTGCCAGATCCAGAATATCATTGACCAGTTTTTCCATGCGCCTGACCTCATCCCGGACGATGGAGAGGTAGGTGTTCTGGTTTTCGGGCGGGATAACCCCGTCCAGTATACCGTCGATGAAGCCCTTAATGGTGGTCATGGGCGTTCTGAGCTCGTGGGAAATATTGCTCAGGAATTCGCGCCTGGTGTTCTCCAGGTTCTCCAGCGCGTCCACCATGAAGTTGAAGCTTCGGGAGAGCTCCGCGATCTCGTCTTCACCACGGATGGCAATACGCTTGCTGAAATCCCCCGCCGCAATGCTCCTTGCGGCCAGCCGCATCTCGGTCAAGGGTCTTACCAGGCGGCGTGTCAGGATGAATACCAGCAGAAAGGCCACCAGGGATCCGATGCCTCCGGAAATGACAAAGATCCTGGGGATCGAGTACTTGGTATTTTGCATGGTCGGAAGCTTGGAATGGACCAGGATAACACCCTCAGCTGTGAGACCGAAGGGCGGAATGCCCGAAATGCTGAAGGGTCTGGATACGGTCACCCATTCCTCACCCGTATCCCTGAACAGGCCATAGAAGTCACCGCTTTCATAATTGAAGCCGTACCCTGAAGGCGGATACTCCCATTCTTCGGGCAGGATGTACCACCCCTGGCTGTTCTCTTCGAGGTTGTTCAGGACCGAAGCCGGGGTGTTGCAGTAAAAAATGATGTAACCATCCGTCCTGGCCACCCAGATGGCGGAACCCGAGTTCTCCGCAAGGGACTCCAGATAGTTGGTGAAAAGCTTTGCGTCGGTAAAACCGTTCATCTGCCTGAGAAAGTAATCCAGGGCCTGCTCGGTCTTTTCTCCCACTATCAGGAGCTGCTCCGCTTTCTGATCGGCCGACATGTTTTTCAGGCCAATGCCCAGCAGGACGGCGGTAACCGAAAAGCAGACAACAAGCACCGCCACAAATATGACCAGGACCTTGCCGAAGAGGGTTTTTCCCATTACTTCACCTCGAATTTGTAGCCCACTCCCCAAACGGTTTTGATGGCCCACCTGGTCTCATCGGGTTCAAATTTTTCCCGGAGCCTTTTTACATGCACATCCACCGTCCGGGTATCGCCGTAGAAATCAAAGCCCCACACGTTTTCCAGAAGCTGTTCCCTGGTGAAAACCTTGTTGGGGTTTGACGCGAGGAAGTACAAAAGTTCCAGTTCCTTGGGAGGCATTTCCACATCCTTCCCATTTATCTTAACCGTATAGGTGGACTTGTTAATCATCAGACCCGGATAAACGATCTGTTCCGGCGTATCCTCATGGCGTTCGAAGCGCCTCAGCACGGCGCGTATCCTGGCAACCAGCTCCTTGGGCTCGAAGGGCTTCACCATATAATCGTCCGCACCCATTTCCAGTCCAAGGACCTTGTTGAAAGTCTCGTCCTTTGCCGAAAGCATGATGATGGGAATATCGCTCAACCGCCGGATTTCGCGGCATACCTGCCATCCGTCCATCCCCGGGAGCATGATGTCCAGGATCACGATATCGGGTGTATTTTCTTTGAACACCTCAATGGCCTGGCGGCCATTGTAGCATACCGATACCTGAAACCCTTCCTTTTCCAGGTAGATGCGTATCAGCTCACAGATATTGACGTCATCATCCACCACAAGAACCCTGGCCATGGCACTCATACCCAACACCAGCCCTATCCAGTAGTCTCCGGCAGCAAACCGGTTCACTGCGTATTCTGTCACCGAAGCACAGCCTTAACCGGGACAGAATCCGCCATGATTATTGTACAACAAACTTGTGAAAAATCGATGAATAATCTATTAACTTTCCCTGCCATGCGGCAAAGCGGCCAGAGCTTCGGGAAGCGTCCGGTATTTCGGGAAGCAAAAAGGGCTGCCCGAAGGCAGCCCGCAAAAACGGTTCATGCTTGAGGTCCATTACAGCTTGAGTACGCCTGCAATGACAAAGTTGATGACAAACAGGATGGTCACGGCATACATGATGGGGTGAACATCCTTGAACTTACCCCTGACCACCTTGGACAGGACATAGAAGATAAAGCCTGCGGCAATACCGTTGGAAATGCTGTAGGACAACGGCATGGTAATGGTGGTAAAGAATGCCGGCATGGCTTCCTCGAAATCATCCCAATTGATCTTGCCCAGGGGTTCCATCATCAGGATGCCCACCACGATCAGTGCCGGAGCTGTAGCCGCAGCGGGAACAATGCCGGCTATCGGGGCAAACACGAGGCATATGAGGAAGAATATGGCCGTAAACACAGAGGTCAGACCGGTTTTGCCGCCGACACTGATGCCTGCGGCGCTTTCCACATAAGTGGTGGTGTTGGAGGTTCCCAGCAGGGCGCCGATGGAGGTGGCGGTGGCATCCGCAAAGAGAGCCTTGTCCATCTTGGATTTGAAGCCTTTGCCCTTGAACAGTTCGGCCTCATCCTTATCGTCAAAGATGCCGCTCTTGCGTCCGGTTCCGATGAAGGTTCCAATGGTATCAAAGGTATCCGAGAGGCTGAAGGCCAGGATGGTCACAAGCACCAGGCCAATCTTGGCGGGATCGGCAAACAGGCCGCCAAAGTCAAGCTTGAAAGCCGTATCGGCGATATCGGATATCTTGTACGGATTGGAGAGGCTGGTGTCGGTAACGCCCATGGGGATACCGATGACCGTGGTGGCAAGGATGCCGAGCAGGATGGCGCCCTTCACCTTCAGGATCATCAGAACAACGATGATGACCAGTCCGATGAGGGCCAGCTGCGCCGCGGGATCAGCAAAATTCACCAGCGCGGGAACAACATTGGCACCATAACCCACGGTGGTGAACTCGTCCGAGTAAATGAAGGGCGCTTCGGTGGTGAACTTCAAAAAGCCTGCACTCTTAAAGCCAATATAGGCAATAAAAAGTCCAATACCGCCGCCGATGGCGTATTGGAGGGAGCGCGGGATAGCCTTGATGATCGCTTTCCTGACCTGGGTTACCGTGATGATGATATTGATCATACCACAGATAAAGACCATTGCCAGAGCCTGCTGCCAGGTAAACCCGAGGCCCATGCTTACTGTAAAGGTAAAGAAAGCATTGAGTCCCATTCCGGGGGCCTGGGCATAGGGCACGTTGGCAACCAGACCCATGATCAGCGTGGCCACTGCAGCCGCGATGATGGTAGCCACATAGATTCCGCCCTTTGAGAAGGGATTGTCGTCGGTGCCGGCCAACCCAAGAATGTTCGGGTTAACAAAGATGATGTAGGCCATGGTGAAGAACGTCGTCAAACCGGCAATAAACTCGGTTCTGACATTTGTGCCGCTCTCCTTGAGTTTGAACTTGTTTTCAAGTAGGCTCATTTTTTTCCCTCCTGTTTTTTTAGCTTCCTTATATGCCTTTCTGATAAAACAGAAATACCTGCCTCACAGGTCCCCGCTGGTCCCTGATGAACCGGCATGCTCCGCTTTATTCAGATAAAACAGCCGTAAAAAATGAATAATTAATTGTCGAATCTTGCACAGGAATATTCTATCACAAAAGCTTTCATGATCAAGGGTTTAGATGAGAACATACAGAAAGGGAGTGGCGCTTGCGCTCATATCGGCAAACGGCGCATGCCCCGCTCCCCTGTTTTTTTATACTGTTTATGCATGCATCATGAAAAATCTTCCCGTTACTTTTTCATATCTTCCATGGCCTTCCTGGCAAAAGAATTGTCAACAATCTTGTCATGGGGCGCCCTGTTTTTAAGTTCACCCGCTTCCTCCATAACATCCTGCAGGCGGTTTAAGGCTTCCTCGGTCATGATGGGATCCTTACACCATGCATCGATCTCCTTGTAGCGCTGCGCTACAGCTTCCAGGATTTCCAGGTCGGTATCCGGGAAGGACGGCCTGATGACCTCGGCAATCTCCTTCGGCGTATGCTGGTCTACCCACTGCTGTCCTTTATAGATGGCATTGGTGAATCTCTGGATGATGTCCTTATTCTTTTCTATGTAGCTTTTCTTCGCAAAGTAGGCCGTGTAAGGGATCTCGCCGCTTTCCATGCCTACCGAGGCCAGGACATATCCCTTTCCTTCCTTCTCCAGCATGGTGGCCGTGGGTTCGAACAGGGTGACATAATCCCCTTCCCCACCGGTGAAGGCGCCGGCCATGGCCGCAAACTGGATGCTGGTATCCACGATGAGATCCTGATTGGGCACAAGGCCATGCTTTTTCAGCACATACTCCAGGGTCATCTCGGGTACGCCGCCTTTTCTGCCGCCAATGATGGATTTGCCCCTGAGATTTTCCCATTTGAAATCAGGCTCCGGCGTTCTTCCCACCAGGAAGGAACCGTCCCTTTTTGTCAGCTGGGCAAATACCACCGCATAGTCTTCCCTGCCTTCATTATAGACATAAATGGAGGCTTCGGGTCCGGCAAAGCCGATATCCACCTGTCCTGACAGCACGGCCGTCATCACCTTGTCCGCGCCCTGGCCGTTGCTTAACTCCACCTCCAGGCCCTGTTCCTCAAAAAATCCCAGGTTGATGGCCACATATTGGGGCGCGTAGAAAACCGAATGGGTCACTTCGCTGAGCGTAATCTTGATCTTGTCCTGCTGGCCGCATGCCGCAAGTGCCAGGGCTACCGACAGGATCAACGTCAGGATGATGGCTGCCTTCTTCATGCATAAACCCTCCCTCATCAAAAATTTCGGTCCGGATGACAGATGCAATCTTCCGTGTACCTGCAACCGCGCATAAAAACACGCCGGTTTTTTACAGCTGGCCGTACATCTGCTGGTTCTTCACAAGTTTTTTCTCCAGCCAGACCACGCCCTGGTACATAAGCGCCGCCGCCACAGCCAGTATGAGCACGCTGGTCATGACCAGATCCAGCTGGAAAACCTGCCCGCCGTAAACGATCAGGTAGCCCAGCCCGGCCCTGGACACCAGGAACTCGCCCACGATCACGCCGACCCAGGACAATCCCACATTGATCTTCAGGGCGTTGATGATGGAGCTCACATTGGCAGGCAGCACCACCTTGGTAAAGATCTGCATATGGTTTGCTCCGAAGGTCTGGACGAGTTTTATCTTCTCGGGATCCACGGAAAGGAATCCGTTGAGAACCTCCAGGATCGTCACAATCAGCGAAATGGCCAGCGCCATGACGATGATGGCCATAGGACCCGGTCCGATCCATATGATGAAGATGGGCCCCAGGGCAATCTTGGGAAGGCTGTTGAGCACCACCAGGTAAGGCTCGAGGACCCTGGCTATAAAGTCGGACCACCATAGCAGGACAGCTATGCCGGTGCCCAGGATGGTTCCGATGAGAAAGCCTGCCACGGTTTCCAGGCAGGTGACGCCGATATGCCGGAAGAGAGAGCCTTCCCGGTAAAGGTTGCCCAGGGTCCTGATGATCCTTGACGGTTGGCTGGTAATGAACGGATCAATCAGTTTCAGGTTGGCAAGGATCTCCCATGCTGCAAAAAAGACCACCAGGATCAGGACCCTGACGGCAAGGGTGGCATATTTCCTGAACCTTACTTTCCTCAGGTATTCAGCCCGTTCCTTCGACAGGGCAGGAGTCTGTTTGTCAGACATGAACATCCAGCTCCCTCCAAATCATATTGAAATACCCCGGAAATTCCTGCGCTTCCCGGCATGCCAGGGGTGTGCGTTCCTTCAGATTGAAGCGGATATCGTGGATGGCCGTAACGGTGGCCGGCCTTTTGGAAAGCACGATAACCCGGTCCGACATGCTGATGCTTTCGGCAATATCATGGGTGACAAGGATAGCTGTTTTCTGCTCCTTTTTGATGATGCGGTAGATATCGTCGGTAACGGCGATGCGCATCTGGTAGTCCAGCGCGGAGAAGGCCTCATCCAAAAGCAGAATCTCCGGATTGACGGCAAGGGTCCGTATCAGCGCGGCCCGCTGGCGCATGCCGCCGGAAAGCTGGTTGGGATATTTGTCCCTGAAATCGTAAAGCCCATAGGTCTTCAAAAGGCTGAGCACCCATTCCCTGCTTTCCCGGTTCAGGGTGCCCCGCACCTCAAGCCCCAGCACCACATTCTGGTAGATGGTCCTCCAGTCGAACAGGTGATCCTTCTGGAGCATGTAGCCCACTTTTTCTGAGGTCCCGCGCACCCATTCGCCGCCGATCCGGACGGAACCTGCCGTTGGCTTGAGCAAACCCGAAATGATGGACAGAATGGTGGATTTGCCGCAGCCGCTGGGTCCTACCAGGCTGACAAATTCTCCCTTGCGGACCGTGAAGGACACATCCCTTACGGCCTCAATCTCACCGTTGGGGCTCTGGTATTTCATTCCCAGGTTCCTGACTTCAACCAATTCTTCTGCCATTTCAACCTCCGAGAAAGCGGACAGCCTTATGTGAGGCGGGTTCTACATTTACATAATATTAGCCGCCCAAAAAAAGGTGAAAATGGACAGGCCAGGATACCCTGCGGATATGGGGACCGCAGCGGCTCAAAAGGGCTATTCAATTATCCTGCAGATGAAAATGGCCGCCAGCATCCCCGCATAGGAGGAGATCAGGGACGCCGCCACGGCATGACGGGTGTTTTTGACATTTGCCGCACCAAAATAGACGGCAAGGGTATAGAGGACGGTTTCGCTGGAACCCATGATGGTGGACAGGGCGCGACCCAGAAAAGTATCCGGGCCGACCCGGGTTATCTGCTCTGAAAACAGGCCCAGTGAGGCACTGCCGGAGAAGGGGCGAATCAGAAGAAGCGGAAGGATCTCCCGGGGTATCCCTATGGCCTCGGCCGGTTTTTGAA
Source organism: Thermoclostridium caenicola (assembly GCF_900142095.1). Classification (GTDB taxonomy): domain Bacteria; phylum Bacillota; class Clostridia; order DSM-8532; family DSM-8532; genus Thermoclostridium_A; species Thermoclostridium_A caenicola. Next base: position 57,925 of record NZ_FQZP01000004.1, on the reverse strand, counting down.
GCAGGCCGGTCAGCATATCGATAAGCCCGGAGCCGTTCAATACGGCCACGCCCGCCAGGATTCCCACCATGACGGGAAGGATATCGAACGCTGTGCGCGCTCCTTCTTTGGCTCCCTCGACAAACGCGTCAAAGACGGGCACACCCCTGATATAGGCTGTCACCACGATGAGCAGTACAACTGCCGGTATGGCTGCGTTTGACAAAAAATCCATCATGACCTGGTCAACCTCGCCTGTCGGATGGTTTCAGACGCTTCCCATTCCCGGCGCCGTATTTCGGCGGAATCCTGCCGACGCGTGCAAGCGCCTTTGCCACAATAATCCCCGTAACGGTTGAGACGAATGATGCCACCCATACACAGGGGATAATGCCGCTGGGATCAGTTGAACCCGCCTGTTGGCGGATGATCAGAATGGTGGCCGGGATGAGCTGGATGCATGCCGCGTTGATAACGCCGAACATCACCATGTCATTGCTGGCGATGGGCGAGTTGCCGTTGATATTGGAGAGTTCCTTCATGGCGAGAATCCCCAAAGGTGTTGCCGCATTACCCAGACCAAGCAGATCGGCGCTGAAGCTCATGGCAATAGCCCCGTTGGCCGGATGCCCCTTGGGAACTCCGGGGAACAGGAACCGGAAAACCCCCTTCAGGAGCCTTGCCAGCGCATCCACGATACCCGCCTTTTCCGCAACCCGCATGAGTCCCGACCAGAGGCACATGGCCCCAACCATGACCAGGGCCAGTTCTACCGCCTGGCTGCAGCTTGACAGGAAGGCGTCGGATACTTCCTTCTCCCTTCCCGTGACAAGGCCAAGCACAATTCCTGAAAACAGCATGACGACCCAGATGACATTCAGCATGGATCTGCTCCGGCATTACTCGTCCCATATATCTTATTTGAAGGGTCATCATTTATTCTTGATTTTTATTGGACGAAGGATTAAAATGTCTCTTGTTATCAATCGCCGATCAATTCCATTATATAGCAGTTATATGAATTTTTAGGGCAGAAATATATTGACCATAAATGTAATTAATGGTATGATATGATTGGTACAGATTAAAATTTAATATAGACGGGGGGGAAATTTCTGTGAAATCAACCGGCATTGTCAGAAAAGTGGATGAGCTCGGAAGGGTTGTACTACCGATCGAGCTCAGGCGAACGCTTGATATCGCGGAAAAGGATGCGTTGGAGATCTATGTCGACGGCGCAACCATCATTCTGAAAAAGTATGAACCGGCATGTATCTTCTGCGATAATGCGAAAGATATCAAGGTTTATAAGGGAAAGAATATATGTTCAGAATGCCTTGAAAGCTTAAAGAGCGAGTAAACCGGGATATTCACTGGGCTGCTGTCTGCGAAGGCAACAGCCCTTTTTCATGCCTGCAAGATTCCCGGAAAACCGCAGCATGTCCGGCAGCATCGTATACGAGCATAAAACACAGGGCTTCCCGTAGCCATTTTCGGCCAGGAAGCCCTTATTTATTGACATGGATATCCGATGGCTGAACAGCCGGCTTAGAAGTTTGAAAAGACCTTGACGAATTTCTCGGCAGCCTCTTCCATCTGTTCCTTGGTATGGGTTGCCGTGTAGCTGGTCCGGATCATGCTCTGACCCTGCGGCACGGCAGGTGAAATGACCGGGTTGACGTAAACGCCCTCTTTCAGAAGTTCCCTGCATATGACGAATGTCCGGATATCCTCATAGGTCATAATGGGGATGATGGGCGTCTCCGTTTCCTTCAGCGGGATGTTGTTTTCCCGCAGCAGCTTTCTCATGTAATCGGAAATCTCATGGAGCTTCTTCACCCTTTCGGGCTCTTCCTTCAATATGTTCAGGGCGCAAAGCGCGGCAGCTGCGTTGGCCGGCGGAATGGACGCGCTGAAAATGAAGGGCCTCGAGGTATGCTTAACATATGTAACAACTTCTTCAGAGGCAGCCATATAGCCGCCCAGGCTGGCCAGGGATTTACTGAAGGTACCCATGATGATATCCACTTCGTCCTCCAGACCGAAATACTCGGCCGTACCTCTTCCCTTCTCGCCCAGAACTCCCAGGGCATGGGCGTCATCCACCATGACCCGTGCGCCGTATTTCTTGGCCAGCTCAACGATCCTGGGCAGATTGCAGATCTCGCCGCCCATACTGAATACGCCGTCGGTTACGATGAGCTTGCCCTTGTTGTCCGGAACCTCACTGAGCACCCGCTCCAGATCGGCCATGTCGTTATGCTTGTAGCGGACCATGGTGGCATAGCTGAGGCGGCAGGCATCATAAATGCTGGCATGGTTTTCCTTATCGCAGATGATATAGTCATTGCGCCCGGCAATGGCTGAAATGATTCCCAGGTTGGTCTGGAAGCCCGTGCTGAACGTCATGCAGGCTTCTTTATGCAGAAACTCGGCAAGTTGATTTTCCAATTCCAGATGCAAATCCAGCGTGCCATTAAGGAACCTTGAGCCCGAACAACCCGATCCGTATTTTTCAAGCGCCTTCCTTGCCGCCTCAATCACCCTGGGATCCGATGTGAGTCCCAGGTAGTTATTGGAGCCAATCATGATGGTCCGACGCCCTTCCATGACCACTTCGGTATCCTGACCGGTCTCCAGGGCATGGAAGTAAGGATAGATGCCGGCAGCTTTGGCTTCCTTTACCGCCGTGTAGTCAAAGCATTTTTGAAACAAGTCCATCGTAACATCTCCTTGTCGATGATTCTGTGCAATATATGACCAAGTACTATTACCAGATAGATATGCCAATCCCATTGTATCATAAAACCGTAAAATATCCACTAGATTTTTCAAGCCGACACCTTGCAAGAAATACAGCGCCTTGTGAAAGCACCGGCTAAGGTTATGGATATTGCCGGGCCAATTCCCCTTCGGGACAGATGGCACGTGTTATTGTATAATATTCTTCAACGGATAATCAACAGAAAAAGCCCTATGGCAGGAAGAAAGGAATGGGAATTATGCGGGAAAGCAGCAACCAGGTAATCCTTTTGACAGGCGCTTCCTCCGGAATTGGCAAAGCCACAGCCCAATGGCTTATGAAAAGAGGTTTCCGCGTTTACGGCACATCCAGGAAGGTCTCCGGCGTCAATGGCGGTCAGCCCGAGCAGACAGACGCCTCGGGCGGTTTCATCGCCATGATACCGCTTGACGTCACCTCGGATGAATCGGCCGAAAGCGCCGTTAAGGCGGTACTGGAAAAGGAAGGGCGGATTGATGTCCTCATCTGCAACGCCGGCATGGGCATCGCGGGATCCATCGAGGACACTGCCATGGAAGAGGCGGAAAAACAGTTTGACACCAATTTCTTCGGCGCCCTGCGCATGATAAGGCTGGTATTGCCCGTCATGCGGAAGCAGGGAAACGGAAGGATCATCGTCGTCAGCTCGGTGGCCGGTATCATCTCCATTCCCTACCAGTCCATGTACAGCGCCAGCAAATTTGCACTGGAAGCCCTGGTGGAAGCCCTCCGGCATGAGGTGGCCCCCTTCGGGATCAAGGCTTGCCTGGTGGAACCGGGGGATACCCGGACCGGGTTTACTTCCAGCCGTATCATTGCTGAGGCCGCCGGAGAGGATTCCCCCTACAGCAGCCGGTTCAGAAAGTCCCTGGCCAGGATGGAGCATGACGAGCAGAACGGCGCATCGCCCGAAGCCGTAGCCAGGGTCATCCACCGCATGATCCTCCGAAAGAATCCGCCCATCCGGAGCGCCGTGGGTTTTGGATATAAAGCCATACTCCTGTTGAAGAGAATTTTGCCTTCCCGGCTGGTTGAGAAGCTGGTGGGCATGCTTTACGCATAGCCATGAAAACAATGTTTATCTATAAGAAAGCATGGAAACATCTTGAGAGCATCACGCCCCTCAGGACTGACTGCGGGACGCTTTGCGACCGTGCCTGCTGCAAGGGTTCCGACCAGGACGGGATGCTTCTCTTCCCGGGCGAAGAGGCCATGTACCAGGCGGTTGAAAAGGATTTCAGCATCAGGGACAGCCACATCCGTTTGTCCGACGGAACCCCCGTTAAGCTTCTGGTCTGTAGGGGCAGCTGTGACAGGAAAAAACGTCCCCTGTCCTGCCGGATATTTCCCGTTATTCCCCAAATTGACGGGCAGGGGTGCCTTGCCTTTGCGCCCGACCTGCGGGCTGCTGCGGTATGCCCGCTCCTGTATCGGGCGGACCGGCATGTCATCTCCCCGGTCTTCATCGATGCGCTTTACTCGGCCTTTGAAGTTTTGGTGGAAGATGCGCGCGTGGTAGAATTCATTGAAATACTGACAAGGCAGAACCAGGATATCGCGGCCGACCTGGAGCGGTTTTACGAGTGACGCCCCGTATCCGGACGGGCGCCAGGGATAACTGCCGGTCCCAGCAAAACAGGCGGCCGCCTGCAAGGAGGCAGCTCAGAAATGATCATCGAGATGCACAGGGATAAACGTGCCGTACTGGCGCCGGTATTCTCCAAAATGGAGCATGCCATGATCCAGGCCTGCCTGCAGGGGCACATGGGACATGCCTGGGCGGATGACGCCCAAAATCCCACCTGCGGTAAAATCATGGTGGGCGATATCGCCTTCCTGGCCGGCCGTCCCATCAATCCGGCGGCCCGGGAACTGGTTCTGGTTGTGCCTTCCCGGTACCGGTCCGGGGAGATGTATCTTGTCCCCGAAACACCGGAATGGGACCACCTGATAGAAAACCTTTTCAAGGGGCGCTGCTACAGATTCCAGCGCTATGCCTTTCACCATGAAGCGGACGGTTTTGACAGGGAGAAACTGGCAGGCCTTATGGCCTCCCTTCCCGAAGGGTATGCCATTGAGCCCATTGATGCGCGATGGTATGGGGAGATCATCAAGCATGCCTGGTCCAGGGATCTCTGTTCCCAGTTTGCATCGTCCGAAGATTACGCAAAGAGAGGCTTAGGCTTCTGTGTCATCCATAACGGCCAGGTGGTGGCAGGTGCCTCCTCCTATGCCCTGTACGACGACGGTATCGAGATCCAGATCGACACCCGGGAGGACCATCAGCGCAAGGGCCTTGCGGCAGCCTGCGCCGCAGCCCTCATCCTGGAATGCCTTAAAAGGGGCCTTTTCCCGCATTGGGACGCAGCCAACATGGCATCGGTCAAACTGGCCGAAAAACTGGGCTACCGCCTGAAAGGCCCTTATGACACCTGGGGTATCCGGATGGAACCTTCAGAAGGAGCAGCGCCATGAGGTTAAATACCATAAAAAAACTGATCCTGTGTATCTGCGCCATTGTATTGCTGTTAAGCGCCTGCGGTTTCCGGGGAACCGGCACGGGCTCAGGCACCTCCCCTGAAGAAACCGCCGAAAGCCAGGCTCCCGGTCCGTCCCCTGTCCTGACGCCGGCCCATGAAGGCAAATGGGATGAATCGGTTTCCCCGGAACCCAATGGTGACGAACCCACGGGGCAGCCGGACGGCAGCGCTACCCCGGAACCCGGCCGGGATGACGGTGAAAACCATTCGGATAAGGCCGACAAGGTCTTGAAACCTTTGCCGCCCGACGGGCCGGAAAATGCAGGAGGCAACCAGCAGAAAGAGCCCGCAGGTGAGAACGGCGCCGAGCAGGCTTCCGGCGAAGAAAGCCGTCCGGATACCGGTGCGGCCGATCCGTTTTCAGACCCGGAGAGCGCATTGAAAGGCAAAATCATATGCATCGATCCCGGGCACGGCAAACCTGGCGTTTCCATCCCCTATGAAAAAATCGCGCCCGGCAGCAACGAGACCAAGCCCGGTTACGCCTACGGAACCACCGGAGTATCCACCAAAATCCCTGAGTACATGCTCAATATGGAGGTTGCATCAAGGCTCAGGACAGCCCTGGAAGCCCGGGGATGCATCGTGGTGATGACCAGGGAAAGCAACGAGGAAAACCTGGGCAACATCGAGCGGGCCCGGATAGGCAACGAGGCCGGTTCGGACCTGGTCATACGCATCCATGCCGACGGCTCCGACAATCCCAACGTGCACGGCGTATCGGTCCTCTATCCCGGAAGCCGCTATATCAGCGACGAGACGCTTCTTGCAAAAAGCAAATCCGCCGCTCAATACATCCATGACGCCGTGGTTCAGGCCACCGGCGCAAAGCCCAGGGGCATCGTCAGGCGGGATGACCTGACCGGCTTCAACTGGACCACCAGACCCGTCATCCTCATCGAGATGGGATTCATGACAAACCCTGAAGAAGACAGGCTGCTCAACAGCCCCGAATACCAGGACAGGATGGTATCGGGCATTGTCCAGGGGCTTATCGACTACTTTTCGGCTTCCCGGCAATAGGCGCATTTCCGGCAGCCCGGCCATACAGGTAAAACGAAACAACCCGGGGATATGGGTGTTGAATCCCCGGGTTGCTGATTTGTGAAAACAGGTTCGGTTTCCATCCATCCGCCATTTTATTCCAGCGGATCCTCGGCCAGGCCGGAGCTTTCCTCCAAAAGCGGGCTTTCCTCTATAACCGGCTCCTCGAATATGGAGCTCTCCCCGGCCTCAAACCCATCCTGGCCCACCACGCCTTCACCGTAGCCGTGGTCATCTTCCAGAGAGGAGATGTCTTCAGGTGTCCCGTGTTCCTCAAAAACATCCTCATCCCCGGTCATGGATTTCTTTCCGGGAGCAGAGGTGTTGTCCGGAGGCGATGTGTTCTCGGGAGCCGGCGGATTGGCGGACGGCTGGACGTTTTCAGGGATGATGGCCTCTTCCGGACAGGAGCAGAACAAGCCCGCCCAACGTTTTGCCAGCATGCTGATCATCAGGCCGAAGCTGCAGCGCCTTGAGTCCCCGGCCGCCACGATGGGGATGGATGCCATCCGGTTCCCGTCCAGTTCCACGTTGAGAACCCCCACCACCTGGCCGCGGGTTACGGGAGCGGTGATATGCTCCGGTATCACGGCATTTTCAACCAGTTGGGACTTCTTCCCCTTTTTCACCAGGATCACCGCGTTGTCTCCGTATTCAAGCGGAACCTGCGAGATCTCTCCTTTTTTGACCGGGATGCTTCCGGCAGGCAGGCCCTTCTTCTCTATTTTAGCCGCTTCCCAGTTGGCAAAGCCAAAGTCCAGGAGTTTTGCCGATTCCGAAAACCGCATCTCGTTGCTCTCGGAACCCAGCACCACCGAGATGAACTGGGTGCCGTCCCTTTCCGCCGAGGCTGCCAGGCAGAATCCGGCCTTGCTGGTAAAGCCCGTCTTCAGGCCGGTGATACCGCTGTAGCGTTTCACCAGCTTGTTGGTGTTGTCCAGGTCAAACTTGCCGTCCCGGAAGGTGTCGTGCCAGATGGTCGTATAATTGATGATCTTCGGATGCTTTGTCAAAAGCTCCCTGGACATGATGGCCACGTCATAGGCGGTGCTGTAATGCCCTTCGTCGGTCAGGCCCGTAGCGTCCAGGAAATTGGTATTGTTCATCTTCAGTTCCTTGGCTTTTTCGTTCATCAGGTGGACAAAGGCTTCCTCGCTTCCCGATACCTTTTCGGCAAGAGCCACCGAGGCATCGTTGGCCGAATGCACTGCAACAGCCTTTAAAAGTTCCTCCACCGTAAATACCTCGCCTTCCTCCAGGTAGACCTGTGATCCGCCCATCCTGCAGGCATTGGCCGAGATGGTCACCATATCTTTCAGGCTCAGTTTGCCGCTGTCCACTGCCTCCATCACCAGAAGCATGGTCATGATCTTGGTAATGCTGGCAATGGGAAGTTTTTCATGCTCATTCATGGCAAATACCGTTTGCCCCGTCTGAGCCTCGATGAGTATGGCTGATTTGGCATTGACCTGGAATTGAGGCTTGGGATTCGGGTTGACATCGGCTGCCGAGGTTTCTTCCATTTCCGTCCCAGTGGCTTCAGCAGTGTTGCTGTCTGCCGCCGTCACAGTGGTCAGCATACAGAATATCAACAGCAGAGCAACAAAAAACCTGCATTTAGCTTTCATGGAACCATCACTCCATAGACTTTTCCATAAAAACTATATGCAGGCTTATTCGCGTTATTCGAAGAAAGCTGGGCTTACGGAACAAAATCGATGACGAGCGGGGCGGGCTCGGGCACGTTATCGCCGATGGCAACCGCAATGTCCAGCTCGGCAAGGGCGGATTCAAAGAGGGTCTCGTCATTGGCATGCAGTTCCATGAGCGCATCTCCCTCCTTGACGCTGTCCCCGGGCTTTTTCAGGAGGACGATCCCCGCGGCCGGATCGATGGTGCTCTCCTTGGTAGCCCGTCCGGCTCCCAGCATCATGGCGGCGATTCCCAGGCGTTCGGACTGGATGCCGGTGATATAACCACCGCGTTTGGCCCGGTATGCCTTCACATGAGCCGCCTTGGGCAGAAGGGCAGGATCCCTGACCACATCCGCCAGCCCGCCCTGGGCCCTTATCATCTGTTCCAGTTTGCGAAGGGCCGCGCCACTTGCGATGGCCTGGGCCGCCAGTTCCCTGCAATGCCCGAAGCTCCCCTTCCCGGCCAGTTCCAGCATCTTGGCAGCCAGCGTCAGACAAACCTCCCGCACATCTTCCGGGCCTTTGCCCTTCAGGACGTCAATGGCCTCCCTGACCTCCAGGGCATTGCCAACCGCATAGCCGAGGGGGCGATCCATGTCGGTGATGACGGCCGCCACCTTTTTTCCGGCCCGGGTACCAATGCTCACCATGGCCTCCGCCAGTTCCCGCGCTTCTTCAACAGTCTTCATGAAGGCGCCGCTTCCGGTTTTCACATCCAGCACGATGACATCCGAACCGGCGGCCAGCTTCTTACTCATGATGCTGGAGGATATGAGGGCAAGGCTCCTGACGGTGCCGGTCACATCCCGGAGGGCATACAGCTTTTTATCGGCCGGCACAAGATTTCCGGTCTGTCCGGCAACCGCGATCCCGGTCTCCTTCACCGCCCGGATAAACTCTTCTCGGGTCAGCTGCGTATTGAAACCCGGTATGGATTCCAGCTTGTCTATGGTGCCTCCCGTATGGCCCAGTCCGCGGCCGCTCATCTTGGCCACCTTGACGCCGCAGGCAGCCACAATGGGGCCCAAGACCAGCGTCGTTTTATCCCCCACACCGCCTGTGCTGTGTTTGTCCACCTTGATCCCTTCGATGGCGGAAAGATCGATTTGATCGCCCGATGCTACCATGGCCATGGTGAGGTGGGTAGCCTCCTCCATGTCCATGCCTTTCAGGCAGATGGCCATCAGCAGGGCCGAGGCCTGATAATCGGGGATGCTGCCTTCGGTATAGCCCTTGATGAAGAACTCGATTTCCTCCCTGGAAAGCTTTCCGCCATCCCGCTTTTTGGCAATGATATCCACCATTCTCATCATAACGACCCTCGATTCCTTTTATCTTGCCATTATTTCAGGATCTCTCCCAGAAAGCTCTCTCCGGCAATGTCCGTGGAAAGGCCCAGGTAATCGGCAATGGTCGCCGCGATATTTGAAAAACCTTTACGGGTACCCAGGTTGACCCCTGCCCTGACCTTCCTGCCGTACACAAGAACGGGCGTGTATTCCCTGGAGTGGTCGGTACTTTCGGTTTCCGGATCGCAGCCGTGGTCTGCCGTGATAAACAGGATATCGTCGTCTTTCATGGCGTTGATTATCTCAGGAAGCCTTGCGTCAAACTCCACCAGGGCCCTGCCATAGCCTTCCACATTGTTCCGGTGGCCGTACAGCATGTCGAAGTCCACCAGGTTCGTAAACAGGATCCCTTCAAAGTCTTCCTTCAGCCATTCAAGGGTACGGTCTACGCCGTCCATGTTGCTGTGGGTGTGGACCGCATGGGTGATGCCCCGGCCGTTGAAGATGTCCTCAATCTTGCCCACGGCCCGAACCTGGTAACCCTTTTCCGCCGCATAGTCCAGAACGGTTTTCCGGATGGGATCCAGCGAGAAATCCTTGCGGTTTGCGGTACGCCTGAAGGTTCCCGGCTCTCCCACGAAGGGCCTTGCGATAACCCGGCCTACCGCGTGATCCCCTGTCAGGATCCGCCTGGCTTTCTCACACATCTCGTAGAGCAGTTCCAACGGGATGACCTCTTCATGGGCCGCTATCTGGAAGACGCTGTCCGCCGAGGTGTAGACGATGGGATACCCGGTCCTCATGTGCTCTTCGCCCAGCTCATCAATGATTTGGGTGCCCGATGCAGGGTAATTGCCCAGCGTCTTGCGTCCGATGGCCTCTTCAAAGGCCTGAATGATCTCGGGCGGAAACCCGTTGGGGTACACCGGAAAGGCCTTGTCCATGACGATGCCGGCAATCTCCCAATGCCCCGTGGTGGTATCCTTGCCCTTGGACAGTTCCAGAAGTCTGCCAAAGGCGCCTATGGGTTCCCGGGTTTTGTCCAGGTAATCCACCCCGTCAATATGTCCCAGTCCCAGCCGTTCCATGTTGGCCAGACTGAACCAGGGCTGGTCTTTCAGCTGCAGGCAGATATGCCCCAGGGTATTGCTTCCTTCATCCCCGTACAGTCCGGCGTCCGGCTGTTCGCCTATGCCAACACTGTCCAATACAATAATAATCGCGCGTTTCATCTTAACCTCCAATTCATCTCCGAAACGGAGCAAAACATCGGGCGCCGGCATAGAACCGCAGCCGCCCGGTTATCCGACATATCATATATTGTATATGCTACTCATTTATTATATACCCAACTTGTTGGGCGGGCCTAACTGTGTTAAGCTTGTTAGCATAGGGTGAATGCGATGCTGGTTTATGTTTTTGCTGTTTTGCTCTTTTTTTTGCTGATGTTCATCGAAGCGGGCCGGCTGAAACCGGAATACCTGAAAATTGACGATTCCCGATTGGGGCTGCGCGTTGCGCTGCTGTCCGATATTCATATCCGCCTATTACGGGTCTCCCCGAAGCGTTTGAAAAGCGTTATCCGAAGCGCCCATCCTGACCTGCTGATCATTGCCGGAGACCTGATGGACAAGCCTTCTCACCTGGACAGGTTCCTGGAATGGCTGAAGAGCCTGGAACTGGACATCCCTGTGTATCTGATCCTGGGCAACCACGATTATAAATGCTTTTTCAAGGACCCCACGGCAAGGGAGCGCCTCCTGTTCAATCTCAGGAACCTGGGCGTCCATGTGCTGATCAACCAGTGCGCGGTCTTTGAAAAGGACGGCATCTCGGTTGCCATATCGGGACTGGACGATTTCAGACATGGTTCAAGGGATTATGACGCGGCCTTCAGTTGCCGGGAAACGGCAGACTTCCGGTTGACAGTATCCCACAACCCGGAGGCAGCTCTCTACATATCGGAGGAAAAAACCGATCTGATGCTTTGCGGCCATTTCCATGGCGGCCAGATATGGATGCCCTTCCACCTGGAATACCGCATTCTCAGAAAAGAAACCACCTGCCGGATGGGCCACCGGAAAGGGTTTTGCACCATAAACAACATAAGGGTTTATATCAGCAGAGGGCTGGGCAACGTGCTCATTCCGTTCCGCCTGGGTTCCAGGCCCGAGATCACGTTCATCGACATCTGAAATCCCCGCCTGCGGATATGCCGACCGAAGCACCCGTACCGCAAAGAGATTCTGGCATACAGGATGTCCGACGAGGCCGCTCCGCATGAAACGGAACGGCCTCATCAGCGTAGCGGCTATGCCTGTTACCCCCTGGCGATGGCGCGTATGGCCCTGGCAGCATACTCCATTTCCTCGACGGTGTTGAAAAACCCCGGGCTGATGCGCACCAGACCGGTCTTCATGGTACCAAGGGCTTCATGGGCCAGGGGCGCGCAGTGGAACCCTGACCGGACGGCTATTCCGTATTTGGTATCCAGCTGCTTGCCGATGTCGGAGGAATCCATCCCTTCGATGATGAAGGAAACGATCCCGCTGTTCATGGCCGCGTCCCTTTCGGAATAGATTCTGACGGAGGGCACCCGGCCGATGGCGTCAAAGAAAGCTTCCAGCAGGAGCTTTTTCTTTTTTCGGATATTCTCCGGGCCGACCTTTGAAAGCCACTGGAGTCCGGCGCCCAGGCCGGCGATTCCCGGGGCGTTTACCGTGCCTGCCTCCAGCATATCGGGCATGAAATCGGGATGTATGGTTTCAAAGGATCGGCTTCCTGTGCCGCCAAAGAGGATGGGGCGAATTTCCACGCCGGGAGCCACATACAGGCCGCCCGTCCCCTGCGGTCCCATCAGCCCCTTATGGCCGGGGAACGCCAAAAGCGAGATATGCATGGCCTGAACGTCAAAATCCAGAACACCCGCACCCTGGGCCGCGTCAACCAGGAACAGGATGCCTTTTTCACTGGCGAACCGCCCCACCTCTTCATAAGGCAGGATGGTGCCGGTCACGTTGGAGGCCGAGGACATGACGATCAGCCTGGTATTGGATCGGATGGCATCCGCAATGGCGCTCGGGCTGATATGCCCGCAGCTGTCATAGGGCATGACGACGGTATAATCGATGAGGCCGCTCCGCTTGAGGTGGCAGAGGGGCCTGAGCACCGAGTTATGCTCCATGGCTGTGGTAACCACATGGTCCCCTTCCCGCAGGACCCCCTGAATCGCCATATTGAGCGCCTGAGTGGCGTTGCCTGTGAAGGCGATATCCAGCGGGTTCTGGATATTGAACAGGGCAGCCAGGGCTTCGCGGGTTTTCATGACGGTGCTTGAAGACACGCGCGCCATTTTATGGGCTGAGCGCCCGGGATTGGCACAGCTGCTTTGCATGAACCGGTAGACGGCGCTATAGACCGATTCCGGCTTAGGCCAGGTTGTTGCGGCATTGTCCAGATATACCACGGAGGACCACCCCTCAATTGTCCATATCCTAGCATATGCCGCAGCATCAGAAGGGTTGATTGTCTGCGTCGGAAGGCTTACCAGATACCGTTGTCCTGCATGCGGGACCGGACCTGCCTTAAGTCCATGAAGAAATCCATCTTCTTTCCCGGATCCCGGAGAACGGCCGATGGATGATAGGTTGGAAGGATGGAGAAAAATCCTGGCTTTTCGATCCAGATTCCCCTCTCCTGCGTGATCCTGAAATTCCTGTCGATGATGTATTTTGCGGCGGTGGAACCGAGGCATACGATGATGGACGGCCTGATGTATTTCACCTGGAAACGCAGCCAGGGCAGGCAGGCCTGGGCTTCGTCCTCCGTCGGGATGCGGTTGCCGGGCGGTCTGCATTTGACAATATTGGCTATGTAATACTGGTCGGGCCTGAACATCAGGGCCTCCAGGGCCAGATCCAGCAGCTTTCCCGCGCGCCCTACAAAGGCGCTTCCCTCAATATCCTCCTGTTCGCCGGGACCTTCCCCGATGAACATAAGGGGCGCCTTCAGATTGGTTCCCCTGCCGATCACCACATTCTTCCGGGTTTCGCACAGGGGGCATTTTCTGCATTGCAGGCACGCTGCCACAAAATTCTCCCAGGCATCCATACCATCACCTCATCCTTTATCCATTTTACATGAAGCCGGCTCCAATGTGAAACCCGTCTTTTTGAAGCAGATCAGGCCATGCCTAATGCCTGAGAGCGGCCGTGCCGATAGGATCTGTATAACCCATCACGGATGATTTTCTTATGCAGGGAGGCATGTACCATGAAAATCACAGACGCCAATGTCCAAATGGCATCCCAAAGCACTTACAGCCGGAGGGTTTCCGAGACTGAAAGTTTAAGGATTTGGGATAACCGCCGCCAATCCCCGGTTCCTACTGAAGAAAACATCCGCGTGGATATCTCGGACAGGGGCAGGGCCTTGTTGGCCAATGCGGCCGCCTGTCAACCCGAAAGCACTGAAGAGAATGCCCTGGAACTACCCGATATCGAGAAGGAAAAGATCAGGCTCATCGAGGACTTCATCTATGTCCTGACCGGCAAACGGATTAAACTTATCGTTCCCAGGTTACTTACAGATGAGCAGTTGAAGAAGCTCAAGCAGCTGCAAGGCCAGGCGGCTGTACCCGCATCGCCCCAACCGTTGGGCTGGGGGCTGGACTATACCTGGCAAAGGCAGGAGGCCGAGCATGAAAGGATGTCTTTTGCCTCCTCAGGTTCAGTGACCACCGCAGACGGCCGGGTCATCAGTTTCAGCCTGAGCTTTACGGTCAGCCGCGATTTTTTCAGTACCACACAGGTGCGCATCCGGGCCGGGGACGCCCTGCTTGATCCCCTGGTGATCAATTTCCGCAACAGCTCGGCTCAGCTTGGCGATCGCAACTACGCCTTTGACATCGATATGGACGGCAGCCCGGAGAACATTGCCTTTACGGCCGAGGGCAGCGGGTTCCTTGTTTGGGACAGGAATGAAAACGGCCTTGTCGATGACGGTAGCGAGCTTTTCGGTCCAAGAACGGGAAACAGTTTTGAAGAGCTGGCCGAACTTGATCTGGACGGCAACGGCTGGATCGATGAGAATGACCCCATCTATGAGAAGCTGCGCATCTGGACCGTGGATGAAAACGGAAGCAAACAGCTCATCACGCTGGGTCAGGCCGGTGTGGGTGCCATTTATCTGGGCCATATCACCTCGCCCTTCTCTCTGAAGGATACGGGCAACAACACCCTTGGCCAGATCTCCCGGACGGGCATATTCCTCCGGGAGGACGGCTCCGCAGGCACCATCCAGCATGTAGACCTGGCCATTTAGGCAGGATATCTTCGATCATTCCTGAAGCACAACAGAAGAAGCCTGAACACATGCCCGTCGGTTAAAACCGGCATGCTGTTCAGGCTTATTGATTGCCGCTGTGTCTCACCGCTTACGGCTATCCGGGCAGATTCTTTCTATACGGGCCCTTAAGCCATCCCCTTGCCTGTTCGGCCCTTTATTCATCTCCGAATGCTGTGGTATGCGCCTTGATCTTCACAATTCTATCGCCATTATTGGCCTGGAAGAAAGTCAGAATATCCTTGAATATATTGTCCGCATACCCATGTCCCACGCCCTTGTACACGTTGAACTGGATGGACTTGTCATAACCGAGCTGCCTGACAAAATTCCACTTCCGTTCCCACTTGGGGACCCCGTAGTCGTATCCGAACAGGTCATTGACAGCCCTGGTTTCTTCCTCGCTGATCCCGTAGTCCACATTGTAGGGCTTGTCGTTCTGATCCTCATCCCCAATGTAGCAGAATTTGGCTATTTTATCATATTCGGCCTTGTTGAACTCCTTGCCGGTATAATTCCTGATATCCGCAATGCCCCAGGGATAATTGAGCGTTACACCGTTGAGCTTTGCCGTCGGATACATGGTGAAGTTGCCGACAGCAATGGCTTTGACCATTTCAGGATGCAGGGTTGCAAAACGGTTGACAAACTGACCCGATGCGGAGAATCCGGTCATGAAGACCTTGCTTTCAAGTTTATAGCCCATTCCGGCCAGCAACTCCTGCGCATCCTTGATCATGGCGATCAATTGCAGGTCAAGCCTTTTTGCATCCCCTTCAAGCATCATGGCCCCCTTGTCCAGCGCGTGGGTGTAGGACTGCCACCAGTTGGTCAGAAAACGGGGAAAGACGGGAACCAGGAACGGATATTTCATATGGTAAGCGGCATAATGCCCGGGGTTGCCGTTGGCAGAAACCAAAAATTGAGCCCATTCATCGTTTGGTTATACGAAACGGGAAATTGAAGTTACACAGGTATATAAGGGTGATGTGAACATAGGCGACAAGCTGGTTTTAGCTGAAGGGTATTATATATGGACATACCCGGATGGGCAGAAGCAACTGGTCTGCTCTACTTTGGTTAAGCCGGCCGTTAAAGGTGAGGAATACCTCTTATTCCTGAGGTATCAAAAAGATCTGGGAGCCTATTATGCGGTTGGCGACTACCAAGGAGTATTTGACATACCTGAGAACAATATTAACGCAAAAGGGAAAATAGCTTCAGTAGGACAACCCAATATGGATCGTTATTATGATGGTGAACCCCTTCATTTCCTGAATGAAATTTACAATGAAGTCGTGGAGAAGTATTTCAAGTAAGACAGCAATACGGAGCCATCTTTATTACCTGCTTGAAGAGCGCAGTATTCTTTCAATTGTTTTGAGCACGGCTGAGTTTCCTCGCCGTGCTCACTTTGTCGTTAATGATGCAAAATAAAGCAAATACATACATGACGGATTAGGCAAGTGCAAAATTGCTCAAAAACAAAGGGATACCCTTTGTTTTGAGCACGGATCACCATTGTCATAAGCTGAAAATCAGGGTGCTCGGCAGTAGAATTATCCTTCGCTTACAGCATTGTACATCCTCTTATAGTACTCATCCATCACGCGCTTCATGCTAAAGGCTTCCCTGGTGGTTTTTATGGAAGCCGCCATCATTTCCACCCATTTGCTCCGTTTCTCGTAGTAGGTGGGGAGCACCTCTTCAAGCAGGCAGGTCTTGAGCGCCTTCAGATCGTGCCTGTCGGCTTTGGCGGGATTGTCTGACTGGAAGCCGTCACCAAACTGCCAGCCGTTGACGCCATGGATGCAGGCTTCCGGCCACCACCCGTCCAGCACAGACACATTGAGCACACCGTTCATGGCCGCCTTCATACCCGATGTTCCCGACGCCTCCTGGGGCCGCCTGGGGTTGTTGAGCCAGATGTCGGCACCTCTGGTCAGCATGCGGCCGATCTCCATGTCGTAATTCTCCAAAAAGACTATGCTGTCCGGGTACTCACGGGCCTTGGCTGTAATTTCGGTGATAATGCGCTTGCCCGTATCATCCAGGGGATGGGCCTTGCCGGAAAAGACGATCTGCAGCTTCCGCTCATCAAGCAAAGGCTCCAGGAATTCCATATCCGACAGTAGCAGTCCGGAACGCTTGTAGGGCGCGGCACGGCGCGCAAATCCCACCAGCAGCACATCCCTGTCCAGTTTGACGCCGGTCCGTTCCCGGATAAACGCGATAAGGGCATCCTTGTTATGCATATGCCTGTTCCAAAGCTCTTCCCCGGATGCCTTGGATCCGTTGTACGCCTCCGCAAGCTCCAGCATCTTCCGGTCCACCCAGGTGGGGATATGGATACCGTTGGTGATGCCGATGATCTCGCTTCTGCCCTTTACCTTCTTCCACATCTTCTGGGCGGTTATCCGGTGCAGATCGGAAACGGCGTTTGAAATGCGGGACAGGCGCAGGGCAGCGGCCGTCATGTTGAAGGGTTCGCCGCCTATGGCTTTTAGCTGCCTTTTGGTCAGGTTCAGGTTGGCGCCCATGTAGAGCAGCCTGTCGATGGGATGGGTTTCGTTGCCCTCCGGAACAGGCGTGTGGGTGGTAAAGACCACCTCTTTCCGGGTTTCCTCCCAGGCCTCGCGGAAACGCATACCGCGGTCCATCTTCTCGCGGATGAGCTCCAGCCCGGCAAACAGCGCATGCCCTTCATTGAAATGGTAGACCGCAGGATTGAGCCCCAAAGCCCTGATAGCCCGCACGCCTCCGATGCCGAGGACCATTTCCTGCGCCACCCTTTCTTCGCCAAACCATCCGTAAAGCTGTCCCGTGATCCACCGGGCCTCGCCGTCGTTGCCGTCCACGTCGGTATCCAGAAGATACAGGTTGTGTACGCCGTGAGCCTTGTATTGCCACACCTTTATTTTGACATCCCGCCTTCTGATGGGCACCGTAACGGTCACCCCCGTATCCTCCAGGAAGGGATAAACTCTGTTCTTGTATGCATCATAGGGCTCTCCGGTTTTTGGATCTATCAGCTGTTCGCCATAACCCTGTTTCCACAGGATGCCGATACCGATTACGGGATAGTCCTGATCGCATGCTTCCTTCATATAATCGCCCGCAAGGATGCCAAGCCCGCCGGCATAAAGCCTGACGTCGCTCTCAATGCCGTATTCCATGCAGAAATAGGCCACGCTCTTGAGATTTTCCATATTCCGCGCTCCTCTCAATCATGGTATCGCCGTGAAAAGCGTCCATGATGGTATTGTACGCAGATGGCCGGCATCTATAACACAAACTGCCGGCCAATCCCACCAATATTAATTTACCCCATAACGGCAGCCCGAAAAACGCGTCTCCGGCTCGTAAGAACATGTTTATATCATAACACGTTGTCGTCATGGGGATATCCTGTAAATATATCTAATTTTTGTCCATTTTGTCTGCCGCTCCGGTGTTCGAACCGGTTACAGGGCGATGGTCTGCTCCCTGTCGGGACCAACCCCGATATATTTGAAGGGAACGCCCACCAGTTCCTCAATGCGCCGGACATAGCGTCTGGCCGGTTCGGGCAGGGCATTGAAGCTGCGAACACCCGAAATATCAACCGAAGGCCACCCGCTGAACTCCTCATAAACCGGCTCGCACTCGGAAAGTTCCCGCAGGCTGGACGGATAATAGTCTATGAGGGTTCCGTTCAGGCGGTAACCGGTGCAAAGCCTGATATAATCCAGTTTCCCGATGGTATCCAGGTGGTTCATGCACAGGCCGGTAAACCCGTTGATGCGGACCGCATGCCTGATCATGAACGCGTCCAGCCACCCGCAGCGGCGGGGACGCCCGGTCGTGGTGCCGTATTCATGCCCGTATTCCCGTATCCTGTCACCGATTTCATTTTTTTGCTCAGTTACGAAAGGACCTGCGCCCACCCGGGTGGTATAGGCCTTCATCACGCCCAGGACCTCCGTGATCATCCTCGGCCCGACACCGGCGCCGGTGCACACACCGCCCGCTATGGGGTTGGAGGACGTCACAAAGGGATAGGTTCCGAAATCCAGGTCCAGGAAGGTGGCCTGGGCGCCTTCAAACAGCACATGCTTCCCCTGCTCCAGCGCCTGGTGGATTAATGAATTGACATCCCGGACATAGGGCTTTAAGCGCTTGCCATACTCCAGGTATTCCTCGATGATGGCATCGGCGTCAAGGGGCTTTCCGCCGTAGACCTTCTCAATGATGGCATTCTTGATGGGCAGGTTTCTGCGCACCAGTTCGGCGAACCGATCAGGCTCCATCAGATCCCCAATCCGGATACCGCTCCTTTCGGCCTTGTCGCTGTAGGCCGGTCCGATCCCGCGCTTGGTGGTTCCCAGGCCGTGTTCTCCGCGGGAGGCTTCCTGGAGCGCGTCCAGTTCCCTGTGCCAGGGCATGATCAGATGGGCCCTCGGACAGATATAAAGGGTGGCTAGCCTGGCATTGCGCCTCATCAGGCCGTCCAGTTCCCCAAGAATAACCTTTGGATCGATCACCACGCCGTTGGCTATGAGGCAGGTCTTGTTCTCCCGGAGTATCCCTGAAGGAATCAAATGCAGGGCATACTTCTCTCCCTGATGCACAATGGTGTGCCCGGCGTTGTTGCCGCCGGAAAACCTCACGATCAAATCGGCGTCATTGGCCAAAATGTCAATATATTTACCTTTTCCTTCATCGCCCCACTGGGCGCCGATTACCACTGTTGCCGGCATACCGTATTACCTCCTGAATTCAAACAATAACCATTATATAATCCGCAGGGGCAGGCTGTAAACTTTTTTTATTCGTAAAACCATAAAGTGTAAAACCCCTGCTTCCGGCCATGAAAAAAGGCGGGATGCTTCCCGCCCATATCCAATCAATAGTTTTCCGAGGACCGGCCCTCTCCCTTAAGCAGGACAGGGGTCGTGCTGTAGCCCACGCCCAGGCGCTCACAGCCCATCTCAATGAACCGGCGCGCGGTTTCAATGTCCCTGATACCCCCGGAAGCCTTCACCTTGATACGGCCCTTGGCCGCTTCTACCATGGCTTTGACGGCTTCCTCTGTAGCACCTGCGGAATGGAATCCTGTGGAAGTCTTGACAAAATCAGCGCCCGCATTGGCAGCGATTTCGGTTGCCCGGATGATTTCCTCCCTTGAAAGGGTGCAGGTTTCAAGGATGACCTTCAGGAGGACGCCGGCCTTGCGCGTTTTATCCGACACGGCGCGGATATCCCTTTCAACCTCTTCCCACATCCCTGAGCGGATGAACCCGTAATTGACAACCATATCGATCTCCTTTACGCCGAGATCGATATAGGTGGACGCTTCAAAGGCCTTGACCTCCGGCAGCACGCATCCATGGGGAAAACCCAGCACAACACAGGGATCGGTTTCGGTACCCCTGCAGAGTTCCACCGCCAGTTCCACATCACAGGGTCTGACGCATACGGTTCTGACCTTATGCTCTATGCCGTATTTGATGGCCTCAATGGCCTCGATCCGGGTCATTTCAGGCTTGAGGATCGCGTGATCCAGGTATCTTGCAATGCTGTTCTCCAAAGCTTATTCCCTCCTGTTTCCATGGAATGGTTCGTCCATGGTGTTTTGCCCTGTTTCAGGGTCCATTACTATAGTATCTGTTAAAAAAACGCTCGTCAAACATGGACATAAAAAGAGGCAGCAAAAAGCCGGCTTCTTTGCCGGCGTTGCCATTTTACGCAATCATAGGGACAGTTGGCGCCCAGGTCTATTTGCTATTCTAGACCACGATCTCGCCGGAGCGCATGCTCACATAAACCAGCCAGTATCCGCCCAAATCGCGGAAGTCGCTGCCGGTGACGGGCACCCACCTGCAGGCGGTTTCAAAAGGCCGGTTATCATTCTCATCCCTGGCAGGAATCCCGATGACAAAGTAATTGGACCGGTTTTCCCCCTTATACAGGCCGGCGAGGATATGCTTATACCGGAAAAGCCCCACCAGGATCTTGGGATTGGCAAACACGGGCACATTGATACCCGACATGTACATGATGTTGCTCAGCTTAGCCAGGTCATTGACCAGGTACCAGGTATAGTCCGGATTGCCCCGCTTAAAGGGTTGGGTAGCCTCAAAATTGTTTTTGAGCAGGGTTTCCAGCTTGCTGATATCACATTTGGCCAGACCAACTCCATCCGAAAGCAAGTCCTTTTGCTCAGCCTTTTGCTCGGGCTGACTGCGGACTTGTTCAGCCGGTTTCGGTTCAGGTTTAGGTTCCGGTTTCGCTTCCTCTTTCTTTTCCGGTTCGGCCTCTTCTTCCGCCTGTTCCTTTTTGGCTTCGGACACCTTTTCAGCCTGCTGAGCAGGCGCTTTTCTGTAAAGGACCTGTCGCAGGCTCTCATCCCATTTCAGGTTCTTTTCAAAGCTTGAGAACAGCGGAATCCACATCTTGTCCCTGCTCTCGGCGGTAATAGCCGCATATTTGACCCACTCAGGCTTGACCCCATGCGCCTCGAGCGTATTCGCTCCGATTTCCAGGCTTGCCTGCATGCCGGGGAAGGAAGTGCCGATGCTTCCCGCAGGTATGGCGACCAGCTTGTCACCCTGTGAAAAAATAAGATAGAGCATATACCTGAAAGGCCCCTGTTTCAGGCCTTTTACGTGGACCGAAGCCACAATGCGCCCATCCCAGGAATCCAGCCTGACAAACGCCTCCGGAGAGCTGCCGATGCCAAAGCCTCCGTCAAGTTCTTCCATGATCGCATATTTCCTTGCAAAGCCGGTCAACGTCTGCATATAATCACCACGAATACCATTTTGGTATGATTATACGCATGCCTTACGGCGGATAGTACATGAACCTGCGCGGACGGGCATAATAAAAGGAGGTATTGTCCTTCCCGTCTGGGCAATACCTCCCGGCAGATTCTACCGGAGATTGTTTTTTACCGCTTTTTCAGCCTTTTCTCCGGCCGGACGGAATGCTTCATACTGATTCTCGCCCAATTGATCGTTGTCAACCGATACGTCCTTGTTCTTCAGCCTACCGGCTCTTTTATTGTCGTGTGCCATCTTGCTCACCTTTTCCTTGCAGCATCGTACCGGTACGTGGGATAATTTCGTCGACGCACTTATTATCCGCCGATTTGCGCGTTTTTTATGTTGGCGTTTTTTTGCATAATTGGCGCGCAAGATGGACAAATTGCTCTACCGACAAGGCCTCCGCCCGGATGTCCCCGGAAAGCCCCATTTCTTGCAGAACCTCCCTGAGCCGTTCCTTTCCTCCATCCAGCCAGGGCTGATTCCCCAGCGCGTTCAGCAAGGTTTTCCGACGCTGGCCGAAGGAGGCACGGACTACCCGAAACAGGAACTCCCTGTCCACATCTTCAGCCAGGTCCTGGCTGCGTTTCTTGAGCTTTACCACCGCCGAATCCACTTCGGGCTTGGGGATGAAACAGTTCCTGGATACATGGAAAGCCAGCCTGGGCTCGGAATAATAGCGGACGGCCACCGAGAGGGCGCTGTAGTCCTTGGTGCCCGGCATGGCCACCATCCTGGCAACCACCTCTTTCTGAACCATGAACACCAGGAGCTCCCAGGGAATGTCCGACTCCAGCAGGTTCATGATGATGGGCGTGGTAATATAGTATGGCAGATTGGAAACCACCTTCAATGGGCCGTCCCACCCCGCCGTAAGCGCTGTGAGATCGGTCTCCATGATATCGGCGTTTATCACCTGCACATTCCCGAATCCGCCGAGGGTTTCCGCCAGGGGCTCCATCAGATGCCTGTCGATCTCAACCGCCACCACTTTGCCCGCCTTTTCGGCCAGCCGGGCGGTGAGGGCACCTATCCCCGGACCGATTTCCAGGACGAAATCGTTCTCATTGACTTCCGCTGTTTCCACTATCTTTCTGATGATGTTGGCATCGGTCAGGAAATTCTGACCCAGGGTCTTGGTCAGCCGAAGGCCGTATTTTTTCAGGATTTCGTTCGTGTTGATCATGGTTCAGCTTCCTTTTATTAGAGATTGCCACGCACCGCTTATGCGGTGCTCGCAATGACACTACAGGCATGCCTTTCGTGATTAGTAAATGGCCGCTTTTCGGAAAGGGAGTCCGTAAAGGTCAAGGCCGCATTGCGATAAGGCGCCAAAACAGCCTGTGAGAATGGGAAAAGGCAGCCGTGCAGCACAGCGGCCGGGCTTTACGGGCTCCCGGGAGATTGCCGCGCTCCACTTCGTTCCGCTCGCAATGACACCTATACAGGGAGGGAGCTCCTCCCATACATAGACAAACAGGGTTTACAGATTGTAAACCCTGAGTCCTTTCCTTGTACCCTTTCACCCTACTTGCAGGGGTTATAGTTCTGCTTCCAGCGGTCGTCATCCTGTTCATTCAGGATATAGACCACCACGTTCCGCACACCCCAGCGCCTGACCTCTTCGGTGGTGTTGAAGAAGAGGTCTATCTTGTTTCCCTTAATGGCGCTTCCTATGTCGGCGGCAATGGCAAACCCATAATCCGGCGCCGAACCGGGCACCTCGATGTAGAGCTTCGAACCCAGAGGTATCACCTTCGGATCGACAGCTACGACACCGGTGCGGGCCGTCATCCCCGTGTAGGTGATGCCATAACCCGGATCCCCGGGATTCTTGCCCGTATCCTCAAAGGAATTGGTATAGGCTGTGGCTTTCATCTTCAGAACCTTCGAATAGCGAACCCTCTCCCCTCGCGAGGTCACAAAGTTGGGTACGGTGCCGTACTCAACAATCCTGCTCACAGGCTCCTTGACTACGGTTTCACCGATAAATTCCCGGTTGACAGGTTTTCCGTCCTCATAGGTAATTTTATATTGCTTTTCTCTTATGCCGTTTTCTCCTTCGTTAACAGTCCTGGTTTCACCTTCGTTCATGGTTTTGTTGGGTCGCTCCAGAACGTGATAGGGGATTTGCTCCTCCTCGGTCACAATCTTTTCTTCGACCCGGATCACCCGTATCTCCATGCCTTCGGTCAACGGGTCGGTGGGCGACACGCCCGCGTACCTGTCCAACGGCCCCATGATAATGCCATTGTCCCTGAGCAATTCCTCCACCGTGTCCCGATAGGACATCACCGTGGTGGTTTGTCCGTCAACTGTCAGATTCACCGGAACAGCCCGCTTGATGGTCACTTCGTTGGGAGCGTCCAGTCTTAATGGCGTATCCATGGCAACACTGATATAATCATGCTGCTCTACCGTTATCCCCACCTGGTCAAGGGCCTGACCCACATCAGCGCCCATGGTCCTGACAGATATCTTACGGCCATTATCAATGATTGTGACTTCCTTGCTTAAACTGCTATATAAAACAATGCCTGCAGCCACAGCCACTGCCGCTGCAAGTAGCAGCAAGGCTATCTGCTTGAGGGGAAGGGTACGCCTGACGTATTGCAGATATAAACCGCTCATTCATCGCATCCTTTCCTATTTCTTATTAACCGCTTTGCAGCAGGACAACCCTCTTCCAAACCCTCTTCTTGTGTATTTTTCCGTATTTCCGGTAAATTTATGCCAATGGCTTATTGCAACTGCAAAGCCCAATCATTGTATAACGCCATATTTTTTTTGTCAAGGTCTGCCAGTCTTATACGGGCTTAACCAGCAGCCGTAAAGCGTTTTAGTTGCTTGCTTTCAGAACCCCCGATATTGCCCATTTCTGGGCGCTCGGGTCAAACCGGAAATTCATCTGCAGCCGGTTGGTTCCCTGGACCCAATCGGCCATGTCCCCGGCCTGTTTCAGATCGACGACCACCTCGGCCTGCACCACTGCGATGACCTCGTAATCGGCACCATACTCCTTCAGGATTTCAAAGGCATAGCCTCCGTCGTTCTGTCCGCCCGCTTTCTCTCCGGCATCAGCCGCACGGACAAGGGCAATGCTATGTATTGCTCCGAGATACCGGAAGAAATCATCCCGGGTATAGCGGCTGCCAAAAGCCATAAAATTGGCATCCATAAGCGCCCACGCAGCTTCATAGTCCCGCTTGCTGATGGATTCAAACCAGTCCATTGCCAGCCCGCATAGTTCATCCTGCATCAGCCGCTTGTAATTGCCAATCACCTGATCCTTGCCTGCGATTTGATTTCTGTATCCCTCCGCCTGGGAATTGGCCAGTCTGAGGGCCTGCTCCAGGTTGCTGATCCTGTTCAGCAAATCGTCTTTTTCCTTTTCCAGAGCTTTGATGGTTTGCTCCTGCTCGTTGACCGTGCTCTGGAGCGTCCTGTTCTGACCCCTTAGCCAGTCCTGCTCAAGCTTGTCCGATTCGCTCTGTTTCAGAAGGTTTTCCTTGTCCCACAGCAGATAGTTGAGCATCAGGAAAACAAACAAGACCAGGATGGTTATCATGACTACGACAAATTTCTTCATGCTATCGTACCTGCCTTCGGAATGATTTGCCGGTTAAGGTCTGCCCAGTCATGACAAGGCCACCGTCCAGGTGAGCCTAAAAAAGCACAACCTACCTGCCGGGTGTCTCAGGCTGTCACCGCAAACCTGTCCAAACCAAAGAGCGCCCTGGCATTGTCCGATGTTTGCCATTCAACCGCGTCATATGCCATCCCCTTGATGGCAGCAATCCTTTCAATGACATGCTTCAGGTATCCCGACCAGTTCCGCCGTCCCCTGTAGGGTTCGGGCGCCAGATACGGGCAATCGGTCTCAATGAGCAGCCTGTCCAGGGGCGCATATTGCACCACTTCCACAGGTTTTCTTGCCTTTTTGAAGGTCAGGGAACCACCGATGCCGATATAGAAGCCCATATCCAGCACCTCTCTGGCCATTTCCACACTGCCGGAAAAGCAATGGAAAACACCTGTGGTCAGCTCGGAGCGGAATGCCTTGACAATATCCAGCACATCCTGATGGGATTCGCGGTCATGGACGATGATGGGCAGCCCGAGCTTTCCCGCAAGGGCCACCTGCTTTGAAAACCACTCCTTCTGGACCTCCCGGGGAGAAAAATCGTAATGGTAGTCGAGCCCGATCTCGCCAATGGCCACCACCTTTTCCTCCCGGGCCAGCGCTTCTATCCCGGAAAGCGTTTTTTCATCGCAGGATGCGGCTTGATGGGGATGTACACCCACCGCGGCGAACACCTCGGGATGCTTCCTTGCCAGCAAAATGGCCTGCCTGGAACTCTCCACATCGCAACCCGGGTTGATGATATGCGTTACGCCGGCCTCAACAGCCTTCCTGATGATATCATCCCTGTCCGCATCAAATTGCTCGTCGTCGTAATGGGCATGGGAATCGATCATTTTCTTCAGCTCACTTTTGTTCCGTCGGAAATATCCTTGTCCACGGTGATAAGGGATAACAGGCTGTCATCCTCACTTGCGGCCGCCAGAATCATGCCCTGGGATTCAATGCCCCTCAGGCGGGCGGGCTTTAAGTTGGCCACCAGGACGACGGTCTTACCCACAAGTTCCTCCGGGCTGTAATGCCTGGCGATACCGGAGACCACCTGTCTCTCCTCGGCGCCCACCCGGAGCCTGAGTTTCAGGAGTTTGTCCGACTTTTCCACTTTCTCGGCGGCCAAAACCTTTGCCACCCTCAGATCCAGCTTTGCAAAATCGTCTATGGTAATCTGGGCCTTTTCGTCGGAAACGGTAGTCTTGGCGTCCTGCGCTTCCTTCTGTTCCTGTTCCTTCTTCGCAGGCTTACCCGTGGCGGCATCGGGTGTGATGGCCGCAAGGCTTTCCAGTTCCTTCTCCACGTCAATCCTCGGGAAGATGATCTCGCCGGGCTGAACCGGTCTTGTGGGTTTGTAAACGCCCCACTGACCCGCTGACTCCCATCCGGTCTCATCCGAATCTATGGCAAGCTGATTCCAGATCTTGGCCGGGGTCTCGGGCATGAAAGGCTGGAGCAGGATGGACACGATACGGATGCTTTCCGCCAGGTTATACAGTACGGCGGCCAGGCGGCCTTTCCTGCTCTCATCCTTGGCCAGCACCCAGGGCATGGTTTCATCAATATATTTGTTGGTGCGCGAGATGGCCTTCCAGATCTCTGTCAGGGCCAGGCTGAACTGGAGGTTGTCCAGAAGCTCCTCGGTCTTGGGCTTCAAGGCAAGCAGCTCCTTCTTCAGGTCGGCATCGAACTCGCCTTCCTCGCCCTGTCCGGGCAGCTGGCCGTCAAAGTATTTCTTGATCATGGCCACCGTCCTGCTGACCAGGTTGCCCAGGTCGTTGGCCAGGTCGGAGTTGATTCGGTTGATAAGCGCCTCATTGGAGAAAACGCCGTCGGCGCCGAAGGGGACTTCCCTGAGCAGGAAGTAGCGGATGGCATCCAGACCGTATTTCTCGATGAGCACCACCGGATCCACTACATTCCCCTTGGATTTCGACATCTTCCCGCCTTCCAGGACCAGCCAGCCGTGGCCGAATACCTGCTTGGGCAGCGGCAAATCGAGAGCCATCAGCATAGCGGGCCAGATGATGGTATGGAACCGGACGATTTCCTTGCCCACCAGGTGCACATCGGCAGGCCAATACTTCTTAAAGGCCGCATCATTATCGGAGAGGTAGCCCAGCGCCGTGATATAGTTCGACAACGCGTCAATCCATACATAAACCACATGTTTTTCGTCGAAGGTGACCGGAATACCCCAGTTGAAGGATGTTCTGGACACGCAGAGATCTTCCAGGCCCGGCCTCAGGAAGTTGTTGAGCATTTCGTTGCGGCGGGAAACAGGCTGGATGAAGTCGGGATTCTCCTCGATATGCTTAATCAGCCTGTCCTGGTACTTGGAAAGCCTGAAGAAATAGCTTTCCTCCCTGGTCCTTTCAACAGGTCTTCCGCAATCGGGGCACTTGCCGTCCACCAGCTGGGTCTCGGTCCAGAAGGATTCGCAGGGGGTGCAATACCAGCCTTCGTATTCACTCTTATAGATGTCCCCCTTGTCATAAAGCATCCTGAATATCTTCTGGACAGTGGCGACATGCTCCTCGTCGGTGGTCCGGATGAACTTGTCGTAGGTGATCTTCATCATCTTCCAGAGGTCCTTGATGCCGCTGACGATATTATCCACATACTCCTTGGGCGTCACGCCGTTCTCGGCCGCCACCCGCTGGATCTTCTGTCCGTGCTCGTCGGTACCGGTGAGGAACATGACGTCATAGCCCTGGAGCCTCTTGTACCGTGCCATGGCATCGGCTGCCACCGTTGTATAGGAATGCCCTATGTGGAGCTTTCCGCTTGGATAATAGATTGGCGTTGTGATATAGAATGTTTTCCTGCTCACCTTGAGACTACCTCCTATGATATATCCTGATCCTTTGATTGCTCATAAATATGCTTTATAGATTCCGCCATGAGGGGCAAACGGCAAAGCAGCCATGCCCTTCCATGATCATTTTTCCAATAAGTGCATTATATCATACCGGCCACGGTTTTGCATAACCGCGCAGAAAGCGTTACGTACGGCAGACCGGCTATTCGGCGGGCACATCGGCCGTCAGGATCACGGTACAGAAGATGCCGTTCCCTTTTCCGAATTCGGTGAGGCCTTCCCCGGTGGTGGCCGTAATGCCGATGCTCCCCGGCTCAATGCCCAGGAGTCCGGCCAGGCTTGTCCGCATCCTTTCGATGTGTGGAGACAGCTTGGGGCGGAGCGCCTCAATGGATATGGAGACATGAAGGATCCTGGCCTCCTTCTTCATATGGCGCAAAGCCTCCCGAAGATAGGCCCGGCTGTCGGTTATGCCTTCGCGGCACATCCTGTCCGCCACTTCCCCCAGGATATTGACGCAGGTGATGCCCGATACCGCATTGGTCAGGGCATGGAGAACCACGTCCGCATCGCTGTTCCCTTCAAGACCTGGACAGCCATCAATGGTGATGCCCCCCAGAACCAGCTTTTTGCCGGAGCCTTCCGGTTCAAACCGGTGGCTGTCCTGCCCGATGGCAACCTTGATCATGCAATCATCTCCATTTTCTTGTTGCCATTATCTTACCGCTTCGGAAGAACTGTGTCCATATGCAGTTTGAGTCCCTGGGTTTTACTCCTTTGTGAATTTTTTCGCAGCTACTTTTTAAGGTCGGTTGATTATTATATAATGATTATTATATAATAAAGTTTACGCTTTGATGTTTGGCATACCGTGTTTATATTAACGACGGGAGAGAAATAAAGCGATGGTAAGAAAAGTGACCCTGCTCAGCCTGGCCGTCCCCCTGTTTATTGAGATGCTGTTTTTCTCCATGCTGGGCATTATCGACACGTACATATTGAGCCGCGTATCCGATGAAGTTGCGGGCGGTGTCGGCGCCTGCAATCAGATCATCAGTTTCACCAATATCGTTTTCAACATCATCAGCATCGGTGCCAATGTTCTGGTATCCCAGTACATCGGTGCAAAAAACAGGGAATCTGCGCAAAAGGCCATGGTTTCCTCCTATGTCCTTGTTACCGTCGTGGGTTTGGCAGGCTCCTTCATCCTGTTTTTCCTCGGGAAGGCCATTCTGCAGCTCATGGGGGTTACGGCAAACCTTTTAAGCCATGCTGAGACCTATATCCGCATAGTGGGCGGCATGATGTTCATGCAGGCTATTCTGAACCTCTCAACGGTGCTCATGCGCACTCATGGCTATTCAAGGGAGACGCTGGGCATCACCATTTCCATGAACCTCATCAACGTTGCCGGCGATGTCTTCCTCATCTTCGGCTTCAATATGGGGGCCGCCGGAGCAGCCTACGCCACCTGCCTGGGCCGGGCCGCTGCCATGCTTATGGCTTTCGGGTTCGTGCGCAAAAACATCCTTGAAAGAAACGCATTTCGCCACCTGCGGGAATTTCCCGTGCCCATTATCAGGGATCTGATCAAAATCGGGCTGCCATCAGCCCTTGAGAACATCTGCTACAATGTTAGCCAGATCGTTATTTCCGGCATGATCCTGTACAACCTTGGCGAAACAGCCTATATCACCAGAACCTATACGCAGCAGATCATCATTATTTTCATCACCCTGTCCATATCCATCGGGCAGGCCAACCAGATCCTCATCGGGCGCCTTGTGGGAGCGGGCAGCTTCGACGAGGCCTACCACACCTGCCTGAAGAACTTCAGGAAGGCCTTCCTTCTGGCCATCGGCTACGGTCTTATTTTCTTCTTTTTCGGAGGCACCTTCATCCGGATCTTCACGGATGATCCGGAAATCATCAAATGGAGCGCCATGGTGTTGATGGTGGATGCTTTCCTGGAGCCGGGCCGCACCTTCAACCTGGTGATCATCAACGGACTCAAAGGTTCGGGCGATGCGGTCTTCCCTGTCATCATCGGCATTATCTCCATGTGGCTCGTTGCCACCCTTGGGGCCTGGATCCTTGGCATCGCGCTGGGATTGGGGCTTGCGGGCATATGGGCAGCCATGGCCTTTGACGAATGGCTCAGGGGGTTCATCATGTTGCACCGGTGGCGCAGCCGCAAATGGACATCGAAAGCCCTGGCTGTCAGAGAATAGACAGCCGGGCTTTTTAAATCTGTCCGGAAAGTTTTTCGGCATATTCGATCCTGTTGGTTATTTTTGAATAAAGATACAAAAATACTTGCAAGCCATGTTAATTTTTTGTTCATCCGATCCTTAAAAAAGCGACTACAAGCCCTGAACAGACAGCACAGGAATGTACTTTGTATGCATTTAACCAAATGAATAGAAAACAGATTATGAATTTTTTCACAATCTGTCTTTCAAAACCCGTCAGTGTGGGATATAATAGAGTTGTTTGAGATAATGCAGGCAATGCCGAACGCACTGCGCAAATAACTGGTGCAGGTTTAATAAGGTATAAACCCTTATTTACGCAATACAAGTCATATTAACAGAAGGGAGTATCTGATATGGAGGTTAAGAATCAAAAACTGTTGGCATGGGTTAAAGAGGTTCAGGAACTCTGCCAACCCGACAAAGTTTATTGGTGCGACGGTTCTGAGGAAGAGTACCAGAGATTGATTCAGGAACTAGTGGACTCAGGCATGGCCACACCGCTGAACCCTGAAAAGCGTCCGGGATGCTATCTTTTCCGCAGCCATCCCTCCGACGTAGCCAGGGTTGAGCAAAGGACATTCATCGCATCCAAGACCAAGGAGGATGCCGGTCCTACAAACAACTGGATCGACCCTGTTGAACTTAAAAAGACCATGACCGATCTGTATCGCGGCTGCATGAAGGGCAGAACCATGTACGTCATTCCGTTCTGCATGGGTCCTCTGGGTTCGCCTATTTCCAAGATCGGCGTCGAGATCACCGACAGCGCCTATGTTGTTATCAACATGCGCATCATGACCCGCATGGGCAAGCAGGTTCTGGATCTGCTCGGCGAAAACGGCGAGTTTGTTCCCTGTCTGCATTCTGTGGGCGCTCCCCTTGCCGAAGGCCAGAAGGACGAAGGATGGCCCTGCGCACCCATGGAAAAGAAATACATTTCCCACTTCCCCGAGGAAAGGACCATTTGGTCATACGGTTCCGGCTACGGCGGAAACGCTCTGCTGGGCAAGAAGTGCTTTGCTCTCCGCATCGCTTCCGTGCTGGCACGCGATGAAGGCTGGCTGGCTGAGCACATGCTCATCCTGAAGATCACCAGCCCCGAGGGCGAAGTGAAATACATCACCGGCGCATTCCCGAGCGCTTGCGGTAAGACCAACCTGGCCATGATGGTACCCACCCTGCCCGGTTGGAAGGTTGAGACCATTGGTGACGATATTGCATGGATGAGGTTCGGCGAAGACGGCAGACTCTACGCCATCAACCCTGAAGCCGGCTTCTTCGGCGTGGCTCCCGGTACATCCATGGATTCCAACCCCAGCGCCATGAAAACCATCGAAAAGAACACCATCTTCACCAACGTTGCCCTCACCGATGACGGCGATGTTTGGTGGGAAGGCATCGGCAAGCCCGCTCCGGATCACCTGATCGACTGGCAGGGCAAGGATTGGACACCCGGTTCCAAGGATCCTGCTGCTCATCCCAACGCCCGTTTCACCGCTCCGGCTAGCCAGTGCCCGGTTATCGCTCCTGAGTGGGAGGATCCCAGAGGCGTGCCGATTTCCGCTATCCTGGTTGGCGGACGCAGGCCGACCACCATTCCGCTGGTTCATGAGAGCTTCGACTGGAACCATGGCGTATTCCTGGGCTCCATCATGGGTTCGGAAATCACGGCCGCCGCTATCTCCAACAAGATCGGCCAGGTACGCCGCGATCCGTTCGCTATGCTGCCTTTCCTTGGCTACCATGTATGCGACTACTTCCAGCACTGGATCAACCTGGGTAAGAAAGCCGATCCCAGTAAGCTGCCGAAGATCTTCTATGTCAACTGGTTCCGCAAGGATGAAAACGGCAAGTTCATCTGGCCCGGCTACGGCGACAACAGCCGCGTGCTGAAGTGGATCTTCGAGCGCGTGTCCGGTAAGGCCAATGCCGTGAAGACCGCTATCGGTTACATGCCTTCAGTGGACGACCTGGATCTCAGCGGCCTTGACGTCAGCCGTGACCGCATGGAAGAGATCCTCAGCGTCAACAAGGAACAGTGGCTTGCTGAAGTTGAATCCATCAAGGAACACTACGCTTCCTTCGGCGATCGTCTCCCCGAAGAACTGAAGAACCAGCTTGCTGCTCTGGAAGAGAGACTGAAGAACGCTTAATGCACTAAATGAAATGGAAATGGGCTGTCGCAGGACAGCCCGTTTTTTGCGTTTTGGCCGTGCGAAAAGGGAGAATACTCTCCCTTGCCGCACGATCTTTTTTAGGAGGGTTAACTCCTGCCAGAACAGTCGTGGGACTGCTCTGGCAGGAGGAAATGGCTTGAAAGATGTCTTGCATCAATAGCCCTTGCTCCGGAGCCGGTACCCCAGCACCATCAGGCTATCGCTCAGGTGGACGTTTTCCACCACCACATCCTCCCCGAGCCGCAGCTCATGAGGCGAGAAGTTCCAGATTCCCTTGATACCCACGCTTGTGACCTTTTCGGCCACCTCGGTGATGGTCCGGTTGGGAACGGTGAGCATGGCGATATCCACCTTGTGCTGTTTTACGAAATCCTCCAGCGTGTCCATGGAATAGATATCGATACCGTTAATCTTGCCGCCAATCTTGGCCGGATCGACATCAAAGATGGCAACGATATCGAAACCCCGCTTCTTGAAGTTCTCATAATTGGCGAGGGCGGTACCCATGTTACCTGCGCCGACGATGATGCAGGTAAAGCGTTTGTCCACGCCCAGAATTCTGCTGATCTCATTGTACAGGGACTCCACATTGTAGCCATATCCCTGCTGGCCAAAGCCGCCGAAGCAGTTCAAATCCTGGCGAATCTGAGAGGCGGTGATGCACATGCGTTCGCTGAGTTCCCTGGAAGATATACGCTTGATGTCTAGTTTCAGGAGATCGTGGAGATAGCGAAAATACCGTGGCAGCCTTCTAATGACGGCCATGGATATCTTCTTTTCTTCAGGCATCCGGAAATCAACCCCTTGCTGACGAAAATGGACTGCACAGGAAGTCCCTTTTCTCTATTTTTATCTTTTGGCGAAGCGATATGTTAATATTATAACATGCTTGTTATTTTTTTGTCAAACCATTTTTATGGGGTTGCTACAGCCTGACATCTATGCCTTCGTTTTTAAGCCATTTTTTGAGATCCATAATGTTCAGTTCGCCGAAATGAAAGAGTGACGCAGCCAGTACCGCATCGGCATGACCATCGACGATGGCTTCCTTGAAGTGGGCCATGGAACCTGCTCCGCCCGAAGCAATAACCGGGATTTTAACAGCGTCTGAAATGGTCCTGGTCAGTTCGATATCATAACCTTCCTTGGTCCCGTCCCGATCCATGCTGGTGAGCAGAATTTCCCCTGCTCCGAGTTTCTCGGCTTCCAATGCCCATTCCAGCGCATCCCTGCCCGTATTGATGCGGCCGCCGTTTATGTAGACATCCCAACCCGAACCATCGGTTCTTCTTTTGGCATCGATGGCGACCACCACGCATTGGCTGCCGAAGCGCATGGCCGCTTCCGAGATGAGCTCAGGCCTTTTCAGCGCAGCCGAGTTGATCCCCACCTTGTCGGCCCCGGCCAGCAGGATCCGGCGGATATCCTCGACGGTGCGGATGCCGCCGCCCACGGTAAAGGGAATGAAAACCTGCTCCGCCACCCTGGCCACCACATCCACCATGGTATCCCTGGATTCGTGGGAAGCGGTGATATCCAGGAAAACGAGCTCATCGGCGCCGGCCTTGTTGTAGGCGGCCGCACAGCTCACTGGGTCACCGGCGTCCACCAGATCAACGAATTTGACGCCCTTAACGACGCGCCCGTTATGCACATCCAGGCACGGGATGATTCTTTTGGTCAACATACACATACCACCTTTACCCATTCATTCTGCAAGGACTGCAAAAGAAGGAGGCCTTTATGGGCCGATGTATCTCCGGCCGGCATGCCTCCTGCCTGTCATACCCGTTTCAGCGCTTCCTCAAGGTCAATGGCGCCGGTGTATATGGCCTTGCCGACAATGGCACCGGCCACACCGGTCTGCTTGAGCCGGATGAGATCATCGATGCTGCTGACGCCGCCCGAGGCGATAACCGCCATGGAAACGGAACGCTGCATCTCACCCATGGCCTCAAGATTTGGACCGGTCAGCATGCCGTCCCTGGCGATATCGGTGTAGATGATGGTTTCAACGCCCAGTCGCTCCATTCTCCTGGCAAACGCGACGGCTGTGAGCTGGCTGGTCTGTTCCCAGCCCTCAATGGCCACCAGGCCGTTCCTGGCATCTATGCCTACGGCAATCCTGCCTCCATATTTGGCAACAGCCTGCTCCACCAGCTCGGGATCCCTGACTGCCGAGGTGCCCAGGATGACTCGGGCCGCCCCCAGCGACAGGACCTCGTCGATATCCGCCATGGTCCGGATGCCGCCTCCGGTCTGAACAGGGATATCCAGGGCCTTGATGATTCTCCCGATAAGCTCCCGGTTGATGCTTCCCCGACCCCTGGCGCCGTCCAGATCCACCACATGAAGGAAACGCGCGCCCGCTTTCTGCCAGCGCAGGGCCATTTCGAGCGGATCATCCCCGAACACCGTCATATCGCTGTAGCTGCCCTGCCTTAAGCGCACGCATCTGCCGTCCTTTATGTCCACAGCCGGATAAATCGTCATACGCCATATACCACCTTCATGAAATTTCTGATGATGACAAGCCCTACATCGCCGCTCTTTTCGGGATGGAACTGCACGGCAAAGATATTCCCCCGGGCGATGGCCGAGTCATACAGAATGCCGTACCGGGAACGGGCCGCCACCAGCGATTTGTCTTCAGCATCCACATAATAGGAATGAACGTAATAGACATAGGGCGTGGGGGGCAGTCCCTCAAACAGGACGCAATCCCTGGCCATCTCAAGGCTGTTCCACCCTATCTGGGGCACCTTTAGTCCCATATCCAGCGGAAATTGCCTGACCGAACCCTTGAAGATGCCCATGCCCTCTGCCCGGCCGCCCTCGGTTCCGCTTTCCTCGCTGTACTCAAACAGCATCTGCAGGCCGAGGCATATCCCGAGGAAGGGCATCCCCTTTTCCAGGCACTGGCGGACCACCCGGTCCAGGCCCCTCTCCTTCAAATTCCCGAAGCAGTCCGCGAAGGCTCCGACCCCCGGGAGGATCACCCCATCGGCGGACAGGATCTCGTCCGGTGACGAGGTGACCAGGCAGGAGGCACCTGCGTATTCAAAAGCCTTCTGGACGCTCCTTATGTTTCCTGCGTTATAGTCCACAATGGCGATCATGGTTCAAACTTCTTCCCCGTAATGCGTTCGTATGCTTCTATGTATTTCTTTTCGGTTTTTTCGATAACATCCTGGGGCAGTTTGGGAGCCGGCGGCTGCTTGTTCCAGTCCAGGGTCTCCAGGTACTCCCTGAGGTACTGCTTGTCAAAGCTCTTCTGAGGCTGCCCGGGTTTGTAGTCGGCCAGTTCCCAGAACCTGGAGGAATCGGGGGTGAACAGTTCGTCAGCCACCACGAGCTTTCCGTCCAGGATGCCGAACTCGAACTTGGAATCGGCGAGGATGATGCCCCGGCTCAGGGCATATTCGGATGCCTTGCGGTAGAGGGCCAGCGATTTTTCCTTGAGCTCCGCCGCAAGCTCCTTGCCGATCTTCTTTTCCACGTACTCATAGGAAACGTTCATGTCATGGCCTTCGGTGGCCTTGGTGGAAGGGGTGAATATGGGCTCGGGAAGCTTATCGGCCTGGCGAAGCCCCTCCGGCAGTTTGATGCCGCTGATCTCGCCGGTGGCCTTGTAGTCTTTGAGCCCGGAACCTTCCAGGTAGCCCCGGACGATGCATTCGGCCTCCACCATCTTCAGCTTCCTGACCAGCATGGAGCGCCCCTGGAGCTCTTCCTTGAATTTGGAAAGCCCCATGGGATATTCGGAAACATCGGTGGTTACCAGGTGATTCCCGATGATATCGCTTAAGTACTCAAACCAGAACGCGGACAGGCTGTTGAGCACCTTGCCCTTATTGGGTATCAGATCGTCGAACACCACATCAAAAGCGGATATCCTGTCGGTTGCGATCATGAGGAGCATATCGTCCCCGACCTCATACACATCCCTGACCTTGCCCTTGATGAACACGGGCAACTGAATGAAACTTGTGTCTCGTATCAGCATCTTGTCAGCCTCCATCTTGAAGTATGGTTATTTATGCAGAGCGGACATTTTGTCCATGTCATTCTTCCTTAAAGCACACCCTTGGTGGAACAGACGCCCTTTATGGACGGATCCGGGGTTACCGCTTCCCTGAGGGCTCTTGCAAAGGCCTTGAACACGGCTTCTATCATATGGTGATTGTTTTTGCCGTGCAGAAGGCTGATGTGCAGGGTCATGCCGGCATTGACGGCCAGCGCGCGGAAGAATTCCTCAAACATCTCGGTATCCATTTCGCCAACCCGGGGACAGCTGAAAGGCACATTGAAGACCAGGAAGGGCCGGTTGGACAGGTCCAGGGCCACCTGGGCCAGGGACTCATCCATGGGGATCAGCGCGCTGCCGTACCTTCTGATGGACTCACGGCTGCCCAGGGCTTCGGAAATGGCCTTTCCCAGGACAATGCCGATATCTTCAACGGTGTGATGGGAATCCACATTCAAATCCCCTGTGCAGCTCAGTTCCAGGTCGAAGCGCCCATGCCCCGCCAGCAGGCACAGCATGTGATCCAGAAAACCAATTCCCGATGCGACGTTGCTCCTTCCCTCGCCGTCCAGGTTCAACACAAGCCTGATATCGGTTTCCTTCGTTTTTCTGGCAACTTCCGCTCTTCTCATCAGACTCACCCCGAAATTCGTCAAGTTTTTATCATTATACCATTGGCGCCATTACCGTTCCATGATCTTTTTGACGGCTTCAACCACCCTGTCCATATCTTCCTTTGTGCCAATGGTTATCCTGAGCCAATCCGCGATCCTAGGGTTACCCGCAAAATTTCTCACCAGGATGCCCTGCTCCCTGAGAAGCCTCAGGGCGTCGGGCCCCTTGAGGCCGGGAAGGCTTGCGAACACAAAATTGGACTTGGAGTCGGTACACGGGATCCCCATGCCGCGAAGGGTTTCCTTGAACCTTTCCCGCTCCCGGATGATCCTGCCGTTGATCTCCCGGTAGTACGCATCGTCCCGGAAAGCGCAAATGGCGGCAGCCTGGGCCAGCCGGTCCATGGTGTAGGAATTGAAGGAGTTCTTGATTCGGTTCAGGCCCTCGATCAGCTCCGGATGGCCCATAGCAAGGCCGATCCGCATCCCCGCAAGGGCCCTGGATTTGGACAGGGTCTGTACCACCAGCAGGTTGTCGTATTTTTTGACCAACGGAACCACCGACTGGTTGCCGAAATCCACATAGGCCTCGTCCACCACGATGAGGGTGTCCGGCCTTGCCCTGAGAAGTGCCTCAATCTCCGCAGGCGGGATATAAAGGCCGGTGGGCGCATTGGGGTTGGCAAACAGGATGCCCTTGGCTTCTCCGGGATAGCCGGAAAAATCGATGGAGAAGTCCTCCCTCACCGGGATCTCCCGGTAGGGGATGCCATAGAGCCTGGCATAAACCGGGTAAAAGCTGTAGGTCACGTCCGGAAAGGCGATCAGGTCATCGGGACCGAAGAAGGTCTGGAACAAAAAGGCCAGCACCTCGTCGGAGCCGTTTCCGGGGAATACCTGTTCGGCGGATAAGCCGTAATAATCCGCTACGGTTTCACAGAGTTCCCGGGAGTCCGGATCGGGGTAGAGCCTGAGGTCCTCGTTGGCCAGTTCCCTTAAACACGCAAGCACTCCCGGTGACGGCGGGTAAGGGTTTTCATTGGTATTGAGCTTTATCCGGATCTTGTCCCGGGGCTGTTCACCGGGAACATAGGGGGTTATGTTTCTCGTTGTTTCACTCCAAAATCTGCTCATGCGGATTCCCTTCCTTTATATGGAACCGCCCCCGCAGGACGGTCGGTCCTTTTTGCACAATCATTGGGTCGGCGCATCAGGCATTCCGGCATCTGATCCGCACCGATTCGGCATGGGCCTGAAGACCTTCGGCATCCGCAAAGGAAGCCACCCAGGGCGCTGCTTCCATGAAGGCCTTCCGGCTGAAGCTGATGACGCTGGACCTTTTGACAAAATCGTAAACGCCCAGGGGCGAGAAGAACCTGGCAGTCCCCGCGGTGGGAAGCGTATGGTTGGGACCGGCATAATAGTCACCCACCGGCTCGGGCGTATACTCACCAAGGAAGATGGCTCCGGCGTTCCGGATGCCCGACAGCAGGGAGAACGGATCCCGCGTGTTGATCTCCAGGTGCTCGGGCGCAATGCGGTTGGATATCTCCACGGCTTCCTCCAGGCCGGGCACCACCACAATGGCTCCATAAGTTTCCAGGGATTTTTCGATGATCGTATTGCGTCCCAGCTTTTCGGTCTGGTCTTTTATGGCCTTCAGCACGGCCTCTGCCTGGGCTTTCGAGGTGGTCACCAGGATGGCGGAGGCCAGTACGTCATGCTCGGCCTGGGACAGGAGATCTGCCGCCACAAAATCCGGGTTGGCCGTCTCGTCGGCGATCACCAGCACCTCGCTGGGCCCGGCGATCATGTCAATGCCGCAGATTCCATAAACCTGCTTCTTGGCCGTTGCCACATAGATGTTGCCCGGTCCTACGATCTTATCCACCCTGGGAATGGTTTGGGTACCAAAGGCCATGGCGCCGACGGCCTGGGCCCCGCCCACCGCAAACACCCTGTCAACTCCGGCAACCACCGCGCAGGCCAGGA
Source organism: Thermoclostridium caenicola (assembly GCF_900142095.1). Lineage (GTDB taxonomy): Bacteria > Bacillota > Clostridia > DSM-8532 > DSM-8532 > Thermoclostridium_A > Thermoclostridium_A caenicola. Next base: position 18,928 of record NZ_FQZP01000004.1, on the reverse strand, counting down.
TGATGGGGTTGACCTTTCCGTCCTTCTGCGGCGGTGAGCAAAGGATGATTTCATCCACACCGGCCACTTTTGCCGGAATGCTATCCATGAGCACGGACGACGGCAGGGGGGCGGTTCCGGCCGGCGCATAGACGCCCACACGGCTTAAGGGGGTCACCTTCTGACCCAGAATGGTTCCGTCCTCCCAGGTGGTAAACCAGGAGTTTTCCCTCTGCCTTTCATGGAAAGCCCGGATATTGGCAGCCGAGCGCTCAATGACCTCCAAAAGACCCTTGTCTATTGCGGCCTTCGCTTTCTCCATTTCCTCCCTGGAGACCTCCAGGCTTCCAACCGATACCCCGTCAAATTTCAGCGTATATTCATGAAGCGCCTCGTCGCCCCGTTCCTTGACGTTGCGAAGGATTTCCGACACCTTTTCCTCAACATCCTTCCGCCCCTCCGGGCTGCGCCGGTTGAGGGCTTCAAACAAGGGCTCCAGGCTATCCTTTCCGTATTCGTACAGTTTCATGGTGAAACCTCCTTTATAAAGGGCACACATCATGTCTCCCGTTCAATTATCTTGTCATTGCGAGGAGGCAGAGCCGACGAAGCAATCTCACTTACTTCCATGGCCTTTTGTAAAGTATTGAGAGATTGCCGCGCTCCACTTCGTTCCGCTCGCAATGACAGCCAACCTCACACCGCCTGCCTCTCTCCTCTATTCCTTCAACTGCGCGCGGATGGCGTCGATGAGCCTTCGGATGCGCTCATTCTCCATCTTCATGCTCACCCGGTTGACGACCATCCTGGCACTGATATCGGCAATGGTGTCCAGGACCACAAGACCATTTTCCTTCAGGGTCCTTCCGGTCTCCACCAGGTCCACGATAACCTCCGAAAGGCCCACCAGCGGGGCCAGCTCCACCGAACCGCTGAGCTTGATGATTTCAACAGACTCCCTGCGCTTATGCCGGAAATAGTTCCGGGCGATTTCAGGATACTTGGTCGCCACGCGGGTGATGGTGATGCTGTCCATCTTTCCTTCCAGTTCCCTGGGTCCGGCAACACACATCCTGCATTTGGCAAAGCCCAGGTTGAGCACCTCATACAGGTCACGCCCCTCTTCCAGCAGGGTATCCTTGCCCACAATGCCGATATCCGCCGCCCCGTATTCCACATAGACCGGGACATCGGCCGGCTTTGCCAGGAAGAAGCGCACCTTGTTCTTCTCATCGGAAAGGATCAGCTTCCTGGAGTTCTCCTTCAGCTCGGAGCAATCCAGTCCGGCACCTTCCAGCAGATCGATGGACAATTCGGTCAGCCGTCCCTTGGACAGCGCGATGGTGATATATCTCATAGATCCGTGCTCCTTTCAAACGTTTCAAAATTGCCATCGGCACGGAACAGGAGAACCTTTTCAAGCCCCTTGGCCCTGGCATATTTCAGGCAGGCTTCGAGGCCGCCCATACCGATGTCCAGCTCGGCGATCCCGCCTTCCGCAACAACCTTTTCGCAATAGGCATCGGCATATTTGCGGGCACCCTCCTCGTAAGTAATCAGGATACCCTGACAATCGCCGTTTTCTATGCGGCCCTGTCGTTCCAGTGCCATCATGATCATGTTGATCCCCATGGAAAAACCGGTGGCAGGACAATCCTTGCCAAACTTTGAAACCAGGCCGTCATACCGGCCTCCGCTCAGGATGGGGAATCCCACCCCATAGGTATAGCCTCTGAATACGATGCCTGTGTAGTAGTTCAGGCTCTGGACCATGCCCAGGTCGATGGACACATACCGGCCCATGCCCCTGTCCTCGAGGATGTCCAGCACTTTCTGCAGGTAGTCAAGGGCCGCCGAAGCCTTTTCACCAATCGGGTCCCTGCTGATCCCCGCCAGGATATCCTTGTTGCCGAACAAGCGGGGGAGATCCAGGATGAGCGCTTTCAGGTCGTCGCTGACTTCATGCCGGTTCATGACCTGTTCCACCGCCACAAAGTCCTTCCTGTCGATGAGTTCCCGTACCTCTTCCACCTCGTCGGGGGACAGTCCGGATTTTTCCATGATGCCCTTGAAGAAATCCACCTGGCCGATATCGATCTGGAAATCTTCCAGGCCGCAGGCCTTAACGGCCTTGACCGCCATGGAGATAACCTCCGCATCGGCCTCCGGCGAATGGATGCCCAGGATCTCAACGCCGGCCTGGGTAAACTCGTTCTGTTTTCCCCCTCCCAGCTCGTCAAAGCAGAAAGTATTGCCTATGTAGCAGCATTTGAGCGGGAGGGATTCCTCCCTGACCCTGGTTGCCACAACCCTGGCAATGGGAATGGTCAAATCGGGACGCAGGACCAGGAGCCGGCCTTTCCCGTCGCAGAACTTATACATGCTTTCCTGCCGGATAAGCCCGATCTCCCCGCCAAAGGCATCATAGAACTCAATGGTGGGCGTTTCCATTTCAATAAAGCCATAGCTGGTGAAAAGCCTTCTCAATCCGGCTTCCAGCTTTCTTTTGATCCGGCACTGTTCAAACAGGATATCCTGTACGCCTTCCGGCGTATAGATGCTCCACCGCTTCATGGCGCATAACCCCTTTAATACTTCATCTCTTTAAAGTGATACATCATTGATGTATTCATTATACTGACCTGCAGGACCTGCGTCAAGTTTTTTCTCAAAATGAATTTGTGCATAGGATGAAATGTCAGGTTATAATAGGAATGACGACCGGGCCGTATGGGCGCAGGGCGATCGGGCCGGCAGCCAAAGGTTCGGTTTTCAAAAGGCTCATGCGGCTAAACAGGCGACAGACAGGTAAGAATACCATGCTGAGGATACATTATTACAGATATGATCAGGATTATACAGGCTGGGACATATGGCTGTGGGAAATGGGTCATGAAGGCTCTCTTTACAGCTTCAAGTACCAGGAAAGGCTGAATCAGGAGCCCGGCAAGATTGCGATGGTGGCCGAGATCGACGTTTCTTCCTTCAAAAGCGATCGGGCCGGTATCATTCTGCGCCGTGGCGGCTGGCATGAGAGGGATCTCCATATCGACCGGTACTTCCATATCAGCGAGGAGGCCCGGACGGGCACGGCGGATATCTATGTGGTGCAGGACACCATCGAAATCATGTATTCCGAGGAAGATCTCTGCCTGACACCGGGCTTTGAAACAGCCGTGTTCCAGAACTTCAGGGAGATCTATGTGAAGCTTCAGGCCCCGGCCACGGCCCCGTTAAGCCAGGAACCCTTCAAGGTGCTTGAGAACGGCCTTGAGGTGCCCATCCGGCATGTGACCCAAATCCGGGGTGCCCGCGAGTTTGTCATTTCCCTTGAGGAGGACATGGTCCTGGGCAGCTCCTACATGGTGGTCAAGCCGGGGTTCCGCATCGGTGCGGTAGCCTACGGGATGCTCTACGACACCCAGGAATTCGAGGAGAAGTTCACCTATACCGGGGACGATCTGGGGGCAACCTGGACGCCTGAGGCCACCATCTTCCGGGTCTGGTCTCCCATCGCAACGGCCGTTTATGTCAACATCTTCGAGAAGGGTTCGGGCCCGAACCTGCAGACCGTGGAGCCCATGGTGCGCGACCTGCAGGGCACCTGGGTCGCCAGGATCCCCGGGGATCTTTCCGGTAAATACTATACATATACGGTAATCGTCATGGGCATGACCCTCGAAGCGGCAGACCCCTATGCCCGTTCATCGGGCGTCAACGGGCGTCGCAGCATGATCCTGGACCTGAGCAAAACCAATCCGCCGGGCTGGGATAAGGTGAAGCATGTCACGCTGAAAAACCCAACCGACGCGGTGCTCTACGAGGTGCATATCCGCGATGCTACCATCCATGAGAGCTCGGGCATAAAGATGCGGGGCAAGTTCCTGGGCCTTGCCGAAACCGGAACCAAATCGCCGGAGGGTGAACTGACCGGTCTCTCCCATTTTGCGGAGCTTGGGATCACCCATGTCCATCTCATGCCCATCTTTGATTTCTTCACCGTTGACGAGACCAGGCTGGATGAGCCCCAGTACAACTGGGGTTACGATCCGGTCAATTACAATGTCCCCGACGGTTCTTATTCCACGAACCCGGAGGACGGCGCCGTCAGGGTCCGGGAACTGAAGCAGATGATCCTGGCCCTGAAGAACGCCGGCATCGGCGTGGTCATGGACGTGGTCTACAACCATACCTACAAGACTGCCGAGTCGGATTTCAACAAGATCATGCCGGGCTATTACTATCGCACCGACCGGCACAACCGGTATTCCAATGGCTCGGGGTGCGGCAACGAGACCGCTTCCGAAAGGTCCATGGTCAGAAAATTCATTGTGGATTCGGTGAAATACTGGGCCCGGGAATACAAGATAGACGGGTTCCGCTTCGATCTGATGGGGCTGCACGATGTTGAAACCATGAACCTGGTTCGCAGGGAACTGGATACCATCAACCCGTCCATTCTCATATACGGCGAGGGCTGGACCGGCGGCCCGTCCCTGCTGGAAGGTTCCCTGGCCGCCACCAAAACCAACGCCCCCAAACTGGAACGGATCGGCTTTTTCAATGATAACACCCGGGACGGCATCAGGGGGGACAATTTCCACCATCATCAGACCGGGTTCATCACGGGAAATTATTACATGAAGGAAAGCGTCAAGTTCGGCATCGCCGGGGCGGTATTCCATCACGGCATCGATTATTCCCGCATCATTTACAACAGCTTTGCCTGGGCGGGCCATGCCTGGCACTGTGTTAACTATGCGGCTTCCCACGACAACCTGACCCTGTACGACAAGCTGCGCGCCAGCAGGCCGGATCTGGACGACAATGAGTACATGAAGCTGGTCAACCTGGTAGGCGCCATTGTGCTCACGGCCCAGGGCATCCCGTTCCTCATGCTGGGCATCGACATGATGCGCTCCAAAAACGGGGAACACAATTCATACAATCTGCCCGATGCCATCAACCAGATCGACTGGAGCAACAAATCAAAATATCGCCCGGTTTTCGCATACTACCAGGGACTGATTCGCCTGCGCAGGAGCCATCCCGCTTTCAGGATGGTCCTGGCGGATGACATCAGAAGGCACCTGCATTTTCTGCCGTCCAGGGAGAGCAGCATCGTCTTCATCCTGAACCACCACGCCAACGGGGATCCCTGGGAAACCATCCTGGTGGCCATCAACGCGGGAACCGAACCTGAAACCATCGTCCTTCCCCTTCCGGGGCCCTGGCACGTGGTGGCCGATGCAAACCGGGCCGGCACGGACATCCTGTATACGGTCCGGGATCCTTCCGTCACAGTGCCGCCCAGAGCCGCCATGATCCTTTTCCATGACGATGCCGGCGCTGTCTGACAACATCTATTGCCCGATGCCGACACGCATTCATACCGGCAGCGGTGGGGCTGTCCAAATTTGATGTGGCATGGCCCATTCCGACGTGTTAAGATAGAATCAAACGCGAAAAGACACCATTGGGAAAGGTATGATGCACATGAGCAAACCAAATAACCTGATCCTCTATATTACATCTTTTCTGTCCGGCATGACGGTCATGGCCGTCGAGCTGGCCTGCTCCAGGCTGCTTGCGCCCTATTTCAGTTCCTCGCAGATCGTCTGGACAGTCATCATCGGTCTCATCATGATCTCCATGAGCATAGGCAACATGCTGGGAGGAAGGCTTGCGGACAAGCATAAAAGCCTTGGACGGCTGTATTTCTACATCTGGATAGCCTCCCTCTGGATTGCCGCCATTCCTTTTGTGGGCAAATACCTGATATCGGGGATCATAGGACTTCTGTTGCTCTTTGTTCCCGGCGGCCAGTTTGTGGTAGCAGGTTCCGCCCTTTCCTGCCTGGTCATTTTCGCTTTTCCCATGGCCCTGTTGGGCATGGTGTCCCCCTACCTTGTCAGGCTGGGCATACACGATATGGAAAGCAGCGGCAAGACCGCCGGCAAGATCTATGCCATGGGCACCATCGGAAGCATTATTGGCACCTTCATCCCCACCTTTGTCACCATTCCCACCATCGGAACCGGCAAAACCTTCTTCCTGTTCGCTTTCCTTTTGAACGTGGTCTGCGTTCTCTACTTCATATTCCGCAGGGAGCGCCGGATTAAAAACATTGTGACAACCATCCTGCTTCTGGCTTTTCTCCTGATGCCCTTCCAGGATTCCTTCGCCTATTGGAAGACCAATATCATCTATGAGGGCGAATCCCTCTACAATTACCTCCAGGTTTCCGAAACCGAGGATTCGGTCATCCTTTCCACCAACGTGGCTTTCGGCGTCCAGTCCATCTACAAGAAGGACGGCTCCCTGTCCGGCTATTACTATGAATACGCCCTGATGGCTCCCTTCTTTATGGAGGAGGCCTCTTTTAACAAGGACCTGGACGTGCTGGTGCTGGGCCTGGGAACCGGCACCTACTCCAAGCAGCTCAAGAAGTATTTCCCCAATTCATCCTGCGATGCGGTGGAGATCGATGAAAAAATCGCCCGGCTCGCCGGCGAATATTTTGAACTTAAACCGGATGAGGCCACCATCTATATCAACGATGGCAGAAGCTTTCTGGACACCGGGAATGCCGGGCTTTACGATATCATCCTGGCGGATGCCTACCAGGACATCACCGTACCCTTTCATATGTCCACGGAGGAGTTTTTCCGGAAAGTGAAGGAGCACCTGAAACCCGGCGGTATCCTCATCGTCAACATCAACATGAAATCCGGCGATTTTACGGGTGTGCCCGAATACCTGGCCGGAACGGTAAAGAACTGCTTTAAAAGCGTTTACCGCGTGGATCTCATCAATGTGACCAACTCGGTACTTTTTGTCAGCGATCTTGACAACATGCCGGAAAACTATGCGCGGAACACCCAGACCGCTATCGCGGAGGATCACGATCTCTATGCCATCTCCAGGTATGTGGGCAACAATATCAGGGAAGTTGAGGCATCCGACCTGATCCTCACCGATGATCTGGCGCCGGTGGAAGTCCTGGGACAGAAATCCCTCAACCGGCTTGTTGAGCAGGAACTGGAATACTACCGTTCCTATATGAAAGGCAAGGGTCTGAAAGATATCCTGGAAATGCTTGAATGATATGAAGAGGGGGTCTGACGGATTATGAAAAAAAATCGGCTTGGCCATACCGATCTCCATGTGACGGAGCTCTGTTTCGGCGCGCTTCCTTTTGGCCCGCTCCAGAAGAACATCCCGGTGGAAGAATGCACCGAAATCCTTTCAGAGGCATTGAGGGCAGGCATCAACTTCATTGATACCGCCCAGATGTACCAGACCTACGAACCCATCCGCCGGGCCATGAAGGCAACCGGCGTCCGGCCGATCATCGCCACCAAGTCCACAGCGGCCAGTTACGAAGCGATGCAGAAGGCCGTAGAGGAAGCCCGCACACAGCTCGATGTGGACACCATTGACATCTTTCTGGTCCACGCCGCCAGAATCGACGAATCGGTCTTCACCCAGCGGGCAGATGCGATCAGATGCCTGCTGGACATGAAGGAAAAAGGCGTCATCCGGGCGGTGGGCATCAGCACCCATTCGGTCAGGGCCGTCCGTGCAGCTGCCGTAAACAGGGATATGGACGTGATCTTTCCCATCCTCAACCTCAATGGCATCGGCATCCTGCACGGGACCAGGGAAGAGATGGAGGACGCCATCTCTGCCTGCATAGCCAACGGCAAGGGCGTGTACCTCATGAAGGCCCTGGGCGGCGGAACGCTCATAGACCAATATGATCAGGCCATGTCCTACGTGCGGAGCATCCCGGGGATCGCCTCGGTGGCCATGGGCATGGTGAGCCGTGAGGAGCTTACATACAATATCCGGTATTTCAATGGTGAACTGAACGACACGGATGTTCGTCCCGCGGCACAGAACAAAAAGCGATTCATCGTGGTGAAAGTCCTGTGCAACAACTGCGGAAATTGCCGGACAACCTGTCCCAACGAGGTCATAGAGGAGGAAGGCGGGGTTTCGGTCATCCGGGAAGACAAGTGCCTGACCTGCGGTTATTGCGTCAGCTCGTGCAACCAGTTTGCCATACGGATGGTCTAGGCAGACTCGTCAGCCGATAATCAGGGGAACTCCGGCCCCGGCCACTTCAGCGCTTTCTGGAACCCGGGCATTTCTGCTGTTACGGTAGCTGATGATGGAGGCCGCCAGGGTAATGAGCGACCCTATGGCAAATATCAGGGAGGCATACACTCCCAGAAGTTCCGGACTGATTTCTCTATCCCTTGTCATGATGGCATACCCACATCCACTGGACCTGGTTCATTCTATTCATCCGCTCATCATTCCGTTCATGGTTGGCCCAGGTGCGGGCATATCATCTGTGAATGCGTCCAAAGGGAGTCCAGGCCGGATTTCTTCCGAAAATCCGGCCTGCTCTCATCATGGATCCCTTGAGAAGCTATTCTATATGACGGCAGAGATTTCTGCAGCCCTATAGACTATTTGGTAATATCGAACCTGTCATGGACCACGTTTTTCCCGTTATCCACATGGTATGAAGTGACCGAAATCTTGTCCTTCTGCACCTTCAGCACGGTGAATACAGGCTTGTTGTCGTCAAACAGCACCTGCGTCCAGGGTCGGTTTTCAGCATCGTAGTATTTGCTTGCCGAGCTTCCCCCGGTGATATAGGTGGTACCTTTGCCGGGAGTGGTTTTTACGCCATTCTTCATGGTGGTGCGCAGATACAGGTGATCGTGACCGTTGAGCACCAGATCGATGCCCAGTTTATCCATGACCGGCGCAATGGCATTCCTGAGCTCGGACTCGTTATAGAATCCCGCATACAATCCTCTGTGCATCACGACGATCTTCCACTTCTTATTGGATGAAGCCGCCTTTTTCTGCATCCACTCCAGCTGGGGCTGGATGCTGGCCTGCGTGTTCAGAACCATGAACAGGGCATCGTCGGTCTCAAAGGAATAAGCGGTTTCCGCATATCCCGAAGGTCCGTTCTCCGGTAAGGCCAGGTAGGCACGGTAATTGATCAGATCGGTATCGTCATAGGTCTCATGGTTGCCCGGAACCGCCATCATGGGCAGCCTGGACAACACGTTGAATGAATAACCGAAGAACATATCCCATTGGGACTTGTTCCCGCCCCTGTCCACCATGTCACCGCCCAGGATGACAAAGGCAGGATTCTCGGCAACCGCGTAGGCCCGCTGCAGGACATTGCCGAAGAGCGAATAGCCTGCCGCGTTATAGGCCTGCGGATCGGTCAGGAACAGGAAGGAATAGGTTTTACCGGTATTGGGCCAAACCAGTTCATAGGTTTCGCTGGCCCGTCCGACGCTGTCCCTGAAGCGGTATACATAAGCCACGCCGGGCTTCAGGCCCTTTACGCTCACCGTATGGGAACGGACCGTAACCAGCCGCCCGCCGTCAAGGATATAGCCTTCGCTGTCTTGCCCATTGAATGCGGACGCGTTCTGGAAGGTTCCGGTAAACTTGCTCTTCTCAACAATCTGAATGACGGTGCCTGTCTGATCAGGCGGCGTCAGGTAATGGAACTTCAGGGCCGACGGGCTGTCGTCAAAGGCGATGCTCAGCTTCTGGATCTCCAGACCGGAAGCCGGCTCGCTGACCGTGAAGCGATAGATGTTGCTCAACAGACCGTCCTTGACAGCCTGGAGGGAAACCACGCTGCCCGGCGCCATATCGGTAAACACATCGGAACGGGCAAGGCCGTTCTTATCGGTCGTCAGGATATGGAATTCCATCATCCCGTTATAGTAGATGCGGGCATTCTCCACCGGGTTGCCCTCTTTGTCGGTGACCCGGATCTCGGTCATGCTCCCCCTGGAGAAGCCGTCCACCTTCAGAATCAGGTCGTAATCCTGCTGTTGGACTGCAGGGGAAAGGCTGAAGGTGGAACCGCCCTTGTTCTGGCCCACAATCATGGCGCCAAGCACCAGGGTGAGATCGGGGTCCGCAGCGGTATATTCCTTGGGCCTCATGCGGATGGTAACCGCCTTAAGCTCAGGTTCCCTGGTGGCCGCATTCAGGTTCTCGACTTCGATGATGATCCTGCCGTTCTCCGTATCCACAACGTTGTGGACAACCTTGCCGTTCTTCATCCAGTCTTCAAGCTCGGCCTGGATTCCCGGCGTTTTGGTGTCGGCATCCACTATCTCCACACTATCCTTGTCATAGGCAAAACTGAGGTACAGCTTCTTCAGGGTGTTGGGATTTTTGATGCTGACGGTGTAATCATAAGCTCCCACAACCGTATCGCTTTCGCCGACTGTCGCAACAGCCTCGGGAGCGCCGGTGCTGACCCTGAAGGTAACCGCCTTGGATCCGTTGTTGCCAAACTTGTCGGTAAACCTCAGCTTAGCCACATGGAGTCCGTCGGCAAGCGGAACGTTTGCGCCAAGCTGGGCCTCCACCTGGTATCCCTGCGGGATCTCAGTTATTTTCACATCATTCACCCTTCCGTTGTCCAGGAAGAGCTGAATGCTGTTCTTGTCAATGGCGTTGTTATCGGTAATCTGGGCCTTGAACTCCACTTTTCCGGCCTGGAAAACAGCCTGGTCCGCAGGAGCCTGAATGGTTCCGGAGGGCGGCACCAGATCGTCGCTCTTGGCTCCGTAGATGGCACGGATCTGATCGATATAGATGGTGCCTTTGGTGCGCATATCATCGCGGGAACACATGAGTCGGACAGGCAGTTCCAGGGTAAACGGGCCTTCCCTGCCTGCGGGGATGGCAGCCTCGACATACTTCCAACCCGTCCAGTCAATACCTCCGGTTCCGGTGTCCGGCCTGTATTCGGAGGTCAGGTTGATGTCAAAGGTCTCTCCCTTGCCGTCCCTGAGCCTTGCACGAAGCCAGTTCTTGCTGTTGTCGCCATATACCCACATGCCGATGGCCGTCGGGGTCTTGTCAAGCACGATGGTGGCACTGGTACCGTCGGGTCCAAGCGGATAGGCATAGACACCCGCCGTACCTTTTTCCACTCCGGCAGCCAGGGTCATGTCATAGTCGAGCCGCAGCACCTTGCTGCCAAATGCCGCCAGGTCGGGATCTTCCACGATCCGGGCCCTGTGGGAGGCAACGCGCACGCCTGTTGTACCCCACGCCGTTCCGTTCTCGAAGCCTTCCAGCACCACGGGAGGCTGGGCGATGTATACGGTAATGCTTGCCGTCTGCTTGCCCAGGGTCACTTGAATGGTTCCCTGACCCTCTGCATTGCTGGCGGCCGTGAATACGCCATCCTTCGTAATGGAGCCCACATTGCCCTCAACCTTCCACTGGGCCAGCCGGCTGTTGGCTGCCACCGGGACAGTATCCAGCTGGGCCATCAGGGTGATTTTCTGGGACGTGCCGGGCAGGATGTTAAAACTGTAGGCGCTGGGCCTGATGCCCGTTATCTGGCTGGGCGACAGCACCACAATGGTAGCACTGCCCACGGCATCCCCGTATCGTGCCGTTATCTGATAGGTTCCGGGGGTATCGGGCGCCGTATACTCCCCGTTCTGGATTTTTCCGCCTTTAGCCTGCCATTCGACTTCTCCGGGAATGGCTGCAGGGAAGAAGTACTCGTCCGTTCCCTTAACCGAGAGGTTAAGTGTTGAACCCGGCAGCATGAATGTCTTGCCCGGGTAGATATGTAAGCGTTTGAGCTGCTGCGACGGGCTGGCCTCTCCGTTGCCTATCCGGATCGCCTGTTTGGATACCAGAAGGAGGGCATTGGAATTGGCCCGCTCGCTGCCGTCGGATGGACTGTTGAGGACCTTGGGGGAAGTATCACCGGGCATGCGCGCGGCAATGGTGGAAGAACCGCCGCCGTCAAGGGAAATGGCGTTTATGCAGCCCTGATCCTGCAGGAATTTGGCCGCATCCATGCTGGAGATACCGAAGCTGTGCCCGTTCTTCCTGCCGTCCACCTGCAGGAGGACGACCTCGCCGTTGGCCTTCACACCGATAGCCGTGTAGGGGTTCACATCGCTGGTGGGAATACCGTCCGGGATCTGGCCGTCCTTCAGAAGGATTTTCTCGCCACCGATGGCCTGCTGGACATCGGTCCATTGATCCTCGGGATCCCTGAAAGAAAAAGCGATGGCATCGCCCACATTAAGCTGGCTCAGCGCATACTCGCCATTCTTGCCGTGCCGGGCGGACAGGACCACCTGGTCTTTTCCGATGGGCGTGGCCATGGCGTTGGCATTGACCGCTGAAACCGTACCGATCAGCATGTTGCCCAGGGCCGGTGTACCCGTGCTGATATCGACAACGACCTCCAGGCTGGGCACGCTGCTTCCGGTTGTCTGCCCGAAATCCGAAGTATACATGTAAGGCCCCCAGTCGCCCTGGGCCTTGTTGAAATTGGCAATGGCAAATTCCTGGCCGTCACTCAGTACGGCCTTGATCTCAAGGGAAGGAAAACCGATGACGACAGAGCCGTCCTTTTTAAAGCCAATAGCGCCCCATTTGGAGGCGTTGTTGCTTATCAGCCTGCCGTCCTTAATCATCAGCCCTATGGGCACGCCGTTGCTCAGGTTATAGAAATCGCCGTTGATGCCGCCGATCACGGTATAACCCTGCGCCTCGGCCTCCGCAATCATTCTGGACAGGGTTGCCCGACCGCCGACCGTATTCCCGAAAAAGGTCAGCGCCTGGGCATCAGAGGTTTTGGGGTTGAATGAGATGGTGTATCCCCGTTTAGGCGTTCCTGAAGGCGTCTTGCCCACCCAGGTATCCAGAAACACGCCCTGGGCGATTTCCCTTCTCTCATTGAACACCATCGTGCCCATACCGTTACCGTTGGTATAGGCATACAGACTTTCGGTAAACGGGAAAACCAGGCAAATGCAGATCAGAAAGGATAATACAGCCTTTGTAACCCTCTGCTTGCTTTTTCTCATGTACTAACCCCCCGATAAACAGGTAAGATGATAATGTTGGTAACCGGTTATGAAAAGTTTAGCACATTCTCCCCCCAGAGGATAGGTTATTTATGTTAACAGTCTGTTTCCTTTCTGTTACAGGCGCACCGGCCCCGGTATTCCGGATGAGCCCATAAAGACCGGCCTGCCGCCGGACGCTTCTTCCCAGGGGGGCTGTCCCCTCCCCCGCATAGGCCGGCAGCATTACCGTAAAGAGAAGAATTCTGCCATTATCAACTTGTGAGTAGCCGGAATGAATTCCAGGGTGATAAAATATAGGTAGTCGTGTCGGGAATCTGTAACACGGGCTAGAGAGAATAAGATTTGAAAGGATGATGATAGTGTATTGTCCAAATTGCGGCAAAGAGCTGGTGCAGAATGCCAGGTTCTGTGATGCCTGCGGTTCCCCGGTGGCATCAGACCAGGCTGCTCCGGCAACCGGCAGCACCAGTGAGCAGGCAGCTCCGGTAACGCCCAACATTTACGCAGATTATCCTCAAACCGTTTCCGAACCTCCAAAGCCACGCAAGAAAGGACTTTTCCTCAAGATTACGGCTATCGTTCTGGCCGCAGTGGTTTTGCTTGCAGGCGTGACGGTTCTTGGCTACCATACCTTCCTGCCAGCCAAAATGACTTTGCAGTATGCCCAGTCCAATACCCTGAAAAAGACCTGGAATTATATTGAACAGTCACTGGACCGAAGCGAGAAAGAAACGGATTATTTGCTGAATACACCCGTCAAAGCCGACACGAAGATCAACTTCAAACTGGATCCTGGTCTTCTGACAGCACTCGGGCTGGATGAGAAAATGGCAGACCTTGTGGGCGGATACATCAGCAATGTTACCATTCAGGCCATATCGGAAGCCGATATCCCCAACAAGAAACAGAACTTCACCCTCAGCCTGAACTATCTGAACAACCCCCTCATCTCCCTGAACGGCTTTTTCGACAACGACAGGATGGGTGTTGCCCTGCCCGAACTCAGCCAGAAAGGTATTGTCGGCAGGTTACAGGATCTTTCCAGGCTGGCGGAACTCTATCCTTATTCGTTTGACACCTCAACACTGGAGCCCCTGGCAGGCATCAATCCCTGGCTTGCTTATGATCTGCGCCAGGAACTGAAGATCGACCGCAAGGATCTCAAGAAGCTGCTGGATACATACGGCATGTTCCTTGTCAACGCCACAAGCGGCGGCGATATGTCCATCAGGAGGGGTAAAACCACCGAGCTCTTCGGAGAAGAGATCCGCTGCCAGGAAGTCACCATCACCCTGGATCAGAAGGCACAACTGGAATTGGTAAAATCCCTGCTGGACACCATGGCGGAAGACGAAGCCCTGTATAATGCCGTTTTTGGCAAGGTTTCAAAGCTCCTTGAAATCCTATCCGCCGGCAACCCGGCACTGGCAGAAAATCTGCCGGGTATGGATATGAAAATGATCCTGGGCAAATCCCAGATACGCACGCTCCTGAATACCGCCAAGCGTTCTCTCAGCAAGGACATGTTCCCCGAGGAAGCCATCATCAGGATTTATATCCGGGGATACGATGTGGTGAAGTATGAGCTTGAGATCCCGCAGACCTCAACCGATGAGGAGATCCTGATCACCTTTGAAAATGTGATTGATGGTGATGATTTGAGGATGCGGCTGAGTTTTGAGGGCGATTCCGGCTATGAGCGCGTAGCCATGTATCTGGATATCGATCAGAAATATGACAAGGCAAGCGATACCTCGGATCTCGCCGTAACATTCGATGTGAAGCTGGACGACGGTGATGACGGCATCTTCAGGATAGTCTATAAATCCAACGAGGATCCCGAAGGCTCCAACAAGATCAAGCGCCTGATCGATGCTTCCGTTGATTTTGAGCTGCCTTACAATGACGGCATCAGCCTGACGATTTCGGCCGATACCACCGAGACCAGGAACAAGAACGGCTTCCCCGTCATTATTGAAGGAACCATTGATTTGTCCATGGGCGGACAGCTGTCTCCTTCATCGGAGCGCACCAACATCACCCTGGGCCTTGAAAGCTATATCCAATATGATATCAATGTAAAAACACCCGACTGGGTGGCCAATGCCATCGACCTGGGCACAGCCACCAGGGAGGACCTGGAAGCCTACATCGAGGAGATTGCCGAAACCCTCGGCAATATCATAAGCATGGCCCAGTACCTGTTCTGAAGCCAAGCGCCTTAAGCCTCTCAGGCTTATAGAAAAGCCGGCATCCAGGCACGGATGCCGGCTTTATTGCTGTCACAAGGACCTGCCCGATCTAGCTTGCACTGTCTTTCCGGCCAAGCCGGAGCAGAAGGTAGGAAACGGTCAGCAAAATCAACGACGCCGCCAGGAACACCCTGATGGCGGGCATGGCATAATTCCATTCATCGGGGTTTGCATAGAGCGCTGTAATGGCTGACAAAGCCCATCCCTGGGGGGTCAGGCGCGTGATGGGCACCAGTTCCCTGGGTATTCCCGCAAGGTTCCAGAGACATCCCCCCATCAGGCCGGTGATGATGGAAAAGACCGGGGCCACAGCCTGGAGCTGGGCAGCGGTTCTGAAAAGGGAAGCCAAAAGCATGCTGACGGAAGCGGCACAAAGGATGTATGCCATCATGACCAGCCAGGAACTGAATCCGGTCAGCATGGTGATATCAAAGACGATTTGCTGGATGACCACAAAAAGAAGGGTTTGAAAAAATCCGAGCACAAACAGGGCCAGCGTGTTTCCCAGGTAGACCGAAAGGAGCGAACCGGGCGAAGAGAAGATGCGGTTCAAGGTACCGTTGGACCGCTCCTCGCAGACCCAGCCGCTGCCGAATATCAGGGTCAGCATGACGAACAGCACCAACACGCCGGCGGATGCCGCCGCATAGGGCGGGATGGACACATCCTCCAAAGACACCGGGCTTCCCTCTATCTCCTCATAGAGGATGGTCATGGGCGGAACCGGCTTTAAATAGCTCTCCACATGGGCCCATATCTCCTCGCGGGTTACCTTGTTTCCCACCCCGTTCTCCTCATAGCGCCTGGTGATCCAGTCATAGGCATATTCTGCGGCTCTCAGCTGCAACACTTCGGCGGCCACGATCTCCTTGATGAGCTCTGTGGAAACTGTCGTGGGTGATTTGACAAGCTCCAGAATGCCCTGGGTCTTACCGCGCAGAATGGCGGCTTCAAAGCCTTCAAGGATGAACACGCCCGCTTCGGCTTCTTCGTTTTTAAGCAGGGTATCTGCCATTTTGCGGTTTTCAACCTCGATCACCTTCAGGCCTTCCTTCTGGGAGATGCCGGAGATAAGCGCCTTTGACAGGGCGCTTCCATCCTCATCCACGACGGCCAGGGGCACATAGCCCAGTTTTTCGTCCCGCTGGGCATAACCCATGATCATGGCCAGAACGATCGGGATGATCAGCATGGCGGCGATAAACATCCTGTCCGAAAGGATGATTCGCATGCGGTTTTTAAAGACAACCAGGAATCTCATGCCAGCCGCCTCCTTTTCAGCCGGTGAACCAGAACGGCACCGGCAAAGTATAATGCCGCCAGGGCGAGCAGCGCCTTGCAGCTGGCGGAGATTCCGCCGGCATCCCCGCCGGCCAGGGCAGCCAGAAAGCCTTCAGCCGACCAGCGGTTTATGGTAAGCATGCTCAAATCCCTGCACAAGGCGGGAAGGGATGTAAGCGGATAAACGCTTCCACCGATTATGGCCATCAACAGGATGGACAGGTTGGCAATCAGGTCCGTTGAGGCCAGCGATGTGGCAAAGGATGCGATCAGCATGGAAAATGCAGCAGCCGCCACAGTGGTGCAAAGAAACACGGGAATGAACGGGCCGATTTGCATGCGGCCAATGCCTTTCGCCGAAAGTTTAAGGAAAAGGCCCACCACCAGGAACTGAGCCGTGGAGATCCCCACCGAAAGGAGCAGTTTGGCGCTGATGGACTGCCACCCGCCTGCCGGCGCAGCAATAACGCGCGTCGATATACCCAGGCTTCTTTCCTGCGCCAGCAGCTTGATACAGGGGATCGATGCGAACATGATGAAAACCGCCAGGAGGGATGCGGCATAATGCTCAATCGCGCTGACCCCGTATGCATCCAGCCTGGTTTCTGTAAAGACTTCCTTTCGGGCCAGCACGGTATTGATAAACTCTTCATTGGCACTGACCAGATCCTGGTAGATCTGATCCGGATCAATGCCTGCCCTCTGTTCGTAGTCCCTGATGGCATAGAGCTCGGCAAGGCCGGCTGAAACCGCTGCTGAGCCCACCACGGCCACGTTCTTAATCAGCTGTGACTCCAGGTGCAGCAGGCTATTTCCGATAACCTTCCCCTGCTCGGGCTCCCAGCGGTCCACGCTGGCAGTGATGTTTTCAGGGATGACGATGGCCGCGGCCACCTCATTTCTTCGTATCATTTCTCTGGCTTCTTCTTCGTCTGTTTTGTAGATATTATCGAGAATCTCCAGCTTCTTCAGTTGTGCGGCCAAAACGCCGGTCCACACGGAATTCTCCTTGTCCACAACGGCAATGCTGAAGGGTTCCACAAAGACCGTTTTGTCCAACAGGGGGCCAAGTGCTTTTGCAAAAATGCTGATCACCAGGACGGGCATGAGCAAAAGCAGCAATAATGCTTTTACGTCCCGCAGGACGATTCTGACATCGTTCTTAAGTATGGACAGAAAAGCCTTCATCGCATCTCCTCCAGATTCAGCATGAGCGCTTCAAGGCTTTCTTTGCCGGTCTTCTCCAGGATGGATTCCAGATTTCCTGTATGGAGCAGAACCCCCTTGTTCAGGATGGCCAGCCGATCGCACAGAAGCTCCAGTTCGTCGATATAGTGGCTGGTAATGATAATGGTGCAGCCATTCGCTTTCAGACTCCTGATCATATCCGCAACCGTGGTTCTGGAAAGGATATCCACGCCTGCCGTCGGTTCATCCATGATCAGAATGTCGGGCTTGTGAAGCAGCGATGCGGCTATGTTCAGCCTGCGCTTCATGCCGCCTGAAAAGGTTGCCACCTTGTCCCCGGCCCTGTCCCCGAGCCTCAGGTATTCCAAAACCGCCCGGATCCGCTGGTTCTTTTGCTGCCCTTTGAGCCCGTAAATGCCGGCCCATAAATCCAGGTTTTCATATGCCGACAGCATGGGATACAGGGCTATCTCCTGGGGAACATACCCAATCCGACTGCGTATTTTCCCCGGCATCTTGACGATGCTCTTGCCCTCCACCAGGATATCTCCTGAATCAGGCCTGTTGATAGTGGCAAGAAGGGATATGAAGGTGGACTTGCCGGCCCCGTTGGGACCTATCAGGCCAAACACCTCTCCCTTGTTGATTTCAATGCTTACACGATCCAGGGCGACCCTTTTGCGGTATCTTTTTGTTACTTCCCTGACTGAGATAAAGGAATTGGTATTCATTGTTCCTCCAAAGCATCGGTTGGTTGCTACGGGCAACTATTTGCCATAATGCCATTCTACACCATATGCGCTGCCATTACCAAACAGAAATTTTCCCTCGTTCCCTGGCTTATGCGACAAAAAAAAACGGCTTTTCAGCCGTTTTACTATAAAACATGGTTCTATAATAAATGTTGGGGTGCCGAGGGACAGAACACTTCGGAACTCCAACATTTTTTTGCAAACAAAGAGAGCATGGAGTGAATTCTCTAGTAAAATGAAGTTACCCAATCCAACATTTTAAAGGAGAATCAACCATGCTCTACAAAGATTATACGCGAGAATTTATTGGATTTGAAGATGTAACCGTTACCTTCGCAGAAAGAAAGGACAATCAGTTCCACATTTATATGAGAATGAAGCGAAAAGCCCATGAGTGTCCCCGCTGTGGTCGGACTACGGACAAGATTCACGATTACAGAGAACAACAAATTAAGGATATATCTTCGTTTGGAAGCTATACTTTCATACATCTGCGGAAACGACGCTATGTATGTCCTTCATGCAATAAAAGGTTTTATGAAGAGGTACCTTTCCTGCCAAG
>NZ_FQZP01000003.1 GCF_900142095.1 Thermoclostridium caenicola | reverse complement strand
CATATGCGGTTTTATTGTCATACCCAAAATCCGCAAAACTGCCAAGAAAACCAAGCAATCCAGAAGTACAGCTCAATATTATCAAGGTAAAAAATAAAGAAAAACAGAGATATTAAAAGAAAACGAGAGCTTATTAAGGGAGCACCGCTTATGCGGGGCGTGGCAATCTCTTCAGGTGGGAGTCGTCCTCTCCCGAAGCCTCTGCAACTCCTCTTCCGCCACCTTCTTATCCAGGCGCTTGAACAGAATCTCGGGCTCGTTCAGCCTGCGGCCTGCCTCAACGAACACAGGCTTCCAGCCGGAAGGCTCAAGATCGCCCAGCATCTTCCGGGTTTTTTCGCAGGAGAATGGAATGAACGGCTCCAGCAGAACGCTGAGATTTCCGATGATCTGTACCAGGCTGAACAGGGTTTGGGCACAATCTTCGGGAGCTTCCCTGACGGTGATCCAGGGCTTCCTGTCATCAAAATACTTGTTGGCAAAACGGACCAGCGAGAAGGCCGACTGGAGCGCGTCCCGGAACGCGCCTTCCTCGATGAACTCCCCGCACCGCCTGAAGGCTTCCTCAATCACCGGTCCGATTTGTGCATCCGGGCATCCCTCGGGAACCCTTGCCCCATAGCTTTTTT
Source organism: Thermoclostridium caenicola (assembly GCF_900142095.1). Taxonomy (GTDB): domain Bacteria; phylum Bacillota; class Clostridia; order DSM-8532; family DSM-8532; genus Thermoclostridium_A; species Thermoclostridium_A caenicola. Next base: position 133,653 of record NZ_FQZP01000003.1, on the reverse strand, counting down.
GGATGAAAACCAAGGTCCGGTTGACGAGGTTCCCGAACTGTCCTGCCAGGTCCGCGTTATGGGTGTTGACAAACTCCAGCCAGGAGAAGTCGGAATCCTTCTTTTCGGGCCCGTTGGCTATAAAGAAATAGCGTATGGAATCAGGCTGGTACCGCTCCAGAAGATACGGAATCCACACCGCCCAGTTCTCGCTGGTGGATATCTTTCTGCCTTCAAGGGTTTCGTACTCGGCCGAAACGATCCTGTCGGGAAGCCTGAGACCGCCATGGGCCAGCAGGAGGGCAGGCAGGATGACGGTATGGAAAGGGATGTTGTCCTTTCCGTGGACATAATAGTGCCGGACATCGTCACTGTCGGGATTCCAGAAGGTCTCGAAGCTGTTGCCCGTTTTTTCGCACCACTGCCTGCATCCGGAGAGATAACCCAGGACAGCCTCAAGCCAAACATAAATCTTTTTGTCTTCAAAGCCCGGAATGGGTACATCGATGCCCCAGTCAATATCCCGGGTGGCAGCCCGGTCGTGAAGCCCTTCATCCAGATACCTGCCGGTAAGACCAACGGCATTGGCCCGCCAGTGTTCGGCCTTGTCCAGGTAATCCCGGATTTCCTTCTCAAGCCTGCTCAGCGGGATGAAAAGATGGGTGGATTTCCGGAATTCGGGCTCGGTACTGCAAATACCGCACCTTCTGTCCGACAGCTGGACAGGATCCAAAAGGCTTCCGCAGTGGTCGCACTGATCCCCCTTGGCATTTTTCCCGCATACCGGGCAATTTCCGATCACGAACCGATCCGGCAGGAATTGGCCGCACTTTGCACAGAAAGCCTGCTCAACCTCTTTCTCATACAGGAAGCCTTTACGTCGAAGGGCTGTGAAGAATTCCCGGACAAAAGCCTTATGGTAAGATGAAGTGGTGCATCCGTAGCTGTCATAGGTAAAGCCCAGCCGCCTGAAGGAGTCCTCAAACTCCCTGTGATAATGTTCCGCAATGGACGACGGGTGAACGCCTTCCCTCCTTGCCTTGATGGTGATGGGCGTACCATGGCAATCGCTGCCGGAAACATAGCAGACCGTGTCGCCCCTGAGCCTGTGGTATCTTGCCAGGACATCCCCTCCTATCAGGGATGAAAGATGACCGATATGAAGCGATCCGTTGGCGTATGGCCACGCGCCTCCGATCAATATTTTCATAAACACCATTCCTTTCCCCAGAAATTCAGCGGTTATGGTTCATCCAACGGGCTGTGCCCGGCCGGGGCCCGTTCGCCCCCGCATGAAAATCACATCGGGTGAACCGGTGATTACGCCGTCCGTATTGATCGCATCAAAAAAGCTCCCACCCCCAAGCATCCTACTTGGGGACGAGAGCGTATCTGCTTCGTGGTACCACCCCTGTTCACCCTTCCCTCGCGGGAAAAGGCCTCAGCGAGTACGGCATGCCAATGGCATGCTTATACTCCGGCACGCTAACGGGTGCATCCGTCGCAGCCTAAGGCTTGAACAAGCGTTCGGTGCGCAGCTCCAGGGCCATGTTCGGTAAAGGCTTTCCCCATCCTTTCACACCAGCCGGACTCTCTGACGGGAATGCGGTCATTCCCTGGGTATTTCCGATACCTACTCTCCCTTTCAAAGCCTTTCGTTTAGTTTTGGGAATATTATATGCCAGAAAAAGGGGATTGTAAACATGGCCTTGCGATTGGCGCACGGCAAATTCCTTGACAGATTCTTCACGCACTCAGTATAATAAGTGTACTATATGTATTAGTACACCTATTATGCTTTTCCGGGATCTCCGCAGGGAAGGAGGGATCGCTATCATCATCATTGACGTGCGAAGTCCGAAACCCATTTACGAGCAGATCAAGGACAATATCAAACAGCTCATCATAACCGGCGCCCTCAAGGAGGGTGAGAAACTGCCCTCGGTCCGGGAACTGGCGCAGACTACCTCCATCAATCCCAACACCATACAAAAAGCCTACAAGGATCTGGAGTCGGAAGGATTCATCTATTCGGTGCTGGGCAGGGGCAATTTTGTGGCGGCTCCGCCGGTCAAAAAAGACCAGGAACGGATTGATTCCCTCATGGCCTCCATCAGACCCCTCATCAGGGAACTGCATTACCTGGGCCTGACCAGGCAGGAGATTCTGGAACTGATGGAGCATGCTATTTCGGCGGATAAGGAGGGTGAATCCCATGATTGAAGTCAGGGATCTGAAGAAATCCTTCGGTGATTTTTGGGCTTTGAACGGTGTGAACATCAGCGTGCCCAGAGGATCGGTCTACGGGCTGGTGGGCCCCAACGGGGCGGGCAAGACCACGCTGATCAAGCACCTGGCCGGCGTCTTTATTCCCGACAGCGGCACCATTACCATCGACGGCCAGCCCAGCTTTGAAAACGTCCAGGTAAAGTCCAGGGTCGTCTACATCCCCGATGATATCTACTTCTTCCCCCAGGCAACCCTGCTGGACATGAAAAAATTCTATCAGTCCGTCTATCCGTTATTCGACGAGGAGCGCTTCAAGAAGCTCCATGAAGTGTTCCCGTTTGATCCGAAAAGAAGCCTCCGGCGTCTGTCGCGGGGCATGAAAAAGCAGGCGGCCTTCTGGCTGGGCATCTGCCTGAAACCCGATCTCATGCTGCTGGATGAGCCGGTGGACGGGCTTGACCCGGTGATGCGCAGAAAGGTCTGGAGCGTTCTTCTGCAGGATGTGGCCGAAAGGAACATGACCGTATTTGTCTCATCCCATAACCTGCGGGAACTGGAGGATGTCTGCGATCATGTGGGCATCATACATGAGGGCCGAATCATCCTGGAGAGAAACCTTTCTGAGATTCAGAACAATATCATCAAGCTCCAGGTGGCCTTTGACGGCCCTCTGCCCGAGGAGATGAACCAGTTGGACATCCTGAACAGGCAGGTCACCGGCCGCGTATGGGTATTGATCGTCCGCGGGGACAGGGACAGGATACTCAGCCATGTGGGAAACCTCAATCCGATCATTATGGATGCCCTTCCCCTCACCCTGGAGGAAATCTTCGTTTATGAGCTGGGAGGTATGAACTATGCGGTCAAAAACATCATCCTTTAATAAAGGCATTTATGTCTTCAACCTGAAGCGCTTCTGGCTGATCGCCTTTGCATTCGCCTTCCTGCTGACTTTGAACATTCTTGGATTCCTGCGCATTGCATCAAAAGAAAGCCATGACATTTTTGCAGGATTCATGCTCAGTGAAATCGCCCGTTCGATTTTCGGACATACCCATACCCTGGTAATCCTTCTGTTTCCCTTTTTCAGCCTGATCGCTGCACTGGCCATGTTCTCCTACATCCATTTTCAGAGCAATACGGCCATGATCCACGCGCTGCCCGTCACCAGGAACAGCCTTTTTACAACCCATTACCTGGCGGGCCTTACCCTGGTGATGCTGCCTCTGCTGATATCGGGCACCATTTTGGTCGCAGGTGAACTGGTGATCGGCATCGTACAAATCGGCAATTCCCTGCTTTGGATCCTGGTTTCAGCCGTCTTCCTGTTCCTGTTCTACTCGTTTGCGGTGTTTGCGGGGATGTTTACCGGGCACATGGCAGCCCATGCCCTGTACTTCTTCATATTCAACTTCCTTGCCGTGTTTTTGGAAGACGTGATCGAAACAGTCCTGTCCTCCCTTCTTTTCGGCTATGTGCCGCCGAGAGACAGCCTTCTGGTCCTCTTTTCTCCCATCGCTTACCTGTTGGAATGCTTCACCGATTTTGCATATGGCAGAGGTGACTGGCTGGCCATTGCCTGTTATCTCCTGGCAGGATTGCTTTTCACCTGGGGCGCACGGGCTGTCTATCTGAAGCGCCATATGGAAACGGCTGGTGACGTGGTCAGCGTCCAGATCATGAAACCTGTCTTCAAATACAGCGTGGCCTTCTGTTCCTCGGCGCTACTGGGCAATATCATTGTCAGCCTGATGAACCTTGGCAGGAGCTTCACGGTCTTTGTGGTAGGTTACCTGATTGGCGGCTTCATTGGTTACTTTGCCGCTGAAATGCTCCTTAGGAAAACCTTCCGGGTCTTCCGGAGAACTAAGGGCTTTATCGTCTTTGCCCTGATCATGGTCCTGCTTCTCTGTGCGATCAACTTTGATCTCTTCGGATATGAAAGCTATGTGCCCGATGCCCGGGACGTGGAGATCATGCTGGTGAGCAATTATGCGGATGAATACGCAATGCTCGCGCTGAACCCTGAAAGCTACAATCCCGAAAGGCACAGGTATATGTTCAGCAACAGCTACGGTGTGGAACCTCCCGCCAGGCTGGATGATCAACTGATCCAAAACCTGAAGCAGAGGCAGGGTGTTCTGGAAAGACCCGAATCCATCGAAAAGGCGATAGCCCTTCACCGGTTTGTCATCCGGAATGCTTCGTCCCTCGACAGGCAGGACCGGTGGGAGAACATTTATTACGATGAATCTTCCGGGTTCTACCATTTCAACCTGTATATTGCCTATCGTCTCAAGAGCGGCCAAATCGTGGAAAGATCCTACATCCTCCCCTTTGTCGAGGGCAGGACGGGCGGCCTGGAAGACAGGCTCAAGGAACTGGTAAGCTCGGATGAGTACAGGGAAAAGGCCAATCCCCTGCTTGCCGTTGAACCCAACGATCTGATTTCCATCGAAGTGTTTTTCAACGATAATGCGGACAATCCGACCATCCTGGATCTGGTTACCGCAGAGGAACGGGAAGCATTTATGATGGCCTACAGGCAGGACATCCTGGAAGAAGATCCCCTGAACAAGTTCATGAACAGAAAGTTGTCAAATACCACCAGCATTTTTGTCACCTTCAATTTCAAGGAAAACCGCGCCAACTTCGAGGAATCCGGTATAGACTACTGGGTAAGTAAATCCAGGGTTATCACCCTGGAAGCCAATGACCGGCATACCCTGAAGTATCTGGCCGAAAAGGTCACTTTCAGCGAGGAGATATGGCAAAAGCTGATCAATCGTTATTAGTTGTTTGCCATTATCCATAAACCACCCTACTACACAGTTCGGACTGCCCGATGGGCAGTCCCTTTTTTCTTGCCAGAAATTTATCAATGTAATAATATATTGGTGGTGTCAGGCGTTTTCAGTCAGGGAGGTTCTATGCGCAAGGATTTGTACGGCATCCTTCTGAGAATTGAACATGCTATCGGGCAAAAGGCATATGATGCTGCCCTCTCCTTGTTTGAGGAAAACGCGGCGGAATTGATGACTGCCCAAAATACCAAGCCCATGATGCTTTTGGTCGGGGACATCCCCTATGATCGGTTTACTACCCCATTCCAAAAGCTCATACTGGGCTGGGCCTGCTTCATGTGCGGGGATAACCGGCGCCTGACCCAAATCCTGGATGACATGGAAACCTGCACGCTGACATCGTCGGTTGAAAGTGCCGTATACTATTCTCTCAAAGCGGTTTCAGTCTTCTCGTCCAACCCGGAAGAAGCCCTGAAGTATGCAAGGTTTTCTGTTGAGAGCGTGGAAAGGGAGCCCGGCAGCCTCTATGCAGCCAATGCCAGGCTGACTTACGGCCAGCTTCTTTCCGGTACAGGCGACCATCGCAAGGCCGCCCATGAGTTTTTCAGCGCATACCATATTTTCAAGAAACATCGATACTACTATCCCGCGGTGATGTCCCTGGTCAGTTACGGACTTAAGAAACATGCCCTGGGTGAAATTGCCGATATCGTGACCCTTTTCAGAAACGAACTGGCCGCCTTAAGCAGGAAGGACAAAAGCAGCGTATACCAGCTGCTCCGGCTGCCGCTCGGCATCGCTTTTTTCGAGATGAACAGACAAAAGCTTGCCGTCAGACACCTGGAAAGCGTTAAGGAGCTGATATACCAACTGGGTTTTGTCCAGATGTACGGCGTGCTGGAGATGTATCTGGTCTATGCCTATGGCATCAGCGGATGGTACGATCGGGCCTATGCCCTGATCGATGAACTGGCCGGCCGGCTGTCCGGGCTGAACTTTGAAAATGTCGATACCCTCTGCGCCGCCCTGCGGGCCCAGATCAACTTGTTTGAAGGCGTACCGGTATCGGATTCGGACAAGGAACTGCTGGAAGCTGAGTACCTGGTCAATGGCAAAAACACCCCCATCGGCACCTTGCTGATGCTGGCAAGGCTTAAGTTCAACGGGGACATAGAAAGCTTCAGCATGAACGACCTGATCGCCTGGTTCGATTCTCCGGATGCAGCCAAAAACGTTCCCTTCGCACAGACCGCTGCCATCCTGATCGCCGAATACTATTATCAGATGCGGGAGATGAACTATTGCCGCGAATACCTGGAGAAAGCGGTGGATATCTATACCAACTCCAGGCTTGCCGTGCGCTTCCTGATAGAAAAAGCCGAATGTCTGACCCTGCTCCGGGAAACTAACAGGGACCTTTATCGCTTGCAGAAATCCAGGATGAGGCACCAGGCTGCTTTAGGCGCCCTGACCCCAAGGGAAAAGGAGATCCTTTCCCTTATGGCCCAGGGTATGTCCAACAAGCAGATCGCCCACCATCTGTATATCGGGATAGGCACCGCCAAATGGCACATCAATAATATTTACGGTAAACTCCATGTCAAAAGGCGTTCCCAGGCCGTAGCCCAGGCGAGGAAGCTGGGGTTGCTGCCGTGAGCGCACTCAATTGAAATCCATCCATCCCCTTGTTATACTAGGTTGTGGAGAAATCAGCCACGCCCTGATGCCTGATCTCCCGTCGCAAACGCCCTTGAACCGGCAGGCTCAGGTTTTTGCTGCCGTAGCGGCGTATGCCTCCAGGACGCCAGGCACGGGCCAATCTGAATCAAAGGAGAGGGACTATGGATTGCAGTAACCGCAACGCATGTACCTGTACTTACCCTTGCTCACGCCGTGGAAAATGCTGCGAATGCGTCGCCTACCACAGAAAGTACGGCGAGGTGCCGGGCTGCTTTTTCTCCAAGGCCGGCGAGGCAACCTACGACCGTTCCGTCGAAAACCTTTACAGGGATTCACGCAAGTGATCAGCACGTCCTGTCCGGCTTGCACAGCCTGGTAAAATGCTTCCTTCCCGCCTGGAGGATATCCCCGTCCCGGACAGGTATTCTGAATTGGTTAACCTTTTCCGCGTTCAGCCTGACACCGCCCTGAAGGATCAGCCTTCTGGCCTCGCTGGAACTGGGCGCAAATCCGGACTTCACAAGGATCCTGACCAGGTCCGTGTTCCCCTGGTCATCGGTGAACGGGGACACATCCAGGTCCACCATATCTTTGGGCGGCTCCCTGTCCCGGTACACGGTATTGAAGTATTCCCGGGCAGCGTCCGCCGCTTGCCTGCCATGGTAAAGCCGGACAATTTCATGGGCAAGGCAGGCCTTGATATCGCGGGGATTCTCTCCGTTGTCCAGCCTTTCCCTGTACAGATCCACCTCGTCGGGATGGAGATCGGTACACAGTTCAAAGTAGCGGATGATCAGGCTGTCGGGGATGGCCATGATCTTTTCAAACATGACTCTGGGGTCCTCGTTGATACCGATGCTGTTGCCAAGGCTCTTGCTCATCTTCTCAACGCCATCGGTACCTTCCAGGATGGGCATGAACAGGGCCACCTGGCTCTCCTGCCCATAATGTTTCTGGATATCGCGTCCCATCAGGATGTTGAACCGCTGGTCGGTACCGCCCATCTCGATGTCAGCCTGAATCGCCACGGAATCATAGCTCTGCATCAGCGGGTAGAACAGCTCGTGGAGGCCGATGGTCAGATTGGCGCTGAACCGCGATTTAAAGTCGTCCCGTTCCAGTATCCTGGCCACGGTTGTCTTTCCCGCCAGTTCCAGAACAGCGGCCAGGTTCAGCCCGGAAAGCCACTCGCTGTTGAATCGGATTTCTGTCCTTTCCGGCATCAGGATCCTGAAAAGCTGTTCCTTGTAGGTTGCGGCGTTTCTCAGGGTTTCCTCATGGGTCAGCTGCTTTCTGGTCTTGGATTTCCCCGAGGGATCCCCGATCATGGCGGTGAAATCCCCCAGGATGATGACCGCCCGATGGCCCAGCTCCTGCATCTGCCTGATCTTTCTCAAGACCACCGCATGGCCCAGGTGGAGATCAGGGGCTGTCGGATCGAGACCGAGCTTCACAGTCAGCGGTCTTCCCTTCCCGGCGGCATCGTGGAGCTTCCTTTGAAGCTCTTCCGGATTGATAATCTCCGCTGCTCCCTTTGCAATGATCCGCATTTGCTCGTGGATCGGCAACATTTGCAACACCTGCCTCGTGATAGTCGTATCATACGGAACATCCAGCCAAGGCCCTTAAAGTCCACCCATCCTGCCGCCGCTTCCGAAAGAGAAAGCAATAAAAAAAGCCTTCATCCTCCCATGAGGACGAAAGCCTGATGCTTCGTGGTACCACCCCAATTCGTTGATGCCTGTGGCATCAACCTCATTCAGGTACGGCCATATCGGCTTATACCCTGGCACTGTAACGTGTGCCCCGACGGCGCAGCCTACTGGCCTAAAGCGGCGTTGGGTGCGCGGCTCGAAGATGTATTCAGATGCCCGTTTCCTGCCCCTCTCACCAGCCGGGAACTCTCTGTTGGAAGCCCGGAGCATCCTACTCTTTCTTGTCATAGCCTTTATGCATGGTATTCCGTAATTAGGAGAGATTATACCTGCAAGCATGGATTTTGTCAAGGAATTTATTGAAGCCCTGTCACGGCCCTTCCCTCATGCGCATATCGCCATAAGCCACATCGGTGGACGGGGTGATCCGGATCTGACAGGCATATTGCTCCCCGAGCTTTACCAGCCTGTCCTTCTCCTGCCCTTCCAGCACCTTATGGATGTCCGGATGGACCAGGATCTCCAGGGAATCGGGATGATTGCTCATGAGATACCGGGCCATTCGCCGTTCCACCCTCTTTGCAACGACCATGGGCGACAGATGCCGGCCCGTACCGCCGCAACAGCGGCAATCCACCGTCAGATAATCTGCAAGGGGCTGCCTGACTTTCTTACGGGTCATTTCCACAAGCCCCAGCCCGGTCATCCCTACCACCACGGTTTGGGTCCTGTCCCGTTTCACCGCCTCTTTCAGCCTGGCCACCACTTCTTCCCGGTGGGACTTATCCTGCATGTCGATGAAGTCGATGATGATAATGCCGCCGAGATCCCGGAGCCGTACCTGCCTGGCGATGGTTTCCACCGCCTCGGTGTTGATCTTCAGGGCCGTATCCTCAAGACTGGTGCGGCCCACATATTTGCCGCTGTTGACATCAATCACCGTCAGGGCTTCCGTCCTGTCAAACACCAGGTAACCGCCGCTCTTCAGATAGACCTTCCGGGAAAGGGCCTGGCTGATGGCGCTTTCCACCTGGTAATAGTCAAAGAGATCATAGTCCCTGTCAAAATACTCCACCCGCGGTCTGAAGCCGGGTGAATCGGAATCCAGGAGCCGGTTGACCTGTTCCCAGATCTCCCTGTCATTGACGATGAAGCGATTCAGATCAGGCGTCAGATGCTCCCGGATCATGTGGCTGACAAAATCGGTCTCCTGATACAGGCAACGGGGAACAGGTCCGCCTGATTGCTGCTCCAGAATCCTGTTCCATTTCCCGATGAGACTCTCTATCTCATCCTTCAGCCATTCCACGGGAACATGCCTGGCCGCAGTCCGGATGATGAGCCCGGCGCCTTCGGGCTTCAACGCCCGGGCCAGTTCCTTCAGACGTTTTCTTTCCTCGCCGTCATCCAGGCGTTTGGATATCCCGGCCGTGTCCTGGTTTGGGAGCAGCACCGCGAAGCGTCCGGGCAGCGTGATGCGGGTGGTGACCCTGGGTCCCTTTTGCCCCGACATCTCCTTGACAACCTGTACCGTCAGTTCCTGCCCTGCTTTCAGAAGATGCCCAATGGGGGGTAATGCCCCGGAAAGATTGTTTTGATCACCATCGGTCAGGAGATCCCTGACATAGAGAAATGCATTCCTGGAAAGCCCGATGTCGATGAAGGCCGCCTGCATGCCGGGCACCACCCGTTCAACCCTTCCCCGGTAGATGTTGCCCAGCATGCTTTCCTTTTCGCGCTCTTCCACATAGAATTCTACGAGTTCGCCATCCTCCATGACAGCCAGGCGTATCTGGCCCATGCTGGCATCCATCAGAACGTCCTTAGTCATCGGCCACCTCAAGGGGGCTTTTCCACTCATTGAAGTCGGACGCAAACATCGCCCTGCGGTGTATGGATTCCACCGTGAGTTCAAGCCCCGTTTTCTGGGCAAAAGCCTGCATCAGCAGATCCGGCCTGAGGTTGTTTTCTGCCCCAGCGCTCAGGAACGCCTCCATGATATACCCGTCGCCATCGGGTTTTCTGACCGAAAGGGAATAGATCAGCGGCCTGATGTTGACCGGTCGCATGCCCTTCTTGGTCTTTTTCATCACTGTGATATCTTCCTGATCCAGGAAATCGATCACAATGCCGCTCAGCGTATCCTGATCCATGGCCTGCGGGATGGTGAAGGCGATTTCATACCTGGCAGACGCGATCAGGCTCATGATCCTGCCCATGTTCCTGACGGGCACGGCTTCCATCACCTCAATGCCTTCGGGCAGGCTCTGGTTGATACGCGATATGAATGATTCAGGCGTCATCTCCTCATCAAACTCAATATCCGCATATTCGGCGGAGCTGGTCAGTCCCACCGCGATGGGCAGGCCAAAAACAATTTTCTGGCGAGGATTGAACCCCTGTGTATAGGCAACAGGCAGTCCGGCGCGCTTGATGGCCCGCTCAAACAGCCTCAGTACATCCAAATGGGCTATATATTTCAGCCTTTCGTCTCTTGAGAACCGGAATCTCAGCGCCCTGGCCATCTGTCAACCTCCTGCCTGATCTTGATTTTTCTTTTGCTTAAAGCAGATGCCTGCCCCGTATACCGTGGCGCCGCAATGCGAACAGCCGCTGGCGCAGTTGCGCGTCAGGTCGCCTTCATAGGCCTTCCGGCATTCCCGGATCAGGAACTCCTTGGTCACCCCTATATCGATATGATCCCAGGGCAGGACCTCGGAGAAGTCCCGCCGCCTGTTAGCGTAAAAGGCTGAATCGAGGCCATTGGCCCTGAACGCCTCCTGCCACCGCTCGAAGGAGAAATGTTCATCCCAGCCGTCGAACCTGGCACCCATTTTCCAGGCCGTGTAGATCACCTTGCCCAGCCTTCTGTCTCCCCTGGCCAGGACAGCCTCCATATGGCTGATCCTGGGGTTGTGGTAATGGTATACGATCTTCCGCGTCCTTCTTCGGATCCGATCCTTCAGATGGTGCTGCTTTTCGGTAAGGGTTTCGATATCGTCCATGGGTTCCCACTGGAAGGGTGTAAAGGGCTTGGGCACAAAACATGAGGTGCTCAGGGTAATCTGAAGGCTGCCGCCGTTCTTGTCAGCGATCCCCCTGCAGGACTCGACAAGGCTGATCCCCATATCGGCAATCCCGTCCACATCCTCCATGGTTTCAGTGGGAAGCCCCAGCATGAAATACAGTTTGACCGAGTTCCAGCCGCCGGCAACGGCCAGCTGCACCGACGATTTCAGGTCCTCGTCGGTAACGCCTTTGTTGATGACATCCCTGAGCCTTTGGGTTCCGGCTTCCGGCGCAAAGGTCAGCCCGCTCTTGCGGATCTTGGAAGCCCGTTCCATAAGCCCAAGGGAGAAATTGTCCACCCTGAGGGACGGCAGGGACAGGTTCACATGCTCTTTCTCGGTAAACGCCAGCAGTTCGTCGCAAAAAGCGGGCAGCGCGGAATAATCGCTGGTGCTCAAGGATACCAGGGATATTTCCTCGTAACCCGTTTTCCTGACAGAACTGCGGGCCAGTTCATTGAGCTTTTCCGGCGATCGTTCGCGCACAGGTCTGTAGATGAAACCGGCCTGGCAGAACCTGCATCCCCGGATGCAGCCCCTGAAGAGCTCCAGCATAATCCGGTCATGCACGGTCCCGATGTAGGGGACGATGATATCATCCGGAAAATCCACCTGGTCCAGGTCCCTGACAACACGGCGTCTTACCACATCCGGAACCTTTTCGGATTTGGGCAGGATATCCAGAATGGTTCCGTCATCATAGTAGATCACCTCGTACAGGGAAGGAACATAAACCCCTTCGATGCCGGCAACCTGTTCCAGGAAGGCTGCCCTGTTACCGCCCGAGCTTTTCCATTCCTTGTACGCGTCAATGATCTCATGGATCACTTCCTCGCCTTCGCCTATGACAAAGAAGTCGATAAAATCGGCAAGGGGCTCCGGATTCACCGCGCAGGGACCGCCCGCGCAGACAAAGGGATGGCTCTCGTCCCTGTCCTTTGCCAGCACCGGAACGCCTCCCAGATCCAGCATGTTGAGGATATTGGTATAGCTCATCTCGTATTGCAGCGTAAAGCCTATGATATCGAACTCGGACAGAGGGGTATAGGTTTCAAGGGCATAAAGCGGGATGCCCCTTTCCCGCATGAGCCGTTCCATGTCCACCCATGGGGCGAACACCCGCTCGCAGTAGGTGTCCTCCCGCTTGTTCATGGTATGATAAAGAATTTTCATGCCCAGATGGGACATGCCAATTTCATAATCATCCGGGAAGGCAAAGGCAAAGCGGACCTGCACCGCATCAGGATCCTTCCGGACCATATTCCATTCGTTTCCCGTATATTTGGCAGGCTTTTCGATCTGCAGGAGCAGTTTATCATCAAGTTTGACTCTCATCATTTTTAAAAGGATGCTTCTCGCATCCCAAACCTCCAAAAATTTCCATTAATGTTTGTACAGAACACTTCTTATGATACCTTATCTCATGGAAAAAGGCAAGGTATGCTCTCCCCGGGAAAACCGGGCGTTATTTCCGCATATCCCTGTTCAAACTTGTCTGGGACCCGTACTGAATATTATAATGAAGTTATGGCAACAAATCGGACAGAGGCTCGAAATTCTTCCAGGCATTTCATTTGCTTCACATCATTGGCGGAATAGCCTGAACATATTGCATGGAAAGCGATATGCCAATAACGCCGTTGCTTTCCGGTTAACAGGAGCTCCGCGCTCCCGTAGGTAAGGAGAATGATAGCATGAACAACGACAGGCTGCTTGCGGAAAAAGTTCTCAGGGGCGAAACCCAGGCCTTCGGAGAACTGATAACCTCCTATTATCCCGGACTTTACGGATTCCTGATCAAAATGGGAGTTCCGGACTCACGCGCCGGGGATCTGGCTCAGTCCATCTTTGTCGACATCTTCCGGAATCTGTACCGGTACAATGATCGTTGGGCTTTTTCCACCTGGTTTTACAGAATGGCCTATGACAGGTTCAGAAAAGATAAGCAGAAACAGCCCCGGATGCGTCATCCCAGGATCCCCGAATACCTGATCAGGCACGACGATGAATCCGAAGAAGAAAAATCCCTGGGCGTCCTGCTTGATCCGCTCCATGATGAGGATCGGGCCATGCTCATCCTGCATTATGATCACGGGCTCACGCTGCGGGAAATCGGCCGGGTGTTCGGCCTTTCCGGCAGTTCGGCCAGGATGCGGATGGATCGGGCGCTGGGATTTCTCGCCGGCAATGTTCAGACTTCAGAAGACCGGTTTTCAGAAGCGGTGGAACGGCTCATTGGGAGGATCAGTCGCAAGGTTCCCTGTGAAACGGTCCCCGAGGAAGCCATCATGGACATGGCAGAAAAGGAAGCCGGCCGGAAGCCCGGGTTCATTGCATACGTCACCAGCCCGGTCATGCTGAGAAAAATATGGCCGATAGCGGTTCCGGCCTTCCTTGGCGTGCTGCTCCTCGCCCTTCTGGTCGTCCAGGACGTTTCCAAACCTTTCTGGGGGTCAGTCATGACCATTTTCGACAAGGACAACCGACCGGCCCTCGCCGATACACCCTTTGAAAACACCGGTACCCCCATTTCCTTTACAAGCGTTACAGGCCTACTGTCGGGCGATGAACTGGTTGCCAGGCTCAACGAAACGGGTATGGACGCAACTTCCTGGGAGGTGCTCCACGCCAATCAGGAACAGTTCATCATCCGGATCGGCCATATCATAGTCAGTTGCAGGAACGATGAATTTCGTCAGTTGATTGACCTGGAAAGCATCGGGCTTTCCGTCGGCCAGGGTGAACCGGAGTTCAGCGTTGCACCGACAGGAGCTTTCATGGTAGTCGGCATTCCGGGAACAGAAGCCGGTGCAGGTACCTATCTTTTCAACCTGTCAGACGGCAGTTACTACCGGTTGTCTGAAATGGGCCCGGACCAGGTGGTATATGCCTGGTCACCGCTTGGCAATTACCTGGCCTATGCCGGCAGTACCGGCGCCGGCCCTGTTTTCCTGCTGGACATGCAGGCCCTGCAGCTCATGAAAATTGAATCCGCTGTTGCGGCAGCGAAGCTTTTTGTCACCAATAACGGCGGCATTGGCGTCTTCTCGGGCGATCAGGCCATGTTCGCATCGGCTGATGATGCGGCATGGAAAACCCAACTGGTGCAGCATGAACCCTTCTACATCAACCCCGATTCCGGCACTATCTGGTATGTTCTCAACGGCGTGATCATGAAGCATGTGACAGCCAATGATCAGGATACCGCCATCGTTCCGGATTCCGGAGCCGGAAACGGCGGCAGCCAGGATGCCTATATCACTGATTACCGCCTTTCAGGCAATTATCTCGTCTTCAAAATGCGTAACGGCAATTCCGGAACCCTGAACCTGAGAACAGGGAAGATCAGCGTCTTCAATACGAGCCGGGAACTGCGGCAGGAATTGCTGCCCTGGTGCCGGACCACTGCTTCAGGCGCCCGCGTCATGTTTGACAATGAGGGATCCTTCCTCATTGTTTCGGAAAGCAGTGTGACCGCTCCCCGCATCCCCGGTTACAGCGAACTGAAGCCCTATCAGACCAATTGGGTCGACGAGGAAAACATCGCCTATGTGCGCATGATTGATGAAACGGATCCCAAGGCCGGGGAGTTTTCCATCTATACCATCAATGTTCTGACAGGCGCGGTCACCGAGGTGTTCCGTTCGGTTGACAGGGAACCTGTCCTGAACAACGATGATCCCGCCGCCCCGAACAACGCTTCCCCTGCCCCAGGCACACAGGACACCACGGTCAAAATCTATGAGACCGAAAAGGCTACCGGCAGCCGCGTGGAGTCCTTTGTGATCAAAACCTGCAAGGTGAAGAACGGTCCCGGGGACAATTACACCGACATAGGCGAAATCAGGCAGAACGAAATCATCATCTACAACAGCCGTGTGGTCAACGGCTGGTGCCTGGCCCAGAAGGTATCGGGCATGATCAACTATTACGATACCCGCAACGCTTTCTGGATTAAGGCTGAAAACATCTATTCCTATAATCGCAGCAACCTGCCGGTAGGCGTGATAACCGCCGACAAGGTCAAGCTGTCCAGGATAACCCTGAGCAAAGGCAACCTGATACGCA
The DNA here is from genome assembly GCF_900142095.1 of Thermoclostridium caenicola. Taxonomy (GTDB): domain Bacteria; phylum Bacillota; class Clostridia; order DSM-8532; family DSM-8532; genus Thermoclostridium_A; species Thermoclostridium_A caenicola. The sequence continues at coordinate 118,170 of NZ_FQZP01000003.1, read as the reverse complement.
TCATTGTCCGGGGAGATCAAAAGAGCTATGTCATACCCGACACCATCGACACCAATTTTGGCATTACAGGCTGGATCAGCAACGACAGCTTCACTCAGGATCTGGGCAGCGCCTATTACAACCAGGCATACCTCAGGAAAGGGAGCACGGCATACAGCATGCCGGACTTCGGTTCCGAACCTGCAACCGATTTCAACAACTTCATGTCCAGCATCGGTACGGATGTGTTTGTCACCCTGACCGGCAAAGCCGAGAACGGGTTCCTTCATGTCAGGCTTCCCAGCGGTACGGCCGGCTGGGTAAGGGAGCAGGATATCTACCTGCCCGGAGGCTCTGGCGGTGGCTCCGGCGGAGGTTATGGCGAAAGCCCGGGCGGAAACGCCGATACATCCGAACCCGCGGGCCTCTACCTGGATCTCAATGGCGACGGCAACGAAGACAGGATCCGTTTCACCACCGACGGCAGGCGGTACACCCTGACCGTCAACCAAAGCAAGGCGGAAGGCCAGGGCTCCGGGATCCAGTCCGAGTTCAGGCTGGTGGACATCAACCCGTCGGATGCCTTCTATGAGATTGTTATTGAGGAACACGGCTCCGGCAGCGACTATTCAAGCACATTCTTCTATTATGACGGCCAAAGGCTGGTCAATATGGGCAAAGTACCGGGTCTGTGCGGGAACACCGACGCCGTGAAAGGCGACGGCATCGTGCGCGCCAGGGCCCGCAGCAGCATTCTGGAAACCTGGTACTATACCCGGGAGTACCGCCTGAACACGCAGCATAAGCTGGTGGAGTCGCCCAGCGCCTTCTACGAAAAGATAGGATACAGGAACGCCAGCCCCTTAAGGCTGAAGATTGAATCGCTGCCCTTCCTCCTGTCCCCCGGCAGCAACGAAGTATCCTTTGTGCTGAACCGGAATGAAACGGTCCGCTTTGTGGGCAGCGACAACCAGAGGTGGTGCCTGTTCCAGACAAACGATGGCCGCTTCGGCTGGCTGGAAGTCTACGATTCGCGGTATATCGGCGGCACCGGGCTCCACGCATCCGATGTGTTTGACGGGTTATCAGATTAAACCAGTGGGACGGTTCCCGTTTCGGGGATCGTCCTTCTTATATAACGGAGAGGTTAGAGACAAATGATTGGAAGGAGATCGCCACGCTCGTTTCACGCGCTCACAATGACATGTCGGGCATGCATCCCATGGGCCATGGCCTTTTGGGTCATTGCGAGGAGGCAATAGCCGACGAAGCAATCTCACTCCCTTCCGTGGTCAAACTGGGAGTAAAGAGATTGCCACGCCCCGCTGATGCTTCACTCGCAGTGACACCTGCTCTGAAAGGACTGAGTTGGTATAGAACTGAAAATATTGGGCAATCGGGCGAACCATAAGCTGCCTTAGGCCGTCTAATCGGTATGGGATATGTCTATTTGATTTTTTAGGAGGTAGAGTGCTATGCGGGACAAGCTGCTGGCCATTTTCCTTATCCTGGCATTAAGCGTTTCAGCCCTATGGATTGGCAATCCACTGGGAACAGTTGAGGCCAGTGCGGACACCTTCAGGGGTGGCTTTTCAGTCACGCCATCGAAGCAGGACGATTCAGGCATCGCTCTGGATACAGCTTTTTATCTCACATCCCAGCTTCCTGTCACATTGGACTACCTGAAAGACAACCTGACCATACGCGGGCAGACCCCACCTGAAATCTCCGCGCTGCCCGATGGGAGGTTTTTGGTAAAGCCCTCCGAAAAACTGGAGAAAAACAGCCTTTATGTGATCGATATCCGGACGCCCGACGGATCGACCGTCAGTTTTGCCTTCCAGACCCCGCGGGAACTGGCTGTCGTCGGCAGCCTGCCCCAGGACATGGCAACCGGCGTGCCTGTTGACACGGGCATAGAACTCTACTTCACCTACCAGGACGTGGAGGATATCGAGAAGTATTTCGAGATTTCCCCAAGGGTGGAAGGCCGGTTTGAGTCGCACGGTTATGTTCGCAGCTTCGTCCCGAAGAAGCTGGAACCGGGGACCATTTACACGGTTACGGTCAAAAAGGGTCTCAAGGCCGCCAAAGGGGTGCAAACCCTCGCGGAAGACTATACCTTCTCTTTTGAAACCGCGCAGGACAGCACCCATACCGCGGATCCCTACCCCGGCAGCCTGGGAATCGGCGATATCTGGTTCGACTTTTCAACCCGGGAATCGCCCGTCATTCCTTTCTACCTCTATCTGCCGGGCATGCGGGACCAGCAGAAAATCGATGTAAAGGCAGCCGTTTACCGCTTCCGTGATGAAAACGCCCTCATCAAAGCCATCAGGGAAAGGGAGAAGGTGCCTTCCTGGGCATATTATTCATACAGCAAAGTCCGGACCGATGTTTCCTCCCTGGATAAGGTAATGGAATTCACCCAAAGCTTCAGCGCGGATTCCCCGGGTACCTGGTACATGATGCTGCCCGAGAGCCTCCCCCATGGTTTCTATATCATCGAGCTGTCCAGCGGGGATCTGTCGGCACAGGCTTTCATCCAGTCATCGGACACATCGGCCTTCTTTATAGAGGACAAGAACAGCGGCCTTTTCTGGGTGAACAACGTGGTCACCGGGAAGGCCACCGTTTCGGCGACCATAGAAGATTTGGCCACCGGAAGAACCACAAAAACCGACAGCAAAGGCCTTGCCCGTCTTGAAGGAACCTCGGCGGGCAAAGATCCGGCAAGGATGGATTTTTATCGGATCACGACCGCCAATGGCCTGGTAACCCTCCTCAATGCCGGTTATCTCTATACGCCCTATAACGACGACAGTCCGAGCCTGTACTGGCGTTATCTTCAGACCGACCGCACCCTCTACAAGCCCGACGACCTGGTCCAGTTCTGGGGATTCGTGAAAAGCCGGGTTGATAACACCTCCCCCGACAAGGTGACCATTGAGCTGTCCGAGGGTGGATATATCCGACCCATGTATGACAGCTTTGTCCGGTGCTTTCTGCCCTTCATCATGGGGAAACCGCTGGAAACCCTGACCCTGGACGTGAAGGACGGTTTCTTCAGCGGCGAACTCCGGCTTCCCGTCCTGGACCCCGGATCCTACAGCCTGGTGGTCAAATCCGGGGATACAATCCTGTCCTCCAGCTATATCCGGGTGGAAAACTATGTGAAGCCCTCCTATCAGTTGACCATTACCTCCGATAAGAAGGCGGTATTTGCCGGGGAGAAGATCACGTTCACCATCAAGGCTTCCTTCTTTGACGGTACCCCCGTGTCCAATGTTCCGATAAGATACAGCATCAGCGGATACAGCGCCAGTCAGTCCGGCGAGGGGATCACCGACCGGAACGGTGTTCTGACCGTGGAATACACTCCCCAATATGCCCAGGGCATGCAGGGGGGAATCTATTTTGGCATCAGCGCTTCCACAAAGCTTCCTGAAATCGGGGAGATCTATCAGTACCATGATTTCCGGGTGTTCGCGAACCATGCGGAACTGGTGACGGGCGGCGAGATAAAGGATGGAACCGCATCGGTATCCATCACGGCCCACCAGGTGGAACTGGACACCCTCAACGATGAAGACCCGTCCAACGACAACCACCTGGGCCGGATAATTCCCGGGCATACAGCCGATGTACAGGTTTACCATATCACCTGGGACAAGGTGGAGATCGGCGAGGATTACGACTTCATCAACAAGGTGGTCCGCAAGCGGTACGAATACCGGGAGAGAAAGACCCCTGTTGCGAGCCGGACGCTTACCACCGATGCCAATGGCCAGGCGCGCTTTGCATTCCCGGTGAATAAGGTGCAGGAGGGTTATTACACGGCCGTGATAACCTCGAAGGACCAGAAAGACCGTGAACTGAAATACGAAATTAGCCTCTATGACCGTTCCTGGCGCTATTACCCGCCCATCGACGATTATTATCATCTCAGGGCTGACAAGGGGGGCTACCGCTCCGGGGAACCCGTCCATGTGCAGTTCTATAAGGGTGAGGAGCCTGTAACCGGCTATCGCACCCTGTTCGTGGAAGCCAGGAACGGCATAATCGGCGCAGAAATAAAGGACCAGCCGGTATACAGCAGGCCCTTTGATGCCGACCTTTCACCCAATTATTTCGTGGAAGGCGTGATGTTTACCGGCACAAGCTATATTCACTCAGAATGCTGGGTTTCCTATGATTATGAGGAGAAGCGGCTCTGGCTGGATGTCAAGACCGACAGGGACAGCTACAGACCCGGCGAGGCCTGCACCGTAACCGTTACGGCAACCGATTCCGACGGCAGGCCCGTTGCTGCCATGGTGAACATCTCCCTGGTTGATGAGGCGTTGCTTCAGCTCTCCGACCAGTCCATCGATCCCCTGAGCCGGCTTTATACCTGGATAGGCAGCGGCATCATCCGATACAGCACAAGCCGGCTGAACAGCCCCATGTATCCTGTGCGGGCAGGCATCAACCAGGCAGCGGGTGTAGTGGCGGTTGACTCGGCAGCGGAGAAGGCAAACATGACCCTTAAAGCGGCGCCGGTTCCCCAACCCGAAACGGCCGCAGGCGCGTCCATTTCCGACGGCGTGGTTGTCCGCTCGGATTTCCGGGATACGGCCTGCTTCAGGACCATCCAGTTGGACGAGAATGGCAGAGGAACCCTGACCTTCACCCTGCCCGACAGTGTTACCTCTTTCAGGCTGGCAGCCGCCGCCATATCGGTTGACCTGCATGCCGGCTCGGAAGTTACCCAGGCCAGTGTTTCCATGCCCTTCTTCATCAATGACGCCATGAGCCTGACCTACCTTTCGGGCGACAAACCCTATATCGGTGTCACGGCATACGGCCAGGAACTGAAGGAAGGCGAAACCGTTGACTTTGAGATACGGTGCAGGGAGTTGGGCGATTTCACGGCAACTGCCTCGGCAAAAGCCTTCGAGCGGGTGAACATTCCCCTTCCCAGGTTGCCGGAAGGCACCTACAACCTGGAGATCTATGCAAGGAGCAAAAGCGGACTGGCCGACGGTATCCGGAGGACCATCCAGGTTTATGATTCCTACCGCACCATGGAAACGGCATCCTATAAGGAACTGGTTCCGGGGGTAAAAATCGATGCCGGTGGCAGCGGGCTGACAACGCTCATCATCACCGATACGGGACGTGGCCGGATCATTCGCGAACTCCACAGCCTGGCATGGGGTTATGGGCACAGGATCGACCAGAAGCTCACAGCCTACCAGGCACGGAAGCTGCTGAAAGAACTGGTAAGCAGCGAGGAATTCTATTACGATTTGAGCGATCCGGATGCAGCCAGCTACAGGAACGAGGACGGCGGCTACGGCATCCTGCCCTATGCCTCCAGTGATATCAGGATGTCGGCCCTGCTGGCCCCATGGCTCGGTGAAGTGACCGATACAACATCCCTGAAGATGTATTTCTACAATGCCCTGTTGACCGACCATACCATTAACGCGCCTGCCCTGTATGGCCTTGCGGCCCTGGGTGAGCCGGTTCTTTCGGAGCTTGAGCTGGCCAGGAACACCGAGAACCTGTCGCTGACCGACTACATGCTTGTAGGCATGGCTTACCAGATGCTGGGCGAGACCAGCACAGCCCGTGAGATCTACACGTCCCGTATCCAGCCCCATCTTGAGCGCATGGATCCCTATATCCGCGTCAGGGTAAAAGATGGCGATATGGACGCTTCCCTGGAGCAGACCGCCCTCCTGGCCGCCTTCGCCGCCAGCCTGGGCATGGAAGAATCCGACAGGATGTATGACTATGTGGTCAGCAGATACTCCAGGGATGTCTATACGGGCGTCGAGCGCCTCATCTACCTGACTGAAAGGCTGAAGGCCGCTGAAGGCGACACCGTGGAATTTGAATACACCTATAATGGCAAGAGCCACCAGGTAAAGCTTGAAATGGGACAAACAGAATGCATCCGGATCCCGTCGGTAAAGGCAGGCGAATTCCGGGTAACCCGGGTGAACGGCAAGGCCGCCGTGCTGTCCATCTATACGGTACCATTGGCACAGCATGGAGAAAACGACGGCAACGTGATCATCACGCGTAAGTACTTTAACGCGCTGACCGGCGAGGAAACCACCACCTTCGGCCCCAATGACATCGTGAAGGTTCAGATCGAATACACCATCAAGGATGAGGCCATGGACAATGTCTACGAGATTACCGATTATGCGCCCTCCGGGCTTAAACCTGTTTCCAACCCCTGGTCCTACGGTATCACCCGGGATTATGGATGGTATTACCGGAACATTGACGGGCAGAAGGTAACCTTTGTGGTTGGAAAGAGAGATAAGATAGAGCATTATAAACCTTTGACCTATTACGCGAGGGTTGCCGGTCCCGGCGAATTCATCGCGGAAGGCACAACGGCGCAAGGTTCCATGGTGAAAACCAGCCTTACTGTTATTAAGGACACCATGGTAAAAATACTCCCCTAGAACTTCTTTCAGTTGAGCCGGCTGGATAAGCCGGCTCTTTTTTTATCCGCGCAGCACAGCAGTCACCATTCTGCAGTCACTGTCGCGCAGATGTGCAAACATCCGGCTTTACGGTCTCACTTGGATACTGGTACATAGCGTTTGAAATGCAAATCAACAGGACGGGATCCGGAAAAGATTCCAGGGGTAAACGTTTGGCGGGGGCGCCGTGAAGGCCATCCTCTCCTTTTTTACCGGATGCTCCACCTCCATCCGCCAGGACCAGAGGGCCAGATCGTTCCGGTTCCTTTCCCCGAGGTCGCGATACTTCACATCCCCATAGAGCGGCGTTCCCAGGCTTGCCATCTGGACGCGGATCTGATGGGCTCTTCCCGTTTCCAGTTCAACTTTTATAAGGCTCAGGACCTCCCTGCTTTCCAGCACCTCATAGTCCAGCACGGCTTCCTTTGCACCCGGTGTGCCCGCCTCCACGACCGAGACCCGGTTGCTCTGTTTGTCCTTGAGCAGGTAATGGACCAGGTGCCCCCGCCGGTCTTTCGGGCAGCCATATACCACAGCCAGGTAGGTTTTAGCGGTAAGGCGCTGCCGGATCTGATCCGACAGCCGGGATGCCGCCTTGGAAGTCCTGGCAAAGACTATGACACCGCCGGCATTCCGATCCAGCCTGTGCACAAGGCCGAGATAGACGTTTCCGGGCTTGTTGTACTTTTCCTTGACATATGCCTTAAGCATGCTGAGGAAATCCCCGGTGCCGCTGCTGTCGGCCTGAACCGGGATTCCCGGCGGCTTGACGGCTACGAGCAAATGGTTATCCTCATACAATATGTTCATCTTTATTTCTTCCTCCATCAGGACATTGTATCAGGGATTCTTTCGGAATCGATCCAGTCCGCTGTATAAAGCGTACCATGTTTGCCGTATGGATGAAAGGGGCCGGAGCACTCCGGCATGGTTCGAAAGGCAGCGTTAAAAGGATAACAGGCTGTCCCAAACACGGGACAGCCTGTTATCAAATATGTTCGCAACCGGCTTTAAAAGAGACTAGAAAACAATTCCTCAAGCTTAAGCCTGGAATTCTGAACCCATTCCACAATCCGGAATTTGACCTGGACCTCGGTGTTTTTGGCATCGCTCACATCGGTTATCAGCCTGTACCCTTCCACTCCCAGGGTTTCCTGCAACTGCTCCTGGGCTTCCGGGGGTATCTGAAACGTATTGTTATCCGCTACGCACAACGGCGGGAACATGACGCACCACCAGTTTTGTCCCTTTGCTTCCCCCAGCTCTATGCGTACCGACTCATATGTCCCGGCCGGCAGCGTGATGTTTCCATAGCTCCGGGTCGGGAACGGGTATGCACCATAGCGGGCCACCACTTTTTCATCGGAGCCGTTTTCCCTCAATACGCGCTCAGCCACCTTCTGAATCTCCGGGAGGTTTGCTTGAATGTATGCCACAGCCTCCTCCCGGGATGCCCCACCGGGAAGCTCGTTGCGCATATGGTCCAGGACGGCATCCCTGACCTTCAGCTTCAGTTCCTGGTCGGCCGCCTGGTCACTGTTGGCGATGATATGCAGCCTGACAATATTATCCGCAATCCGTTTCTGGGTCAAGCCGCCATAAGCGATGCAAAGCACCAGAATCATGACGGTAACATGTATCGTTCCGGATAAAAATCTTCTGAAAAGACTTGCTTTTTTCACATTTCGATATCTTTCGAGCATTACTGTACCACCGCCTGTTCCTCTTATGTTCTTAATTATTCTCACAAATTGTCCTTTCAATTCAGGCGGCTGAATTTCCCATGGGAATCGTTTTTTCCGCGCATGTCCGGGACAACAGGCAGTTTTCCGCTGCGCCGCAAGCCGCGCCTGCATCTTTGCCGAAAAAAGATCAAACCAAAAGATCGGCCAACTTTGATTTGACCGTTTGGAAGCGCGAGGTTTTTTCCGATATAATAGACAGGGGAATGGCTGACCATTCTTCTGAAAATTTGCGCAAAACGGGTATTCAAATGAAGGTTTCGGACATACTGGCTCAAAAGATTGCTGAAATACAGAGCAGACTGCCTGTGCCCATGAAAGGAACCGATCAGGCCGGGAGCGCTTTCCAATCACTGATGGATGCTTCTCTGGCCTCTATGGTAAGCGATGCTCCGGTTATCGACGCGGAACTGGTGGATCGTCCCCGATCCACAAACAGAAAGTATCCTCTGGTTTCGGGTTCCTATGAGTCGGTCTATCCCCGGCTGTCACAGACACAGATACAGGAACTGATGCCCAGGATCGATGCCGCCATCGAGGCCTACTCGGAGAAATTCAATGTGGATCCCCTTCTTGTCCGGGCTGTTATCAAGCAGGAATCCGGTTTTCAGCCCTTTGCCCTCTCCACCGCGGGAGCCATGGGCCTGATGCAGCTCATGCCGGATACGGCGAAGGGATTGGGCGTTTCCGATCCCTACAATATCGAGGAGAATATCCGCGGCGGCATCCAGTATCTGAGCTATCAGCTGGAGGCCTTCGACAACGATCTGAGCCTGGCCCTGGCTGCCTATAATGCCGGTCCCAACGCGGTCAGAAAATACGGCGGCATCCCGCCATACCAGGAAACCCGGAATTATGTGAAAATGGTACTGAAATACTACGACATGTACAAAGCGCTTGAATAGCGCTTTTTTTATGCATTCCTATAAATCGCTCCACAAGCCATTTTCCACAGTATCCACAATGTTATCCACAAGCCGGATGGGCAATACAGGCCTTTTCTATGATTATTTCCACAGAATTCACAGGCGGAACCTGTTGAAAGATGTTCACTTTTCAGCCCGATTCACCGATTCTCAAGGACGGAACCGCGTTGAGCCGCCAGTCGGCGGTACACCCGTTTTTGAGGGCATAATAGCCCGCACTGGCGATCATGGCCGCATTATCGGTACAGAGCTTCAACTGTGGATAAAGGACCCGGATATGCTCTTCCCGGGCCTTTTTTGACATGTACTCCCGCAGCAGGGAATTGGCCGCCACTCCGCCGGCAATACAGATGGTGTCGGTTTTCAATTCTTTGGCGGCACCGATGGTATGCTCCACAAGCACATCCGCCACAGCCTGCTGGAACGAAGCGCAGATATCCTCCACCGGCAAGGGCTCCCCTTTTTGCTGCAGCTGGTGCACCATGTTGATCACGGCCGTTTTGAGGCCGCTGAAACTGAAATCGTACGGCGCATCCGCAAACTTGACCCTCGGAAAACGGAAAGCCTCGGGATTTCCGGCTTTGGCCGCCCGCTCAATGGCAGGTCCGCCGGGATAACCCAGGCCCAGCACCCTTGCAATCTTGTCGAAGGCCTCTCCCGCAGCATCGTCACGGGTTCTGCCCAGGACCCTGAATTCAGTATAGGAAGCGATATGCACGATATGGCTGTGCCCCCCGGAGGCAACCAGGCACACATAAGGCGGCTCCAGGTCCGGATGGGTGATATAGTTGGCCGCGATATGCCCCTCAATATGGTTGACGCGGATCAGGGGCTTATTCAGTGAAAAAGCAAGGGCTTTTGCCGCAGCAACGCCCACCAGGAGGGCTCCCACAAGCCCCGGACCATAGGTGACGGCAACAGCGTCCACCTCCTCAAGGGACACGCCGGCCTCTTTCAGGGCGTTGTCAATCACCGGGAGGATCAGTTCCACGTGCTTCCGGGAGGCTATCTCCGGAACCACCCCCCCATATTCGGCATGCAGATCCACCTGGGAAGAGATCACATTGGAAAGCACCTGTCTCCCGTTCACTACTACCGCAGCCGATGTTTCATCGCAGCTTGTCTCTATACCAAGAATGATTGTGTCCTTCATAGCGTCATCCATCCTTCAGCCCAGCCAGGGGAATTGCTCTTTGAAAAAGAGCTGGGCGATAATGATCAGTATTCCCAAAGCCATGACATACCAGGCAAAATACTTCAGTTTCATCTTTTTAACCGCTGCCAGCATGACCTTGATGGCCAGAAATCCTGTAACGGCGGCAACCGCTACACCAACCACAAGCGGGAGAATTCCAATGCTGGCCACGGCGGTTGTATCACCCCGCACCACATCCAGCACATCGAGTAAAGCGCCGCCCAGGATGGCCGGGATGCTCAGCAGGAACGCATAATCCGCGGCGAATCCCCTGTCAAGTCCCAGGGCAAGGCCGGTGGTAATGGTCATACCGGAACGGGATACCCCCGGCATCAGCGCCAGTCCCTGGCCGGCTCCGATGAGCAGGGAGTCGACAAGCTTCATATTCTCCAGATCCTTTCTGCCATTGCCAATCTTTTCAGCGCCTATCAGGATCAGGCCGGTGAAAACAAAGCCGGGACCCAGAAGCGATCCGCTGGCATAATAGCCTTCAATGGCATCCTTGAACAGAAGTGCAATGATGACAGTAGGAATAGTACCCAAAACCAAAAATACGGGCAGCTTTGAAAAAGGATGCCGGATCATTTCCAGGATCCGTTTCCAATAGACCACAAATACGGCCAGCAGGGTGCCCACATGGAGGGCTACATCGAAAGTAACAACCATTTCGCCCTCAATCCCGAAAAGCTGCTGAAACAAAACGAGATGGCCCGAGCTGCTCACGGGCAGAAACTCCGTAAGTCCCTGGACGATGCCAAGTACAATGGCTTCAAATATATTCATGCGCAAGAATCCTCCAAAAAAATATTTCGGGGGATATCCCCCTTGTAAAAAATCCTATGAAGATTATACAGCATGAATGCGCCAATCACAAATATTGCTTTGGGACTCTTATCCCATTGTGTTTTTCCCTGGTCTGCTTCCTTTATCTTTCCTTTTCCGCGGCGGACAGACCAGAACAAAAAAGGCAGCCCAAGGCCGGATAAAACGGCCAGCTGCTGCCTGTTAAATCACTGGAATACGGCCTGTTCAATCAGATGAACCGGCAAGGGGCATCCGCCGGCCGGGTCGCCCGGCCGGAACAGCGTTCCCCCTACTCGGGCAGGAAGGCCGCCTCCACATATTCATTCCGGGCATTCCAGAAGATCCATTCATCGTACCCCGCATCATAGACTGCCTTGATCTGGGCGCGGTATTCGTCCACCCCATAATTCTTGTAATATCCTGAAGGCAGGTAGGACGCCGTAAACCCCTGGATATACGGCCGCATTTTTAGGTTGTACCCTTCCACCTTTTCAATCCTGCTCTTCCCGACGATGAGCGTATTGTAGACCACCTCATAGGGCTTCAGATCGGGGTGGGTAAACTTGATGCCGTTGATGGTCTGGCCGACCCCGTTCCCCATGGTGCCATTGGAATTGTTGGCAAAATGGGACGGATAAATCATGGGACAGATATAGTCCAGGCTCCAGCCAATGGATTCCAGGGTTTGCCCTATCTCGCCGTAATCCTTTGCACTGATGAGGGGCATGCCGAAGATATCGGCGCTGATAACGGTTTCAGGGGGCAGATTATGGCGGATATATCGGATGAACTCCTCGATGACCTGGTGGCGCTCCTGGCCTTCCTGGAGGTTTATCACATAGTTCTTGTACAGGCTGGTTTCAGGAAAGCGGATATAGTCGAACTGGATCTCGTCAAACCCGAATTCCACCGCTTCTTTGGCAATGCTGAGGATGTAGTCCCAGGTTTCCTTGTTGGTGGGATCCAGCCATCGCGAACGGAAGCCACCCGATTCCTTGATCTCCAGTATTCCGCCGTCAACGGTTTTTATGGCCAGTTCCGGCTTGTATTTGGTGATGGTGGTATCCTTGAAGGTCACCATTCGGGCAATGACGATTATTCCGTTGTCATGAAGCTTTTTGGTAACCTCCCGGATATCAAAGCCGGGCGTATCCCCGTTGGCGGCGTTTACTTCGGGTATATTGGAATCGTAGGTGATGACCCCGTCGTCCCGCTTGATGTCGATAACGAAGGCATTGATCTCAGTCCTGTTGGCCAGGTCGATATAATGGTCCAGTTTGTTTCTGACGCTTGTGGAATTTAAGTACAGCGCCTTGACCTTCACATCATTCTTCCGTGTACTCCTCCGGTCTTCATCGGGACCCGGTTCGGGTGTTGGTGTGGGAGTGGGCTCCTCAGTAGGCGTTTCGGCCGGAGTGGGTTCAGGCGTGGATGTGCCCGTATCGGTAGGGATAGGTGCGGACGGACTGGGTGTTGGCATCTCCGGCCCGTTTCCGTTTCTCCCGAAGAAATAGGAAAAGGCGAAGATGATGCCCACTGCCAGTGTCAGACCGGCCAGTAGCACCACCATCCGCCGGTTGTTCGCTTGCTGTCTCTTTCGGTTGTCCGACCTCGTTTTTCTCTTGTCCAATGGTACTCCCCCAGTTCCATGTCATTACTTCAGCTTGGGCTTTGACACGATGGCCATGATATAGCCAAAGGTGATGGCCGAGCTGATCCCTGCGGCGGCAGCCTTCACGCCGCCCGTCAGCACGCCTACCAGCCCGGTCTCGTTTACCGCCTTCATCACGCCCTTTGCCAGGGTATTGCCAAAACCGGTCAAAGGGATGGTCGCCCCCGCGCCACCAAACTCGACGATGGCCGGATAAATGCCCAGCACACCCAGGATGACGCCCGACACAACGAAGATAACCATGATCCTTGCGGGCGTGATCTTGGTATAGTCGATCAGAAGCTGCGCGATGACGCAAATGATGCCGCCGGTTACGAATGCTTTAATTATATCGGTCATTTCTGCCCTCCTTTTAAATATGCCAGGGGACGATTTTTGATCATTCTGGGATATTCTCCAGGCTCACGGCATGGGCAATGCAGGGGATGCTTTCTCCCTGCTGAATCCATGTCGGGCTGTGAAGAGCCCCTGTGGCCACTAACAAAACCCTGTTAAGCTTCTTCTGGTTCATCAGCTCCAAAATATAGGCCGAGAGCACGGTGGCGCTGCAGCCACAGCCGCTTCCCCCGCACACTACATCCTGCCTTTCCAAATCAAAGATCATGCAACCACAGTCCTCATAGCGGCCCTCCGGATCAACCCCGTTATCCTTCAGAAGCCTTGTCAGGATGGATCGTCCGAAGCTTCCCAAATCGCCCGTGAGCACCAGATCGTAATAGTCGAGGCTCCTTCCCGTGTCCTGCAGGTGTCTGAGAATGGTATCGCAGGCTGCGGGGGCCATGGCTCCGCCCATATTATTGGCATCCTTGATGCCCATATCTATAATGGCCCCACAGGTCACATGGGTGATCCTGGGTCCGTTCCCCTGTTTGCCCAGAAGGATGCAGCCCGCTCCCGTCACTGTCCACTGGGACGTGGGGGTCCTTTGTGAACCGAATTCCAGCGGATAGCGGAACTGCCTTTCCGCCGAACAGAAATGGCTGGAAGTCATGCACGCCGTCATTTCGGCCGCGCCGCCGTCAATCAGCATGGCTCCCAAAGCCAGGGATTCAGCCATGGTGGAACAGGCGCCATAGATGCCGATAAAAGACACCTGCACATCGCGGAAAGCATAGCTGGCTGCCGTGCACTGGTTCTGCAGATCCCCCGAAATGATGAAATCAATGTCCTGAGCAGATTTACCGCACTTTTCCAGTGTTTTGGCCAGCGTATCCCGTAAAAGCCTGCTTTCGGCTTTTTCAAAGGTTTTCTCCCCGAAATACTCATCGTCTATAATCTGGTCAAAATACCTGGCCAGCGGGCCATCGCCTTCCTTCTTCCCGACGATGGCAGCACCCCCTATCACGACTGGAGGATTGCTCAGTACAACGGTCTGTTTTCCTGTTCTCGTACTCATGTTGCCGCATCCGTCCTTTACTACCCGAATATTGCTCTCCCTTCCAGGCGCTTACATGGCCTGTACCCACAGATAGTAGATCAGGCCGGCCACAACCGACGCAAAAATGCCATAGACCAGCACCGGGCCGGCTATCAGGAACATTCTTGCGCCCACGCCCATCACATAGCCCTCTTTCTTATATTCCATGGCAGGAGAGACGATGGAGTTGGAGAATCCGGTCACCGGTATGGAGGCTCCCGCGCCACCGAACTTGCCAATCTTGTCGTAGATGTTCAGCCCGGTCAGCAGGGCTCCCAGGAATATCATGATCACGGTGGTCAGCATGTATGCGGTTTCTTCATCCACCCCCAGCTCTTTCATCCCCATCAGGAAGACCTGGCCGATGGCACATATCAGACCACCGGTGAAAAACGCAGCCAGCACATTGCGCAGCCCCCTGGAGGTTGGCATGGTTTTCTCCACAAGGTACTGGTATTCGTGTTTGGTGAGTTTCTTGCTCATGAGCGGCTCACCCCGTCACAACGGACCATCACATAGGTGCCCCTGCTGGGTTCCCGGCTTGTTCCCGAACCGACCAGGAAAAAGATGCCGGCAGCCAGTACGATAACCAACAGCAAGGCAAGCACGAAGAGCAAAACATATGATTTCGGTTTCTTGGCTGTTCCTTCCATAAAAAACACCCCGCGCTTGGAATCTCCTTTTTAGCATCCCTAAAGCGCGGGGTTTTTATTCCGTTCCTGTATTTTGAAAAATTGGAAGCGATGTTCAATCTGTCGCTGTTCCTGCATTCAGCAACGGGATTATGCCTTTTCGGGCAGATGGGTTATCCTGAAGGCGATCTTCCCATCCTCCATCACGGTTTCGATGGTGCAGCCTTCCCTGATCCTGCCGGCCAGGAACATCTCGGCCAGTTCGTCTTCAATATGGCGCTGGATAGTCTTTCTGAGCGGCCGGGCACCATACTTGGGATCAAATCCCTTATC
Organism: Thermoclostridium caenicola; assembly: GCF_900142095.1. Lineage (GTDB taxonomy): Bacteria > Bacillota > Clostridia > DSM-8532 > DSM-8532 > Thermoclostridium_A > Thermoclostridium_A caenicola. Next base: position 102,982 of record NZ_FQZP01000003.1, on the reverse strand, counting down.
AATCAGGAAAGCCTTCACCTCTTCACTGAAGGTGATATGCATGCCCTTGGCACGCACATCGTTCTCAACCTCTTTCAGCATCAGATCCGCAATCCTGCTCAGCTGATCCCTGGTGAGCTGTTCGAACACCACGATTTCGTCCACACGGTTGAGGAACTCGGGCCTGAAGATCTCCTTGATAGCCTGGTTGACCCGGTCTTTGAGCGCATCATACCCTTCCCTGTTGAAGCCGATGTTCCCAATCCGATAGTTTGTTCCCGCATTGGAAGTCATGATGAGCAGGGTATTCTCAAAGTTCACCGTCCTGCCCGTGCTGTCGGTCAGCCGCCCGTCCTCCATGATCTGGAGCAGGATGTTAAATACATCGGGATGGGCTTTTTCTATCTCATCCAGCAGTACCACCGAATAGGGCTTCCTGCGAATCTTTTCGGTCAGCTGGCCGCCCTGGTCGTAACCCACATAGCCGGGAGGCGCACCGATGATCTTGGACACCGTGTGTTTTTCCATGTATTCCGACATATCAAGCCGGATCATGGCATCATCGCTTCCAAAGAGCTCGTTGGCCAGGGCTCTCGCCAGTTCGGTCTTACCCACACCGGTAGGACCGACGAAGATGAAACTTGCCGGTTTCTTTTTCCTTCGGAAATCGGACCGGGTTCTGCGGATGGCCCGGGCAAGGCTGGTAACAGCCATATCCTGGCCGATGACGCGCTGATGCAGGCGTTCCTCAAGCTTGAGAAGCTTGGCCGCTTCATCCTCGGTGATGCGCTGTACGGGAATACTGGTCCAGGACTCAATCACCTGGGCGATATCGTCAATGGTCACATCCAAGGTTCCGATCTGGCTTTCCAGTTCCCGGATGCGATCGGTAATCCGGCATTCCTCCACCTTGTAGCTGGCTGCCAGCTGATAGTCATCATGGAGGGCTGCCTGCTCCTTCTTTTCCTGGATAGCCTTGAGCTGAGCCCTCAGGTTATCCAGTTCGAGGCTGCCTTCATTCTTCAGGTTGACCCTGGAGCCGGCCTCGTCTATCACATCGATGGCCTTGTCGGGCAGGAACCGGTCATGGATGTAGCGGGCCGCCATCCTCACCGTGAACTCAATCACCTCATCGCTGTACCTGACCTGGTGGAAATCCTCATAATACCCGCGTATCCCCTTGAGGATCTCGATGGACTCCTCAATGGAGGGCTCCTCCACCATGACGGGCTGGAACCGCCTTTCCAGGGCACTGTCCTTCTCGATGTACTTGCGGTAATCCTCCAGCGTGGTGGCGCCGATGATCTGGATATCGCCGCGCGCCAGGGCAGGCTTCAGGATGTTGGCGGCATTCATGGCGCCTCCCTCGGCCTCTCCCGCTCCGACGATATTATGGATCTCGTCAATGACCAGGATCACATTCTGCTGGGCCTTGGCTTCATCCAGGATGGCCTTCATCCTTGCCTCGAACTGCCCCCTGAACTGGGTTCCGGCAACAATGGCAGCCAGATCCAGCAGATAGATCTCCTTGTTGGCAAGCTTCCTGGGCACCCTGTTTTCAACAATCCTCAGGGCAAGCCCTTCGGCTATGGCCGTTTTGCCGACGCCGGGCTCGCCAAGGAGCACCGGGTTGTTCTTGGTCCTGCGGTTCAGGATCTGGATGAGCCTCTCAATTTCCTTTTCCCTGCCGACAACCCGGTCGATGCCTCCCGTTCGCGCCTTATCGTTGAGGTTGGTTCCAAAAGCGTTCAGGTTTTTCCTCGGGTTCTTGGCCGGCTTCTGCTGGTTCGGCCTTGTGGCCTTGTCCGAGTATGACTCGTGCTTGCTGCCGGACGGTCCTGGCTCCTTGGGATTCCTCGGGCCGAAACCGGGAAAAGTGGCGTTCATGAACCGGATCATGGCATTCCTGCCTTCATCGTCGGAATCCCTGTCTTCCGAATCCGAAGGCAGGGACTGGATAAATTCATCTATGTTCATGTTGCCGAAGAGCTCGGCCATCTGCTCGTTCAGGTTCTCCAGATCCTCCTGGGTCATCCCGACCTGGCTCATCATCTGCTGCAGGGGGGCAAGGCCCTGCTTCTGCGCGCAGGACATGCACAACCCCATAGGTTCCGTTTTTCCGTCTATAACTCGCGTGATAAAGACCACGGCGACATTTTCCTTGCAAATAGAGCATTTCATCATCTTTATAATCAACTCCTCGCCTTCATTGTATCACAAAATGACAGGCCTGAACAGATCCGGGTTTGTCCTTCCCTTACCTTTATCCCACAGGGTAAGGGCAACACAGAAAAAACGGTTCCCCTGCCTTCCTGCGGTTGGGAGAACCGTCCCCTAACTTTACCTGTCTTGTATCAGTGTTTATCCAACCGTTTCTTGACTGTTATGGCATTTCCGGCAGAATTGAACTGGATATCGTCGCAAAGGTTCTGAACGATGAGGAGACCTCTTCCGGACTCGTCCATGGACAGGGCATCGCAGTCGGCAGACTTCTTCCTGCCCCCAAAAGCATGCTTCACATCAAACCCGGGCCCCTGATCGGCCACGCATATGAACAGCTCGCGGTTGTCCTGAATCCATACGTCCACCCTGACCTTCTTGTTGCTGTCCATGGCGTTTCCATGGCGGATGGCGTTTTGAAGCAACTCGCTCAGGATCACCTTTATGTCAAACTGCTGATCGGCATCAATGCCGGAAATCATCTCGATACGATTCAGAATGATCTTGACCTCACGGCATACCTCATAGGCATCGCTGTTTATCATTTCACTGTATATTTTTATTCCCTCTTTCTGGTTGACACTCATACTTAACATATCCTCCGTCTGTCGGGCCAACAGGATTCCCTCCCGGATGAACCTCCTGTATCTTATTTACCCACTTTTTTATTTCTTCAAAATGTAGCGGAACTTCTCGAGGGTCCGCTTCTCCAAACGCGATATGTACATCTGGGATACATTGAAATGCTTGGCGATATCCTTTTGTGTCTTGTTCTCAAAAAATCTGAGCTTGATGAACTGCTTCTCGGCCTGGTTGAAGTTCTCCATGGCTTTTTCCAGGAAATCCCGGTTATTAATCCGCTCAAAGGTTTCATCATCTTCCCCGACCGTCTCGTGCAGCTCCAGATCGTCCTCCTCAAATACAGTTTGGTCAAAGGACTGGATATTATATACATTCCAGGACTCTATGATCTCCAGGATGGTTTCTTCCTTCATCTTGAGATAGTCTGCAATTTCATCTATCCTGGGAGATCGCTTCAGCTTCTGCATCAGGTATTCCCGGGCCTGGTTCACTTTCTGATAAACCTCATAAATACGCCGCGGAATGCGTATCACCGAGGCCTTGTCCCGGAAATAGCGCTTGATCTCGCCAACAATGGTCGGCGTGGCAAAGCTGACAAACTTCACCTCCGCATCGGGATCAAAGCGTTCCACCGCATTGATCAGCGCCAGGCAGGCAACCTGATATATATCGTCCCTTTCGACACCCCGGTTTGTGAACTTCTTGGTGATGATATCCGCCAGATACAGATAACGTGAAATAATCTCATTGCGAATAGCCAGATCGCGGTTTTTGCGATAGGCTTCAAATAATTCTTTCTCCGTGCACTCCTGCGTTTCAGGAGATCCTGATTCTTTGCTCATCTTCAGACAGCCCTTTCAAGCTTTTTTACCATGGAAAGCAAAGCCTGGTTATCCGTGTTCAGGTTCACCTCGTCCATCAGGGAGCGGATGATTTCAAAAGCCAGGTCATCTGCTCCGCCGGCAAAAATGTCCTTCGGCGAACTATCTGAAAGCCTGAAATCAATTCTGATACTATCACTGAAAAGATGGAAATCGATGGCAATACGTCCGGAAGAAACACGCTTGTCAATCATCCTGCTGATGACTTCCGAAATGGATACCTTGATATCCTCAATATCATCAATATCGAATCCCAGTCTGCTGGCTATCCCTGAGGCTGTCAGCCGGACAACGCTGACATATTCGGCCTTCGCAGGAACAAGGACGGATACCGAATCCAATGGTTTCATTTTGAATCCTCCATAATGAAGACTTTGTCAAGCCCTGTAATCTTGAACAGCTTTTTGACGTTGGGCTTGGGATTTCTGATCCTGACATTGCTGTCATTCTGCTTTGCGCGTTTTAAGGCCGCCACCATGATTCCCAGTCCCATGCTGTCTATGTAGCTTAACTCTGAACAATCCAGAACGATGTCCTCCTTGCAGTCCCCTATAGCCTGAAAAAGATTTTCCCTGAAGTCAGGCGCCGAATAAATGTCTATCTCACCGCGCAGGAATACCAGCTTCTCGTTGCCCCCACTGTTGCCCAAAACCAACTCAAACATAGGTTCGCCTCCTCACAGATATTTTACTGGACTGCTTCCGCCAGCTTTTTGATAAACTCCAAGGCATCATCGGCATGTTCTGCATTTGCCATTATAACGGCTATCAGCCTTTCTCCCTCAATTCCCTGCTCATCCAGGAACCGGCTTCCGGTTACGTCCACACCGTAAAGCCTAGGAGAAACGCTCTCACCATCCTCTGTCTGAAGCGTCACAAGGAGCTGCTCATCATAGCTGTCAATCCCCAGTTCATCCAGCCTGTCATCCAAAGGGACAAAAATCCCGAAGGGCGCCAGCCTTTTATACAGGTTCAGATCAACAATGAAAACATCGTTGTTTCCGGCCATGATTTCCACGCTGAGCTTTTGCTCATAGACCGACTGGGATTGAGGATCCAGCCTGTCACTGATAGGAATATGCTGAGCCTGTGGCTCCTTGATGTCTACCAGGGTCTTGAGCGCCTGCTCTGTGGCTTCGATGTCCTCAACATAGATCTCTCCGGCAATGATGAGCTTGAAATCAGGGTCAACACGGCTGGTGATGCTGACAATGGCATAAATCACAAATATAAGGACAAGGGCGCCGACAACAAATTTCCATTTATTATAATATATAAAATTGGACAGCTTGTCCTGATCAATGCCAAGAGCTTTCAGAATCGGGTTCGGATGCTGCTGACGGGCCAGTTTCCTTCGCTCTTCCTCCGGATCGTGGTACGCAATACCCATCAGCAGTTTATAGGCCTCTTCCAGCTCATCACGGGTAAATCCCATATCGCCGGCATCTTCCATGTACCTTATCTTCTTGAACAGGACATTGTATCGTTTAATGATCGTCTCTTTTGATGCGTCTTCACGCAGACCGAAGATCTCCAGGGCTCTCCTTCTGTCCATATGAAGACCTCCTCGATGTCAATGATATCATCGTCAGTCCTTCGGCTTCATGGTCGGGAACAGAAGCACATCCCTTATGGAATAGGAATCGGTCAGCAGCATGACAAGCCTGTCGATGCCTATTCCGAGTCCGCCTGTGGGCGGCATGCCATGTTCCAGGGCGATGAGGAAGTCCTCGTCCATCATGTTGGCCTCTTCATCCCCGGCTTCGCGTTTCCTGACCTGGGCCAGGAATCGCTCCCTCTGGTCCAGGGGATCGTTGAGTTCGGAGTAGGCGTTTCCAAACTCCCTTCCTGTGATGAACAGTTCAAACCTTTCGGTCAGCTCGGGCTTGTCGGGCTTCCTCTTGGTCAGCGGGGAAATTTCAACGGGATAGTCCAGCACAAAGGTAGGCTGGATCAGGTTGGGCTCGGCAAACTCCTCGAAAAGCAGGTTCAAAACCTCGCCCCTGGTCGGATTGCCTTCCAGTTCAAGGCCCTTCGCCCTGGCAACAGCCCGCGCTTCCTCATCGGTGGCAATCTTGTCAAAATCGACGCCGGCATACTCCAGCACGGCCTCCTGCATGGTTATCCTTCTCCATGGCGGTGTCAGGTCTATCTCCTGTCCCTGATAGGACACCTTCATGGTACCCAGAACTTCCTGGGCCACGGTCGAGATCAGATCCTCCGCCAGGGCCATCATACCATGGTAGTCGGTATAGGCCTGATAGATCTCCATCATGGTAAATTCCGGGTTGTGCTTGACGTCCATGCCCTCGTTCCTGAACATGCGGCCCAGCTCATAAACCCTTTCAAGTCCTCCCACGATCAGCCGCTTCAGGTACAGTTCCGGCGCGATGCGCAGGTACATGTCAATGTCCAGCGTATTATGGTGGGTGATGAACGGACGTGCGGCTGCACCCCCGGGAATGGTGTTCAGGATGGGCGTATCCACTTCCAGGAAATCATGGGAGTCCATGTACTTCCTGATGGCCGAAATGATCCTGCTCCGGATGATGAAGGTCTTCTTCACCTCGGGATTCATGATCAGATCCAGGTAGCGCTGCCTGTACCGGGTATCGGTATCCTTAAGACCGTGGAATTTTTCGGGCAGGGGTCTTAAGGATTTTGCCAGCAAGACATAGTCATCTATCTTGATGGAAATCTCGCCCATGCGCGTTTTGAAAACTGTTCCGGTCACACCCAGAAGGTCACCTATGTCCAGTTTTTTAAAGCTGGCGTACTTTTCCTCTCCCAGATCATTGATGCGGACATAAAGCTGAATTTTTCCGTCCCGGTCCTGAATATCGCAGAAGGCTGATTTGCCCATATCCCGCTTGCTCATCAGCCGGCCGGCAACCGATACCCTTTTCCCGTCATACTCCTCAAACCTGGATACGATATCGGCTGTTCTGTCGGTCACATCGTACTTGACGATGCGGAAGGGATCGTTGCCGGACTTCTGAAGCTCAAAAAGCTTTTCACGCCTGATTTTCAGTATTTCATTTATATCCTGCTGCTGTTCTGCTGCGTTTTCCATGATCTCAGACATATTCTTCCTCCCGGGTGTGTTTTTTCTGAATACTGCCTCTTTTATCCCATGCGCCTTGCGCCTGCGAATCAAAGAAAGCCATAAAAGAAAACAGCTTACATAATATATGTAAACTGTGTTTCATATCAGAGCTATATTATACATGATTACGAGTTGACAAACAATAGGCTATCCTACTTATGGATGTCAATAATCTTGTATTTGAGCTTTCCTCCCGGAACTTCCACCTCGACCACATCGCCGTTCTTGTGCCCCATAAGCGCTCTTCCCACGGGGGATTCATTGGAAATCTTGAATGAGGCGGGATCGGCTTCTGCTGAACCCACGATGTGGTATTCAAACTCATCCTTCGACTTCTGCTCCCGGATCCGTACATAGGTGCCGAGATTGACCATCTGGGTATCCACTTCATCCTCATCGATGATGGTAGCACGCTTCAGCATGGTCTCCAGCTGTACAATGCGAGCCTCGTTCTGGGCCTGCTCGTTCTTTGCCTCATCGTACTCCGAGTTTTCGGATATATCGCCAAATGTCAGAGCCGCCTTAATGCGCTCCGCAATCTCCTTGCGCTTTTCCCCCTTCAGATACTCAAGCTCTTCCTCGAGTTTTTTCAGACCTTCATAGGTAAGAAGGACTTCTTTCTGTTCCATATCGTTTCTCCCCTTTATTTTTATTCCATGCCCCCAAAAGATAAATGATATCCTTGACTAACATTACGATTCATTATAGATGACACCTCAAACCGTGTCAAGGTTTAACAATCAGCCGCATGTCCAGCCGTAAAGAGGCTTCGGCGGCACTTTCTCCCCAGGCATTGGCACAGTTTGCCGCAAGGAACCCGGGAAGCCTGTAATATCTCAGGTCATCCGGCAGCGGCCCAAGTTCCTTCATGAGGGCCATGGGAAGCTCCAAACATATACCATAAACCCTCTTCGCCCTGGTGTCAATAACCTTAAGCGCCCCCAGGTCGATGATCCTGCCCGTATAGGCCGCAGGCAGGCAGTCGAAGCTTTCATGGTCATTGGGAAACCGAATCCAGAGGGGGGTTCGGTTGAGCACTTCCGGATCGCTGGTAATATGAACGGGGATGCCCGTTTCCTCGAAGGCCTCTTCAGCTTGCCCCGGCTCCCGGCTGCCTTCCGGAATAAGGACATTGATGGTCTTAACCAGGGAAATAGCCCGCGTGATGGCATATTCCAGATGGCGCTGGTTCCCGGTGACGGTAATTTCCATCCGGTTCAGGCCCGGTCCCCGGTGCACGATACCCAAAAGTTTCGTAAAGCGCCCGACGGCAATATCCATCAGGCAGGGCTCATACCTGGTTTTTTCCGAGCCATACAGGTTACAGGCGGCAGGATGCTCAATGACAGAGAGGACCCCTTCCTCTGAGAACATCCTGTCCAGTTTGCGCTTCAGCCGTTTGAGCGGGCCTTTACGATGCATAGCATGACCATAAATCGCCGGAATATGACAGACGAGCAGATGGATATGGGGATCCAAATGAAGCCATTTGGTTTCAACGGGCAGCCGGCCTATGGACAGGACTGACAGCAGGCGGTTCATCAGTCCTTCTTCCCTGCGGCCGGATTCCCGGGGCAGAATCATGCCTAAATTCATGTGTCCGGCTCGTACCAAAAGATTCTATCCTATCATACGGCATCAGGTGAAATTTAATGACCGTTTCCCTTGAGCCTTTCCTTGATGATGAGGGCAAGCTTTGGGCCGATCCCCTTAACGGCGCTGATTTCCTCAAGGCTTGCTTCCCTGATCCTTTTGACGGAACCGAAGGCCCGAAGCAGCGCCCGTTTTTTGGCCTCTCCGATACCCGGGACCAGGTCCAGTTCGGATTGCTGATGGCGCTTTTTCCGAAGATGCCTGTTGTACTGGAGCGCGTACCGGTGCGCTTCGTTCTGGATCGAGGCAATGAACCGGAGGATTTCCTGATCACGGTTCAGATCGATGCTTGCTTCGCCGTTCACCAGCCGATGGGACCGGTGTCTGTCATCCTTGGCCATTCCCCACACGGGAATTTCAAGGCCCAGGTCATCCAGAACCTCCCTGGCTGCGCTGACATGGCCAACGCCCCCATCCACCAGCAGCAGGTCCGGAAGCGTCCCGAAGGCCTCGTCTTCGGAACCGTCCAGGTACCGGCCGAACCTTCTCAGCAGGGTCTCCTGCATGCTGGCATAGTCATTCTGCATGGTGACTGCTTTCATCTTGAACCGCCGGTAAAGGCTGTGTTCGGCGCGCCCCTCCCGGAACACCACCATGGATGCCACGATCTCCGTGTCTCCCGTATTGGAAATGTCATAGGCCTCAATGGCCTGGGGGACTTTTTCAAGGTTGAGGAGGGACCGGAGTTTTTCCAGGACTTCCCGGGACTGGGCGTTTCTGATCAGAACCGTCCTCCTGTACAACTCCAGCTCTTCACGGGCATTTTGCTCGGCCATTTCCACCAGTTCAGCCTTAACGCCCCTTTTGGGTACCAGGATGCTGACCTTCCCGCCCCGTTTCCTGGACAGGATCTCCGACAGCACTTCGGCAGACTCGGGTTCATACTGGAGGGCAATCTCCCTGGGCACCTCCGGATTGGCATCATAATACTGGAGGACAAACGAGTCCATGACGGCTCCCCGGGATGATGCCCCCATCCCTTCCAGCACATAGGAACGCTTGCCCACAAGCCGGCCGGATCGGATGGACAGGACGCTGGCAGCACAGTGCCAGTCGTCGAAATACAGGCCGATAACATCTCTGTCCTCATCCCGGGTAAAATAGACTACCTGTTTTTTAAGCAGTTCACTCACGCTTCTCAGGCGGTCACGTATCACGGCGGCCTTTTCAAATTTAAGCTCGTCGGCATAGCGCTGCATCTCTTCTTCGAGCTTTTTGATGACTTCCTCCTGCCTGCCCTCAAGAAAGGCGCATGCATTCTGGACCATCCGACCGTATTCCTGCTTCGAGATATTCCCGCTGCACGGGGCGGAACATAAACCGATATGGTAGTAGAGGCAGGGTCTTTGCTTTTTGTCGGGGGAGATGTTCCGCTTGCAGGTCCTGATGGGAAAGAGCCTCCTGATGAGTTCCACGGTCTCCCTGACGGCACCCACCCTCACATAGGTTCCAAAATACCTGGCGCCATCCTGCTGGATCTTGCGGACGATCTCGATGCGCGGGTAATCCTCCTGGACGCTGATGCGGATATGGGGATAGGTCTTGTCATCCTTCAGCAGGATATTGTATTTGGGCTTATACTTTTTTATCAGCGTGTTCTCAAGGATCAGGGCTTCTTCCTCGGTTCGGGTGACGATATACTCCAGGGACTCCACATTGGCTACCAGTGTGGCTGTTTTGACATCCCTGTCCTCCCGGTTCTGGAAATAGGACTTCACCCTGTTCTTGAGAACCTTGGCCTTCCCGACATAGATCACCTTGTTGGCCTGATCGCGCATGATATAGACACCCGGCGCATCGGGAAGGCTTTTCAGGGTTTCTTCAATGGTTGCTTTCATTGCCACCTCGCATCCTGACAAATGTTCCGCTTAAGCAAAACCGCCGGCTGAAAGCCGACGGTCATTATTTCCTAATCCGTCATTCCGTTCTTTGCAAATGCTTCCAATTCATTGAGAGCTGTCTCCTCATCCCGGCCATCGGTGATGATGGTGATGGTATCTCCGGGACTGATTCCCAGGGAGAGAAGCCCCAACAGGCTCTTGGCGTTGGCTTTTCTTTCATCTTTCTGGATCCATATATTGGACTCATATTCTGAAGCTTTTTGAATCAGCTTGGCTGCCATCTTGGATTCCAGACCAGTTTTGCACAATATTGTGACTTCTTTTGCTACCATAATAATTACTTCCTCCCGCCTGTTCCCAAGTAAACTGCACTATAATTATATAATAGGACAATAAAAAAGGAAAGCCCTAACCGGAGACCTCAGCCCGGCTGCCGCGCCGCCCTTCCCCTTATGATCAGCACAACCAGCCCTGTGACCATCAGGAACGTAGCGGCCATGAACACAGGCAATAAACTGCCAAATCCCGCCATGATTTTCCCAAAGAGCCTGATCAGAATTGCGGGATCCATGCCAACAGCGCTTAAGGCGTTATACCACAGAGCCGACAGGAACTTAAGACCGGCGGAGATCAGGCTGAACAGGATCGGGCGCAAAACGGGTCGGAAGAGGTAGTACAGGGCGGCCGCAAAAACAATGGCAGCGGCAAGACCTCGCCTGGCTCCCCCTTCTCTTCGGGCCGGAAGAATCTTTTCCCCAGCAATGCGGGACATCACTTTTTCCTTGAGGCCGTCGGGCACCTCGACATCGGCCGCTTCCCGAAGCTTTTCCTTCAGGACCTTCCACCCCGCCAGTTCACCGGCGCAACGCTCACAAATCCTGCAATGGGCTTCAAGTCTTGTCAGCACTTCAGGCTCCAGCGAATCTTCAAGATACCGGCTGAATGTTTTCTGGTCTATGCAATCCTTCATACCGTCAGTCCTCCATAGCCTGTCTCAGCATTTTCCTTGCGCGGAATATCCGATTTTTTACGATGCTCATGGGAACCTTCAAATATTCGGCGATTTCCTCATATTTCATCCCTGCCAGGTGGTAAAGCATCAGGGGCTGCCTGTACTTGGGATCCAGGCGGTTGATAAGGCCTTCTAGCCTGTCCTTCGTTTCCCTTCCTATCACATGCTGCTCAGGCGTACCTTCCGGATCGGTCACCTCAAAGGCATCCTCAATCGGGCAGAATTCCTTTCTTTTTCTCAGAAAATCCGTGCAGGTATTGGCTGTTATGCGGGCAATCCAGGTTGAAAACCTGAATGCGGGATTATAGGATGCCAGGTGCTTATAGGCCTTTGCAAAAGCTTCCTGGGCGGCGTCTTCGGCAAGCTGCGCATCCTTCAGGTAGCTCCAGGCCAGTGAGTAAACAAGCTTCTGGTACCGGTCAACCAATGTTTCAAAATGTTCCGTCCTGCCCTCAAGGCAGAGCCTGACAACCTCATAATCCTGCATCTCTTTTTCCATAACCGTGTATAATACGGTCTGCCGGGCCAATTGTCTGATGTTTTACTCCCATTATACCAAAAAGCGGCAGATGTAACGCCTGCCGCAGGTTTCGTTCCGCACAAAACCGGACAAAAACACAATGAGGCTGCAGGCATCCGGCACCGGCAACCTCGTCGTATGCCCGTCCTCTCTTCATGTTGACAGGTGGGCTTATGCACATGACGATTGGCCTTGCATTTCAAGACTAGTCCATGGGGAAACGCTCGTGCATGGCGTCATGGATGGTGGACTGGGGACAAACCTCTGCGCATTTGCCGCAGTTCTCACATTTTTCATGATCGATGCGGGCCAGGTTGTTTTCAACGGTAATGGCGCCGGCCGGGCACACCTTCTGGCACTTCATGCAGCCGATGCAGGCCACCTTGCAGTTCTTCCTGGCCACCCCACCCTTGTCCTGATTGGCGCACAGGACGGTAAAGCCTGTCAGCACCGGAACAAGCCGGATGATTCCTTTGGGGCATTCAGCCACGCACATGCCGCAGCCCTTGCATTTTTCCGGAATGATTCGTGCCAGCCCGTTCTTCAGCTCAATGGCATCAAAGGGACAGGCGCGCTGGCAGGAACCAAGCCCGATGCAGCCGTAATAGCACTGAGACATCCCGCCTCCCAGCTGATTGGCGGCGTGGCAGTCCTGAACACCCTGATATTCATACTTCATATCCGCTTTGGTCCAGGTACCCTGGCAGATAACCCGGGCCACCATCTGGGATACCTCTCCTTCGTCAATACCCATCAGTTCTGCAATGGCGTTAATGCCTTCCTTGCTGTTTACAGGGCATTTGCCGGGAGAGACGCCTTCATTCACGATGGCCTCGGCAAGCCCATCGCAGCCTGAGAAGCCGCAGGCACCGCAGTTGGCTCCCGGAAGAAATTCCCTGACCTTTTCTATTCTCTCGTCAACCTTCACCGCGAACACCTTGGAGGCATAGGCAAGACCTATGCCAAAAAACAGGCCAAGGCCCGATACGACGGCGACGGGTATGATAATGCTCATGATTGCTACCCCCTTCTTACTGGATCACTAATCCCGCAAATCCCACAAAGGCGATCGAAACCAGGGACGCGGCGATCAGGGTGATGGGCATGCCCTTGAAAGTTTCCGGGATATCGCAGGTCTCCAGCCTTTCCCGGATGGCGGAAAACAGGATGAGGGCCATGGTGAAGCCCAGCCCGGCGGAAAAGCCGAAGAATACCGCCTGCAGGAAAGTGTAATTCCTTTCCACGTTGAGGAGGGCCGAACCCAAAACCGCACAGTTGGTGGTGATCAGCGGAAGATAGATACCAAGGGCCTTATAAAGCGGCGGGACCAGTTTCTTCAGCACGATCTCCACAAACTGCACCAATGCAGCGATAACCAGGATAAACGCGATGGTCTGCAAGTATTCCAGATCATTGGGCTTCAGCAGGAACTCGTTCACTGCCCATGTGGCCGCTGAGGCCAGGGTATTGACGAACACCACCGCGCCGCTCATGCCCAAAGCCGTGCTGGATTTCTTGGATACGCCCAGGAATGGGCAGATACCCAGAAACTTTGACAGGACAAAATTCTCAATGAACATAGCCCCGATGAGTATGACAAAAAGCTCTTTCATAACCAACCATTCCTTTCAATATGTCCCCGGCTCCTGATTTATGAGGCTTTCTCGCAGCCCGGGCAGCCCATGGCGCATTTTTCAGACTCTTCCGCAGTCTTGGTCTTCTTGCTCTTGTTGGAGAGTTTATTGACCAGGGCGATGAGTAAGCCCATGACCATAAAACCGCCGGGAGGAAGGATCATAATGGTCGCAGGGTCAAAGAGATCTGCGGTCAGGGCAATGCCCATCCAGGTTCCGGCGCCCAGGATTTCACGGATAGACCCGATAGCAAACAGCGCCGCGGTAAATCCCAGGCCCATCCCCAGGCCGTCGAGGGCCGAGAGGAGCGGCCCATTCTTGCTGGCAAACATTTCGGCCCTGGCCAGGATGATGCAGTTAACCACAATGAGCGGGATATATATGCCCAACTGCTCGTTCAAATCGGGGAAGTAGGCCTTCATCAGCATCTGGACGATGGTCACGAAGCCTGCAATAACCGTAATGAATATGGGAATACGCACCTTGTCGGGTACAATTTTTCGGATCAGTGAGATCACCACGTTGGAACCGATGAGCACCGCTGTGGTGGCTATTCCCATCCCTATGCCGTTTTTGGCCAGAGTCGTAACCGCCAGAGACGGGCACATACCCAAAAGAAGCCTCAGCGTCGGGTTTTCCTTCAATAATCCATTGGTCAATATGCTAAATGCTTTAGGCTTCCCTGCCATTTACTCTCCCCCCTTCACAAGACTGCGGACCAACGATGCCGCTTCTGATATCCCGTTTGATACGGCGCGACTGGTGACGGTGGCGCCGCTTAAGGCAGCGATGTCCCCGTCCTGGGAAGGCGCAGTCTTGACAACATGGTACAGATTCTCAGGAATGGTTCCAAGGTATTGTTCCAGATAAGTCTGGTCCTGGGCCTTTGAACCAAGACCCGGTGTCTCGCTGTGGGACAGGATCCTGACACCGGTAACCGAAAGGTCCCTGTCTATGCCCACAAGGATGCGGATTGCCCCGCCATAGCCCCTTGGGGTCACTTCCACAACGTATCCGACGGTTTCGCCGCCGGCTTCGGCCTCGTAAAGGTTCTTAATCGTCTCTCCAGGCTGGTAACCCCGGCTGATGAGCGTTTCCCGATCCACGGCATCGGAGAACGAACCGGCACCGGGCAGGACAACCGAAAGGGATTTCTGGAGCGCCGCTTTATCTCGTTCTTCAATGATGGGCTTGGTTACTCCGTTTACAACCGCCAGGGCGCCGGTGATGATAACGCATACCAGGAACAAGGTGATAGCCGGTTTGATGATCTCCTTATACATGTTTCCCACCTCCAAAGGGCTTCGGCGCCGTGTATCGGTCAATAAGCGGAACCGCTGTGTTCATCAGCAGAATGGCATAGGATACGCCTTCCGGCAAATTGGTATACAATCTGAAGACAACCGTCAGGAAACCGCATCCAAAAGCATAGATAACGGCACCTTTCCTTGTCATGGGGCTGGTGGTATAATCGGTGGCCATGAAGATGGCGCCGATCAGCAAGCCACCCGCCAGCACATGGAACAGCGGATCGCCTGTCATAAAGCCTTCAGGTCCCAATATCCAGGAAAGCAGGGCCACCGTGCCTATGTATATCGCAGGGATCTCCCAGGATATGACCTTTCGGATGAGCAGATACAGGCCGCCGAGGATCAGGGCAAGGGCCGAGGTTTCCCCCAGGGAACCGCCGATTTTACCTAAAAACATATCAAGATAACTTGGCAGTGCGCCGCCCTCTTTCAGGACGCCCAGAGGGGTTGCCGCCGAGATGGCATCGGTTGCGTCAGCTCCTCGGGGAACAGATACCTGGGTCATCTTCGTGCCATAGGCCACCAGCATGAAAACGCGGGCACCGAGGGCAGGATTGATGAAGTTCTGTCCGATTCCGCCAAAGAGCTGCTTGATGACGACGATGGCAAAGAATGAGCCCACAACGGCCATCCATTTGGGTATAGCCGCCGGCAGGTTCAGTGCAAGAAGGACCCCGGTCACGGCAGCGCTGAGGTCTGAAACGGTATTGCTGCGCTTGAGGAGCTTCCTTGCCAAAAACTCAAACACTATGCAGGAAACCACACAAACGATAATGGTCAGAGCCGCATCCAGCCCGAAAAAATACACTCCCGCCAGCGATGCAGGTACCAGAGCAATCAAGACATCCAGCATGATTTTGGAAGTGGAGGCATCGCTTCTGATATGCGGCGATGAACTCATCAACAACTTGTTTTCCAATTTATGCCCACTCCTTTACTTCTTTGCGTTCCTTCTGATATAGTCCTTGCCGATGCGGATGGACTGAACCATCAGCCGTTTGGCCGGACAGGCGTAAACACAGCAGCCGCATTCAATGCAATCCATCAAATGGAACCTCTGCGCCTCTTCAAATTGCTGGGTTTTTACCAGCCTGTCCAGTTCCAGTGGCAGAAGTCTCATCGGGCAGGCGCGCACACAGCGGCCACAACGGATGCAGGCCGTTTCCTCGGGGATCCTGCCTTCGTCTGCATCCAGGGCCAGCAGGGCATTGGTATGCTTCAGTACCGGCAAATCCAGCGAATACTGGGAAACGCCCATCATGGGACCACCCATGATCACTTTGCCGGGTTCGGATTTGAAACCGCCGCAGAAGTCAAACACTTCCTTCAGCAGTGTCCCGATGGGCACTTCAACGTTCTGGGGATTCCGAACAGCAGAGCCGTCCACTGTCACCCGCTTCTTGACAAGAGGCATGCCGGTCTTCAGATAGGACGCCACAAAAGCTACGCTGGCAACGTTCATGACAATGCATCCCACATCTGCAGGCAGTTTCCCTGACGGGACTTCCCTTCCTGTAAGGGTATAAATCAGGGTTTTTTCAGCCCCCTGCGGATATCGGGTAGGCAGGGCATGCACCGTTATGGAAGGTATATTCGAAACAGCCTGTTTCAGCATCTTTATGGCTTCAGGCTTGTTTTGTTCAATACCGATCAGGGCTTTTTCAATCCCGGTCCATTTCAGCACATGCAGGATACCCTCTATAATCCCCTGCGTGTTCTCCAGGCATTCCCGGTAGTCGGAGGTTATGTAGGGTTCGCATTCTGCCGCGTTGATGATCAGGGTATCCACCTTTGTCCCCTTGGGAGGATTGAGCTTCACATGGGTCGGAAAAGCCGCACCTCCAAGACCTGTAAGGCCGGATGCCCGGATTGCGGCCAGAAAGCTCTCCCTGCTGTCAACCACCGGAGGCTTGACTTCTTCGGAGATCTCCTGCAGGCCGTCCGGTTTGATTTCAACGCACATGACAGGTCGGCTGCCTGACAGAACCACCGGCTCCACCCTGGTTACCGTTCCCGATACGCTGGAATGGATGGGAGCTGAAACATAGGCATCCGTATCACCGATGACCTGACCGACCTTGACCGTATCGCCCTTCTTGACCTTGGGCTGGCAGGGCGCACCCAAATGCTGGGCCAGGGGTATCAGGACCACCGATGGAACGCCCATCGGGACAGTCGCCTTTTCCGCCGTATTTTTTTGCTGAGGAGGATGTACGCCTCCTTTGAACAGTTTCATATCTATCACTCCAATAAAACCTATTATGTTCCCCTGGTATTTGCGTCACGCCATACGAAATCTCGCGGAATGGACAATATGAAAAATGCAACACAGACATATGAACGGAACGGTTCTTCCTCAGCCGTTCAAGAAAATCATAACATAGTCCATTCGCAAAAGGTACAGCAATAAATGTAACCGCTGCATGATTCAACCTGAGGCTTTTCTGCTGAAACGTCACTGCAAACGGGAAGGTGTCGAAAAAGATTTAGTCATTTATTTGTGTATTGCCCCCAAATGTTAATATCTTGACAGTGTTTGAACAATGTATTTTAAATACAAAAAACATTATAAACGAATTCCTGCAGCTTTTACAGGCTATTTTGAATAATTATTTATTTAACAAACATTATTTATTTTTTAACATTTTTTCGAGGAACGATGAGTCAGTTTTTTTACAGCTCAAGCCCTTCCAGATCAACCGGATCAGGGTTCTGTCTTTGCATGCGTCATGTGCAATTAAAACCAAAAATGCTATACTTATTTCCAGAGGCGATTCGTAAGGCTAAGCCCTGCAGGGCATGAATCACTTGGATTGACGGCGGATGCAGCACTCCGCTGCGTTGCTCTTTTTGTATGCATATGGTATTCAAACTGTTTTTATATTGATCAGGGAGTGATGTTGGATGGAAAAGAAGATGAGCGTACAGGATGTTCTGAGCCAGGCCAGGGGCAATGGTGTGGAATTCATACGCCTGCAGTTTACCGATCTTTTTGGGATGACAAAGAACGTGGCCATCACCGTGGATCATCTGCAGAATGCCCTGGAAAACCGATACATGTTCGACGGCTCTTCCATTGACGGGTTTGCCCGGATAGAAGAATCTGACATGATCCTGTATCCGGATCTGGACACCTTTCAGATATTCCCATGGACACCCAGCAACGGCCGGGTAGCCCGTTTGATATGCGATATTTATCACCCGGACGGAACACCCTTCGAGGGGGATCCCAGGTACATCCTGAAACGCGTCATCAAACAGGCTGCCGATATGGGATACACATTCAATGCGGGGCCTGAATGCGAATTCTTTCTTTTCCATACCGATGAAACCGGAAAACCCACCACACAAACCCATGATATGGGCGGTTATTTCGACTTGAGCCCCATGGATCTGGGCGAGGATGCCAGACGGGATATCTGTCTTACCCTGACAGCCATGGGCTTTGATGTGGAGGCTTCCCACCACGAGGACGCCAATGGCCAGCATGAGATAGACTTCAGGTATGACGAAGCCCTGCGGGCTGCCGACAACCTGATGACTTTCAAAATCATTGTCAAGACCATTGCCAAGCGCCACGGCCTGTACGCCACCTTCATGCCCAAACCCCTTTCCGGGATGCCCGGAAGCGGCCTGCATATCAATATGTCCCTGTCAAGGGACGGGGAAAACGTCTTCTATGACAGCAAGGACAAATATGGTCTGTCCCGGGAAGCCTACAGCTTCATGGCGGGCATCATGGCGCATATCCGTGCCATCACCGCCATCGCCAATCCCATCGTCAACTCATACAAGCGCCTTGTTCCGGGATATGAAGCACCCGTATACATCACCTGGGCCACCAGGAACCGCAGCCCTCTGATCCGCATTCCCTCCGCCCAGGGCGAAGCAACCCGGATTGAACTGCGCAGTCCCGATCCTTCCTGCAACCCCTATCTGACCTTTGCGGTAATTCTGGCAGCCGGGCTGGATGGCATCAGGCAGGGCCTTACCCCGCCGGCGCCGGTTGAGAAAAACATCTACCTGCTATCAAAGGAAGAGCGCCAGGCGGCAGGGATCGGAAGCCTGCCGGAGACCCTGTATGAAGCCTTGCAGGCTTTGCAGGACGACAGGCTTATCACCGACACCCTGGGACCCCATGCCACATCCCGGTTCATCCAGGCAAAGCTGAAGGAATGGGATGAATACAAGCAACAGGTGCATCCATGGGAGATTCAGAAATACCTGTCTCGCTACTGAACCATCTTTATCGCACTTTCCGTTTGCCGGACAGAAAGGAGACCTGTGGATACCGTCTGCAGAATCATGTTGGTTTTCCGCCAACAGGAGACATTGGAAAGAATCAAAGGCATCCTGGTTGAAAACGGGCATCGCGTATTATTCTCATGCACATCCGGCATGCAGGCCTTAAGACTTGCCGGCCTGCACGACATCGATATCGCGGTGGTCGGTTTCAACCTGTCGGATATGTCAGGCATCCATTTTGCCACTGATCTTCTGGCAAAACGTTCATGCTCGGTCCTGATGATCGTGCCTGCGGAACAGATGGCCTATGCGCGGCAGAGCATTCAGGGGGAGGACATCGTCTGCCTGCCGAGGCCTGTGTCACCGCAGGCCCTTTTAACCTCCATCGAGCTGATGATGCAGTACAGGGATCGGTTAAACCGGATGCGGGCTGAAACCCAAAAGCTGAAAGACGATCTGAAGCGGCGTTCGCTGGCTGACAAGGCAAAGACCCTTCTGATGCATGCGCACCACTTAAGTGAATTTGAGGCCTGGAGATTCATGCAAAAAGCAAGCATGGATACCGGAACTCCCCTCCTGGAAATCGCAGAGAAAATCGTCGAAAAATACGGTCCTGTCAAACAGGACAAAGCAACTCCCCAAGATGGCCCTTCCCCCGAAAAAGACCATAAAAAGTGAACAACTTGCAAGACACTGTTTTGCAACTTGCATTTCAGGGTTTACATCGTGTTCCTTTGTGCTATAATAATATACAGAAAAGAGTTGTAGCAGGTACTACTCATAATTCGGCATATTCGGTCATACACTGCACAACATAACGCCACAAACCGGAGGGACACGATGAAAATACGCTTCAGCAAGATGCACGGCATCGGCAACGATTATGTTTATGTCAACGGTTTCACCGAAACCATAACCGATCCCGCCGCCGCCTCCATCAAGGTGAGCGACAGGCATTTCGGGATTGGCAGCGACGGTCTGATCCTCATTCTGCCTTCCCAGGTTGCGGATTTCCGCATGCGGATGTTCAATGCCGACGGTTCCGAAGGAAAGATGTGCGGCAATGGCATCCGATGCGTGGGCAAATTTGTATACGATATGGGGTTAACCAACAAAACCGAGGTTACGGTGGAGACCCTGGCAGGCATCCGGAAGCTCGTCCTTTATCCCGGCATGGATAACAAAATAGAAAAGGTGCGGGTCTGGATGGGTGTCCCGCGTTTTTCCGACCGGGAAGATATTCCCGATTTGCCTGAAAAACGGTTCCCCGTCACCCTCACAGCCCACGACAGATCCTTTGATTTTTACTGCGTGTCCATGGGCAATCCCCACGCGGTCACCATGGTGGAGAACACCGATGGATTCCCGGTGGACGATTATGGTCCGGAGATTCAGAAGAAACCCATCTTTCCGGAATCGGTCAACGTGGAGTTCGTGCAGCTGGTTTCACGGACAGCCATCAAAATGCGGGTATACGAGCGTGGCAGCGGCGAGACCCTGGCCTGCGGAACGGGCGCCTGCGCTTCTGCGGCTGCCCTGATGCGTCTTGGCCTGATCGATCGGAAAGCCGAGGTCCATCTTCTGGGAGGAACCCTGGAGATAGACTGGCAGGAGGACGGCCTGTACATGACCGGACCGGCCACCCATGTCTTTGACGGCGAGATTGAAATCTGACGATGGAGGTTAGAGAACATGCTTATCAACAGTCATTTCGGCGATATCAAGGAAACCTACCTGTTCTCTGAAATCGCAAAAAGGGTCAATGATTACAAGGCTGCCAACCCGACGGCAGACATCATCCGGCTCGGCATCGGGGATGTCACCCAGCCCCTTCCTCCTGTTGCCATACAGGCTTTGCATGAGGCCGTGGATGAAATGGCCCGGGCAGAAACCTTCAGGGGATATGGTCCCGAGCAGGGATATGATTTCCTGCGGGAGGCCATTGCGGTGCATGATTTTAAAGCCCGCGGCTGCGATATCGAGCCCGATGAAATCTTTGTGAGCGACGGCGCCAAGAGCGACACCGCCAACTTTACCGACCTTTTCGGGGACGGCAACATCATCGGCATCTCCAATCCCGTTTACCCGGTTTATCTGGACAGCAATGTGCTGGCCGGGCACGCCGGCTCCCCCGCAGGCGACGGATACCAAAACATCCGCTACCTGGACTGCCTTGAGGAGAACGGCTTTAAACCGCAGATCCCGGATGGACGCCTGGACATCGTCTATCTGTGCTCGCCCAACAACCCCTCGGGCGTGGCGTTGACCAGGGATGACCTCAAAAAATGGGTGGACTACGCTTTGGCCAATAAAACCCTGATTCTCTATGATGCAGCCTATGAAAGCTTTATCCGGGAGGACGGCATCCCCCACAGCATCTATGAGATCCCGGAGGCAAGAAAGGTGGCCGTTGAGTTCAGGAGCTTCTCCAAAACAGCCGGTTTTACCGGCCTCCGCTGCGCTTATACCGTGGTGCCAAAGACGCTGGAGGTCACCATGTCCGACAGCAGCAAGCCTCTTAAACTGCATGCCATGTGGCTCAGGCGACAAACAACCAAGTTCAACGGCGTTCCCTACATCGTACAGCGCGCGGCCGCAGCCCTGTACACTCCGGAAGGCCGTGAACAGATCCGGAAGACCATCGACCTCTACCTTGAGAATGCAAAGACCATCCGCAGCGTCTTTGAAGAAAAAGGTTTCAAGGTATGGGGCGGTATCAACTCACCCTATGTCTGGCTGAAGGTTCCCGAAGGCATGACCTCCTGGCAGTTCTTCGATGAGCTCCTCCACCGCTATCATATCGTTGGGACGCCGGGCAGCGGATTCGGCACCAGGGGTGAGGGATATTTCAGGCTTACCGGATTCGGAAGCCCTGAAAAGACCAGGGAAGCCGCCGAGAGACTCCGCAGGATTTAGAGGGCTTTGGCTGAAGAAGGACATGATAACCAAAGACAGTTGGAATGGATAAACCCATTCTAACTGTTTTTTAATTTGATTATAAGAAATCTCATAACGGATTGTAAAACTCGGAACATATAATGAACACATAAAGATGACAAGGAGGTCGTGGTTCATGGTGGATCGCCTGTTTGAAATCAAGAACGCCGCCGTAAGGAAATTTGGTCCCGTATTGGGTTACACCATTCTTATCGTGGGATGCCTCGCCTTTCTCAGCCTGTTGGGGTTTCTGCTCAAATCGCTGATTAAGCTGGGAATAGCCCTTGCCGTTGGAGCCATCCTGCTTTTTGGCGCCTTCAAGCTCTATGAACTGCTGAGTACGAAAAAAAAACGGATGAGTATATGCCATACCGCTCCTTTTACATAATAAGCGCGGCCTTATATTAAAGAGCCGCGCTTTGATTTGTTATATCCGCAATAAAGTTTTAGTGCGTTACCTGAGAATTCCAATCTCCAACCTCTAGCCTCCAACTTCCAATTTATGAAATACGCACGATTCGCTGACACGTCGCTCGCAATGACAGTACCAGGAATGTCATGGTGAGGAGCCGACAGCAATCTCATTCGCTTGCGAAGACACCAGGGGTTTACCAACAGGAAGGGAGCCCATAAAGGTCAAGACCACATTGCGATAAGGCGCCAAAACATCCTGTGAGAATGGGAACAGGGCGACTGCTGTTTGAGCGAAGCGAGTTCAGCCAACCCCCATTCGAACAGCCTGATGTTTTGCAGCCGTGCAGCACAGCGGCCGGGCTTTACGGGCTCCCTTCTATACCCGCTTATTCCTCTCCCTGCGATTACGGGAACACCACCACGGCATGATCCTATTATCCAAGCGGATTTTCAACCTTCCCAAGGAACAGCACGGCTCCGGTCCGTTCATCCACGATGGCGAACACAAAGGGCTTATCCAGGTAAAAATCCACGATTTGCTCCGGTTCGGGCATCGCGCTGGTAGCCGTAACCGCGATGGCCGTGACGGCAGCCGCCTCAGTGCCTTCCTCATCCAGTTTGAGCCGGCATTCATGAAGGACACGGCTCACAGAAGGCTTTTTGCCGTCAACCATCCGGCTGAAGTCGGCCACCCCATCCGTAAAGGCATCCACCATCCCCAAGGCTTTCAGGCAGTCGCTCATCTCGGACTTATAACCAAAATCCAGCCTGGGCACCTTCAGGTCGGTCGTATGGATGGCGAGATGGCTGTTGATTTCAAAAAGCTTTTCCGCCGTCAGATCCGACAAAAGATCGTTGACATTCTCCTCAGGCCGCAAAAAGAGCATGGATACTCCGCCCCTGTAATACAGCTTTGCCGCCTTCAAATCCCCGGCATCATGGAAGGGCACCATCAGCCGGCTGTTCATCATATCAACCTTCACCGTTTCGCCTGTACTCAACGTAAAGTCTTCTTTCCTGGTAAAGCTGTCATCAAACGGATTCTCCCAGGTTCCCCGGAAGTACAGGGTATTGACCAGGAGCATCACGGTCAGAGGATGGATCTCGCTGAGCGGATCGGTGATCAAACCCTTGGTCCTGTCCGATACCCATCGGTTCACCTCGTTGACGGCTGAGGAAGCCTTATCGTTGAGCGAGAATACATCGGCGTCATACCAGGCTTTGGCCAGCTCAGCAAAGCTCTCCTTAAATGGATAATTCCTTTTGATCCACAGGGAGTTGGCCGGAAGTATCACCATGTCCTTCCTGTTGTAAAAACTGCTGATCAGGTCCCTGTATCTGTTGTTATGCTCATTCTGGGACAGTCCCCGGCTATTGACGATCCCGTTGATCTGCTCCAGGGTAGCCCCTGCGGCACCGTTGCTGAGAACCGAAAGCGCTGTGGCAAGGCTTATTGGTGACAGGATCAGGTTCCCGCCGCCTGCTTCGTCCTGGTTGACCAGCTTAAGAGCGTTAATACCCAGACGGTTGATATCCTGGACAAAGGGATCGCCCATCGGGACAGAGGTCACATCGGATGGCTGAAATGCGGAATCTGACTTCTTAGCACGTGCACAGCCCGTAAGCAGGCATGCTATAAGCAGCCCGGCAACCAGAACCGGTTTTATGCTCCTGCTGCGGGAAACCCGCGCCCAAATATTCATGACGCAACCCTCCATGGTCTTCTTGCTTTCCATTTTATCCGATTAGACGGCGAATGGCATCCTTCGGTTTACTTGATTTCCTGTTTTTTCAGTTTTGCTTTGCTATTATCCTGCTGTCCGCTGTAATCCACCCGGTTTTTAAAGATTGCCGCGGTTCACTGTGCTTCGCACCTAATGACATCCAGGATATGGCTCCGCTGGGCTATGACCATTGTGTCATTGCGAGGAGCGTAGTGACGAAGCAATCTCAGTCACTTTCATAGCCAACCGCGGTATGAAGAGATTGCCACGCTCGCTTTGTTCGCTCGCAATGACACCTGATCGAAGGGAGCCCGTAAAGATTAAGGGCGCATTGGCGATAAGGCAAAATGAGCATAAGAAAAGGCGGCTTGACTTCGCAAAGCGCGTTCAGCCGCCCATCTTCCTCGTATCTTTGGTTAAATAGGCTTACGTCCGTGCTTGTGATGCTCACGTCCATCATCTCAGGCGCCGGACTTACACCCTGAACAGCAGTTCGCCGTATGTAGGGAAGGGCCAGAGGCTTCCATCCACAATCTCCTCCAGCCTGTCGGCATCAGCCCGCACCGCTTCCATGAGGGGAAGGATCCTGTCCTTATAGGCCCGGGCATGATTCAGCGAGTTCCCGTTCCCGGCTTCGGCATCCAGGGCCTCCACCTCGGCGGAAAGCCTGCCCGTATTCTCCCTCAGGCTGTTGGACAGCCCGACCACCGTATCCAGATCCCGCTTGAACGCACTTGCGTCGGCGCCCGCTTTTGTCAGGGATGCCACTGTATCGGCCACCTGTTTCATATGCTTCATGACCGCAGGCAGGATCTGCTTCATGACCATCTCTATCATGGTGAGGGCTTCAATGCGGACGGTCTTCACATAGCTCTCCAGGTAAATCTCGTAGCGGGAACGGACCTCGGTCTCGGATAACACATGGTGCTTCTCAAAAAGCCGGATGTTTTTCTCCTCGAGCAGTGCCGGTATGACATCCACCGTGGTCTTAAAATTGGGAAGCCCTCTTCTTTCGGCCTCAGCCACCCATTCCTCGGAATAGTTGTTGCCGTTGAAGATGACGCGCTTATGCTGCTTGATCATTTCCTTCACTACCGCATTGACTTCAGCCTGGAAATCGCTTGCCTGCTCCAGCCGGTCCGCGATCTGCGACAGGGCTTCCGCAACAATGGTGTTCAGGACAAAATTGGGCATGGCGATGGACTGGGAGGATCCCACCATGCGGAACTCAAACTTGTTACCCGTAAAGGCAAAGGGCGATGTCCTGTTCCGGTCGGTGGCATCCCTGGGCAGTACCGGGAGCGTGAGGACCCCGATATCCAGCATCTGCTGCCTGCCGTTGTCCCTTACCATCCCGGTTTCTATCTGCTCAATAATCTCGGTCAGCTCATCCCCCAGGTAGACCGAGAGAATGGAAGGGGGCGCTTCATAGCCTCCCAGCCGGTGATCGTTACCGGCGCTGGCCACAGAGAGGCGGAGAAGATCGGCGTATTCGTCCACGGCCTTCACAACGGCCATGAGGAAGATCAGGAACTGGGCGTTTTCGCCAGGTGTGCGGCCCGGCTCCAGCAGGTTCCTTCCGTTGGCTGAAAGGGACCAGTTGTTGTGTTTGCCCGATCCATTCATGCCCTTGAAGGGTTTTTCATGGAGCAGACACACCAATCCATGCCTGTCTGCCACTTTGCGCATGATCTCCATGGTCAGCTGGTTATGATCGGTGGCAATATTGCTGGTATCGAAGATCAGGGCCAGCTCATGCTGGGCGGGTGCAACTTCATTGTGCTTGGTCTTGGCCGGTATGCCAAGCTTCCAGAGCTCCTCGTCGAGATCATGCATGAACTCGGCCACCCGCTTCTTCAGCGCACCGAAATAGTGATCATCCAGTTCCTGGCCCTTGGGCGGCTTTGCCCCGAACAGGGTCCGGCCCGTGTAGAACAAGTCCATTCTCTTCAAAAAGAGTTCTTTGTCAACCAGAAAGTATTCCTGCTCGGCCCCTGTCGTGGTGCGCACGGCTTTTGCGGCGGTATCGCCGAAGAGTCTCAGAATGCGCACGGCCTGTCTTGAGATAGCCTCCATGGAACGAAGAAGCGGCGTTTTCAGATCAAGGGCTTCACCTGTATAGGAGCAAAACGCGGTGGGGATGTACAGTGTGCCATCCTTGACAAAGGCCGGCGAAGTGCAGTCCCAGGCTGTATAGCCCCTTGCCTCAAAGGTTGAGCGGATACCGCCCGACGGGAATGACGAAGCATCGGGCTCGCCCTTCACCAGCTCCTTCCAGGAAAACTCCATGATGGCCTTTCCATTCCCCGTGGGGGTGATGAAAGCGTCATGCTTTTCAGCCGTAATCCCCGTCATGGGCTGGAACCAATGGGTATAGTGGGTCGCCCCCTTTTCAACAGCCCAATCCTTCATCACGCTGGCGACCACCTCGGCCACCTGGGGATCCAGGCTGGTTCCCTGATCGATGGTCTTCCTCAGCTGGTTATATGTCGCCTTGGGAAGGCGCTCCTGCATCACCGCATCATTGAATACGTATACGCCAAAACTTTCCACGGGCACTTCTCTCCTCTCAACAGGGTTGTGAACAGGTCAGTTGCCTGATGCCGCCCACCTGACGCGGCAGGAAGTCCTATAGATAAAAGGGTATTCCAACCCCATGTTGAAACACCCCTGAATCCACAGTTCCCCATAAAGTGGCATCATTATATCAATTACATCGTTTTGCGTCAATAAAAATTTGCAGGTGTCCCGGACATACCTTTCGTTCAAATAGCTGTCATAGTACAAGCCGTTTCCCGGATATGATTAAGGGGTGGTGTATATGATCATTATCAGCATCAGCAAAAGAAAGCTGAAGTGGCTGGCAGCTGCCATATTGGCCGTATTCCTGGTCTCCCTTGGCATTTTCCAGATCTTCGGGGAACAGGATACCGAAAACTACGATGCGCTGGTAAACATGCTGCGCTACAGGGAGGTAGCCGTATCCGGCGAGATCCTGGAAACCACGAAACCTGCAACCGAGAGCAGTGACGAAATACAGATCTTTGACATCAGCAAGGGGAAGGTGGTCAAAAAGCTGAAGACCACGGACGCGGTACAGAAACAGGCCGAGCAGATCATCAACAGCATTACGGGTCTTTATGCCAAGGTCCAGCCGTTCCCCGAAAAAGGGTACATTGTCAGGATCCCTGTCAATCCTGCCCTGAAGGTACGGAACCAGTTCATCAATGCCACCATTGACAAAATCTATGTTATCTTTACCAAGGAAGAGCCGCCCTTCGTGTTGATCCTGGACAGTTCTGACAAACCCTTCGTTTACAACTTCGACTGCAGGATCGACGAACTGGTCAGGTACCTGGATTTCCGCTTCACATACTGAAAAGCGGGCGGCCGGTTTCCATCCGGCTGCCCGCTCATTTCTCACCGGTTAAGGTGCACATCATCAGCCCGTGGGCCAGATTCCAATCAAAGCCTGTGCCTGCGTCACACGCTCCTGCTCTTTGCGATCTCAAACAGGAGCAGACCGGCAGCAACACCGGCGTTCAGGGATGATATCTTCCCCTTCATGGGGATCCTCACCAGAAAATCGCACTGATCCCTGATAACCCGGCTGATTCCTTCTCCCTCGCTGCCGATGATGAGGCCTATGGGCCCTTTCATATCGGCTTCATAGTAAGCCTTGTCCCCCTCGGGATCCGCTCCGGCCATCCATATGCCTTTCGCTTTCAGTTCCCGGATAGCATGGGCAAGGTTCCCTACCCGGGCAATGGCGATGAACTCCTGTGCGCCGGCAGCAACCTTGGCCACCGTGGCATTCAGGGTTGCTGAACGCCGCTTCGGGATGATGATGCCATGGGCACCGGCACATTCGGCGCTTCTGATGATGGAACCGAAATTATTGGTGTCGGTAATGCCGTCCAGGATGACAATGAACGGGTCCTCGCCCCGCTCGGCGGCGATCCTTAAGATATCCTCCACCTCTGCATATTCCTTGACGGCGGCATCCAGGATAACGCCCTGATGGATTCGGGCAAGAGACATCATATCCAGCTTTCTTTTGTCCACATACTGGATGGGTACGCCTTTTTCCCGTGCCATAGCCGCAATGCGGGCCAGGGTGGGATCCGGGTTCCCCTTCTCGATGAAGATCTTGTTGACCGGGCGGTCGGACCGCAAAACCTCCAAGACCGGCCTGCGCCCTTCGACCCGATCCTCCCGTTCCTCAACATCATCCTCTGTTTCCCAGGAGGCATCCCGGAAATCGTCAACGCCGCTCCTCGAGGTTGCCTTTTCGCCCCTTCTCCCTCTTTTTCCGGCTTTTTCATAAAACGGCTCATATTTCTGTACCTTTTTTCTGCCTGTTCTTCCTTCCCGTTTACTCATGCTGATTCTCCGTTTCGTCATTTTCTATGATGGATGCGGCCTGTTCCAGGAAAGTGTCCAGCCTTTCGGTCTGACCGGTCAGATACAGATAACCCAAAACAGCCTCAAAAGCCGTCGCATAATGGTAATCCTGCACGTTGGCGTTTTTGGGGATGGTTGTGGATTTGGCGTTCCGTCCCCTCCTGAAGACGAAGGCTTCATCTTCATTGAAATCCTTTTGCATCTCCCTGGCTATCCTGGACTGTGAAGCAGCCTTCACATACCTGGTCGCATCGATATGGAGCTGATGGGAGGATGCCTGTTTTCTCCTCACTAGTCTTTCCCTGATAAAAAGATTAAATACGGCATCCCCGACAAAAGCCAGCACGGCCGGCTGCAGAAGCCTTACCTGGTCCGTGTTTTCCTGGAACAAACGATCACCACGCGTTTCCTCTGAAATATATAGCTATTTATATAAAATCCGCCCTACCTGTGTCAAGGCATGGCGGATTGGATTCCTTACAGCGTCCATAACGACGGTATTCGGATAAACGGCAACAGGTCGCCCCATCCAATAAAGAAAGCAAAGAACAGGTGGATAACGGGGACGGCCAAGACGCTCAGCACAAGATATTTCAGTATCTGGTCGCTGTTCATCTTCAAAGCCAGGGGCGGAAGCAAAACGGTCAGCAGGAAGGGCAGCACATACACCAGGAATTCGGGCAGTTTGAGAGCGCTTTTGTATTTGACAACAATAAGACTCCCAAAGACCGCCAGTATTCCGATGATATCGATCAGGAAGGACTTCGCCTTGTACTGCTTGCCCAGCACCAGCCTGATCACGCAGAGAAAGATCAGGTAAGTAAAGGCAGCAATCACCATGTATTTGAAGCCCTGATCCAAAGAAACCCCCTCCTTGCCGGCGAATCGCAGTATTTCAGGCCCTGTGCCATGCCGGGACTGACAGAAAGGTGCCGATATCCGGCCTTATTGGACCACGATATTGATCAGCCGCCCTTTTACCACGATGACCTTCACAATGTTTCTTCCGCCAATATAACCAGCGGCTCGTTCATCGGACAATGCCGCCTGCTCGATCTGCTGGTTGTCGGCATCACGCGGCACATTGATCTTGTATTTGACCTGGCCGTTGAACTGGACAGCCATCTCGATTTCATCCCGTACCAGGGCCTTTTCGTCATAGGAAGGCCAGGGCTGGTTGAACACGGAATAGTCATAACCCATCCGTTCCCACATCTCCTCGGCGAAATGCGGGGCGAAGGGGGACATGAGCAGGATGGCATCCCGGATGGTCTCTTCCATGAGCGTCATGTTCCGGTTCTCCAGCGCATCATACTTATAAAGGGCATTGATCAGTTCCATCAGGCGCGCAATGGCCGTATTGAACTGGAAGACCTCGGTATCCTCGGTAACGCTCTTGATGGCATAATGCCTGATATAGTTCAGTTCCTTCTCATTGGGCCCGAACTGATCACTTCCCTTTGTGTCCTTTTCGGAAGCAAACTTCGTAATGAGCCTTTCAACCCGTGCGATGAAGCGATCCATGGCCTTGATGCCCTCATCGCTCCAGGGACCGCCTTCCACATAGGAGAAGCCGAAGGCCAGGTACATGCGGAATACGTCCGAACCGTACTTTTCAATGTATTCATCCGGTGATACGGTATTGCCCCTGGACTTGGACATCTTCTGCCCGTCGGCGCCCAGGATGGTTCCCTGGTGGACAAGGGACAGGAAGGGTTCATCGAAATCCAGGTAACCCATATCGCGGAGGGCCTTGGTAAAGAACCGGGCATACAGAAGGTGCATGGCGGCATGCTCGGCTCCGCCCACATACTTGTCAACCGGCAGCATCCTGTTGATCAGTTCGCGGTTGAAGGGTTCCTTGTCGTTCTTGTTGTCGGGATACCGCAGATAATACCAGGATGAGCACACGAAGGTGTCCAGCGTATCCGTATCCCTTTTGGCAGGGCCGCCGCAGCAGGGACACGTGGTATGGACGAACTCCTCGCACTTGGCAAGGGGCGATTCCCCGTCGGGAGTGAATACCACATTATAGGGCAGTTCCACCGGCAACTGATCCTCGGGAACGGGGACCGTGCCGCACTTGTCGCAATAGATGATGGGAATGGGCGCTCCCCAGTAGCGCTGCCTGGAAACCAGCCAGTCACGAAGCCGGTATGTAACCTTAAGCTCGCCCTTGTTCATGCCCTCCAGCTCCCTGACAATGGCGATCCTGGCTTCCTCGGAGGTATAGCCGTCAAATTCCCGGCTTCCCGTCAGGATCCCGTACTCGGTAAACGGAAGCGCGTCGTCAACGCCTTCGGCACCCTTGATGACACGCCTGATCTCCAGGTTGTACTTGGTCGCAAACTCATAGTCGCGCTCGTCATGGGCCGGCACCGCCATAACGCAGCCTGTGCCGTAACCTGCCAGGACATAATCGGCAATCCAGATGGGCACCTTTTCACCCGTCAGCGGATGGATGGCATAAGCCCCGGTGAATACACCGGTCTTTTCCCTCACGGTGGACATACGATCAATCTCGGAAACCTTCTTTACGGCCTCCCTGTAATCCTCAACAGCCTGACGGCAGTCGTCGGTGGTGATTTTATCCACCAGCTCATGTTCCGGAGCCAGGACCACATAGGTCACGCCATAAAGCGTGTCGGCACGGGTGGTAAACACCCTGAAGGTCAAATCGGTTCCGGCCACCTGGAATTCAATCTCGGCGCCCTCGGAGCGGCCGATCCAGTTGGTCTGTATCTTCTTGGTCTTCTCCGGCCAGTCCAGCTGCGGCAGACAGTCCAGAAGCTCCTGGGCATACTGGGTGATCTTGAAGAACCACTGGGTCAGGTTCTTTTTGGTCACTTCCGAATTGCAGCGCTCACAGCAGCCATCGATGACCTGTTCATTGGCCAGAACGGTCTTGCAGCTCGGGCACCAGTTCACGGGCGCGTTTTTTCTGTAGGCCAGACCATGCTTGTAAAGCTGCAGGAAGATCCACTGGGTCCACTTATAGTACTCGGGCAGGCAGGTGATCACCTCGTAATCCCAGTCGAAGGTGGCACCCATCCTTTTGAGCTGCTCTTCCATGGTAGCAATGTTCTGCATGGTGGAATCCTTGGGGTGTATGCCGGTCTTGATGGCATAGTTCTCGGCCGGGAGCCCGAATGCGTCGAAGCCCTGGGGATGGAACACGTTATACCCCTGCATGCGCTTCATCCTGGCCCAGGAATCGGTCAAACCGAAGTTGAACCAATGGCCTGCATGGAGCTTCGCGCCTGATGGGTAGGAAAACATCTCCAGGCAGTAGAGCTTCTTTTCCATGTTGTTTTTGTCAAACTTGTAGATCTGTGTTTCTTCCCATTTTTTCTGCCATTTCCTGTCTATCTCCGTTGAATATGCCATTCTATATGCCTCCCAAGCATAGATTTGCGATTCTTATCCGGGGTATCCTGCAGCTGCCGGATTTCCGTTTATGATAAGCGGATTTGAGCACTTATCAGGCTTTGGCAACCTGGGTCTCGGCCAGGGGAACAGGTTTTCCGTCCTGCCAGAGACGCTCAAGTCCATAGAATTCCCTGTCTTCTTCATGGAAGATGTGGACCACCACATCACCGTAATCCAGCAAAATCCATCGTGCGCTGTTATAGCCCTCGCGGTGCAGGCAGTGCACGCCGCTCTCCAGAAGCTTTTCCTCCACAAAATCGGCCAGCGTCTTGATATGGGTCACCGACGTTCCGCTGCATATGACAAAATACTGCGCGATGGTCGTCAGTTCACTGATATCAATCGCTTTAACGTTCTGCGCCTTTTTCTCCTGCAATGCCTGAATCACCTGTTCAAAAACCAAGCCGCTTTCCATTAATCCGATTCCTTCCCTCCATGATGAAGATATGTCAGAAAACATTGTGAAAAAGTTTTCATGATATTATACCACATAATGCACGCAGCTTCTATTCCTTCCTCGACTTAAGCCTCCCACCTGGCGAATGTGCCGCAGGGAAGCACCAGGTTTGTGTCGGCAATGGGCAGACCAACCTCGCCGTGAGTCACTTTTCCGCCGAATTTGTCCGTTAACGCCATTTCCAGGATATTGGCCGACACCCGCGAGGAAAAACCGGCAGTATAGGAGTTCAAAAGAAAGAACAGCGGTTTCTCCGACAGCACGTTGGTGAGCAGATCCACCAGGGAATAGAGCGCGTCCTCCAGTTTCCATACCTCGCCCCCAGGTCCGCGGCCGTAGGACGGCGGATCCATGATAACCGCATCGTAGGTCCTGCCGCGCCGGATCTCGCGCTGGACGAACTTGATGCAGTCGTCCACAATGTAGCGTACCGGCCTTTCAGATAATCCCGAGAGGCCGATGTTTTCCTTTGCC
The DNA here is from genome assembly GCF_900142095.1 of Thermoclostridium caenicola. Lineage (GTDB taxonomy): Bacteria > Bacillota > Clostridia > DSM-8532 > DSM-8532 > Thermoclostridium_A > Thermoclostridium_A caenicola. The sequence continues at coordinate 70,161 of NZ_FQZP01000003.1, read as the reverse complement.
CAGCTCACCATGCCCTTTGAAGCGTCCACATGGCAGACCGAGGCACCCGCCGACAGGCAGGCACAGGTGGCTCCCCCTGTATAGGCAAAAAGATTGAGGACATTGATGGGCCTTCCCGCCCCCTGGATAGTGCGGATCATCCAGTCCCAGTTGACCGCCTGCTCGGGGAACAGGCCCGTGTGCTTGAATCCCGTGGGCTCCACCCTGAATTTGAGCTTTCCATAGGTGATGGTCCAGCTTTCGGGCAGGGGTTTTCTGAACTCCCACTGACCGCCGCCGCTTTTGCTCCTGTGATAAATGCCATGGACGTCTTCACGCACCCTGGCCGGTTTGCTCCAGGGCCAAATTACCTGGGGATCGGGTCTTCTCAGGATATAGCCGTTCCAGTACTCCACCTTCTCCCCGTCACCTGCATCCAGTATCCTGTACTGTGTCCATTTGTCCGCAACCAGCATGTTTTCTCCCTCGTTATCAATTGCATCTAGTATTGCCACATATGAAACGTATTAAACCCGTTTCGGGTTACAGCCCCAAAAAGCGGAGGATTTGGGTTCCTGCGGGATGGTTCATCAGCCTCAGCCCGATGGACGCGTAAACCGTCAGGACCAAAACCAGCCCGGGAATTCCCAGCCATAATCCCCGACCGGCTCCCTTCTCCCGCTCAGGTTTTTCCACCCTGTTCCTTGTGGCGGCACGAAGAGCCAGAATGAGGCCAAAGATAACCACCAGGGTGAACAGGAAGACGACGGTCAGGGTCAGGATTGCAGCATTCAAAAGCTCGTCCAGGGACATGCCGTAGAGTTCAGCCAGTTCCGCAAATTCCGGGGTACTGAACGGATCGGTAACTGGCTGCGGCATGGGATTGGGGTTTGGCACACCGGGCATGTTCAGGCTCAGCAGCGTCAGCAGGCCGTTGTTCATAAAGTGAAGGATCATGCCGTTAAAGATCGAGCCGGTCCGGTAAACCACATAGGCGGCAACCACGCCGATGAGCGTTTGGGCGGCAAAACGCTGAAAATCAAAATGGAACAACCCAAAGAGAAGGCCGCTGAGGGCAATGGACCAACCTGCTCCCATTTTTTCAAGTCCTCTCTGGATCAACCCCCTGAAAAGGATTTCCTCGCAGACCGCCGGGACGACTGCGATGAGGAACAGGGACCACAGGACACCCTTCTCCATCACCGTTGTAATACCGGTATCCAGCGAGATAGAGCCGAACGTGTTCCTGATGATAATCAGGGCGATCATCCCTGCGCAGGCCCCCGCTATGATCACCAGCGGGCCAAGCAAAACTGTCAGGAGCACCTCAACTGCCCTGGGCTTTTTCAGGCGGAACGTGGAAGCGATATGGAAATTTTTCGCCCGCGCCATAAGAAAAGGCGGCAGTGCAATCAGCAGAATCTCGGACAGGATGATGTAAAGGTCGGCCGGAAGTCCCAGCCGGGCCAGACGACCGCCGGCAAAGACAAAAAGGATGGCGGCAAGCGAATACATGAGCCCGGAATCGCCGGGATTGGGCAATCTGGGTTTAGAATTTTCCAACTCCATATGACAACCTCACTCGTTTTTTAGTCGGGTTTGCCTATACGCGACAGCGGCCATAGGATCAAGACGGCCTTGCCTTCCACCGATCGTGCGTCGATGCAACCATAACTCCTGCTATCTTTGCTGATCTCCCTGTTGTCGCCCATGACAAACAGTTTTCCCGGGGGCACCGTAAGGGGGTATTCGCCGGAAAACGGAGGTGTCACGCCATGCACATAGTCCCCGGTTTCCTTCACACCATTAATATAGACTTCACCGTCACGAATATCAATGACATCGCCGGGAAGGCCAATGACCCGTTTGACCAGGCGTGTGTTTACGCGCTGTGTCTCAGGCCTGAAATTATCCAGCAAGTCCTGGATCTTGATGGACAGTTCGCTTATGAAACCATCCTTAATCTTGCCGTCCAGAAAAAGAATGATATCTCCACGCTCAATGGTGTTGATATTGTAATTGATACGGTTGTAGAAAACCAGATCTCCTTTGTAAAGCGTATTGTTCATGGAATACTGGTCCACCACCGATATGGCGAAAACCTTCATATTAAGAAAAAAGACCATTACAAGCGGTATCAGAACGACCATCAGCCAACCGATGATCTCCCGGATTACTTTTTGCCTCCCTGACAAAGCCATATGCTCCCTTCCCGGCAGGAATCCCAAATGCGCGCGACGGCGCACCCTTTAATCCTCACATTTACCAATCATTATAGCACTTATTTTTCCAGATGGGAAAGCCCGATATCCCGTAACGCTTGCAACATACCCGGAAGTTTGGTAGCATACTATTTAGGGAAGGACAAGTCAGCATCCGTTGAGATGGCTTGCCTCCTTATTCTGAGCCCAAGGAGATGGAAATGATGCCCGACCCGTGGCCTGAAAGGCCGGATTTGGACGATTACCTAAGACACGACGATATCATCGACTATGACGACCCGCTTATAGAAGAGGCGGTTGAACAAATCACGGATGGCCTGAAGGACAATATTTCCAAGGCACAGGCAATATATGAATTCGTAAGGGACCAGATCTTTCACTCTTTCCAGATCAACGCAACCAGCATCACGATCAAGGCATCGGAAGTGCTGGAAAAAGGACATGGCACGTGCTATGCACAGGCCCATCTGCTGGCCGCCCTCATGCGGGCAGCCGGGATTCCATGCGGGTTATGCTACCAGATCAGAAAGGACCAGGATGACTCGGATGGCAAGCGCCTGATAGTTCATGGCTTCAACGCCGTTTACATCGAGGAAATCGGGAAATGGATCCGCCTCGATGCCAGCAGGAGCATTGAGGAATACAATCCCTCCTTTGATTTTGAAAGGGAAGCTTCCGAGCTGGAAGTCGACACACAGGCAGGCGAGCATGACGATCCGGTCGTCTACATAAATCCCAGCAAAACCATCATCAAGACCCTGAGAAAATACGATAACATAGAGGACCTGAAAAAAAACATGCCGGATAAATACTGACGGACATGATTTTTAAAGATGGTCATGCGGTAAACAGCGGAAGGGAACGGCCGTATTTGTGTCCCTTCCCTTTTATTTTGTCAGCGCATCTTGCATGTCTGCCGAAAAGCCTTCCTATGGAATGCGTGTACTCCTTTTCCCGCTCCGTTCCCGCCGTTTCTCATCCCTGTCGCATATATATCGACTTTTATTTCCCAATGCAGATCGCCTTCCGTTATCTGACAATACAGGCAATGTATTTTGAAAAGGAGTGTTTTTCCATCCGGAATTGATGTATGATTGTTGGCAGAGCAGATATCGCAGGAGGACAAGTGATGCTTGAACTGAACGGACTGACCAAGCGTTTTGGAAACGTTACGGCCGTTGACAATCTGACCTTCACCGTCCAAAAGGGCGAAATCTTCGGCCTTCTGGGCGAAAATGGGGCGGGAAAGACCACCACGCTTCGCATGCTGGCAACCATGCTGAAACCTACTTCCGGAACCGCCCGGCTGGCCGGATTTGATGTGGTCCGGTCACCGGAAGAGGTCCGGCGCAGGGTAGGTTTTCTTTTTGGCGGCGAGAGTGGCCTGTATGACCGGCTTACCGTATATGAGAACATCCAGTATTTCGGTGAACTGAACGATATGCACCCCCGGGAGATCAAAAAGCGCATCGAGGAACTTGCGGATATTTTTGATATGAAGGATTTCCTGAACAAAAGGGCGGGTAAGCTGTCCAAGGGCATGCGCCAGAAAGCTTCCTTTGCCCGGGCCATCATCCATAATCCCGACGTGCTGCTGCTTGATGAACCCACTTCCGGGCTGGACGTGGGAGCCATGCGGGAAGTCCAGGCCTTCCTGAAAGTCCAGAAAGAAAAAGGCAAGACCATCCTCTTTTCCAGCCACACCATGAGCGAGGTGGAAAAGCTCTGCGACAGGATTGCCGTTATTCACAAGGGCAGCCTGGTGGACATGGGCAGTACGGACGAACTGCTCAAAAAACACGGTACCCAAACGCTGGAAGACTTGTTCATGGGATTGGTAGGTGGCAGCAAATGAACTGGAAGCATGTGATGATCGTTTTTAAAAAGGAATTGAAGGATATTGTACGGGACCGCAAGACGCTTTTTACCAGCATTATCCTCCCCATCTTCCTGATGCCCCTCCTGTTCCTCCTCATCGGCGGCGGCACGGAGAAGATGAGCGAGGAGATGACCACCGACATTACGGTCGCGCTTACGGCAGACAGCTACAGCGAGGCTGCGCAATGGTTCCTGAAAGAGAGCCTGGAAACCCAGGATGAGGATATCACTATCATTGAGCCGGTGGCGGACCCCTGGGAAGCCATCAACAGCAAGCAGGCCAAGCTGGTGGTATCCCTGGACAGGGATTTTAAGAAAAAGCTGGAGGCTTTGGAGGCATTCACCCTGAAGGTCTATTACGACGGTTCCCTGTCCCGATCAGGCGGAGCGGTCGGCAGCCTGATGTCGGCCATCGATAAGCTGAATGAGGGAATCGCGGTAAAGCGCCTTGAAGCGATGGGCATCAATCCCCAGATCCTGACCCCGGTTCTGGTTGAGACCGAGAACATTTCCAGAACCGGCGATGGCAACATACTGCTGATGATGGTGCTTCCCATGCTGATCGCCATGCTGGTGGCCGTTGGAGGCATACCGGCCGCCACCGATCTCGTGGCCGGCGAGAAGGAGCGCATGACCTTTGAACCGCTTCTGGCCACCCGTCCCAGCAGAATGTCCATCCTGATGGGGAAATACCTGACCATCAACCTGTTCAGCTTTGCCAGCGTGATTGCCACCCTGACCGGCATGCTGCTGGCCTTCTTCATCAATCCTGATGCCCTGTCCATGGGCATGGGGGAAATCGGCGGATTCAACCTGGATACGGGCACGGTCATCCTGTGCATCGCCGTAACCATTCTCCTGGGGATGACCTTTTCCGGCATCCAGTTGGCCATCAGCACCTATGCCAGGTCCTTCAAGGAAGGCCAGACCTATCTTTCGCTGCTGATGTTTGTGGTGATCATCCCGGCCTATGCCACCATGATGGTGATGCCCAATGATATCCAGCTCTACATGTACCTGATTCCCGTCCTCAACACCATCTCGGCCTTCAAGCTGGTCCTGGGCGGACTGACCAATTATACCGGGCTCATCCTGGCAATGGTGACCTCGCTGGTTTATGTGGTACTGTCGCTGCTTACAGCCGCCGCCATGTTCAGAAATGAAAAATACCTGTTCAGAAGCTGATGCGATGATACGCTTTGCAGCCGTGCGGCACGGCGACCGGGCTTTAAGGGATCGCGCCTGAGATTGCTTCGTCGCTCTGCTCCTTGCAATGACAGTTACAGTAGAGCTTGAGCAAAAACGCAGGAAGAGAGCCTAAAAGGAAAGCCTTTCCGGCATGAGATGCGGGAAGGCTTTCTTCAATCCAAATCCTGATGCGCATTGCGAACGGTTTCCTTCACATCGATCGCAGATTCATCCTGAACCGTCCCGTTCAACAGGTGCAAAAGGTATTCGATATTGCCCTCAGGCCCCTTGACAGGAGACCATGACAGGCCCAGAACCGCAAATCCCTGGTTCCTGGCCGCATCGATGACCTGGGTAATGACCTCCTCATGAACGGCAGGATCTCTTACCACGCCCTTCTTGCCCACCTTTTCCCGTCCGGCCTCAAACTGGGGCTTGATCAGGCAGACCGCACGGGCGTTCTCTTTCAGAACGGCTTTCAGGGGCGGCAGGATCAGCCTCAGGGAAATAAAGGAAACATCCGCCGCGCCGAAATCCAGCGGCTCACCGATATCCTCCGGCTTCACATAGCGAAAATTGGTCCTCTCCATGCAAACGACCCTAGGGTCGTTTCGTAGGGACCAGGCCAGCTGACCGTAGCCCACATCCACGGCATAAACCTTCGCGGCTCCGTTCTTGAGCATCACATCGGTGAATCCGCCTGTGGAGGCGCCCACATCCACGCAGGTCATGCCCTCCAGCCCGATATTGAAGACCCTGAGAGCCTTCTCAAGCTTCAGGCCACCCCGGCTCACATAGGGCACGGGATCGCTTTTCACGGTGATTTCTGCATCCGGGCTGCACAGAAAGCCAGCCTTATCCACGCGTTCTCCGTCTACAAAAACGCTTCCCGCCATGATGGCGCGTCTGGCCTTTTCCCTGCTCTCAAAAAACTGCCTGTTCACCAGGAGCACATCAAGGCGTTCCTTTTGCATGCCCGTCCTCCTTTTTTCCTGAAGCCTTCAGGAAATCCCGTATCCGATCCCTCATGGCCTGGGGATCCAGTCCGTACTTCCTGTAGAGCAGGTTCCGATCCCCATGGGGTATGGGTTCATCGGGAAATCCCATCAATAGCGACCGGGCAGGGATCCTCTCCCCATTGAGGAATTCCAGGACACTGCTGCCGAAACCGCCGCTTACGATACCATCCTCCATCACAACAACCCGTCCGGTTTTGCCTATGGATGTCCTGAGCAGCTGTTTATCCAGAGGCTTGATAAACCGGGGATTGATCACCTCGCAGCTGATACCTTCCTCTTCCAGGAGAGCCGCGGTTTTCAGCGCCATGCGCAGGAAGTTCCCCGGGGCAACGAGGGTGACATCCTTCCCCTCCCTGACAACCAACCCCTTTCCATAGGTGATGGGCTGCTTCAGGGCTTCTATTTCGGAACCGGTCCCGCGGGGATACCGGATGGCTATCGGACCCTTGTGAACTGAAACGGCATATGCCAGCATCATCTCCAGTTCCCTGGGAGAAGCGGGAGCCATGAGGGTGAAGTTGGGCATGGTCTTGATATAGGCGATGTCATATATGCCCTGGTGGGTCTCACCATCATCCCCCACCACACCGGCCCGGTCAATGGCAAAAACCACATGGAGATTCTGCAGGGCAACATCATGGAGCATTTGATCATACGCGCGCTGCAGGAAGGTGGAGTAGATGGCCACAACGGGCTTGATGCCTCCCTTGGCCAGCCCGGCGGCAAAGGTCACCGCATGCTGTTCGGCAATACCCACATCGTAAAAGCGCCTGGAAAAGGACTCCCTGAACGGGTTGAGGCCGGTACCGTCTGGCATGGCGGCAGTTATGGCCACAATGTCCGGATCGTCCTTGGCCAGCTCGCAGATCTTTCTGCCAAAGACTTGCGAATAGCTCTCGCCGCCATTATTTTTAAGTTCGCCCGTTTCAATCTCGAAAGGCGCAATGCCATGAAAAACATTGGGCTTTTCTTCAGCGTACCTGTAGCCCTTCCCTTTTACTGTGCACACATGGACCAGGACCGGTCCTTTCATGGTCCTGGCATGCTCCAGAACCCTGATCATTTCCCGGATATTATGCCCGTCTATGGGACCAAAATACCTGAACCCCAGATCCTCGAAAAACATGGAAGGCATGAGAAAGCTTTTCATGGTGCTTTTGATGCGATGAAGGATCCTGCGCACATGCTTTCCGGATTTGGGAAGCTTCCTGTCCAGCAGGGACTGTATCGATTCCCTGGTTTTATAATAGAAAGGCCTCATACGCAGGCGGCTTAAGTACCGGGAGATGCCGCCCACGTTGGGCGCGATGGACATGCCGTTATCATTGAGAACGATGAGCAGATTTGTCCTGGCATTGCCCGCGTCGTTCAGGGCTTCAAAGGCCATGCCGCCCGTAAGGGCCCCGTCGCCGATGACAGCCGCCACATGATAGTTCTCCCCCTTCAGATCACGGGCCCGCGCCATGCCGAGGGCGGCCGATATGGAAGTGGAGCTGTGCCCGGTATTGAAAGCGTCGTATTCGCTTTCCTCCGTCTTGGGGAACCCCGAAAGGCCGTCCATCTGTCTGAGGGTGTGGAACCTGTCCTTCCTGCCCGTCAGGATCTTGTGGACATAGGTCTGATGCCCCACATCCCAGATGATCTTGTCCCTTGGCGTATCATAGACACGATGAAGAGCCAGCGTCAGCTCCACAACGCCCAGATTGGGGGCGATGTGCCCACCGGTATTGGAAACGGTGTTGATCAGGAACTCCCTGATCTCACCGCTTAAGGCGATCAATTCCCGTATGCTCAGCCTCTTTATATCTTCAGGTCCGGTAATGGTGCTCAATAAGCTGTTTGCGTGATTTTTCCGGTTCAAACGGAACACCTCTAACCCCTTTTTCGCTTTCCAAAATAAAAGCAGGAAAGAATTCTGCCGACCCAGTAAACAATATAGTTGCTGTTATTCATGCCGATATTTTTCGCGAAAGCCTTCCCCCCGACCGTGAACGCTGCTATCAGCGCGCCTGTGATGGTTTCTATCAGCGAAATATCACCGCTTGCGGCAAACAGCCTGTACACGATGGATGTCCCTGCAACGCCGCTCACAACACCGCATATGTCCCCAACCACATCATTGCAGAAACTGGATACCCGTGGTGCGTTGCGGATCAGGATCAGGGACTGCCTGGCCCCCCTGATTTTTTTGGAGGCCATGGAATGGAAAGGCGTTTCGTCGGCTGCCGTAACCGCGATGCCTATCACGTCGAACACGACGCCGGTGAAGATGATCACCAGCACCACAACAAATGAGAAAGCCGGCTGGGCTTCTCCCAGCAGCCCGGTCGACGCAAAAAGGACAAGCAGTGACAGCCCGAAAGAAAAGACGGTAATAAAAATCCCCCATAGAACATGCCTTTTTTCAAAGCCGGTTTTCCGTTTGACGGGTATGTTCTGCCTGGAGGCCTTCTTGTATTTATCCGTTTGCTTCATGTATTCCTGCTCAGTTCCTGCTTTACCCAAACAAGCATCCTGCTTTCAGCGTTAATCAACAACAGAAAAGAGAAACGATGAAACGCTTCTCCTGCCAACTTTTCAATAAAAACACAGGATGGCAGTACTCCGAGTAAATTTTGCGCCTTAGGTCAGGCAGGTTTTCCCCAGAGGGTACCAGGACGTCGCCGTCCTGGCGGTTTCCCTTTACTCCCGCAGTTGAGCGGTTGCCCAGCTCAAGGCCTGATTGCCACTAAGTACACACTGCAATCCCCGGAATACCTGGATATCAACAGCCTAGGGGTTTTCCCCGGGAGTCTTACCTGGTTCTAGCCTCTTTTGCACAGATGGTTTCAAGCAGCAATAGTGCTCATGTACCGGCCAGTACATCAACACCTGATCTGCTATCCTCCAGACCGCACTCAAGGCAGGCTACACTGTTCACAGCATCGTAAGCGATACCGCAAAACAGGTTCTATCCCCCGCCGTAGTCAAGATCTCTACCGCTGTAAAGCGGGCAATCTGTCTCCCACAGCCGGGGGTCTCCGCGGTAAAGGGGTCGCCACCCGCATGCCATTGCGGGCTGCCCCTGAACCTTAACTCCCAGCACCGACCCATCACTGGGCGTAACAAGCCGGCACAAGGAACTTCATCGATGTGCCCTTTAACGGATTTTTAGGCCCGTCTTCAAACCAGGCAGTACTGACTAGGATACTGCGCCATCCTGGTGTTTGCTTTGGAAGAATATTATACAACAAACCGGGACGTTATGCAAAGACTAATGCCACCAGTATCCCCAGGGCGGCTCCGGCAAATACCTCCACAGGCGTATGGCCCAGGAGTTCCTTCAAATCCTTTTCAGGCCGGAACTGCTTGGTGGCATTGGCCAGTTTATTGAGCAGCGCGGCCTGTTTGCCTGCCGCTCTCCTCACACCGGCGGCATCGGCCATGACAATGAAGGAAAAAACTGCGGCAAAAGCAAAAATGCCCGATCCAAATCCGTACTGCAGACCCATCATGGTAGCCAGGCAAACCGAGATGGCACTGTGAGAACTGGGCATGCCCCCTGAACTGACAAACTTCATGAAATCGATCTTCTTGTTGACCACCAGGCAGTGCAGAAATTTGTAGAACTGGGCCAGGAACCATGAAAACACAGGCAATATGAGGGCTTTGTTATTGATGATCTCTTCAAAGAACGTCACGTTCATCTCTCCTGAAAACCAACCGCCGGTGTGCCATGGGCAACCCGTCGCCGCTATTTTTTCCTTTCGGCAATATAGGCCGCCGTATGAATCAGAAAATCGGTGTTCTGAAGGCCTTCCAGCGCTTTGACAGCCTCTTCCACCGTTGACTTCAGCAATTCTTTCGCTTTATCCGTTCCCAGAAGCGTCACAAAGGTCGATTTATGGTTTCTCACATCGCTGCCGGTGCTCTTGCCCAGTACGGCAGCATCCCCCTCAACATCCAGCAGATCATCCTTAATCTGAAAAGCCAGGCCGATCAGCTTTCCATAACGCTCCAGGGCCTGTGTCGTCCTTTCGTCGGCCCCGCAAATCAGGGCTGCCGAAAGGATGCTGGCCCGGATCAAGGCGCCTGTTTTCAGGCTGTGCATGCGGCAAAGCTGATCATAGGAAACCGCTGTTTGCTCCGATTCCATATCGATAACCTGTCCGGCAATCATGCCCGAGGCTCCTGCCGCTTCCATGATCAGGCGCGCTGCAGCAGCTTTTCTGAGAGCATCCTTTTCATCGGCCAGGACCGCTTCCAGCATGATTTCACAAGCCGTGTTGAGCAGCGCATCGCCTGCCAGCAGCGCCATGGCTTCCCCAAACACCTTATGGTTGGTGGGTTTCCCCCTTCTGTAGTCGTCATTGTCCATGCAGGGCAGATCGTCATGGATCAGGGAATAGGTATGGATCAGCTCAACGGCACAGGCAAAGGGCATGACGGCTTCCCTGTCTCCTCCCAGCATATCGCAGACCGCCAGCGACAGGACAGGGCGAAGTCTCTTTCCTCCCGCCGTCAGGCTGTACCTCATCGCTTCGAAAAGTGTTTTTTCAGGTAGTTCAGGAACGGTTATGCGCTCTTTGAGCCATTCCTCTACCAGATTCCTGTAAGCATCGAATTTCTGATGATAGTTCATGATAACCCGTCAGGCACAAAATCGGTTTCCCTGACGCCATCCTTTCCTTCAACCAGAACGGTAATCTTCTTTTCTATCTCATCCAGCTTCATATTGCACAGGCGTACCAATCCGACGGCCTTTTCAAAAACCTGTATGGCCTGCTCCAGGGGCAAGTCCCCCTTTTCAAGGAGGGCAATCGCTTTTTCCAGCTCATTGGCCGCCTCTTCGTAAGTAAGCTCCCTGTTTTCCTTATCCGGATTGTTCTTCGCCATACTTTCACTCCGTTTCATTTCCATTGGCCGAACCCTCACCCGATTATGTCAGGGAAAGCATCCAGGGGCTTTTCAACCTTCGCCCCAAACCGTCCGTCGGCCACCCTGACCATTATCATTTCCCCGGGCGCGATGGCCCTGATGGATTTCACCACGCCTCCGTCTTCCTTCTGAACGAGGGCATATCCCCGGGACAGCACCGTCAACGGACTTAACGCATCCAGCCTGCCGGCCATGCCGGCCAGAGCGGAACGTTGTTTTTCCAGCTTCGATCGCCCCAGCAAGGCCAGTTCCCGCAGCCTGCCGTCCAATTGCTGCCGCAGCGCATCCACCCTCTCATAGGGCCGGATAAGGCTTCTTGCGGATGACAAGGCCGCAATTCTTTCCCTTTCCCGCTTCAGCCGCATCATCAGGCTGTTGACCAGGCTCCTCTCATAGAGCGTCAGCCGCTCCTTCAGGGCTGTCTTCTCGGGCACCGCCAGTTCTGCAGCGGCGGAAGGCGTAGGCGCCCGCAGGTCGGCTACAAAATCAGATATGGAAAAATCGGTTTCATGGCCAACGGCAGAGATGACCGGAATACCTGACTCATAGATGGCCCGTGCCAGCCCTTCATCGTTGAAGGGCCACAAATCCTCAAGGGATCCGCCGCCTCTGGCAATGATGATGACATCCACATTCTTCGCTTCATTGAAATACCTGAGCCCTCGGATCAACTGCGCAGGCGCTTCAGAACCCTGCACGGCGGACGGATAGATGATGACCCTGACATTGGGATACCTTCGCTGCAAGACATTCAGCATATCGCGGATAACCGCCCCCGTGGGCGATGTAACGATGCCGATGGCCCGCGGAAGCTGCGGGATGGGTTTCTTTCGCTCCCGGGCAAACCAGCCCAGGGCTTCAAGCTTACGCTTGAGCTGCTCGAAGGCCAGATACAGGCTGCCCGTGCCGTCGGGCTGCATCTCCTCCACGTACAGCTGATAGTTACCGCCGGGAGCATACACCGATACATAGCCCCGGACAATGACCTGCATGCCTTCCTCAGGCATAAAACGCATGCGGGCGTTATAGGTCCGAAACATGACACACCGGATGACCGCATCCTGATCCTTGATGGAAAAATACATGTGCCCGGAACTATGCCACTTGAAATTGGAGATCTCGCCCGTGACGCACACATTGGCAAGCAACATATCGCTGTCGAGCAACTGCTTGATGTACGCCGTAAGTTCCCTGACCGTGAGGCTATTCATGGGTGCCGGGCTCCCCTGCATTCTGGGACAGCTCGCTCCACACCTTCCCCAAAACACCGTTAATGAAGGTTCTGGATTGCTCCCCGCAGTACTTTTTGGCCAGCTCCACCGCCTCGTTGATGGAAACGTTAACCGGTATATCCTCGCGGTAGCGCATTTCATATATGCTCAGCCGCATAATGGCCAAATCCACCTTGGGCATTCTGGAGACAGTCCAGCCCCGGGCATGGCGCGAAATGAGCTCGTCAATCTCATCCTGGTTTTTTACGACTCCCTTGACCACATCCTCAAGGTAATCCCGTTCTACCGATTCCAGGATCTGTTCTTCCTCCAGATAGGTCCGAATTTGCTCATCCAGATCATCCTTCCGAATCTGGATCTGGTATAAAAGTTTCATCGCATGCTCACGCGTTTCTCGTCTTCCCAATGCTCTTTCCTCCAGCACGCATATCCTTGTTCGGGATATGAAGCTTATTGAGTCCTGGCTCTCCAGGGAAACCTTAGTGATATTATAGCATATCATATCCGGCTGCACGGAGATTCTTTCCGGGTTATATAAAAAACTCTCTCCTGTTCGGGAACCGGAGGGTCGAAGCCCAGACCGCCGAAACGGTCGAGCAGTTTCAGGTTTGCCCTGGAAAGGGCATCCGTGATCTCTTCGTCGGAATAAGCCCGTTCGATATGGGTCTCTTCAAAACGCCTGTAAAGATCCCCGCGGGTTTTCGCAAAGAATGTCAGTTCGAAGGTGCAGAGTTTTTGGGCGGGATCGTATGTATTATGCCATATCCAGGATATGTCGTCATCCAGCTCATAAAAGACATTCCCCGCCAAAAGGCGCGAAAGCTTGTACTCGCTGTTGATATCAAAAATAAAGAGCCCGCCCGGATTCAGATACAGGTGGACCAATTGGAAGACACGTTCCAAATCCGACTTATCCGTGATATAGTTGATGGAATCCAGCATGCAGACCACCGCGTCAACGGTGCCGTAAAGCTCAAAATCCCGCATATCCTGATTGATAAAAAGGATGTCCAGTCCCTGTTCTCGGGATTTTTCCATGGCCCTGGACAGCATGTCCACCGACAGATCCAGCCCAATCATGTCATATCCCCTTTTGGCCATCTCAATGGCCAGGCTGCCGGTACCGCAGGCCAGTTCCAAAACCAGGCGGGGCTTCTCCCCGAATTTAAGAAAGGCTGATTCCAGAAAATCAGCCCACTTCTCGTATGCGATATCCTGTGTCAGCCTGTCATAGACCTCAGCAAATCCCTGGTACATCTCTTCCCCCTGCCTATACTGCTTTCTTTTTCTTTCTGGATAATATGCCGCCTATTCTCCCCGTTTCCTTGGGGCTCAGGCTCTTCCAGCCGTGTGCCATGATCTTGTCATACAACCCCAGTTCCTTGGCTATTTCCAGTTTGAGCTGCTCATCTTTTTTCATCATTCCTATCACCCCATGGCATATTATAGCCAGCCATCTCCAAGGGTATACAAGCCATGCACTGTTTATGGACAGCAACAGGGACTAGGGCATCTTTTTCCGCAACTCTGCCAGGGCGACCTGAAGCTGGTTATCCTTATCATGCGGGATATCGTCCAGGGACTTATTCCTGAGCGCCTCATCCAGCGCCACTTCCACATCGGGCTCCACTCCTACCTCATGAATGCACACGCCCGACGGGGTGAAATACCTGGCAATGGTATATTTCAGCCCGCCGCCATTGGTAAAGTGCATGTCTATCTGCTGGACCAGGCCCTTCCCGTAGGTCCTCGTTCCCACAAGGGTTGCCCTGTTGTAATCCTTCAGCGCCCCGGAAAGAATCTCTGAAGCGCTGGCGCTGTTTTCGTTCACCAGCAGGCTTATTGGAATGTCCACATAATTTTCGTCGGAAAACTCTTCCTTTCTCTGGCCGGCCCTGTCCTCCACATAGACGATCAGCCCTTTGGGAAGCAGCATATCACAAATCCTGACCACCTCGCGGTAATCGCCTCCGGGATTGTCCCTGACATCGATCACCAGGCCCTTGATGCCCCGGGCCAGGAGGCTGTTCAGATGGTTTCTGAAATCCTCGGAAATATCGTTGTCAAACTGCTTGATGCGGATATAGCCGATACCGTCCTCCAAGATCTTGCTGGAGATGTAGGAGACATTGATAGCCTGCCTGGTAACCTGAAAATCGATATAATCCCTGATTTCCTCACGGTAAACGGTGATCTTCACAACAGTTCCCGGAGGGCCCTTGATCTTCTTGACGATGAGGTCAATATCCCTGATGACGGTAACATCCTCATCGTCCACTTTGACGATCTTGTCCCCTTTCTGGATACCGGCTTCCTTGGCAGGGGTGCCGGGGAATACGTCGCCCACCGTCAGGATGTAATTCTCATCCATGCCCACCAGGACCCCAATACCCTCGTAATTGCCGGTAGCTTCCTCCAGGAATTTCCTCATTTCTTCCGGATTGTAGTAAACGGTATAAGGGTCTTCCGTACCTGCCGCAAGGCCTCTGATGGCTCCCTCCAGGAGGTCGTTGACATCGACCGGCTTGTAGTACCTGCTGTTAAGCAGATTCTTAACCCGGTTGAAAGCCTCTATGTTTTCAATATCCACCTGGCTCTTGTCAAAAAAAAGTGCATACTGCTGTTTGAACCAGTCAGTAAGCGGGCGCGTCAACATGACGTCCCAGGAAACCAGTGTGCCCACTGAAACAAAATAGCCGGCTATAAAAGATATGGCCGAACATACCAATGCAATGGCGATGGTCCTGATCAGCGTCGCTCTGTTCTTCATACAGCATCCCTTTCTCAGCTTTAAGTCCCGCTGCGAGCCTTCCGGACATGGGAATCCCATTCCCATCCTATGCGCCCCGGGCAGGAATCATGTGTTTAAAGAATCCCATCCCGCCTTGCAGTCACGTAATAAAAAGGATACCCAAATGGATATCCTTTAATCAAAGCCGGGATTTCCATGCATTATTTGGGCGAGACATACTTGAGCGGATCCACGCTTTCCCCGTTCACTTTAACCGTGAAATGCAGGTGCGGTCCGGTGGACAGTCCGGTACTTCCAACCTTGGCGATGACATCGCCGGCCGCCACCACCTGTCCCTCCTTCACCAGGAGACCGCCGTTCATAATATGCAGGTACAGCGTGGCAATACCGCCGCCATGGTCGATGATGACGGTGTTGCCGCCTCCGCCGCTGCGCCATCCCGACCAAATTACCTTTCCGCTGGCTGCCGCGTGTATGTACGTCCCCTGCGGTGCGCTGATATCAATTCCGCTGTGGAATCTGTACACCTTCAGGATGGGGTGAAGCCTGTTTCCAAAATAGGAGGAGATATGGGTATATCCGGGGAGCGGCCATTGCATGGTACCGCCGATGTATTTGCCGGAAGAGCTCAGCTTCCTAATGAGCTCACCCAGTTCCTTGTCCTCCTTCTCAAGCTGATCTTCCTGTCTGGCTATCTTTTTCAGGGTTTCCTCGTCAGCCTGGATCCTTTCCTCTGCCTTGGAACGGGAGACCTCCAGTTCCTGAAGTTCTTTTAGGCTCTGCTCCAGCTGATCCCTGGCGTTTTGCTCTTCCTGCTCTCTCAGGGCTTTAAGCTCATCAAGCTCCTGCTTTTTCCTCATGATGCTGTCCATCAGATCCTGGTCGGCCTTGGAGATGAGCTGCATGGTATGCAGGCGGCGAAACAGTTCGTCCATGTCTTCGCTCTGAGCAAGCTCACTCGCATCAGCACCAATCCTGGAGCGCACGTACAGGACCACCAGCCTTTGCTGAAACAGCCTGAGCTGACGGTCATACTCTTCCTGTCTCTCCTGTATGGCCTGATCCAGGGTTCTGATGGCATCCTCGATCTCTTTGATCTTCTCTTCTATCTTTTCTTTTTCGTATCCTTTGGCTTCAAGCTCGGCAATGATACTGTCGCGAACCTGCTTGTTGTTGAGCAGGTTCTGGGAAACCTTCTTCTTTTCCTGCTCCAGCGCTTTCTTTTCATTCTGGAGCTTTTTTTGCTGTGCTTTGGCATCCTCCAACGGTCCGGCCTGGGCAATCATTCCCATGGGCGCCAAAAGGCAAAAAACCATGGCAAAGGCCAGTATTTTTTTCATCATATGTATCCGCCTCCGCTTGACACTCATTCTCAGCGATACGATTATGCAAAATTTGTAATCCGCAATTAAAAATATATCATTTTTTTGGCATTATGACAATGTTTTAATGCCATATTGATGAATAGAAAGGTTTTTTGGTCCCGCCTTATCGGAACTTTACACATTCAGGTGCTTCTTCACCGACATAAAACTTCCGATAATTCCAATGGTCACGCCGAACAGCACATTCACCACCAGAATCCGGATCGACAGTTCGCCGAATTCCACCAACTGCAGGCCGGATATCTTGATGCTGTTGAACAGGGTATTCAGCCCATCCTTAATCCAGCCATAGGCCTGGGAGGTCAAAAGATGCGACAGCAAGGCCCCCAAAAGCCCGATCAGCATGCCCTCGATGATAAAGGGGAACCGGATGAACCAGTCATTGGCACCAACATACTTCATGATCTCAATCTCCTTACGCCTTGCGAAAACCGTAAGGCGGATGGTATTCGAGATCAGCAGGATGGAAATGACCATCAGGACGGCAATGACGAACAAAGCCACATAATTGAAAACGCGTACCATTCCTGAAATCCGTTCCAGTTCCTGTTTGGGATAGGTTATCCATTGGCTGTCCACACCGCTGAACAGTTTCAGCCTGGCGATGAACTGGTCGCTGTCATTGGGATTGGTGAGGGTGACAAAGTACCCTACGGCGAAATTTTCCGGGGTCAGACCCTCCATCAGCGCTTCATACTTCAAATCCTTTTTCGCGTTTTCATAAGCCTGTTCCCTGGATTCATACTGGTATTCGGCAACCACTCCGGAAGCCCGGCTTTGCTCGATGAACAGGGCCACCTCTTCCTCTTCCAGTCGCGTGGCATCAACCCTCAGGTAGAACTTGACCTGCAAATCCTGCTTTTTGGCCTCAAGGTTGGTGGTGACATTCACAATGATCAGGAGGACCAGGCCGAGCACAAAAAGGGTTGCCAGGATGGTAGCCAGGGAGGCAAAGGACATCAGTTTGTTCTTGTAAACGTTTTTTGTGCCTTCTTTTGCAAGCAGTCTCAGCGTTCTAATCTTCATTTGTATACGAACCTTTCTTTACATCGCTTATCAATTCGCCTCTGTCCAGCGTGATGACACGCTTTTTCATGGCATCCACAATGCTCTTTTCGTGGGTGGCAACGATCACGGTTGTACCCCGCTGATTGATCTCGTCCAGAAGCTCCATAATCTCCATGGATGTTTTGGGATCCAGATTGCCTGTAGGCTCGTCCGCAATCAGGACGGCCGGATTGTTGACCAGGGCGCGGGCCAGGGCAACCCTTTGCTGTTCCCCGCCGGACAACTGGCTTGGATAGGCCTTGGCCTTCTTGCTGAGGCCCACAAGCCCAAGGGCCAGCGGCACCTGCCGCCTTATCTCGCGGGGCAGCGCTTCAACGATCTGCATGGCAAAAGCCACATTGTCGTAGGCTGTTTTGTTGGGTAGCAGTCGGAAATCCTGGAAAACAATGCCCAGGCTCCTTCTGAGGTAGGGCACCTCGGACTTGGGCATGTTATGTACGCTGTATCCGTTAACGTATACTTCCCCTTCGGTCGGGGTTTCCTCGTGCATGATAAGCTTGAGAAAGGTTGATTTGCCAGAGCCGCTGGCACCAATGATGAATACGAATTCTCCCTTGTCTATTTTTACTGTGACATTCTTCAGTCCGACAACACCGTTCGAATATATCTTTGTAGCGTCGACAAACCTGATCAAAAAAGATCCCCCCAAAAATTTGGGATGGCGATTTACTTGGAAACTTCATCAAGATAACGCTTGACCATCATAGCCACTTTGAAATAAATGGCATCATCAAATTTTCTCAAATCCATCCCGGTTATTTTTTGAATCTTGTCAAGGCGATAGACCAGGGTATTCCTGTGTATGAAAAGCTGACGCGACGTTTCGCTCACATTGAGGTTATTTTCAAAGAATTTCTGGATGGTCATCATGGTTTCGGGATCGATGGTTTCCAGGACCCCTTCCTTGAAGACCTCATTCAGGAAAAGACGGCAGAGGGTTGTGGGCAGCTGGTAAATCAGGCGCCCGATACCCAAATGGTTATAGTCGACAATGCTCTTTTCGGCCTCGAAGATTTGGCCGATTTTCAGCGCCGTCTGGGCATCCTTGTAGGAGCGCGCCACATCCCTGAGGGTATCGGCCACGGTTCCGATGCCAATATTGGCCTTGATCATCAGTTCGCTGCTCAGGGTATCGATGATGATGCGGGCTTTCTTGTGGATTTCCTCGCTGTCCTCCCGATCCTTGAGCTCTTTCACGAGAACCGTGTTCTGGTCGTCCAGAAGGATGATATAGTCCTTCGTATTGTTGGGGAAAAGGCTTTGTATGATGTTGTAGGCATAAAGCTCCCGGGTTTTCTCGGTACGGACCAGGTAGACGATTCTCCGTGCATCGGTCTTGATCCTCAGTTCCTTGGCACGAATCGTGATATCGCCGGGCAGGATGTTGCCCAGCAGGATATTCTTCATGAAATTGTTCCGGTCATACTTTTCATCATAGTAGAGCTTGGCATTCTCCAGGCTGATGGCAATCAGTTCGGCATATTTCTTCCTGTCGGGATGATCGCTCACAAGATAGAGCACAAAATCGAGCCTGCCGTTGATCTCAATCTTTTTCATCACCAGGCCCGGTTTCTCAATGTACATGGCATTCGATGTCAGAAAATCGGCGCACTGATCATGGAGCATGCCGATTTCCTCTTCAATGGTGCTGGCAATAACCGTACCGTTTCCGTCGGTAATGCCGAAATCATTGCCAATAGTTTCCCGAATTTTAGATATTACGGACTGAAAAACCTTGAATGCCAACTGGATTACCCCACTTACCTTCAGATTCCTGTTACATTATACAACAATTTGTCCAATGCGTCCAATGCCTTCATGCCATTTCGGACAAATGCGCACAAAAATTCGGGCGAAATTCAGTCATTCACCAGCACGCACTCCGAAAAGACAGTTTTTATGGTATTCAGCAATTCCTTGTTTTTAAATTTATCGGCATGATGGATGAAAATCCTTATGGGGGCACAAGTCAGCAGAAAACCGATCATGAAATCATCATCCCGGATAACGGGGTGCCCTTTATCGATCCCATAGCCCCTGGTGATGTCATCGGGTATATCAAAGGGATCCGCACCCTGGACCCGGTAGGAACCGTCGGGCTGGACAAAAACATGCAGTTCCGGAACTCTTGGGCACTGCATGCGGATGAAGGCGGTGAGCAAATTGATATACTCTTCGTATTGCTTCTCCACAAAATACTGCCTGATGGCCCGGTCTACCTCCACCTCAAGCTTTTTCACATATTCGCCCAGTCTGAACGTGATAAACCCTTCCAGGGTCAGGTTGCGTGAGGTTCTGAGGTATTCCGAGATCTTGTCGGAGATGAGCCTGCGCCGCTCCTTAATCATGTTTTCGGTCATGTTTTCAGGATACAGGCGCTTGCAGGCGATCCGGTTGATTTCATCCAGATCGCGTTTGGGCAGGCCATTGCAGATGCGATGGATGATCCTGGAGAGAATTTCCTTTTCGTAAGACTTGAGGATATAATCGGCAAGTGAGTCCGAGACCTGCTGAATCACATGGGAATACCGCTTGCCGTTTCTTCGCATGAAACCGCCGATGATAATGACCAGGCTGTTGCCATCATGCCGGACACGGACTCCCTGCAGTGTTCCGGGAGCCATCTTTTTTTCAATATAGTGGGCTAATCCTTTGCTGTCCTTCATGTAGTCAACCCTGAAGGATGGCATCCTCTCACATCCTTTCAGGTGTAGTATATGTCGCCCTTATTGTCCGTTATACGGTGCACAGCGGGATGAGACTTCCCAGGTCCTGAACGGCGCTTTGGGCCAGGGACACAGGCTTTATGCCATGTTTTTGCAGAAAGGCAAGGATGGCTTCCGCGCTGTCCAGTGCATGCACATCGCCGCAAAAACCCATTTCATGGCCGGAAAGAAGGCCTGTTGCCCCTCCTATGAAACCATATTCATATCCGGGAATGGCGATGGATTTTTGAGGCGCGATCAACAATGCATCCATATTGTTGCCGCGGGCGGCGCGAAAGATTCCCTCGTCGGCCGTAATCAACGCTTCATCGTTGAGGATGCAGACCGAGCATTTAGCATAGCCCTGGTTTACATGGGAGATGATTCTGCCTGTTTTTTCAAGCCAGCCAAGTACAACCCGGTCGGCATATCGCGTGTTCAGAAAGGCATGACGACCTGCAATGGCTACATTATAGGGAATATCCCAGGGATAGCTCCCGGCTGGCGTTCTTTCCCCAGGTACCAGTTCAAATCCCAGTCCCCTGAGTTGTTCCGCCGTCCGGGGATGAAGATTCGGCGCATGTACGATGACACCTTCCGCCGGGATGATCAGTTGCATATCGGGATGGCTGCTCACCGGATCAGGCAACCCGGCCAGGGGCATGGTCCGGATAAGGACGGGCACGGATCGTCTCAGGATATTGGCCATCCCATCCGGCATATCCCCGGACACCAACATGGCAGCAACTCTGCCGTCCGGAATATACGGACAGCTCAGCGGTTTCACAGTCCCGTCCCTCCTGATGGTTTTCTTCCTGCCCCATCATGCGGGCATCGGAAAGCTTTCACAACCGGAAAACTTCATGCATATTTTATAGCATCCGCACCTTCCAAGCCTGCCGGCAGCATGTGCGGTTCTGATATACCGCGCCCTCCGAAATTTTCGGCGGGCGCGGTTGAAGTATTATCGGGATTATTCGATGCTATCCAGTATGGTCTTCAGTTCACCGACAAATTCAAGAGGAATGGCAAGCCCTTTCTGGCTAGGCCGGAATTCGTCGCTCTTGCTGTCATACCAGAAGGTTCGTATATCAACATACTCGCGTCCGTTCTTGCTGACACGCTTGATATGGATTTCCTCACGGCTGTTTTTAACGAATTTTCCCAACAACTCCTCATTGTCCCAGAAATCCGCCATAGCTTTTGCCTCCGTTTCCGCTTTTATCTTTCATAGCGCCAATCAATTCTGCGCAAACTAAAAGCGCTAATATTATATCAATGCATCCTGCCCCCCGCAAGATTTTATGAAAAACCCGCGCAATCCATGCAGGTTTTCATGAAAAACCGCGGTGCATCGCCTTTGCATGAAGAATGTCAAGTATTTCAGCGCATTAATTTGATTTATGGTGTGCAGAATAAATAAATGAAGGCGTAGACTCGCCCGAAATTAATGCAAAGGAGTCGGGAGTATGAGAACATCATTTGACAGAATAGCACTCTTACTGGTCATTATAGGCGCCCTTAACTGGCTGCTGGTCGGTCTTTTCCAGTACGACCTGGTGGCCGCCATATTCGGAACAGGTTCCTTGGGAAGCAGGATTGTATACTCCCTGGTAGGAGTAGCCGGACTCTACTCCATCAGCCTGCTTTTCAGGGACGCGCCCGCCGTCGAATGACCCTTGCACAATCCTGACAAGGCATGGCTGCCTGGCAGCCATGCCGGACTAACACGCTGTCCCTTCAGGGACAGCAATATTTTTTACAAAGCATTCGGGATGTTCCAACAGATCCAGATCATATGCGCAAAGCTTTATGACAACCGAAAAATCGTTCCTCGCATCAAACTCAATGGAAGATACAAATAACCCGTATGCGGTCAGGGCTTCATTGACGTCCTTAATCATACGGGTTTTCGCAATTTCACTGACAATGGTATCCATAGACCTCTCCCAATCTGAAGATTTCACGGATACCATTATAATATATTTCCCTGTCTTTACTTCATGATCATGATCTCAATCCTTCGGTTCCGCTGCCGTCCCTCGGGTGTGCTGTTATCTGCTACGGGCCGGTATTCCCCGTTGCCGGTGGCGGTGAATTTCATCGGATCCAACCCCAGTGTTTCGGTGAAATATCTGACCACGGTGGTCGCACGTGCCGTTGAGAGTTCCCAGTTGGATTTGAATATGGGCGTATTGATGGGCACATTATCGGTATGTCCTGAAACGAGGATTTCATTATCGATGTTTCTGAGGACCTCGGCAAGCTGCTGGAGCACAACCAGCCCTTCCGGCCTGATATCCGCACGGCCTGAATCGAAGAAGACCTCGGATTCGAACCGCACCAGAATAAAATCCTTCTCCTCGATGATTTCAACCTGGTCCGCTATGCCCTGTTCCTCCACTGCCTGACGGAGCCCTTCCTTGGCAATGTCCATTTCCATCTCGTAAATCTGCCTTTCGGCATCGACAATCATTTCTTCGGCACTTTCAACATACCGCTCCTTCTGCTCGGGTCGGTTCAGGTTGCTCGGGTTGGCAAAATCCACGGTGAGGAGGCTCTTGCCGGTTGAATTAAGGATGGATTCCCCTGTGCTCAGGTTCATAAACGAAGTGGACAGGGATTTTGCCACATCGGTAAATTTCTGGGCGTCTACAGTAGACATGGCAAAAAGCAAGATAAAAAAGGTCAGAAGCAGTGTGACCATGTCACTGTAAGTGGTCATCCATTCCGGTGCACCCCATGAATCCTGTGTTCTTTGCTTTCTTTTGGGCAAGTAAATCTTCACCCCATTCCGTTCAATGATCAAAATCCCCGGGCACCTTGTGCACCATCCCAACAGCAGGCTCCCTGCCGGGTGCAAGGTATAAGGGATTCCGGCATATTATCCCTGCAAGGGTTCAACGCCTCTTTCCGGGCCGACTTCTTTTTCTTTCATGATCATACTTTCATATTGCAGCTTCTGATCGGGAGAAAGGAATGTTTTCAGCTTATGCTCCATCAGACGCGGGTTCTCGCCTGACTGGATGGACAGGATGCCTTCCATGATCATTTCCCTCATCCGGATCTCTTCTGCACTGGCCCCCTGAAGCTTGGTAGCAATGGGATTGCAGATAAAGTTGGCCAGAACACTGCCGTAAAATGTCGTAACAATAGCAAGGGACATCGCGGGACCAATTGCGGAAGGATCATCCATGCTTCTGAGCAGGTTAATAAGACCCATCAGCGTTCCGATCATACCCCAGGCCGGGAACTGGGTAGCCATGGTCTTCCAATAGGCCTGGACGGTACTGTGCCGGACAACCATACTGTCTATTTCAAATTGCATGGATGTCTTCACCATCTCGGCTTCTATTCCGTCCACAACCAGTTCAAGGGCTTTTTTCAGATAATCGTCCTTAATATTTTCCTGGGCAGATTCCAGAGCAAGCAAGCCTTCCCTGCGTGCCTTCTGGGAAAGCTCAACCAGCAGCTGAATGGTCTGGAAGGGATCAGCCCGGTAGGGTTTGAACGCAAGGGGCAGAGCCTTAAAGGCCTTTATGGTATCTGCGAGCGGAAAGCTTATGATGGTGGCCGCCAGCCCGCCTCCCAATGTAACGGCTATAGAGCCTGCATGGACAAAAGACGAGATTTCTCCTCCGCTGAAAATACCATAGGCAATACATGCTACGCCAAAGATTAAGCCAAACAGTGTAGCTATATCCATTATCTCACCAGCTTTTCACACTTTCTCTTGCGTATAGCAATCAGGGTTTCAAATTATTAATCGGCATCTTGGCACCCGATGCTTACACTCTTTTGTCGTAAGTTTGCCGATAATGGTTATATACCACGTTTTTATCCAGGGAATGAACAAGCTTTCGGGCAATGACAAAAATTCTTGTTGCATTTTTATACATCTAAATGTATAATAATACAAACAGAAGGTGATCATCTGTTTCATGTCAGGCTGAAACAGCCGATACGATACCGGCAAGACATTTGAACAGAGCCGTAAAGAAAGGAATGATCGAGGATGAAGCATCTGTTATGTTTGAGCGACTGGACCAGCGATGAGATCCTGGAAACCCTGTCCATGGCTGAAAAACTGAAATACGAGAATAAAAACGGCATCAGGCACAATCATCTTCTGAAGGGAAAAACCCTGGGGATGATCTTTTCAAAAGCTTCCACCCGCACAAGGGTATCCTTTGAGGTTGGCATGTATCAGCTGGGCGGATATTCCCTTTTCCTGAGTGCCAACGATATCCAGCTTGGCCGCGGCGAAACGGTGGCGGATACGGCCAAAACCCTGTCCCGCTATATCGACGGCATCATGATCAGGACCTTCAAGCAAAGCGATGTGGAAACCCTTGCGCAATACGGCACCGTTCCGGTCATCAACGGGCTGACCGACAGCCACCATCCCTGCCAGGTGCTGGCTGACCTTCAGACCGTCAAGGAAAAGAAGGGCAAGCTCAAAGGCCTGAAGATGGCTTACCTGGGCGACGGCAACAACGTGGCCAACTCGCTGCTCATTGGCTGCGCCAAGGTGGGCATGCACATCACCGTGGCCACACCGGAAGGATACAGCTGTGACCCCGATGCCATCAAAAAGGCGCAGGAAGCTGCCGCTGAAACCGGCGCAAAGGTCGTTATCACAACCGATCCTTTGGAAGCCGTTAAGGACGCGGATGCGGTCTATACCGATACCTGGGTCAGCATGGGTATGGAAGGAGAAAAAGAGAAGCGCGTACCCATCTTCATGCCCTACCAGGTAAACGATGAACTGTTCTCCAAATCAAAGCCGGATGCCATTTTCATGCATTGTCTCCCTGCCTACAGGGGCTTTGAGGTGACCGACTCGGTTATAGACGGCAGCCATTCGGTGGTATTTGATCAGGCCGAAAACAGGCTCCACGCCCAAAAGGCCGTCCTGGTCAAGCTGATGGGCTGATTTCCTACATAAGGAGGCGCAATCCATGCTATACTCGTTCATCATCAGGCAGGCTGAGGAATCCGACGCGGAATCGGTCTATCGCATCCTGCAGCAGGCCTTCCGTGAGTATGCCCAGATTACCGGGCAGACGCAGCTCGAGGCACTCCGGGAGACGGTGGATGACGTGAGGAAGGAAATTACCGAAAAAGTGGTTTTCATCGCGGTGATCGATGATGAAATTGTCGGGACCGTTCGCCTGGACATCCAGGAAGACAAGGCCTATCTCAGCCGCTTTGCCGTTGGCCATGACAGCCGCAACATCGGAATCGGCAAAGCCCTGATGAACGCGGTGGATAAATACCTGATTTCGAAAGGAGTACGGGAGGTCAACCTGCATACCGCCTCAAAACATACGGTTCTCATGCGTTTCTATTACGGCCGGGGCTTTTTCGTGGAAGCCATTGAAACCGACAGGGGATATCTCAGGGCAAGGCTCAAGAAGGAATACGCCGTGTAAACAGGTAAAGCTGCACCGTTTATATTTGCAGCCAAGCATGAAGAGCCATATATTGTGTCCCCATAAACACCGATCCTTTGCAATCCGGAGATGATACCGGATGCAAAGGATTTTTTCTTATATCCCTTTTTCCATCTCTCGCCCACCACCCGGTAAAAACCCGTGCCTGTCCCATCGATGGACGGTTTCAGGAAAGCCGGCAGATTTTCACCGGGTTTCATTTCAGGATCATGATAAATGTGCCGATGGTGATGAAGATGCCGCCCAGAATGGTTTTCACATTGGGCACTTCATGCAGGACGACAAAGGCAAGCACCATGGTAATCACCACGCTGAACTTGTCCACCGGAACGACCTTTGAGGCCTCCCCAATCTGCAGCGCCTTGTAATAGCAAAGCCAGGACAATCCTGTCGCAATACCTGACAACACCAGAAAGATCCAGCTTTTTTTGCTGATGGATGCTATCTCATTCTGCGTTCCCGTCATCAAAACGATAGCCCATGCCATCACCAGCACGACTGCCGTGCGAATGGCCGTGGCCAGGTTGGAGCTGATCCCCTCAATCCCTATCTTGGCCAGAATGGATGTCAGGGCCGCAAATACTGCCGACAGGCAGGCAAACAAGAACCACACAGGAATTCCCCCTTGCTTGAAGCATCTGGTATCGTTCTTCAAATATTGAACGGCTTTGAGGCCAGGCTTAACTTGCCGCTAGCCGATGACCTGCGCCAAAAGCTTGCCCATCCATGCACCGAGCAGACTCAATAACAGATTTAGTCCTGCGTTCAGGCCTCCCAACAGATAGCTGCCCTCGCTCAATAAATTTATCGTTTCATAGCTGAACGTGGAAAAAGTAGTCAGTCCGCCAAGAATACCGGTGGTCAAAAACAGCTTTGTGTTCGGAGAAACAGGCCATAAACCGGAGCTTGCCTCCATAATGAATCCGATGAGAAACCCGCCCAAAGCATTGACAAAGAGTGTGCCATACGGGAAAGAGTCTCCCAGGGCTCTCATACAGAATACTGAGATGATATATCTTAAGGATGCGCCGATAAAGCCGCCAATACCAACCACCAAAACCCGGACCAAGACCTGTCCTCCTTTCAAGGGGCCCCATCGCTCTACCAGCCGTTTCCCGGTTCATATGAATGACTTCCGTAAACGCCGGTATCCAGGAAGCATCATCCTGCCTACAGCAACCATTATACGCGTTCCGTCATTTCCGGCATAGTCTTGTGGTTCACGCCGAATTCCAAATATTCCTTTTCGGAATTATAAACGTTCGCGTTTTCCCACACAAAAAGGAGCCATCCCCCATAAGACAGCTCCTTCTGTTACTCGGATCACTTAACCTCTTTTCCGCTCCAGAAGCTTTTTGGCCTTATCCACGATGTTCTCCGGAGTCAGGCCGTACATGGGCAGCAGATCGGCAGGTTTTCCGGACTTTCCGAACTTATCTTCAATACCCAGCATTTCCATTGGTACCGGATAATGTCTTACAACCACTTCGGCAACGGCACTGCCCAGACCGCCGTAGATATTATGCTCCTCACAGGTAAGGATGGCGCCCGTTTCCTTTGCGGCTTTCACGATCAGGTCCACATCGATGGGCTTGATGGTATGGATGTCGATAACCCGTGCCGAAATGCCCTGCTCTTCAAGGGTCTTGGCCGCTGTAATGGCCGGTTCAACCATCAGGCCGGTGGCAATGATGGCGATGTCATCGCCCTGCTTAATGGTCACGCCCTTACCAATCTCAAAGGTGGCATCCTCCGGGTAAATAATGGGCACATCCAGCCTTCCAAGCCTCAGATAAACCGGGCCGTCAATCTTGGCCGCCTGCTTGACCAGTGCAATGGTCGAAACCCCGTCAGCCGGCTGAATAACGGTCATGTTGGGTATGGAACGCATCAGGGCCAGATCCTCAATGGCCTGGTGTGAAGCGCCGTCCTCACCAACCGAGATACCGGCATGGGTGGCACCTATCTTGACATTCAGGTTGGGGTAGCAGATGGAGTTGCGGATCTGATCAAATGCGCGGCCTGCCGCAAACATGGCGAAGGTGCTGGCGAATACCGTTTTCCCGCAGCTGGCCAGCCCGGCGGCAACCGTCATCATGTTTCCTTCCGCTATCCCGATATTGAAATGCCTGTCGGGATACTCCTTCTTGAAGAGATCGGTTCTGGTGGATTTGGACAGGTCCGCATCCAGCACAACGATATTTTCATCACTGCCTATTTCGGCCAGTGCCTTTCCATAGGCTACACGTGTTGCTATCTTCTCTGCCATGGCTTATTTCCTCCATGCTTACAATGTAAATTTCTCAAATTGTTTATTTTAACCGGGAACGGAAATCCTCATCCCAGGGACGCCAGGTAGGCATCCAGTTCCTCAATGGCCTGCTGGGCCTGTTCCTTCTTGGGCGCGGTACCGTGCCATCCCACCTGATTCTCCATGAATGAGACGCCCTTTCCCTTGACCGAATGGGCAACGATGACGGTGGGCTTTCCCTTTACACTTTCCGCATGCTTTACAGCTTCTTCAATCTGGTTGAAGTCATGGGCATCGATGGACAGGACTTCCCATCCGAAAGCCTTGAACTTATCCGCGATAGGCTCAGGATTCATGACCTCAGTGATCTTGCCGTCTATCTGGAGGCCGTTATAATCCACAAAAGCCGTCAGATTGTCCAGCTGGTAATGGGCAGCACACATGGCCGCTTCCCAAACCGCGCCTTCCTCCAGCTCACCATCGCCCATCACAACATAAACGCGATAGTTCTTCCTGTCCAGCTTACCGGCAAGCGCCATGCCAACTGCTGCAGAAATACCCTGGCCCAGGGAACCTGTGGACATATCCACGCCGGGAACCTTGTCCATGTTGGGATGGCCCTCCAGATAGCTGGATGCCTGCCTGAATCCGTTCAAATCCTCTACAGGGAAGAAGCCCCTGTGGGCAAGGGTTGAATACAGTGCAGGCGAGCAGTGCCCCTTGGACATCACAAAGCGATCCCTGTCAGGATTCTTGGGATCTTTCGGATCGACGTTCATCTTTTCAAAGTAAAGATAAGCCATGATATCAGAAATTGACAGAGAACCGCCCGGATGGCCGCTTCCGGCAGAAGCAACCGCAGTTATGACACCTTTTCTGATCTCGGTGGCAATTCTCTTCAGTCTGAGAACAGCTTGTGCATCCATTTCTTGCGTCTCCTTTTCGTCAATCTTTGCTAAAGCTATTATAATAATTAAAGTATACATCTAAAAGTATACATCATAAGCGGGTTTTTCGTAAAGGACTTGATAAAATTTTATCAATACCCCCCGGGCTACTTGTTGTCTGTGTGGAGGGGCTGGAAGCCTTCGCCCAGGACTTCCCTCACATCGCTCAGCAAAACGAAGGCATTGGGGTCGCATTCCTTGACGATTTCCTTGACCTTGGGCATTTCCTGTTTCTTCACAACGCACAGCAGAACCGTTTTATCAGCCCGGCTGTACATGCCCATCCCTTTAAGGCCTGTGACACCCCGGTCCACATCCATCATGAGGCGCCTGGCTATCTCTTCGGAGCGGTCGGAAATAATCATGAGGCTTTTGGCGAAGTGGAACCCTTCGATGTATGCATCGATTGTCTTGGACGATACGTACAGGCTGATGGATGCATAGAGCCCAAGCTTGACGCTCCTGAAAACGATGGTGGCAAGGAGAATCACAAGGCCGTCCAGGATCAGCAGCAATTCACCCAGCGAAAAGCGCGGCATGATCTTTTTGAGGAGCGCAGCCGCCAGATCGGTCCCGCCGGTGGTGGCGTCTTCCTTGAGCACCATACCAAGTCCGAACCCCATGATGACACCGCCCACAAGGCCATTCAGCAGCAAATCCGGAACAGCCATGGAACTGTCAAACCGAACCAGGTAATCATTGACCAGGGTCTCGGTAAAAGGTGCCGTGATGTCCACCATCACCGACAGAAGGATGGCTCCGTACAGGGAGCGTATGACAAACCTGCGGCCCCTGCTCCTGAGCCCGCCAAGGAACAAAGGGACATTGAAAAGGAGCATCAGAACGCCCACCGGGATAACCTTGTTGACCACATAATACACCACGGTTGACAGACCGGAAACACCACCCGGCGCCAGCTTGAAAGGGATCAGGAACACGTTCAGGGAAACGGTCATCACCAGGCATCCCAAAGCGATGAGAAGATAGGGCTTGGCTGATTCAAAAGAGAATTTGCGCATACTCATGCTCCTTATGGTTGCTATCATTCCACCAAAAGCGCTATCACATGCAAACATTTGTCAAAGATAGCATTTAAAGCTTTATAGAAGATAAAAACCGGGTTAAAACCCGGTTTTTTATTTGATTCCGTACTTTTTCTTGAACTTATCGACACGCCCGCCGGTATCTACAAGCTTTTGCTTCCCGGTAAAGAAGGGATGGCACTGGGAGCAGATTTCAACGCGCAGTTCCGGCTTTGTGGAACCTGTCTCAAAGGTCTCGCCGCATGCACAGCGTACAACAGCCTTTGTATACTTGGGGTGGATACCCTCCTGCATGGTCTTTCACCTCGCTCATAACTTGCTTCTTTATCGAAACTACTAACACGACGACCCAAAAAAAAGCGCCGGATGATATTCTATCACAACAGCCGGGAAAATGCAAGAAGTCTCCATGGCAAAACCATACCTGCACTATCCCGGTTTGCCCGCAATCCCCGTGTAAATCGGTTCTATGGCCTGTGATTACCTGTAGGGGTCAAAGCTGTTCTTTTCTTTCTGCAGCAAGGCGGTATTGATGCCGTTGACAAATTCCTCATTGGTCTTGGTCATGAGCAGCCTGTTGATGATCAGTTCGGTAACCTCGGCGGTTCCAAGATTGCTCATAGCCTTCCTGATGGTCCAGATGCCGTCCAGTTCCTTCTGTGAGAGCAGGAGTTCTTCGCGCCTGGTACCCGAACGATTGATGTCGATGGCCGGGAAGATGCGTTTCTCGGAAAGCTTCCTGTCGAGATGGATCTCCAGGTTGCCCGTTCCCTTGAACTCTTCGTAGATGACATCATCCATGCGGCTGCCCGTATCGATGAGCGCCGTGGCGATAATGGTCAGGCTGCCGCCGTTCTCAATATTCCTTGCTGCGCCGAAGAAACGCTTGGGCTTATGCAATGCTCCCGGATCCAGACCGCCTGAAAGGGTCCGGCCCGTTGGCGGGATGGTCAGGTTATAGGCCCTGGCAAGGCGCGTGATGCTGTCGAGCAGGATGACCACATCCCGCTTCTGCTCTACCAGCCTCTGGGCCCTTTCAAGCACCATTTCGGCCACCTTGATATGGTGCTCGGGCACCTCGTCAAAAGTGGAATAGATCACGTCCCCCTTGATGGACCGCTGCATGTCGGTCACTTCTTCCGGACGCTCGTCTATCAGAAGGACGATAACCTCTATCTCGGGATATTTAAGCGTAATGGCATTGGCAATCTTCTTCAGCAGAATGGTCTTACCGGCTTTGGGC
The DNA here is from genome assembly GCF_900142095.1 of Thermoclostridium caenicola. Lineage (GTDB taxonomy): Bacteria > Bacillota > Clostridia > DSM-8532 > DSM-8532 > Thermoclostridium_A > Thermoclostridium_A caenicola. The sequence continues at coordinate 38,876 of NZ_FQZP01000003.1, read as the reverse complement.
GGAGAAACAATTAATCCGCGCTGACCCTTCCCGATGGGAGCAATGAGATCGATCAGGCGCGTGGAAAGCTCCTTGGGATCGGACTCCAGCGTAAGCCTTTCATTGGGGTAAATCGGCGTGAGCTGATCAAACGGCTTTCTTTTCATGGCGACTTCCGGTGGATCGCCATTGACCGATGTGACGTACAGCAGGGCCTGGAATTTTTCGCCATCCTTCTGGATGCGGCCCTTTCCGACAATCTTGTCCCCCGTCTTCAGGTTGAAGCGCCGGATCTGGGATGGTGAAACATAGATGTCCTTCGGGCCTGACAGGTAATTATGGCCTCTTAAAAAGCCATAGCCGTCAGGGAGAACTTCCAGTATACCGGTAACGGGATTGTCGCTTTCCAGCTTGGACAAATCCTTTGCCTTGCTGATTTTGCCGTTGCGGCTGTCCCTGGCCGCATCGGTTTCTGCGGTACCCTCTTCCTTGTCTTTTTCCGGTACGGTCATGCTTTCATCTGCCGGCACCTGGTTTGCTTCATCCTTGGCCTGTTGTTGCTCCTGGCCTTCATCGGACAAATAGGTTACCGGACCCGAAGGAACGTCCGCCTGAGGCTCGGCAGCTTTATCCTGCGCGGCATCAGTGCCGGATTCCGCTTTCGCCCCATCTCCCGGTCTCTTGATACGTATCCGGGAAGTCCGTTTAGGCGCTTGTTCTTCATCGGGAACCGCATGAGTGTTCTTGCTATCATCTACTGACTGGTCTGCTTTTTCAGGAGAAGTGGTTAAGGCAACGGATTGTTCAGACGGGCTTTCTGCTTCAGCTCCGGCCGGAACGTTATCGGTTCCGGGTGCCCCGGATGAAATGGCGGATTCATCAACCGTGTTGCTGGTATCCTCAACGGTTTCAGCTTTTTTAGGCCTGCCGCGGCGCTTTGATGTTGCATCAGCCTTTGACTCGGCCTTGCGGGAAGCCTTTTTCTCCCGGGAATCGGCTTGTACAGACTCAACTGCCTGGCCTTCAGCGGGCATCTGCTCCCCTTGCTTTGATTTCTGTTCATCCTTTTTTACTTCGTTTGATTTTGCCGAATCGGTGATATAATCGATGAGCTCGCTCTTGCGGTACTTGTAAATGCTTTTCAAACCCAGCATTTTAGCAATGTAGCGCAAGTCCTCAAGCGATTTCTTCTCGAGAATCGATCTGTCTTCCATAAAACACCGCCTTGTGATATCAACACTAATCTATATTGAATTCAGAAATCAGGATTGCGCGTCAAATAGGCCCATAAAAACTAGACAAGCCGATAATTGTTACTATCCTATTCCTCTTTGACAACACTCATTCTTATCCGGGAAATATCTCAGAGCTGAGCACGCTTGACTGCTTTAATATATCAGCATCACGGCTGATTTGTCAAGTATCCGGATACCACGATTCGCCTTTTTGACATCTTTTGTCCTGAACCCGGCCCGTTGCCTTGAAAAACAGCTCACAGCATCATTATTCCACGTTTTCGGCTAATTTATCCGTCACTAAATAGCAATCGGACAAAGAAGCCGTTTATTCCACAATCTCAAGATTGAGACCGTTATCCATGGCAAACCGCTTCACCTTTTCCAGGACGGGATCGCTCTCGTTCACATCCTCAACCAGGCCCAGTTCAACCTCATCCTTTATCCTGACCTTCATGGGGGTTCCGGTCACCTGGAGCAGGGCCTCTTCGATGGCCTCCAGGCTTTCATTCCTGTTCAGGATGTTTTTCTTGAGCTGCTCATCACGGCCCACCACGACTACTGCAGTGGCGCCATCCGTCAAAAGGCAGCGGGTATCCAGAAGATAGGCATAAACCTTCATCCTTCCGGCTGAGCGCAGGTGCTCAAGCACCTCGGGCCACTCTTTCAGCTCGGTCCTGCCCTGCGGGGCTTCGCCTTCATGAGGCCTTCGGATTGCCTGCTTTTTTTCAGTCTTTACGGAGGCCGGCGATTCCGGTTGCGCCATCCCGTAGTCTGGTACGTCATGGCGATCGGGTGTTTCCGCCGCAGTACGCCGGGGGATCATCGCCCCGTCCGCTATCCCGCTCATTTTCCTTTCAAGGGCATCCAGCCTTGACTCCAACATTTGAAGCCTTTCGGAGACATCCGCGCCTTCCAGGCTCCTTGTACATAGCCGCACAACCGTGACTTCCATCAGGATGCGCTGGTTTTCCGACCATCTCAGCCTGCTTTCGGTTTCGGACAGTTCCCTGATCATGGCAATGGTTTCTTCATGACTGATCCTGCCGGCGGCCCTGCCCAAACGCTCCAGGTCGGCTTCATCTACATCCACAAGTTTCAGGGCATCCCCGCCTGTCTGAAGCAGCATGAGATTGCGAAACCACTCCACCAGCTGTCCGCATAGGGGAGCCAGGTCCCGTCCGCTGGCATAAGCCTGATCGATCTGCATGAGCGCACCCGGAGCATCCCTGTCCACGAGGGCTTCTGCAATGGCATCAACCGTTTTCAGGGCTGTCAGGCCTGAAACGGCGATCACATCCTCCCTGGTCAGCCTGCGGGTACCCGTGGATATGCATTGATCCAGAAGGCTGATGGCATCGCGCATCCCGCCCTGGGCGAGCCGGGCAATCAGGGTAAGGGCGGACGGCTCGCAGGAGATGCCCATGTCCTGTGCGATCACTTCCAGCCTGCTTGAGATGCCTCGCATGGAGATCCTTTTGAAATCGAACCTCTGGCAGCGGGACAGAATGGTGGCAGGAATCTTGTGGGGCTCGGTGGTGGCAAGGATGAAAATCACGCTTTCCGGAGGCTCCTCCAGGGTTTTCAGGAGCGCGTTGAAAGCGCCTGTGGACAGCATGTGAACCTCGTCGATGATATAGACCTTGTATCGGGTGACCGCCGGCACATACATGACGGCTTCCTTGATCTGGCGCACATCGTCCACGCCGTTGTTGGATGCGGCGTCTATTTCGATGACATCGATGATGGAACCATCCAGGATGCCTTTGCAAACCTCGCACTGGTTGCACGGGTTGCCGTCAACCGGATGCAGGCAGTTCACCGCACGGGCCAGTATCTTGGCCAGGGTGGTCTTTCCTGTTCCGCGTGTGCCGCAGAAAAGATAGGCATGACTGGGAGAGTTGGTTTTGATGCTGTTTTTGAGGGTTTCGACAATATGGCGCTGTTCAACCACGTCATCAAAGGTTAAGGGCCGCCATTTTCTGTAAAGTGCCAAATGCGCCATGATTTCACCATCCATTCCCGTTGCGGGCATGATGCCGACTCTAACATTATAGCACAGGAAAAGCCGGAGCGTGTCAAGGGGCGAGTAAAGGAAACGCCAACCTTATAACAGCGGCCGGGCTTTACGGGATCCCGACGAAAGGATGAGATTGCTGCGCTGCGCTGACGCTCCCCTCGCAATGACACAAGGATTTGCTCTCTTCCGGATTCATTCGCAGGCTGAGATGAAACGCACCTGCCTGCCGTCCTCGGCTTGAAAAGCAAAAAACCAGGAGAACCGTCCCCTGGCTTTAAATTCGGTATAAAACCGTGCACCTGCCTTTGGCAATGCAAATACAAGCGTACCATGTGCATCGTACTCGGACCAGGCACGCTCGCGGCACACCCGGTGCTCCGCTTACCGCTGCTTCCTCCCGGACCTGACGGGGTTCACGGTTCCGGATTGCGCAAGACCCGATCTTCATCGTACTCCGACACATAACTGACCTTACATTTGCAAGCCGGGGGCAGGAATTCGACTCCGCTATAGCGGATTGCGGATACAGGGCACCGCTACCTCCCCGTCTAGCACGGTAATGAACATTATATAGTATTTTACTATTGCCTGCAAGTCTCAATAATTGGCGATTCGGCGCTTACTGGGCCTGATCCCGCTGCCTGATTTCCACACGGCGGATCTTGCCGCTGATGGTCTTGGGAAGTTCCTCCACGAATTCAATCACCCGTGGATATTTGTAGGGAGCGGTATGCTCCTTCACATATTCCTGGATTTCCTTTGCCAGGGCGTCCGAAGGCTGGTAGCCCCTGGCCAGCACGATGGTGGCTTTAACCACCTGGCCTCTCAGGGGATCCGGCACACCCGTCACGGCACATTCGAGAACCGCCGGATGCTCCATGATCACGCTTTCCACCTCAAAGGGACCAATCCTGTAGCCCGAGGACTTGATGATGTCATCGGTCCTTCCCACATACCAGTAATAGCCGTCCTCATCCCTCCAGGCCGTATCCCCGGTATGGTAAAGCCCGTCACGCATGGCCCTTTCAGTCATCTCAGGGCTGCGGTAGTATACCAGCATCAGGCCGGTCGGCTTTTCCTTATCAATCCTCAGGACGATTTCTCCCACCTCACCGGGGCTGACGCTGTTGCCGTTTTCATCAACGATGTCCACCGAATAGGCGGGAGACGGCTTGCCCATGGAGCCGGGACGGGGTTCCATCCAGGTGGTGGTGGCCAGCACCAGGGTTGTTTCAGTCTGGCCAAAGCCCTCCTTCAGCTCAATTCCTGTCTGCTCCTTGAACCTCTTGAACACCTCGGGGTTCAGGGCCTCTCCGGCCGTGGTGCAGTATTTCAGGGATGACAAATCGTATTTGGAAAGATCCTCTTTAATCAGGAAACGATACACAGTGGGCGGTGCGCAGAAAGTGGTCACCTTGTATTTGCTCATCTTCTTGAGCATTTCGTCCGCGTTGAACCGCTCAAAGTCAAAGGTGAAAATGGCCGCTTCAGCAATCCACTGGCCATAGAGCTTACCCCAAACCGATTTGGCCCAGCCTGTCTCTGACACGGTGAAGTGCAGGCCGTCCGGATCCACATTATGCCAGTAAACGGCTGTGGGGATATGGGCCAGCGGATAATAGTAGTTGTGGGCCACCATCTTGGGCATGCCGGTGGTTCCCGAAGAGAAATACATCAGCATGATTTCGTCGGCTTTGGGCCGTTCGTCCCCTTCGGGCGGGATGAAGGGCGGAGCCTGGCGCACGCCTTCTTCATAGCTCAACCAGCCATCCCGTTTTCCCCTGACCATTATCTTGATCTTCAGGGTCTCGGTTTCCTTCTGGGCTTCATCCACCAAGCTCGAAATCTGCCCATCAGCAGTGCAGACGATGGCTTTTATGCTTGCCGCGTTGACGCGGTAGACGATATCCTTGGTCATCAGCTGGTTTGTGGCCGGAATGGCAATGGCGCCCAGTTTATGTAAGGCGACAATGCAATACCAGAATTCATAGTGCCGTCTCAGGATCAGCATGACTGCATCGCCTTTCCTGATACCCACACTCCGGAAATAAGCGGCTGTCCGGTCGCTTTCCTCCTTCATTTCCCTGAAGGTAATAAACCGTTCTTCCCCTGCTTCGTTGCACCAGACCATGGCCAGCTTGTCCGGGTTATCCCTGGCTATCCTGTCCACAATATCATAGCCAAAATTGAAGTTCGGATCCTTTTTGAAGCTGACATGGGTTACCTTGCCTTCCTCATCGAAGGTTTCAATCATGAATTCCTTGTAGAGCCTTCCCATCAGTCCATCCTCCCGTCAAAGTCCTTGATTACAACAGCCAGGAAGGTGCAGTCCTTGCCTCCCGTGGCCACCATGCCGTGCTTGTTGGAGCTGTCATAGTAGACGCAATCTCCTTCATGCATAATGAATTCGTGGTCATTTATCCTCATCCTCAGGGAACCGGAGAGAATGAAGTCGAATTCCTGACCCTTGTGGCTGCTGAGCGCTATTTCACCCTTCTCTGCCTTTTCATCATAGGGTGCTTCCACCAGGAAAGGCTCGGCATTCCGGTTCTTGAAAAGATATGCCAGGCTTTGGTATTTAAAGCCCTTGCGCCTCTCGATGGGCAGCCCGTGGCCTTTTTTGACATGGGTATAAACCGAAAGCCTGGGACTGGTACCGGTAACCAGGTCACTGATGTCAAGCCCGAAACGTGTGGCAGCCTTATAGAGGAATGTGAAGGTGAAATCGCGCTTTCCCGATTCATATTCGAGGTATTCCGATTCCGACATTTCGAGGAGCCTGGCCATTTCTTCGGCCGGAATTGCCAGATCCTCGCGCATCCCCCGTATGCGTTGTGCTATTTCCTGGATTTTCTCATCCATGTATCGTTCCCTCCTCAATATGGTTAACCCCTGTTCCCCGAGGGGTGGGTTTTTTTACATCATACCTGAATGGCAGAAGATTGGCAAAGGATTTCGGTCAGTCACCGCGTTTGATTTCCTTGATAACCTTGAGCCTGCTGAACTCTTCCCTTTCCTTTTCCTCAAGCACATTGGCGATCTGTTTGGTTGCCTCTTCATACCTGGGGATCATGATATTTTTAAGGGCATTGGTCCTCTTTTGAGTTCTTCGGATATTGGTGGCCAGGCGGTAAACGGCATTTTCAATCTCTGCCAGTTCCGCAACAAGGTATTTCACCTTTTCAAATTTCTGCCGGGCTGCATCCAATGTGGAATTGGTCATGCGGAATCCATACCGGGGCTGCAGTTCGGTTTCCTCCATGCTAACGGTGGGGATCTCCACACCCATCACGCTTTGCTCCCTGATCCTGACACCGTTTTCCTCAGGAACCGCATAGCCGATTTGCTCGATCACGGAGATGCCCATGGTGACATTGGCCAGCTGGAGGGCATGGTAAGCCTCACGGAAGGTTTCCAGGATCTGATCCTGGATTTTCCTGGCCTTTTCCACCAGACCCATCATCTCCCGGACCAGGATGTTCCGTTTTTTATCCAGCAGTTCATAGCCCTGGCGGCAAAGGGCCAGGGTATTCTTGGCGATTATCAGGTTTCCCTTGGTGGGAAAAAGCCTCATGTCCATTGCCGATACCTGCTTTCATTCTCTTCAGGATTTCCATAATACTTCTCAATGAGCTCAGGTGACAGCCTGTCAAGCTCCTCCCTGGGCAGCAGGCCCAACAGGAGCCATCCCAGATCCAGCGTCTGGATGATATCCCTGTCCTCGTTGAAATCCTGGGTGATGAATGCGGACTCGAAAGCGCGGCCGAAACGCATATACTTCTTGTCCAGATCGCTGAGTTCATCCTCGCCGATAACCGAGGCCAGCGCCCGGACCTCCTGAACCTTGGCGCAGGCGGCAAAAAGCTGGTTGGCCAGGCCCGGATGATCCTCGCGGGTATAGCCCTTTCCGATACCGTCCTTCATCAGACGCGACAGGGAAGGCAATACGCTGACAGGGGGATAAATCCCCCTGGAAGCCAGACCGCGATCCAGCACGATCTGTCCCTCGGTGATATAGCCCGTCAGATCCGGAATGGGGTGGGTAATATCGTCATTGGGCATGGTCAGGATGGGGATTTGCGTGATGGATCCCTTCCTGCCCTTAATCATGCCCGCACGCTCATAGATGGAGGCCAGATCACTGTAGAGGTAACCCGGATAACCCTTTCTGGAGGGGATTTCACCCTTTGAGGAAGAAATCTCGCGGAGCGCTTCGGCATAGGAGGACATGTCGGTGAGAATGACCAGGACATGCATGCCCTTCTCAAAGGCCAGGTACTCCGCAGCCGTCAGCGCGGATCTCGGGGTCACGATACGCTCCACCACCGGATCGTTGGCCAGGTTCAGGAACATGACCACCCGATCCAGCACGCCGCTGCTTTTAAAGCTGTTCTTAAAATAATCGGCCACATCATGCTTGACGCCCATGGCGGCAAATACGATGGCAAAATTGTTGGCATCCTCATCGGCGATTTTCGCCTGGCGTACAATTTGCACAGCCAGCTGGTTGTGGGGAAGTCCGCTGCCTGAAAAGATGGGCAGCTTCTGACCCCGGATGAGGGTTGCCAGGCAGTCGATACTGGATATACCCGTCTGGATATAGTTTCTCGGGTATTCCCGCTCAACAGGGTTTATGGGTTCCCCGTTAACATCCGCATACTTTTCCGGGTAGATTTCGCCCAGACCGTCCACCGGACGTCCCAGGCCGTCAAGCACCCGGCCCAGGATTTCTTTGGAAAGGGGAATCTTCAGCGGTTTTCCCAGAAGCCGGGTACGCGTGTTTTTCAGGGAGATGCCGTGAGTTCCTTCAAACACCTGGATGACGCAAACATCTCCGCTGATGTCGATAATCCGTCCCAGGCGTTTTTCCTTATCGACGGTGATTTCCACCAATTCCTCAAAGGAGGGATCCTTTACGCCTTCGAGGACCACCAGAGGGCCCGATATCTCCTTGAGACCCACATATTCCAGATTCATGCAAGTCCCCTCCTTTCAGCGCCCCTGTAGCTTGCTTCTATTTCAGAGAGTATGGCATCAATTCGCGCTATCAGCTTGTCAAATGCCCCCATGTCGTCATTGGCAATCGTGTATTTGATTTTTATAACCTCTTCGAAGACACCGGTCCTTCGGATAACCGATACCGGTATGCCCTTCGCAATCAGCCGTGATGCCTGATCATGGAGGTGGAGCACCGTCCGCATCATATGGTACTGCTTGACAATGGGAACATAGGTATCCTGCTCGTGATAGGCATTCTGCTGCAGGAATCCCTGCCGGATGGCCCGGGCCGATTCCAGGATCAGCTTTTGCTCGTCGGGAAGGATATCGCTTCCGATAAGCTTGACGATCTCAAGGAGCTTGCTTTCTTCCTGAAGAATCCGGCTCAGCCTGTCTCGCAGCGTCATAAAATCAGGGGCCGCATTCTCCGCATACCAGTCCTTGAGGTCTGCGGCATATTCGCTGTAGCTGTCTATCCAGTTGATGGCGGGATAATGCCGGGTATAGGCCAGGGATTTATCCAGGGCCCAGAAGCAGCGGATGAAGCGTTTGGTGTTCTGGGTAACAGGTTCGGAAAAATCGCCGCCCTGGGGCGAAACGGCGCCTATGATGGATATGGAGCCCTGCTGTTCATTCAGGGTTTCAACCATACCTGCCCGTTCATAGAACTCCGACAACCTGGACGGCAAATAAGCCGGGAATCCTTCCTCGGCCGGCATCTCCTCAAGCCGGCCCGAAATCTCCCTCAACGCCTCGGCCCATCTGGAGGTGGAATCGGCCATGATCGCCACATGGTAGCCCATGTCCCTGTAATACTCAGCCAGCGTAATGCCTGTATAGATGGAAGCCTCTCGGGCCGCAACCGGCATGTTGGACGTATTGGCGATGAGCACGGTCCTTTCCATCAGGGGTCTGTTGTTCCTGGGATCGATGAGCTTTGGGAAGTCTTCCAGAACCTCGGTGATCTCATTACCCCGTTCACCGCAGCCCACATAGACGATGATGTCGGCGTTGGACCATTTGGCCAGCTGGTGCTGGGTCATGGTTTTTCCTGTTCCAAAGCCTCCCGGGATGGCGGCTGTGCCCCCCTTGGCAATGGGAAACAGGCTGTCAATGACACGCTGTCCTGTGATAAGCGGCTCATGCAGCGGCAGCCTGCTTTTATAGGGCCTGGGCGTACGTACCGGCCATTCCTGAACCAGGGTCAGGTTATGGACTGTTTTCCCCTCCCTGATACGGGCGATGGTCCTCGTGATGGGATAGCTGCCATCCCTGGCCGCTTCCTCCACCACACCTGAGATATGGGGCGGCACCATGACACGGTGGACCACCGACGGAGTCTCCTGTACCTCGGCAATGACCATGCCGGGCCTCACCGTATCCCCGCGGCGCACAAGGACTTTCACATCCCAAAGCTTTTCGGTATCAAGATTGTCCATGATCATACCACGGCCGATAAAGGGGCCTGTTTTGCGGGCTATGGACGTGAGCGGCCTTTCAATGCCATCAAAGATATTGCCGATGATGCCGGGACCCAGCTTCACGGTCAGCGGGCTGCCCGTGGAGACAACCGGTTCCCCGGGTCTTAATCCCGTGGTATTCTCATAGACCTGAACGATGGTTTCATTTTCCTGAACACGGATGACCTCCCCGATGAGTTTTTCATGCCCCACCAGGACCATTTCCATCATCTTGAAGGCATGGTCCCCGCGCACCTTCACGACAGGTCCGTTTATTCCGTAAATGGTTCCCTGTGATGTTTCTCCCATTCATTTCACCTTCTATACTGGCTTCTTAACCGGCTTCCCGGCCAGACCATTACACTCCGGCCACCGGGCTGTCTGGTTGTTGCGGACGACCTGCACCGATGGAACAGGCCAAAGCGTCAGCGTCCGGTGCCTACTCAATGCTCAATCCGGTTCGGACAAGAAAATCTGCTCTTTCCCGGTTCAGCCTGCTCAAAAAAGAATAATCCCAGACCAGCCCTTTGTCCCGGTTGGTGATCAGGAAACCGCCAATGATGTCCTCATCGCTTTCCGACAATTCAAAATCGGCTCCAAGCCTTGTTCTGATCTCGCTGAAAAGCGCCATATCCTCCTCGTTGACAGTCACAAGAAGCTTCCCGTCTCCGGCTTCCCGGATGGCGGCTTTCAGCCTTTCCTCAATGTAATTGGGGTACTCCTTCCCCCTGACAAACTCCTGAAGGCGTTTTCTCACATTGTCAAAAACCGACCGGACGATCTCATCGCGCCGGTTGAACATGGCTTCCTTGCTTTCCACAATGGCCTTTGAGATCTCTTCGTTATACTCCTTGTCAAACTTTCTGACCGCTTCCTGAATCTTCTCATAGGCCTTTTGCAGGTATTGGAGCTCCGATGAAGCGATAAGTTCCTCCTTCTCCTTCTCCGCCTGCCTGATCCGTTCATTCTTCTTCCGGTAGGCATCCTGCATGACCATCTCGGAGAACTTCCCGAGCTTTTCCAGCGTTTTCTCCATATCATCACCTCATGTTCCGTTGCGCATCGACAGCAAATGCCTGGCTGCCGGAAGGCCAGGGCTACGCTAAACCTTCAGGCCAATCGCTTCGTTGACGTATCGCATAATGTAGTCGGCGGGTCGCCTGGTGCCATGCCTGTCCGGAATCTCGACGATGAGGGGCTTGCTGCGATTCAGCCTGTAATCCCGTATCAAATCTTCCACCCGCTCGGCAAGCAATTCGGTAATCAGGATAATGCCGATGCTCTCGTCCTGGATGGCTGCATTCAGCGCATCCTCTATTTCCCTGCGCTCGTGGACGACCACGCCTTCAATCCCGGCAAGACGCATACCCGTTCTGGTATCCACATTGTCACTGATAAGAAACATCCTCATAAATCAACACCATGCCTTGCTGACGTGCTATCCCCGCAAAAGCAGCCCGTCTGCCAATCAGGCATTCAGGATCATAATGGAGATAATCAGGCCATAAATCGCGATACCTTCTGCCAGACCGACAAAAACGAGGGCTTTACCCAGTATCTTGGGATCCTCGCTCAATGCGCCCAGGGCTGCCGAACCGGTTGCCGAAACGGCAATACCGGCGCCTATTCCTGCCAGCCCGGTGGACAAAGCCGCCGCAATATATCTCAGACCGTCCGAGGAAGCAGCAGCTGCGGCTGCGGCATCATTTGAAGCGGCATTTGCCGTGATGCCGCCAAAGAGGATGAATATGGTAGCGGCCAAAATTACGCCGAACAATGCGCTCACGTTGATCCTAAAAAGCTTCCGGATGCTATCGCCCTTTACTCCTTTCAGGATGCAGGCTACACCGAGACCTACCATGCTGAGACAAAGTGCAACGGCCAATACCACAAAGAATTCCATAACAACAACCTCCATTACAATATGACATTTTTCATTCGATGATGATCAAAACTGCGTTACCGCAGCATAATCCTTTTTGCCGGCCCGCTCTTCGGGCAGTCATCTGTCAGTCATCGGTTACCCGGACGGGCTTGAACTCATAACCCTCTCCCGAGTAGAAACGGCCAAACATCTCGTAATACTCCAGGCGCAGGCACTGAATCCCTACAATCAGGCCTTCCAGTGCAATGGTGAGCAGGTTTCCGATAATGGCAACAATAATGCTGCCGACACCCGACATCATTTTGGCCAGGGTCCAGACCGCCAGGGAAAGCCCTGCATGGTTGAGGGCAAAAGCGCCCACACGCAGGAAGGACAGGGTTCCGCTGAAGAAGTTCAATACGGTTTCAAAGATTTCGAAAAAGGATTCCACAAAGTACATGCCTTTTTCACGGGGCATAATGTGGTCCCTGCGCCTGATCAGGTTCTCCAGGGGTTCCCTGAATACCAGCATCAGCATGGGGATGACCACGACGATCACCACGGCTGCTGCCGTGATCACAACCTGCCCGGTCAGGAGCGAGAGGATCACGCAGACAATGACCCCGCCATAGAACATGAGCCCGGCGATGCCATTCTTGTCAAAGATCATGCGGCCCCAGTTCCTGGCTCGATAGCTGTTGATGATATTGGTGATAATGGCAATCAGGATGATGAAGACACCATAAACAGCCGATATGAGCAGGATGCTCATGATGCTGTCCTTGTCATGCAACGGACTTATAAAAAGCGGTTTGATGATCTCTTCGTTGCCAAAGACGCTGCCGTACAGGAAACCGAAGATAGCTGACGAGATGCCCAGGTAGATGAGCATGGCGGTGGCCGCCATCTTCCTGAAAAAGTACAGGTAAGCGCCTCCCAGAGCAATGACCAGGCCTTGTCCTACATCCCCGAACATGAAACCGAACATGAGAATATAGGTAAGGGCCAGAAGCTTGGTCGGATCCAATTCCTTGGTGGAAGGAAGACCATATAGCGTAACAAAGGATTCAAAAGGCTTGAACACGCCCCTGTTCTTGATCAGTGTGGGCGGCGTGGAAGTCTTCACGTACTCCGGATCTTCGCTGGACAGAATGAGATTGTCGATGGACTCCATTTTCTTCTCAAAAGCCGCATATTCCCTGTAAGGCATCCACCCGACCAGCACGAATGTTTCCCCGATATAGGCGGCAAGCGATCTGACCTCGTTGATCTTTGCCCGGTAGAGCACCTTTGAATAAAGCACTGAAAAGCGGGCCCGTTCTTTTTCGATAAAATCCCTGAGCGCTTTTTCTTCATGCTCCATCTGCTCCCGCAATGACCGGACCTCCGCTGAGAGTTTTTCGAGGGCAACCCGGGGTACGCCCTGGACCTGGTCCGATATACGGATCCTTTCAAAACCAAGGGCGGAAAAAACATTGTCGATGACCGGACCGACCTGGGTCGGCATGAAATAGGAGAGCCATACAATGTCTTCCTCCTCGGACACCGGCACGTAAATCACATCCAGCTCATCCAGGTAGTCCTTTTTCTTTTCCAGGTTCTCCTTCGGCATGGAACCAAAACGAAACTTCATGAAGCTGAAGCGAAACATCTCATGAATATCCACGTTCAGGCCGGCAATGGGCTGAATTTGCTTCATGATCTGCTCCCGCTCCTGAATCTCGGTCTTCAGGCTTGCCATAGCTGATCTGTACTGGTCGAACCTTTTCTCCAGCGATTCTATATAGGCACGCGTTTCTTCCAGGTCAAAATCTTCCAGGATCTCTTTGGTCAGGCTGTCCTGCGCAAAGGTTTCCACCCTGGCTCCAATCCGCTCGTTAAGGATTTGCATGCGTTTCTTCAGCTGGTCATAGGTGGGATCTTCCTCAAAAGGAATCAGCCCGTGCATATGAATGGCCTTGTATGACGGTTCGATCTGGATGTCCTTGTTGATGATGTGCTCCAGGACAAAACCATCAAACATCTGGAGGGGTCCCATGATACTAATATACTTCATTTGTACAACAGCCATAAAGCTTCACCCTTCCCTTCCTGAGGAGCCGAACCCGGTGCCTGTGACAAACTTCCGGATCTCTTCCGGAGCAAGTTTATACCTGATTCCCTCAATGATGGAAATGATATTGTTCAGTTCAAATTCCTTCAGCTTTAAATAGGATATAATGCACGCAATGGAGAAGGACTGGTGAACAAATCGCTTTCTGTGAAGCTCATACAAGAATTCACCATAACGCCGCTCGTAGGCACCCGGGCCTTCGCCGTCAAACAACCTGGCATAAGACGTCCTTTCAAGCACCTGACGGAACTCATCCAAATTTTTGGCAGCAACCAGATCATCAATGGTCGTACGCTTGATCCGGTAATAATAGGGAACAATATAGGTGTATATCAGTTCCTTGTCAAAATGGTAAAAGGCCTTTATCCGGTAAATCCAGAAGATATTGAATACATCGATCTCAATGCCGTTGAATTCAAGCGCCAGGCGTTTGTCCTCACCATGCAGCAGCCCGGAAGCCATCTCCTGAACTTTTCGGAAATAATAAAGATCCAGGGCCATTTCCAGATGGAAGAGCCTTGTATCCTGTCCCACAGCTACATACGGGCGCATAACCTCGGCATAATCCGTTCCCTTCAGCCCGGCAAGAAACTCCTCGAGACTTTTGGACAGAGCCAGTTTCGGAATATCCAGTTCTTCATTGCGGGACAAAAAAGGAAGGGATTCCTCCAGAAAGGACTGATCGGCATTCCCGGCCTCAAAGAGCCTCATCAGCAGCTTGATGCTTTCTATCTCCATTTTCATATAGAGGAGGTTGACAAAGGCTTTCTGGCTGCCGCTGGAAAAACGCATGAGTTTGACATAGTCATTGATATATTCATGCCTGAGAATGTTTTCCAGCTGCCCTCTATGGATATCCGCTTCGTTGACATCGGCCAGGACTGCGGAATAATGCGTGTTATATTTTAAATAGGCCGCTACCTCGTTCACACTCCTCTTGAGCATGATTTCCTGATAATCATGCGGCTTGAGGAGTTTTCCGGCCATGGCACGTGTTTTTCCGGACACAGCACCGTATTTGATAGCCGAAAGCAGCATCATTCACCTCTGATAATCCGGTTGAATATTTCATCTTCCCATTTTTGCTGGTTCAGTTCCGCGTTTTCTTCCATCAGTCGCATGTTGAGGGCGGTATCCTCATAGATGCGGATAATCCGGTCCTCCTTTTCCCTGGTGCCTTTAGTCTGAAGCTGCCTGATCTTGTTCTCTGCCATTTCCATGATGTGGGCTTCCATCATCCGGCATTCTTCACGTGCGGACTCCAGGATCTTTTCCGCCTCGGCCTCTGCCAGGCTAAGCTGATCCTGGGCATTGTGCTCCAGTTCAATAATGCGCCTTACGATATCCTCCATATGGCCATCCATCTTATTCGCCTTCTTTTCAAAACCCATTTTAAAAGGGCCAATGCCGCATTTGATGACCCTCTTTATCAAATACCCATCTGATTTTTGATTATATCATATACACAAATTGGCGTTAATATTGTTAATATATTTTGTATGGATTTCTATACGGAATTCTCCCAAATCAGGGGGCATGAAAATTCATATTGAATAATTATTCATTTTGTTGTATATTTATAATCAAGTTGGGAGGTGCTGCTTATGCAGTTGAATGAGATCATAGAGTTGGACAAGAAGTATTACATGAACACTTTCAACCGGGCACCGGTATGCTTTGAGAGAGGAGAGGGCATGTACCTCTGGGATATCAACGGAAAAAAATATACCGACCTCCTGGCCGGAATAGCGGTGAGTTCCCTCGGGCATTCCCATCCCGCCCTTGTCCAGGCCATCACCGAACAGGCCTCAAAGCTGATTCACTGTTCAAACCTGTATTACATCGAGTACCAGGCAAAACTGGCACAGCTCATCGTCGAGAATTCATGCGCCGATAAGGTGTTTTTTGCCAACTCCGGCGCCGAGGCCAATGAAGGAGCCATTAAACTTGCGCGGCTCTATTTCAAGAAAAAAGGGTTTCCAGAAAAAATCGAGATCATCACCCTGGAAAAATCCTTCCACGGAAGGACCCTTGCCACCATCGCCGCGACAGGGCAGGAAAAATACCAGAAAAAATACAGTCCCTTAACGCCCAAGTTCCTCAGCGTGCCCATCAATGACCTGGAGGCCCTGGAAAAGGCCATTACGCAGTACACCTGCGCGGTCATGCTGGAGCCCATTCAGGGCGAGGGCGGCGTAAACCCCACCACGGTTGAGTACATACGCGGCGTGCGGGAATTGTGCAACAGGAAGGGCATCCTTCTGATCTTCGATGAAGTGCAGTGCGGCCTGGGAAGGACCGGCAAACTGTTCGGCTACCAGCATTACGGCGTTGAACCCGATATCTTCACCCTGGCCAAGGGCCTGGCGGGAGGCTTCCCCATCGGTGCACTCTGTGCCAAGGATTTTGTGGCAAGCGCCTTTGAGCCCGGTGATCACGGTTCCACCTTCGGTGGCAATCCACTGGCCTGCCGGGCAGGCTATGCGGTGCTTTCCACCATCCTCAATGAAAAGCTCTGCGAAAACTCGGAGCGCATGGGTCAATACCTGACGGACCAGCTCAACAGGGTGAAAGAGGAGACCGGCATGATTGTTGAGGTACGCGGCAAGGGCCTCATGATCGGCATCCAGTTGGCCAGGCCGGTAGCGAAGGCCGTCAACGCCAAATGCCTGGAACAGGGCTTTTTGGTAGGCAATCTGGGAGACAGCATCATCCGCCTGCTTCCTCCGCTTATCATTCAGAAACAGGATGTCGACGCATTCATCCCTGTCCTACGAAACATCCTGATGTCAGATGGGCTTGACGCTTAAGCCTTTGCACTGCATAAAAGCCGGGTTGTTCCGACAGCCCGGTTTTTTTTGCAACAATCGGGACCCCTGCGCATACAATTAAATGCAGAGATTGTTTGACAGGTGAAAGCCAATGCCTGATGGAAGCTTGTTTGACAGAATTGACGGAAGAATTGCGAAGAAAAAGCTTGAGAAGGCTCTGGAGATGCTCCGTTCCGAAAGCCCCCAGGAACTGAGACGGAAACTCGGCAATATCGACAGGGATGAGATCCTGGCCAAGATGAGCGAATATACGCCGGCCAGACTGAGACAAATGGGCATCAACATTGATGAACTGAAAGGAACGATCACTGAAAGGGATTTGCAAAAGCTGATTCAGGTACTGGGTCCGGACGGCGCTATCATAGCCCAGCGGATCAGACAGATGCTCCAATAGTTTCGGGAGGCGATATTCATGGCAGATGATCTGGACAAGGCAATCAGGCAAATTGCCCAGATGTTCGGGGCGACACAGGGCGCTTCCGGTTCAGGCGACGAATTTTCCGAAAGCACCGGTTCCGAACAATCGTCTTCCCCCGTGGCCCAGACCTTCAATGCAAGCGCCATGCGGGATAACCTGGGCATCCTGTCCAAAGCCCGGGAGATGATTGAATCGCTCAATCAAGTGTCGGATTCGCGCATCAATCTGCTCAACTCCATCCAGCCGTTCCTCAGCCCGGCAAGGCAATCCAGCTGTGCGTCCTGCATACAGCTGCTCAAAATCGTGGCGATCATCAATGCCATCGCTCCGGGGAATCAACCAGGAACAAGGGGTGAGTGAATCGTGGAGCAGAAGGGTTTAAACGCCATCCCCTTTCCCAATACACCTGAGAATCTGCCAAAATACGGCACGGCAGACTTTCATGGGCACGCGTCCGTGCCTTCATTTTTAAAGAATCTGAGGCAGGATGATATCATACTCCTTGTCCTCATCGTCTTGCTGCTTACAGACAATTATTGCAATGACAGGCTGCTGATCGCCGTCCTGATACTGATTTTCCTGAGCGGACTTGATCTGAATTTCCCCGGTCGCTGACAAGGCCCATGCATATTTTTTTGTCTATTGCAGATGCTTGAACATGAATACTTGATTGGGAGGTACTCATGGAAAAGCGTGCAATCTACGCATGGGTCTGTTTTGTTTTCTTCATCACCGTCGTTATCGGACTTGCCGGCTCCATGCGGGCCCAGGAAATCCAGGAATACCACAGGGCCGCTCTCTCCTATTATGGGTCCAGCGGACAGGAGGTTATCCAGATCCAGAGGAAACTGAAAAACTGGGGATATTACAACGGCCCGATAGACGGAAAGTACGGCTACCAGACCTACAGGGCCGTCCGTTGGTTCCAGGCCAAAAACGGCCTCAAGGTAGACGGGATCGCCGGCAAGCAAACCCTGGCTGCCATGGGAATCTTTCCAACCTCCAGCACACCTTCCGACAAGAATCTGGATCTTCTGGCCCATCTCATCCACGGGGAAGCGCGAGGGGAGCCCTATGAAGGCATGGTGGCCGTCGGAGCGGTCGTGCTGAACAGGGTCAAGGACAGCCGTTTCCCCAACAGCATTGCGGGTGTCATCTACCAGCCCGGGGCATTTGATGCTGTCGCCGACGGTCAAATCAACCTGGAACCCAGCGCCACGGCGATAAAGGCGGCAAGGGACGCCCTGAACGGATGGGATCCCACCTACGGCTGCATCTATTACTACAACCCGGCAACAGCCACAAGCAAATGGATTTGGAGCCGGCCTATCGTCGTAAAGATCGGCAATCATAATTTTGCAAAATAAAGATGGGCGAAAAATACAGGAAAGGGACGATGATGCCTCAGGATAGAAGCAGATTCAGTCGTCCCTTTGCTTATCCTTAACCGCTTAATCGGGCTATCACTTGCTCCCTTTTCGAAGGGGGCTCTCACCCGTCTCGATGACACGGCTGACAGGTGCATATTCGTCGGTATAAAGCGTTTCCCTGTCGTTCCCGATGATGCGTTCCACCTGCACGGTAAAACCTTCCCGGCCTTCGGAGACAATCCTGGTCTCGCCCTTTTTCAGGTCGGCACTTACCGTGTAAATCTCGGGAGGCTCCACATCATTCTTTTTCAGCGCGACGAGCACGCCGCTGGGGATATTCTCCGGCGAAACCACATAGCAATGGAGCTTATTATCCATTATCTCACACAGGAGCATGAGGAATTGCCCTGTTCCGTTCTCAAGGATCAGATCGCCGTTCTCCCCTTCTATCACCGCTTCCAGGCCGGGATCAGAGTAGGGAACCGGGATTCCGGAAGGTCTTCTGTTTACCGGCGTTATGCCCTTTATCGGCATAAAGGCCTGATAGACCGCTGTGGCCGCCCGGTTAATCAGATCCTGCCTGCCTTCCAGGGCCAGGTTTTCCAGGTCCAGCATGCGCGACAACTGGAGACACTCACCCGGTTGCACGAGTTGGCCGGAAAGCCCGTCAAGCAATTCTTCAGCCTCGGCGTGATCGGTATCGCCCAGAGCAATGCCGGAGCTGGAAACAATGAACCTGAATGCTTCACCGATGCCTGTTTCAGGAGCATATGCCGTGAAGATTTCCGGATCATCCGGAGCAATGGCCAGCACCTCCTGGCTGAGGGATTGCAGGTGGGCGCCGAGCCGTTTTTCCACGGCCTGATAATCCACCCTGATGCCATCGGCTCCCGGAGAGTATACCAGGTTGCCGTTTTCTATCCTGTAGGAGTCGGGAACAGGTTCCCGGTTGTATTGGCTGAAAAACTTCTCGGCTTCGGCAGCCAGCTTCCCGGCATTGAAGAGCACCGCGGCCTCATACGCCGATTGCGTGCGGCTGCCTGCAATAAAGCTCTTCAAGGCATTTCCAGAGATTTCTCTGAATATATTGTCCAGTGTTTTGTCCACATCCAGACAGGCATTGATTTGCCCGTAGGAAATGACATAATGATCCTGGCTGACGGCTATCTGTATTCTGCCCTTGCTTTTGAGAAGCTCGTTATATTCCTGAAGACGGGCCCTGGCTTCCTGGTAATTCAAACCACCGATATGGATATCGCTGACGTATGTGGCGTCAGGCAAGGTTTGTATTTCATACCCCGAGAGCGCAGAAAGACCGACACACGTCCCCATAAAGGCCTGAATCAGGATAAGAAGCATCCATGCCGGTTTTCTTGTTTGCTTTTTCATTTGTACCACTCCATCCAAGACCACGTACCGTGTCCCGCAAAGGGCAGGAATCCCGGGTATCCGCGGAGGACCAAGAACCCAAACACAAAATTGCGGGTGCCTGTCAGGCAGCCGATTGATTCGGCCCAACCGACAATCGCGGAGCATGGCACACAATCCTCCGTGTTATGGAAGAAAGACAACCATGCTTTATTAAAATTATACGCAAAAACTGACAAATTTAAAAGGGAGCATTGTAAATTTTGTCGAAACAGGCAGGCCTCGCCGGGGCACCGCTGTGCAAAAAAAGACCGGCGTTTCTCGCCGGTACAAAGTATTGCATTAATGAAGATGATAACGGGTCAGGCGGACCTGACCCGTTTGATGCTTTCATCATTCATAATTCATGACCAGTTCAATCAGTTTGCCTTCGCGTTTTGCCGCATCGATAACGCTTTCCGTAATGATGTCGCCGACCTGGGCGATGATGTCTCCCGACTGGCTGTATATGGTCTTGGTAACCTTCTTGCCAAGCAGGTATTGCTTCTGCCTGTATTCAAAAAGCTGCGCGGCAGTCATCTGTGACTCATCAGGTTCAGGCTCGGGTTCGGGTATATCGGGCAGTTCAGGTTCGGGCTGGCTGATATGGAACCCGTCCCTGTCACCGTCAAAACCGAACAGGGCATCCTGCGGCTCTTCGGCAGGAATCTCCGGTATATTGAAAACACTCTCAGGCTTTTCCGGCTCGGCAAACTCCACACGGGCCGGCTCATCGGCGAAAAAATCGATACCGCCGAATGCATCAGCCTCCGGTTCCGGTTCAGGTTTAAGTTCAGGTTCAGGCCGGAGTACCGTTATATCCTGATTTTTTTTTTGCTGCTCGGCCAGGGAGTCAATATCACCGGGAATATCCAGCAATGTATCGGTTACGTCGTCGTTGACGACCAGCAGGTTCTTTCCGAATGTGATAATGCTGCTTCTGGGAATAATACCGCTCTTCAGATCGGGTTTGTTGGGGATGAATTCCACGCCGACAATAGGATAGCTTTGATCATTTTCGTTGATATAGATGTCGCCGGTTTCGCCCAGAAGCGTCCCTTTCTTTGTGAGAACCCTTGTTCCGCTCACCGTAATGTTCTTCTGAAGCAGTTCAATCGCTGCGGGTATCTTCACAATATCACTGATGTCATCAGACTCCTGAATGGTCAGGGCATATTCGCCTATACCAAGAACCCTTCCGGCGGGAATGACACCACCTGCCAGGGATCTGACACCGCTGTCGATGACAAAAAAATCCACCGTGCCCTTGGCAGCGTTGATGATGACATTTTTGACCATGCCAATCTCATTTCCGTCTGATATGCTGATGACGGGCATACCAATGATTTGCTGAGTAGTCTTCATCCTCAGCTACCCCCTAACGCGGTTATACGATTTATTGCATCCCGTTCCTCCTGGCGGAACAGACTGGGACAATATTATAATAACAATATTAGTCAGTGAGTTCAATCAAAAAAATCATAATTATCAGATATTGGCCAGGATTTCGCCCTTTATGGCATCATCCAGCATTTTTCCATGTTCGGAATCCAGAATATCCCGCACCAGCCGCGTATTTTTCATTAATTTCGCCAGACCACACAGGTCCAGAATGACCATGGTCATAAGTTCCTTGTCCTGAATATGTACCAATGCCCTGCGGTAACAGGAGACGGATTCCTGAAGGTCCCCACGCATCTTGCTGTCCATGGCAGCCCGGAGCAGCTCATCAAGATTCTCCTGGACAGGCACATGGCCCTCAACTCCAATTTTATCAATATTTTGCAAGGTGTCAACTTCTTCTGTTTCCCTGTCTTCAGGGCTCTCCTGGCTTTCTGCGCCATCGGCGCCGCAAAGGCGCTCCGCGTCATCCATCAGCGGCAGGCTGTCGGAACCTTCTTCATCCCCCGTCTTTTCTGTCTTAGACGCCTCTTCCTGCTGTTCTTCCGGAGAAGCCGCGCCCTCTTCCTGAGCTGCGGCCGCTTCCTCCCCGGCGTACCCGAAAGACTCTCTCAATTCTGCCGATTGCGTTTTCATTTTTAAAAGTCTGGTACCAAGGACATAGGCCGCAGCGGCCAGCAGAACGAGTGAAACAAATGCCGCAGCTGCCGATGCCATTGCCGGAAGGCCGGTTTCGTGATAATAAAGCCTCGCGATGGCGGGCACCAGCAGCGCAATGAAGATGGCAACAGCCGTGCTGAATATCAGGGCCCGGACATTGCTTTTTTCAGCCCGTCCCTTCATCCTGAGGTAAATCCAGGTTACCGCTCCCGTGACCAGTATGGCAGGCACAGCGTAAAGACTGTACTCTTCCAGATACATATCCACACACTCCATCTATCGAAGTATCTTGCCCATGCAGCAAAACTGTTCATATGTATATCGGCCGACCGGGCCACGTTGTTGAGCATGGACGAAGCAGCGCACCATCCGGATTAAGCGCGCGTCCTACTCGGCGAAGTAATCGTCTATCCCCTTCTTGATCGCCCTGGCAATCTTTTCCTGGTAATCCACCGTCCTCAACAGCGCTTCCTCCTGGGAATTGGACAGGAAACCGCATTCTACAAGAACCGTGGGTACCACCAGATCCCTGAGGATGACAATGCGCTCCTTTTTGACCAGCGCTTTGCGGTTATTGGATGGATCCACGTTTTCCCTCAGGGCGTTCTGCACGCATACAGCCAGACGCTCGCTTTCCGCCGATCCGGGCGGATAGAAGGTCTGGGCGCCATAGTACTGGGGTTCCTCAAACTTGTTCAGATGAATACTGACAACAATATCCGCGCCCGAGCTGTCGATGAGCTTTCTTCTGGCGGTCAGATCCTGTCTTCTCTTCTCGGTGATGTTCTTTGTGCCAGGCTTATAGTTGAGAACATCCTCTTCGCGCGTCATGATGACGCGGTAATTGTCCGCCTCAAGATACTCTTTGAGCATTAAAGCGATTCTCAGGTTGATATCTTTTTCCGCTATGCCCGAATAGTTGCTGACCGCACCCGGATCCTCCCCTCCGTGCCCGGGATCCAGGATCACCATCGCCTTGTACTGGTTGTTAGCCGCCAGTGCCGGCGGGTCACCGGAACCGTCCAGGCTGAAGATGGCGATGGAGAGAAACAGTATCAGCAAAACAAGAACCGCATTTCTTCTCTTTATCAGCAATATCATACATACCCCGTCCCTGTCTTTTTGTTTGTAATAACATATTCAGGGACAGGTTGGCCATATCACAAAAACGTGCGTCCGGCCTATGCGCTTCTGTCCTTTCTGGTACCCAGCGTCGTTTTTACCCAGGTCGTCAGGTAGAACTTGCGATGCCCCGCAAGATACCCCAGAAACGCCATGACAATGATGGAAACCAGCGTTACGCTGTAATGCCAGGCCTCATTGCCAAGGATCTTGGCTATCCAGTACAGCGGCCCGGATATCAGCTGGAATATGCGCCGCTTGAGGCCTTCAAACCCCTCAGGGACATTCACGGCCAGAACAGCCATTTGGACAAGCAAAACCGGCACGATCCCGATGGCGCCATAAAGCAGCCCCTTGAATCTGGAAGGATTGAGGTTATACTGGGGCCTGTTTTCCTTGAACCCGATATTGCGCATGTCTACATAGACCAGACCGAACAGGATCAGGAACGTGGCAAAGGAAATCCACGGGATGAAAACCGGAGTTTCCGTCCTTACCAGTCCAAAAACGCTGGCTGATAACACACAGAAAAGGATGAATGCCGTGACGTAGTCGGCAGTTACCCTGAGCGCACGCTTAAGGATTGAAGAAAACCTGTTATCCATCTTTCGCCTCTTACAGATTTTTGAAGCATTCTGTCTAAAACAAACATATCAGAAGATGTCCCATTTGTACAGAGCAAAAACAAAAAGGCGGGAAAACCCGCCCGACATCATTAATCGGATAAACTGAAATCTTCCGCTTCCGCGTCCGCCTGCCGGTTGGCCGCCTTCAGCATGGAAAACAGCGTTTTCACAATGGCACCGGTACCCAGGAGCCAGACGGCCGCGTTGACCATAAAGCCCAATGCGCTGAAAACCGGACCCACCGACGGAAGGCCGCCCAGCAGTTTTAAAATCAGCTTGGCCGCCTGGATGGTGACAAGTCCTGCCGCAAGCCTTGCAGGAACGCTGTCGGTTTTTCCGGCAATTTTTCCGCCAAGCCATAACGAAACCGGAAGATCCGCGAACAGAATGGTCATCAGTCCGAAGAAAAGGAATACCAGTCCGGTGAAACCGAGGATGGATTTATCGAGGATGGTCATGACCAACAGGATAAGGATCAGCAATATGAGCAGTCCGCCTACAAAGGTGCCCAGGGTGGCCATGCCGACCCCGGCGGTTGCGAGGGGACTTTTGGCAATAAAGTCTCCCGATCGGACAAAAAACCTGGGAAATAACCTGAACAGGAGAAGAGCGAACAGATAGTAGACCGTCAGGGTGGCGAGCCTTTTGACGACAGCCATCACATCCATCCTTGACGAACTCTCGGACGGGCTTACCTTGATATACTCATAGTCCTTCACCCGGGCATAACTTGGCGGGGTAAACGCATTAGCCCCAATATAGGTCAGTTTCCCGTTGATCACCGTATCCTGCAGGATGTTCAGGCTGGCTCTCTCTCCCAGCATATGAACGGTCACATCGCCATTATAGACGCCGCCAAGGGTCACATCGGTGCCATAGATGGTTATCGTGCCCTCCACCGTTCCCAGGCTCTTGACGGTATCACCCATGAGGTAGGCGTTTTTGAGCACGACAGAACCTTTGTCCAGCACCAGACCGGATCCTATCAGCATGACATTCCTGGCAACCCGCGATGCAACGATGATGCTGGAACCGGCCAGCCTCAGGCTGCCGCCCACTTCCCCGCCGATAAAGATATCCGGGGCAAAAGCGATGATATCGCCTTCAACGTATCCCCTTACGGTCAGCCTTTGCGAAAAGGACAGCAAATCGCCCCTGATGGTGCCGTCGTTGGTAACCGAATAACCTTCCACGATAAAATCATGATCGAGGATTTCTCCGGCACTGACAGTGGGATTGTTCTCGTCCGCCAGCACGATGACCGCACCTGTCATAATAAAGATCAGCAGCCATGCAGCTATCATTCCGATATGCCTTTTTTTCATTTTACTGACCTCCAGTATTTGCTAACTCCCCTTTTCACCCGTTGGCCGTGCAAAAAAGCAGGGATTCCCCCCAGCAATGCCAAACCGGTCATGATGAGGACGCCGTTCAGATAAACGCTGCCAAACAGGAAACGCGAAAAGGCGGCGACCGACTGGTAAGCCCCGTAGAAGATGGTCAGGGTCTGCGCAGCCTTGTTGATCATGGCCATGGGTCCGTCCATGGCGTATTCATAAAACAGGAAAACCAATATGCCCGTCAGCAGGGCAGCAGCCGGAACCACGTACGGAAGGAAGAGGGGTGTTTCCCTGTGCCGAACGCTGCGGATCTTTTCCATGACCTTTGGTTCGGTTGATTCCGGAGCAGCGGGCTTTGTCCTGTCCAGCTCCATCAGCACAGCGCTGAGCGAATCATGCTTTTCCCGGCACTCCGGGCAAATCATCAGATGATTCTCCAGATAGCGCAGGTTCTGCCTGTCGATCTCACCGTCCATGCGGCGCATCAGCAGCTCCCATGCCTTCCTGCAGCCCATAAGCCCTCCTCCTTTCCGGCTTCCCTTCCATGATAGGCGCTCAACTTTTCGCACAGCATTTTCCTCGCTCGATACAGGCGGTTTTTGACAATACTCAGCGGATATCCGGTTACCTGGCATATTTCATCATAGGACAGCGATTGCTGATGAAACAGGATTACCACCAGTCTGTACATTTCCGGCAGGGATTCAATGGCGCTCCTGACCCTGTCCTGCTTTTCCTTCGCAAGCAGTTCCTCCTCGGGAAGTCCTTTGTCGGCCGCTATACGGCAGACAACCTCTTCATCCCATGCCGCTGCTGCCGCACGCCTGGTTTTCTGATTCAGGTTGATGCAGTGGTTGACGGTTATTCTGGCAATCCATGCCTTGAAGCTGTATTCAGGATTATAACGTTTCAGATTGGCCCAGACCTTCAGAAACACCTCCTGGGTCACATCCGCCGCTTCATCCTTATTGTGCAAAAGGTTCAGTGCGATCCCATAAACCAGATTCTTGTACCTGGTTACCAGAACTTCAAAGGCCTCTCCGTCTCCGGCCAGACACTTTTTGATCTGGACCATATCGTCCATGGGCGCACCTCCTGTTTCATCTATCCTATACAGGATTCAGTAAGAAAAGTCTGATTGATCCAGATCAGATGCCAAAGAGGTTGACCTGCCCGTCCTCCTTGTCCTCATCCTTCAGATAGCAGCCGATGGCCGGCACCTTCGCCCTGTAATACTCCGGATCGGAAAGGTTCAGCTCGCTCAGAGGCTTTATCCACACCAGCGTGCTGCCTTTCTTGGACTTGAGCACCTGCACGCCCTGGGAATCCCTTGTGGATTTGGGGTTGATCTCGGAGGTATGGAATACCAGCAGCTTGTCGATGCTGCTCAGCGCCGCAAAATCCTGATCCTCGGCAATATAGCGGATGCATACCAGGGGTGAAAGCTGGCTGTAGGCATTGGCCAGCTTCCTCCGGTTCAGTTTTGTGGCATAGCTGGAAAGGGGGATTTTTGCCACTTTCCCGTTTTCAAAGGCAAAGAGCAGGTACCCGGAATAATCGTCGGTGGCCTGCATGCAGATGATTCTCTCATCCGGGTCCAGGCCGAGGATATTGGGCAGGTAATCCCCCAGCATGCTGGCCTTGCTGTCGGCAAGCTCATGAACCTTCATCTTGTAGACGACCGCCTTGTTTGAGAACAGGAGCAGATCGGCCTTGTTCCGGGTCTCCGCCTCCATGATGATGGCATCCTCTTCCTTCAGCTTCTGATCGCCGGATGAACGCAGGGAAACCAGTGGTATTTTCTTGATATACCCCTCCCGGGTCAGGAACAGGCGCACGTTATAGTCTTCTATGAGTTTGTCTTCCGTGATGTGCTCCACTTCATGATCAAAGACAATCTCGCTCTTTCTGTCCGCGCCATAGGTCTTTGCAATCTCGCGCAGTTCATCGCAGATGATCCCAAGGACGCGCGCGTCATGGGCGACAATGTCCTTCAAGTCCTCGATCTCTTTTTTGAGTTTTTCGATATCCGCGGTTTGCCTCAGGATGTATTCCCTGTTCAGGTTTCTCAGCTTGATCTCGGCAATGAACTCGGCCTGCTCCCTGTCGATCCCGAATCCCTTCATCAGGTTGGGAACAACCTGCTCATCCTTTTCGGTGCCGCGGATGATGGCAATGGCCTTATCGATATCCAGCAGGATTTTGGCAAGACCGGTCAGGAGGTGGAGGCGCTGGGTTTTCTTCCGGATATCAAACTGGCACCTGCGCCGGATGCAGTTCATCCTGAACTGTATCCAATGGTCCAGTATGCCTTCAATGCCCAGGACCATGGGTTTTTGGTCCACCAGGATGTTGAAGTTGCAGTTGAAGCTGTCCTGCAGTGTGGTCAGGCGGAAAAGCTTGTTCATGATCTCATCGGGATCGGCGTTCCGCTTGATATCAATGGCGATGCACAAACCGTCCAGATCGGTCTCGTCGCGGACATCGACGATGTCCTTGATCTTGCCGCTCTTGATGATCCCGGCAATGCTTTCGATGATGGCTTCGGACGTGGTGGTATAGGGTATCTCGTAGACTTCAATACAGCTGTTTTTCCTGTCGAAGCGATACCGGGCCCGGATCTTGAAGGAACCCTTTCCGGTCTGATAGATTTTGGCCAGCTCATCGTGATTGACCAGGATCTGGCCGCCCGTGGGAAAATCCGGCGCCTTGAGATAATCCAGCAGGTTCACCTGGTCCTTTTGGATATAGGCGATGGTCGCCTCGCAGACCTCCCTCAGGTTGAAGCTGCAGATGTTGCTGGCCATGCCGACGGCAATGCCCTGATTGGGATTGACCAGGATATTGGGAAAGGCAACCGGAAGCAGCACGGGCTCCTTCATGGTACCGTCGTAGTTGTCCACAAAATCGACGGTTTCCTTGTCGATATCCCGGAAGAAGGCTTCGGCTATATCGGCCAGTTTCACCTCGGTATACCTGGGTGCGGCATATTTCATGTCCCGTGAATAAACGCGCCCGAAATTACCCTTGGACTCCACGAGGGGATGCAGCAGGGCCATGTTGCCCGTGGTCAGGCGCACCAGCGTCTCATAGATGGCCATGTCCCCGTGGGGGTTGAGTTTCATGGTCTGTCCCACCACGTTGGCCGACTTGGTCTTGTTTCCCTTCAGAAGGCCCATCTTGTACATGGTGTACAGGAGTTTTCTGTGGGAGGGCTTCAGGCCATCGATTTCGGGGATGGCGCGGGAAACGATGACGCTCATGGCATAGGGCATGTAATTGGTTTTCAGCGTGTGTATAATGGGCTGTTCGGTATAATTGTCCAGCATGTTACAAGTTCCCCTTCACCAATTGATAATGGAATCGATTTTTCTGTCGCAATACCGCAATATCCACGCGATCCCGTAAAGCCCGGTCGCTGTGCTGCACGGCTGCAAAACATCAGCTGGTCGAATGAGGGGCGGCTGAATACCGCAACGCCACACCCGAACTGCCATTGCGAGCGGGCAAATCGAGCACGGTAATCTTTAGCTCCTTAAGAGCAACTCCGCAAGTAACATAGATTGCTTCGTCGGCTGTTGCCTCCTCGCAATGGCATGAGAAAAGACCCGCGTGATAACACTGATGCTGTCATTGCGAGCGAAACGAAGTGGAGCGCGGCAATCTAAAATACTCACATCGCCACACCCGCACTGTCATTGCGAGCCACGCGAAGCAGGGCGTGGCAATCTCACAAAGCAGATTCTCCCACATCCTATCAGCTCACATCAATAGCATCCATATACTCATGCCCATGCTCGGCGATATATTCCTTACGGCCCTGGAGGTCATCCCCCAGAAGCAGGTTGAAACACTTCCGGGTCTCCTCGGCATCATCGGGAGTCACCTTGATCAGGCGCCTGCTTTCCGGGTTCATGGTGGTTTGCCACATCATGTCGGGATCATTTTCGCCGAGACCCTTGGAGCGCTGAATGACAACATTCTGGGTCTTCAGATTTTTCAGGATCTGGGCCTTCTCCCTTTCGGAATAGGCGAACCAGGTGCCGTCCTTCGTGCTGATCTCAAAGAGCGGGCTCTCGGCGATATAAACCTTTCCCGCCTCGATCAGCGAGGGGATCAGCCGGTAGATCATGGCCAAAAGCAGGGTCCGGATCTGGAAGCCGTCAACATCCGCATCGGTGCAGATGATGATCTTGTTCCATTTCAGATTGTCGATATTGAAGGTGCTCAAATCCTTGTTGTGGCGGGTTTTTATCTCCACACCGCACCCCAGGACCTTGATCAGGTCCACGATGATCTCGCTCTTGAAGATGCTGTCGTATTCCGCCTTCAGACAATTCAGTATCTTGCCGCGGACAGGCATGATGGCCTGGAACTCGCTGTCCCGCGCCATCTTACAGGCGCCGAGGGCGGAATCGCCTTCCACGATATAGAGCTCCCGCCTGCTCACGTCCTTGCTCCGGCAGTCCACGAACTTCTTGACCCTGGCCGATACGTCCAGCGAACCGGTCAACTTCTTCTTCACATCGATCCTGGCCCGTTCCGCCGTCTCGCGGCTCCGTTTGTTGATCAGGATCTGTGCGGCTATTTTCTCCGCCTCGTCCTTGTTCTCGATCAGATAGATCTCCAGCTGCTGCTTGAGAAATTCGGTGAGAGCTTCCTGAATGAACCGGTTGTTGATGGCCTTTTTGGTCTGGTTCTCATAGCTGGTTATGGTGGAGAAGGTATTGGTGATGAGGATGAGGCTGTCTTCAATATCGGAAAAAGTGATCTTGCTCTCGTTTTTATTGTACTTGTTGTTGTTCCTCAGATACTTGTCCAGTTCCTGGACAAAGGCGGCTCTCACGGCTTTGTCGGGCGCGCCGCCGTGTTCAAGCCAGCTGGAGTTATGATAATACTCAATTCGGCTGCACTCATTGTTAAAGCAGAAGGCCACCTGCATCCTGACCTTGTATTCGGGCTTGTCCTCCCTGTCGCGGCCCTTGGCAAAGCCCTCGAAGAATCGCACCTGGGTCAGGTTCCTGCCCTGGCCCAGCTCATTCACATAATCGATAATGCCGTTCTCATAGCAGAAGGTCTCGGTGGATCCGCTTTCCTCATCGATAAGCTCAAAAACCAGCCCGGCATTGACCACGGCCTGCCTTTTCAGGATATCCCTGAAATGCTCCAGGGGGATGTTGATATCGGTGAAAACTTCCCGGTCGGGTTTCCATTTCTGGATGGTTCCCGTATGCGCATAATCGCATTTTTCTTTTTTAAGTCCACCGATGTTGTTGCCCTTTTCGAAATGGAGCTCGTATTTATAACCATCCCGGAAGACCGTGACATCCATGTATTCCGAGCTGTACTGGGTGGCACAGGCACCGAGGCCGTTGAGCCCCAGTGCAAACTCATAGTTCTCGCCGGTATTGTTCATGTACTTTCCGCCGGCGTAGAGTTCACAGTAGACCAGTTCCCAGTTGTAGCGCTGCTCCTTCGGGTTGTAATCCAGGGGAATGCCGCGCCCCTGATCCTCCACGGTAATGCTGCAATCCTTATGCCGTATTACCCGGATCAGCTTGCCGTAGCCTTCCCTGGCTTCGTCGATGGAATTGGAGAGGATCTCAAAAAAGGAATGCTCACAGCCCTCCAGGCCATCCGAACCAAAGATGACCGAGGGTCTCAGCCGGACGCGGTCCGCACCTTTCAAAGCAGTGATGCTGTCATTTCCGTAATTCTGCTTCCGTTTCTCTGGCATATTCCGCTCCTCGTAAGTATTTGGCCTGACTGACAACATTTTAGCAAACATCTGTTTGATATGTAAAGGCATGCACCGGTGCAGTGATTGCCGCACACCGCCGGTTCAGCATTCGTGTGCCTTTCTCAGCGTGAAGAGAGCCTGTAAAACCCGGTCGCTGTGCTGCACGGCTGCAAAACAGCAGCTGCTCGAATGGGGGGCGGCTGAACTCGCTGCGCTCAAACAGCAGCCGCCCTTTTCCCATTCTCGCAGGCTGTTTTGGCGCCTTATCGCAATGCGACCTCAGCTTTACAGGCTCCCTTCCCATGCAGGTGTCATTGCGAGCGCAGCATCAGCGGAGCGCGGCAATCCCCGGGTCCCGTAAAGTCCTGTCACTGCGCTGCGTCCGCAATACCAAAACGGGATTCAAAAAAGCCGCCCTGTTTTGGGCGGCTTTTAAAGTTCATGATGCCGAATCGATCTCGCTTCTCTTTTTCTTTTTGATGGCGGGGAGCGCCTTTTTCTGCTCTCCCAATATCAATTTCGGGCTCGTGTTGCTGACCACGGTATCCCTGTCGATGATGCATTTCTGCACATTGTCCCTGGAGGGAATGTCGTACATGACATCCAGCATGATCTCCTCAAAGATGGCTCTCAGGCCCCTCGCACCGATCTTGCGTTCAAGGGCTCGGTCAGCAATGGCTTCCAGTGCGCCCTCCTCCACTTCCAGCTCCACGCCGTCCATCTCGAACAGCTTCTGGTATTGCTTAACCAGCGCATTTCTGGGCTTTGTGAGGATATCCATCAGGGCCTTCTTGTCCAGCGGACTTAAGGCAACCGTAACAGGCAGCCTTCCGATAAACTCGGGGATCAATCCGTATTTCAGCAAATCCTGCGGTGTCACTTTCTCGAGAATATCGCCCGTATCCTTCGTGGATCGGTTCTCCAGCTCGGCACCAAAACCCAGTGTCTTCTGGCCGATCCTTTTCTGGATGATCTTGTCCAGACCGTCAAAGGCACCACCGCAGATGAAAAGAATATTGGTGGTATCGATCTGAATAAACTCCTGGTGGGGATGTTTGCGGCCGCCCTGGGGCGGAACGGAAGCAATGGTGCCTTCCAGGATCTTCAGCAAGGCCTGTTGGACGCCCTCGCCGCTGACATCCCTTGTGATGGAGGGATTGTCGGACTTCCTGGCAATCTTGTCAACCTCATCGATATAGATGATGCCCTTCTCAGCCCGCTCAATGTCATAGTCGGCGGCCTGAATCAGCTTCAGCAGGATGTTCTCAACATCCTCGCCCACATAACCGGCCTCTGTCAGGGATGTGGCATCCGCAATAGCAAACGGCACGTTCAGGATCTTCGCCAGGGTCTGGGCCAGATAGGTCTTGCCGCATCCGGTAGGACCGATCAGCAGGATATTGCTTTTCTGGAGTTCCACATCATTGCGGCTGTATTCCGCCCTTATCCTCTTGTAGTGATTGTAGACCGCGACGGCCAGGGTTCGCTTGGGTTTCTCCTGACCGATGACATATTCGTCCAGAATCAGCTTGATCTCATGGGGCTTGAGCACCTCGTCGAGCTGCTGCTCCACGCGTGCGTCTTCGTATTCCTCTTCAATGATCTCGGAGCACAGCTCGATGCACTCATTGCAAATGTAAACGCCGGGGCCGGCAACGATACGGTTTACCTGATCCTGCGTCTTGCCGCAGAATGAGCATTTCACCTGCTTTTTATCATCATATCGTGCCATGGCTTATCACCCCGCTTCCCGTCGTTCCATCACCTGATCTACCAGACCATATTCCTTCGCCTCGTAGGCATCCATGAAGTAATCCCTTTCCACGTCTATCTCAATCTTTGAAAGGGGCTGGCCCGTTTTTTCCGCAAGGATCTTGTTCAGACGATTCTTCATCTTGAGGATCCATTCGGCATGAATCTTGATGTCGGTGGCCTGACCCCTGGCACCGCCTATGGGCTGGTGGATCATGATGGTACTGTTGGGAAGCGCAAAGCGTTTGCCCTTTGCACCGGAGGCCAGCAGAAATGCCCCCATACTGGCGGCCATTCCAACGCAGATGGTGGAAACATCCGGCCTGACATGCTGCATGGTATCGTAGATGGCCATGCCTGCCGTGATGGAACCACCGGGGCTGTTGATGTAGAGCTGAATATCCTTATCCGGATCCTCGGCCGCCAGGAACAGCATCTGCGCCACAACCAGGCTGGCCGTCGTGTCGTTGATCTCGTCGCTCAGAAGGATGATTCTGTCTTTTAACAACCTGGAATATATATCGTAGGATCTTTCACCCCTGCTGCTTTGCTCAACCACGATAGGAACCAATGACATGTGCATGCCTCCTTTCGCCTGCATTTGATAATATAATTCCACTTTGGCAGGACTTTAAACCGATTTCCCAAGTTATGCCTTCGTGTTTTCAACCAGCATGGCAACGGTCTTCCTGTTGATGATGGAATTCTTAATATATTCTATATCTTCCTCATGCAAATGTTTCTTCATTTCCTCGACCGGCTGCTTATACCGCTCAGCCATCTTCGCAACCTCTTCCGCAAACTCTTCGGCAGTTGCGTCAATGCCCTCGGTTTCCGCAATCTTTTCAATCACCAGCTGGGTCTTGACATCCCTCAGGGCGGACTCACGGTATTCGCTGCGGAATTTCGCCGCATCCATGCCCATGATCTGCAGATAGGTCTGGAGGTCGAGGCCCTGGTAGCGAAGCGTCATGTCAAACTGCCGCATCATCTCGTCAAGTCGCCTTTCCACCATGACGTCAGGGATATCGCACGTGGCGTTGTCGGTGGCCTTTTTGACAACCTCGTCCTCAAACTTCCTGTCGGCGGCTTCCTGGGCTTTCTGAGTCAGCTTTTTCATCAGATCCTGCCTGAATTCTTCAAGGGTGTCGAATTCGCTGACGTCACCGGCAAATTCGTCATTGATCTCGGGCAGCTGCTTCACCTTGATTTCGTTGACCTTCACCCGGAAGGTGGCATCCTTGCCGGCCAGGTCCTTATTGTGATAGTCCTCGGGGAATTTGACCTGAATGTCCTTTTCGTCATTCAGGTTAAACCCGATCAATTGATCTTCAAAGCCCGGGATGAAGGTATTGGACCCGATCACCAGGTTATAGCCCTTGGCGGAGCCGCCCTCGAAGGCCACACCGTCAATGCTTCCTTCATAATCTATGTTCACCATGTCGCCGCTCTGGACCGGCCTGTCTTCAACTGAAACGAGCTTCGCGTTGCGCTCGGCGATCCTGTTGAGCTCGGCATTGACATCTTCTTCGGTAACCTTTACTTCTTCCTTCTGTACCTCAAGCCCTTTGTACTGGCCGAGTTCCACTTCGGGCTTGACAGTGACGGTAGCGGTGAAAATGAAGTCCTTTCCGCTGCCGATCTGGATAATATCGATTTCAGGTCTGTCCACGGGTTCCAGGTCATGCTCGTCTATCGCCTTGTTGTAGGCATCCCCGGCGGCAAAATTGATGGCATCCTCATAGAGGACCTGCTCGCCGTAGTAACGCTCCACCAGGCTGCGGGGCGCCTTGCCCTTGCGGAAACCGGGAACATTGAACCTGGATTTATTCCGCATGAATGCCTTGTCCATGCATTCGTCAAACACCTGGCTGTCAACGGTAATCTCCAATTTGACGACATTTTTTTCGGGTTTTTCAATCTTCACGTTCATTCTATTTCATATCCTCCTGTAATGAATTTCCTTGGCAGTTCAGTGAATAAACCACTATATTATATCACAGGTTTATCCTGCGGGAAACCTTTTCTTCAAATTCCATGCTATACAATCCGTATGGGCGTAAACGACAGGAAATCGGCAGATACCAGCGAAAACCTTATTCCGTCCGCCAATTCATTCTTCCAGACAGCATCCCCCCGGCCATGGATATGCCCATAGATGCATATGCCCACACCATACTCTTTCATTAAGGCGCCAAAATCATTCATCCTGTGCTCGGCATCAAAGGGCGGATAGTGCAGCATGGCAATGATTTCGCCTCCCAGCCGTCTGCCCTCCTCCAGGGATAAACGCAGCCGATCCAGCTCCCTGCGAAAAATCTTTCGGTCCTCTTCCGTGAAATCCGGATCCCCCGGGTCATTCCAGCCCCTTGTACCGCAGACGGCAAAATCGCCAATCCGAAAAGCGTTATTGTGCAGCATGCGGATGGTTTTAAACCCATGGGTCTCCAGGTAGGCCTGGAACTTGCGCTTCGTGCTCCACCAGTAGTCGTGGTTGCCCTTGGAGATGATCTTGGTTCCCGGAAGCGATTCGATAAAGCGGAAATCCGGCACAGCCTCATCCAGGCTGATAGCCCAGGATATGTCGCCCGGTATCAGGACAACATCATCCTCTCCGACAACCTGGATCCAGTTTTCCCTGATCCTTTGCGCATGATTTTTCCAGATGTCTCCGAATATATCCATGGGCTTGTCCGTCCCAAAGGACAAATGGAGATCGGATAGTGCGTAAATCGCCATACAGATTTCCTTCCGCCATGGGCACCGCTTCCCGGCTTATTCCGGGGTGACCATGGCAAACTTGATGATTCCTTCCGCGGCAACTGCCCCATCCACAGTGGCAACAGCGCGCGCTTTGCCCATCCCGTGCTTGAACGTCATGAATTCAACGGCAAGCTCCAGCACATCGCCGGGCGTTACCTGCTTTCTGAATTTCATGTCCTCAATGCCTGTAAATATCCCCAGTTTTCCGATGTTATCCTTCAGGATGAGGCCGCCGCAGCAGGCGCATTGGGCCAGGGCCTCAACAATCAGGACGCCGGGCATGATGGGGTTTCCCGGAAAATGCCCGGGAAAAAAAGGTTCGTTGGCGGTGACATTCTTTATGCCAAAAACCTTCATGCCGGGCTCGATTTGCGTGGCGTCCTCCCTGGGAAGCTGAATATCGGTGATCCTGTCCAGCAGCAGAAAAGGATAACGGTGGGGCAGTATTTTCTGAATCTGGTTGGCATCAAGGCTCAGTCCGCTCTTCGCTTCGATCAGCATGGGTATCTCTCCTCATTCCTGTTCCCAGTTATGCCATATATTCTGTACGTCATCATGATCTTCAAGCCGCTCCAGAAGCTTTTCCATCTTTTCGATGTCTTCCGGATTGGTCAGCTTGGTATATGTCTGCGGGATCATGGTCAGCTCCGCAGACTCAAACCTGAAACCGGCGGCTTCCAGCTTCTCCCTTACCGCGGTAAAATCATTGGGTTCGGTCAATATCTCAAAGTATTCCTCATCGGCCTGGAAATCAGACGCTCCCGCGTCCAGCGCGATCATCATCACTTCATCCTCGTCCTTGTCGCCCCTCTCGATGATGATCTGCCCCTTCTGCTCAAACATAAAGCTGACACAACCGGTAGCCCCCATGTTCCCGCCATACTTGTCGAACAGATGGCGAATGTCCCCTGCCGTACGGTTCCTGTTGTCTGTGAGGGCTTCAACAATGACGGCCACCCCGCCTGGTCCGTACCCCTCATAGGTAATGGCCTCGTAATTGGTTGTATCCCCTTCACCGGCAGCCTTCTTGATGCTTCTCATGATGGATTCGTTGGGCATGTTGCAGGATTTTGCCTTGGCTATGACATCCCGCAGCTTGGAATTGGATGCCGGATCGGGACCTCCGCTCCTGACGGCAATGGCAATTTCCCTGCCGATCTTGGTGAACAGTTTTCCCTTCTGGGCATCGGTCTTGCTTTTCTTATGCTTGATATTCGCCCATTTCGAATGTCCCGCCATAACTTCACTCCTTATTTAAGACAATTAAGAGATCTCCAATATATGGTTTGATTCATCCATCTTGATCAGTTTATGCCCGCAATAGGCTATACAGGCCTTTCCGCCTGTGATCTCGCTTACTTTCTCTTCCAGATTGCCTTTCTGGTTTTCGTCGATCAGCACCTTGAAAGTGACACGATCGGAATATTCCGTGCCGCCGAGAATGAAGCCCTCGCTTAGCAGCATGTTCTGCAGTTTGCCGGACAAGTGATATTCTACGTAAATTTTTGCCTCAACACAAGACTTCACCCTGATCTCACGGGCTTCCAGGACACCGCCCGCTGCAGCCTTGCCATATGCCCTGACAAGCCCGCCGGCGCCAAGCAGAATACCGCCGAAATAACGCACGACAACGATGACGATGTTGACCAGTTGTCTTTTTTTTATCACCTCAAGGATTGGGATACCCGCCGTTCCGGCAGGTTCCCCGTCATCGCTGTAGCGCTGGTAGGTGGTGTCCCCTTCGATATAGTAGGCATAGCAGTGATGGGTGGCATCCCTGCTTTCGGATCGCACCCGGTTGATGAAACCGATAGCCTCTTCCTCTGTCCGTACCGGGAGCACCCTGGCAATGAAGCGCGACCGCTTTTCTTCATAGATAAAAGTCGCTTCCTGGTAGACTGTCCTGTATTCCTTCTGCATCCTCATCCCCTGGCCGGTTGATTGCGCTTCTGCCTCCTGCGCCTCTTCTTTTGTCTTTTCCGGATAGCACAAAAAAAGATGACTCAAAGCCATCCATGATTGTATCAGATTCGGCGGTCATATGACAAGATTGGGAGCGGTTTGGCTCAATATTGAGGTTCCCTGCCTGTTTTCTGGCAATATTTCTTGTAGGACTGGATGAGCAGGGATTTGTCCTGGCTGTATGTAATCCGATCAATCGCGTCAAGGACCGGGAAAAAACCGGCCTCGGCATATTTCTCGCTTTCCGCTATCCGGAATTCTTCCGAATCGGTCTTCATCACATACCAGGCAATCCTGTTGCATACAGGCATCTGCCTGGTAATGGAATAAAACTCGTAATAGGTCCTGCCGGCCTGTTCGATGATCTCAGCCTTTATGCCGGTTTCTTCAAAAACCCTGCGCAGGGCCGCTTCCTCGGGATCTTCATTATTTTTGATAAGACCTTTTGGCATGACCCACTCGTTTTTCTCGTTTTTCAGGAGGAATACGCTTTCCTCATGGAAAACCACGCCACCGGCACAATCCCTCAAGTGCATACGCTTTCTCCTTCCAGACAGCCGTTCTTGTTCATATGCGACAAAAAAAGAGCACTGTTAACAGATGAATGAAATGATTCCAAAACTCGTGCCCCCAGTTCAAATTAACTGAACTTAATCAATATATAATAGGAGGAACAAGAACGTTGCATCATAAATATAAATACCATATCTTCAAAGAATTAAACAGAAAGATTTAGCGTTTTCATCCATGGCAGGCAACGTTTGTTCTCAGGTTTTTTCGGAAGGATCTTTCGGATTCGTCTGGTGGTGGGCATTTGCCGCCGGTTCCGCCTCCTGGATCGAATCCGAAAGATTCTTTTTCGAGTAGGTCTCTATTACCCTGATATCGCTCTCGGTTAACATCCCTTTTTTAAATGCCATCCTGAACACCTCTCTTCATGATATATCCTATCATGAAGGGTGCAAACATATACCAGAAATCCCGAAAACCGTATGCGGTTTTTTATTCCTCGGGTTCCAAAAGACCGTATTTCCCGTCCTTCCTGCTGTACACCACATTAACCTTTTCGGTTTCGGCGTTGGTAAAGACGAAAAAGCTGTGTCCCAGCAACTTCATCTGGAGAATGGCTTCCTCAAGCGACATGGGTTTGAGCGGGAAGCGTTTCGTCTTTACCACCTTAAAATCGTCGTCTTCCTCAATGGCCTCGGCGATATCGTAATTCTCAGGAACCATGGCTTCCTGACGAATCTTTTTGCCCAGTCTGGTCTTGTGCTTGCGGATCTGCCTTTCCAGTTTTTCCACAGCCAGATCGATGGATGCATACATGTCATCTGTGGATTCTTCCGCGCGGATAATGGTCCCCTTGGCGTAAATGGTAACCTCGAAGATGCAGCGCTCCTTTTCTATGCTGAACGTCAGGTGAGCCTCTGTTTCAGGCCTGAAGAACTTATCGAACTTGCCGATCTTCTTTTTGGCCTTTTCAATCACTTTGTCCGATACATTGGCATTCTTTTTGCTGATGATGAATTGCATAAGAAACTCCCCTTCCTGTATTTCATATTATATTTTTACCCTCGATGGCCAGGGTGAATCACGATATTTTTCACGCTTTACAGATAGGGTTATCAACAGGGGAGATAAACGGTTGATAACTTGTGGATAATGTGGAAAAGCCCTTCCTCAAAGGACAAGAAAAAAACAGGAACCCTCGGGTTCCTGCCAGATTGTCGAAAAACAGGCATTTTCACGTGGGTGAGAATGCCTGTTTTCTTTGAAATATCAAAAATATAGCCCAAAATCGATAAAATAAAGGGC
>NZ_FQZP01000002.1 GCF_900142095.1 Thermoclostridium caenicola | reverse complement strand
AATTTAGGATTGAAATCTCCAATGCTTTTGATAAATGGTTAGGCGGTAAGAAGCCTGATAGATCTTAGTGCTGTCTGCCAGCGTTTGACGCTTACCAATATTGTACAATTTAATAATATCTCTGGCCGTCTGGATTTGCTACAATAAGTTGACAGGCTTTGCAGTCCGATTATCGCATATACCACTATACGATATGGAAAGGAAACATGTATGAGAAAGACAAAAATTATCTGTACATTGGGACCCGCTGTTGAATCCGAGGAAGTGATGAGGGAACTTGCCCTGAAAGGCATGGATGTGGCAAGGCTGAATTTTTCCCATGGCAATCATGATTATCATCTGAAGCTCATCAATACCCTGAAAAAGGTACGAAAGGACATCAACAAGCCCATAGCGCTCATGCTGGATACAAAAGGGCCCGAAATCAGGCTCGGCTGTTTTGAGCATGGGAAAATTGAGCTCAGGACGAATGACCGGTTTATCCTGACCACTGAACCGTGTACCGGCAATAAGGAGAGAGTTTCTATCACTTACCGGGAACTGCCGAAGTCTGTCAGGAAAGATGACAGAATCCTTCTGGATGACGGACTGATAGAGCTGAAGGTGCTTGAAACAGATGATTGTCAGATCGTATGCAAAGTCATGAACGATGGTGTTGTGGGGGACAAGAAAAGCGTCAACGTACCGGGTGTCCGCCTGAACATGCCCTATTTGAGCGAAGAGGACAAAAGGGATATCCTGTTTGCCATAGAACAGGATTTTGACTATATCGCCGCATCATTCGTCCGGAGGGCCGATGATGTCAATGCTATCAGGAC
Source organism: Thermoclostridium caenicola (assembly GCF_900142095.1). Classification (GTDB taxonomy): domain Bacteria; phylum Bacillota; class Clostridia; order DSM-8532; family DSM-8532; genus Thermoclostridium_A; species Thermoclostridium_A caenicola. The sequence continues at coordinate 149,764 of NZ_FQZP01000002.1, read as the reverse complement.
ATTGCTTGATGAGCACGGAGGAAATGACATACATATTATCGCAAAGATAGAGAATGGCGAAGGCGTGGAAAACATAGATGAAATCCTGAGCGTCAGTGACGGTGTGATGGTCGCCCGTGGCGATATGGGTGTGGAGATCGACTTCAATGAGCTGCCGAGAATTCAAAAGATGCTTATAAAAAAGGCCATGCTCTATGGCAAGAAATCCATCACCGCAACACAGATGCTGGATTCGATGATATCAAAACCCAGGCCGACACGTGCCGAAATCAGCGATGTGGCAAACGCGATATACGACGGTACCAGCGCCATCATGCTGTCAGGAGAGACTTCCATCGGCAAGTTTCCCATAGAAAGTGTCGTCACCATGGCAAGGATTGCTGAGAGTACCGAATCGGCGATTAACTACAAAAAGCGTTTCAGGCAGATGCAGTTGGAGGAATCCACCACCAATATACCCAATGCCATCAGCCATGCCACCTGTACAACCGCCCATGACCTCAATGCCGCTGCAATCATTACCATCACCAAAACAGGAAGCACCGCGCGGATGATTTCGAAATACCGTCCCTCGTGCCCGATCATAGGGGCAACTCCCGTGGATAAGGTCTATCGTCAGTTGGCCATGTCGTGGGGCGTTATACCCGTGCTGATCGAGGAAAAACCCAATACGGATCTGCTGTTCGAACATGCCGTTGAAAAGGCCGTTGAAACAGGCCTTGTGAAGAACGGTGATCTTGTAGTCCTGACCGGGGGTTTCCCCATAGGCATTCCGGGCATGACCAATCTGATGAAGGTGGATGTTATAGGAAATATCCTGGTGCGCGGCCTGGGAATCAACAGGCGAGCCGTCACAGGGATGCTTTGTGTATGCAAAACCGAAGAGGAAGCACTAAAAAACTTTAATGCCGACGATATCCTGGTCATTCCCGAGACTTCCAATAATCTGATGAGCATTCTGAAAAAGGCGAAAGGCATCATTACGGAAAGGGGCGATCTTTCGTCCCATGCGGCAACCGTAGGACTAAGCCTCGACATTCCGGTTGTATGCGGCGTAAAAAATGCCACGGATTTACTGAAGGATGGCACTGTCGTTACCCTTGATGCCACAACCGGTATCGTGTATGCGGGAAGAAGCCAGATAGACAGTATCAGGACACAGAATAGCGGAGAATAGCAAAAAGACAGGGGATAAAACTTCCCCTGTCTTTTTCATAGTGTATCAGTATTTCAAGCCATAACCCACGTCAAACCTGCTATTCCCGGTTCCGATATCCTCCACGGACTTGTACCATGGCATGGGCAGGGTCCCGGTGAAAGGCACCTTACCGGTCAGAACATTTGCAACGCCATCGGCCTCGCTTCCCGGGAGATAGCACATGACCACCGCATCCCAGTCATCGAAATATTCTTCGATGATCAGGTTGCGACCGGCAACAATCAGCGTAACTGTCGGCTTGCCAAGGGATTTGGCCAGATCGATGGCTTCCTTGTTGCCCGTTAGGCCAAGGGATCCGGTGAGGCTCAGATCCGCCGTATCGCCAAACCACTCGGCATAGGGCTTCTCACCTACGCAAAGGATGGTCAGATCGGCTTCGGAAGCTTGAGCCTGGTCGGTTATAATGGTGAGATTGTATTTATTTGCAATTTGCTGAAGGCCTTCAAGGATGGTGGTGGCATTATGTACATATTTGGTGCCCTTTTCGCTGTCTGTGCCACCCAGCCACTCAATGGTCCAGCCGCCGCATTGGACACCGGTATCGTTCATGGCAGGACCGATGACAAAGATCTTGCTTCCGGGTTTCAGGGGGAGGATACTGTTGTCATTCTTGAGCAGCACAAGGCTTTTTTCAACCAGCTGGCGGGCTATGTCCCGGGCTTCGTCCGAGCCTGCGGCGGGATAGGTGGTCTCAAGTCTTTCCTGCATCGGGTCGTCGAACAGGCCAAGCTCCATCTTGACGCGGATGATCCGGGTTACCGCATCGTCGATGCGTTCCTGACTGATGAGGCCTTCGTTCACTGCTTCAATGATGTATTTATAGCATTCCGAATAGGCATCGGGCTCCATGAGCATGTCAATGCCCGAGTTGATGGCTGTAATGACCTGATTTTTAAGGCCTTGCACCGAGATGTTATGAATGGAAGCCCAGTCGCTGACCACAAAACCGTCGAAGCCCATTTCACCCTTCAGTACATCGTTTATGTAATAGGCGTTCTCATGCATTTTCACGCCGTTGACGCTGCTGTGGGAGATCATGATGGTTTTGACGCCTGAATCGATGAGTTTTTTATAAACGGCCAGCAGTGCATCGATTTCCGATTGGGTAAGAGAAGCATCCCCTCTGTCCACAAGAAAGTCACCCTCACCCGTGCCATAACCGATGTTGCCGTCGGCAAAGAAATGCTTGGCACAGGGAAGGATACCGCCGTCAATCAATCCCCTGGCATAGGCAACGCCCAATTGGGATACCAGTTCCGGCTTCGAGGAATAACTCTCGTAGGTTCTTCCCCAGCGGGGTTCGGTGGCTACTGCCACACAGGGAGCAAAGTTCCAGAGCATCCCGGTATGCTTCAGCTCATCGGCAACAATGAGCCCCATCTTATAGGTCAATTCTTCATCGTTGGCTGCGCCGATTCCGATATTATGAGGGAATATGACTGAGTCGAGACAAAAATTGACACCATGCACCGCGTCCGTTCCGTAGATGAACGGAATGCCGCCTGGTGACACCAGTGCCGCTTCCTGATAGGAGCGAACGGTTCTTTTCCATCCGGCTGCCGTCATGTCCATGGTCTGATATTGGGATAAGATGGAGCCATAACCGTACTTCCTCATTGCTGCCGGAGTGGCTCGATATATGGCCGGCTGGAGCATCTGTGCCGCCTTCTGCTCCAGGGTCATGGATGCCACGATTTCCTCAGGGGTAGCATCAGCACTGTGTTTTAACACAGTCTGGGGCTGGGATGGCTCCCCAGGAACGGCGGAAACATTGGGTTCAGGGGGCTGGCTGTTAGGTGTCTGCGGGTTTTCCTGACCGCATCCCGCCAATAAAGAGATCAGCATCAGACAGGAAAGAATAGCCATTAATCTCTTCCGCACGTTGGTTCACTCCTATTCATGGATAATAGGATAAATATACCACCTGAACTATTATTATTCAAGCGACATACTGTGTCAGAGAACCAAAATTCGGAAAGCGCCTGAATGTCAATAAATGTAGCTTGTCTTTATGGGATACTTTTGGTAAATTGTTTATATCCGTAGTCACTCGGTGACGATGATTGAAAAGGGTTATGCAGGGCCGGATTTTGCATCATTTTGGATGCCTGCGCTTTTGGTCCCATCATACCCTATTTTTTGTGAACGAAGAGGTTTGATGTATGAAAAAGATTCTGGTTGTTTTCTGTATCCTGTTGTTCGCGATAACGGCAGTTTCATGCGGGTCCGGCGAAGTGCCTGCTCAAAACGGCGCGTCGGAAAGCCCGCTGCCTGAAGCCACGCCCGCGGAACCTTCCGCTTCAACACCGGAGGCTACAGAAACACCTGAACCTGCACCCACATCCACTCCCACACCAACCCCCACACCGGAGCCCAGCGAAACACCCGCACCGACACCGGTAAGCCCGAATCCGAATGTTTCGGTCCTTGAGGGGAAGGCCGCCAAGGCTCCCATTGAGGTCCGGGCTTTATACCTGACCGGTAATTCGGCCGGATTAAAGATTGATTATTTCATCGATTTAGTGAACAAAACCGAGCTGAATGCCCTGGTGATCGATATCAAGGAAGACGGTGTGGTCAATTATCCGTCAAACGTTCCCCTGGTGAAGGAGCTTGGGCTTTACACCAACAAGTATGATCCGGTCGAGATTCTGAAGAAATGTCATGACAACGGCATTTATGTCATAGGAAGAATTGTCTGCTTCCGCGACAACAAGCTGGCCCAAGCCAGACCGGAATGGGGGATCAAAACTCCCAAGGGTTCGTTGTGGCTTGAGAACGGCAACAAGAATGGTGCTTGGACCGACCCGTCCGTACCCGAGGTGCAGCAATTGAACATCGATATTGCAAAAGAGGCTGTCCAGCTTGGCTTTGACGAAATCCAGTTTGATTACGTGCGTTTCCCCACAGGAAAGGCATCGGCCTTTGCCTACAGACCGGACATGCCTCCGAAGGCTGAGATCATTGCCAATTTCCTGTACAAGGCCTCAAAGGAGATCAAGGAAGTGGCCAATGTCCCCGTTTCGGCTGATGTCTTTGGGATCATCGGCGAGAGCGGTCCCGACGGTGAGGCCATCGGTCAGGTGCTGGAGCTGGTCGGCCTGAATGTGGACTATATCAGCCCGATGATTTATCCATCCCATTATGCCAACAATTCAAAGGGTACCATGGGTAACGGTGTTGGACAGAAAATCAACGGTATTCTCTTTACCCATCCGGACCTGAAGCCCTATGACGTGGTCTATAATGCCCTGGTAAAAATCAGGTCCAAAATCTCGGAATATGATTATTACCGGGCTGATGTAAGACCTTATATCCAAGGCTTTACGGCAAGCTACCTGCCGCAGGGGTATTACCAGGAGTACGGTGTTGAGGAATACAAGCAGCAGATCAAGGCGGTTTACGATGCCGGATACCGGGAATGGATCTTCTGGAACAGCTCCAACAAGTATGTGGAGGATGCTTTTGAAAAAAACCCGTGAGACGGCCGCTGCAAACAGAAAATGAAGGTGAATCCATGGACAGGGTCTTTATTGAGTTGTGTGAAAACTATCGTATAGACCGGGTTACCAGCGCGCTTGAAAAAATATTTGAGGGTATGGGCGGCATTGGGTCCATTGTCAAGCCCGGTATGCGCGTGGCCATAAAACCGAATCTGCTCATGCCGAAAAAGCCCGATGATGCGGCTACCACGCACCCTGCCGTGGTCCAGGCCATCGCCGGGCTGGTGCAGAAGGCGGGCGGTCTGGTCAGCATTGTGGAGAGCCCGGGCGGTCCCTATAACGTCTCATCCCTGAAGCGTATCTATACCGCGACGGGAATGGAAGAGGCCGCCGACGAGACCGGTGCCCAACTGAATTTCGATTTGAGGGTTGAGAGGATTGACAATCCGGACGCGTTGATTGTCAAATCGCTGAAGATCCTGAAACCTCTTCGGGATGCGGACCTGATCATTAACGTGGCCAAACTCAAAACCCATCGCCTGATGGTGTACACAGGTGCTGTCAAGAACATGTTCGGCGCCATACCCGGCCTGGAAAAGGCCGATTACCACCTGAGGCTGGACCAGTATGACAAGTTTGCGGACTGCCTGATAGATATTTACCTGGCTACCAGGCCGCAGATCAATATTATTGACAGCATCATCGGCATGGAGGGTGAGGGTCCGAGCTCAGGTGTCCCCAAGTACCTGGGCGTACTGATCGGTTCGAAAAACGGATTTGCGGCTGATCTGGCCGCTTTGAGCCTGATAAACGTGGATTACCGGCAGGTGCCCGTGTTGAAGCGGGCGGAGGAAAGGAAGCTTATCCAGCCTGAACAGGTCATATTCGAGGGTGTGGATATTGCAACCGTACGGTGCGAGGATTTTGATGTACCTGCCCTTGTATCCCCTTCAGGTATGCGCCTGAGTGGAAGGCTCCTTTCGGCCGTTGAGAAAATATTCAGACCCAAGCCGGAAATCCGGCATGAAAAGTGCATCTCCTGTGGAAAATGCGCGGAGGTTTGTCCTCCCAAAACCATCCGTAAGGGCGATGACAAGAAAATGATCATTGATTACAGTAAATGCATCAGCTGTTTCTGTTGCCATGAATTCTGTCCGGAAAAGGCCGTGCGCATAAGGAAGAACATTGCCAGAAGGATTCTGGAATATCGGCGGACATCAGGCGGAGAAGGCTAGGGCTTCCATTTGCGAGCAGGTTCTGGTAGAATCAATATGTGTTTTTATGCATGCCAGTGTACTATAAAAATCTGCTGTCATGATCAAACCTTCATAGGAGTAGGCCAGATGAATGTCGAATACATCAATCCGTTTATTGAGGCAAGCCAGTCGGTCCTGACGATGATGACCGGGAACAAGCCCGCGTTAGGAAAAGTATATTTGAAAAAAGTGCCGTTTCAGAGCGATGATATTGCTGTTATCGTAGGTTTGACCGGAAGAATTCGGGGACAGGTGGTCATATCCCTGAGCACCAGCACAGCGCTGATGGTGGCATCCGCCATGATGGGCGGGGTTGCTCTTGCTGAACTGGATGAGATTTCAAAAAGCGCTATCTCCGAGCTTGGGAATATGATTATGGGGAATACTGCGACCATTCTGGCCAGCCGGGGAATAGGCATAGAGATCACGCCGCCATCCCTTCTTGTCGGGCAGAATATGGTGATTACACCGGCCCATATGCGGACCATCTGTGTTCCGCTGATGCTGGAAGGCGAGAAATCCATTGAAATCAATGTATCGTTGGAAGAGTGAAGATGGCCTGGCCATCTTTTTCTGCAAACGGCACCAATCGAGGTAATGCGCTGTGGCAGTAAATATTGTTCTTCATGAACCTGAAATACCTCAGAATACCGGAAACATAGCCCGTTCATGCGCGGCGACCGGGGCCGCGCTTCACCTCATTGGCCCGCTGGGTTTTTCCATAGAGGACAAGTATCTGAAACGTGCCGGACTGGATTATTGGGATAAGGTGAGACTGTATTATTACAACAGTTTGGATGAATTCTTCGGCAAGCACCAGGGGAAACCCATTTTCTACTCGTCCACAAAGGCATCAAAAACCTATGACCAGGTTCAATATCCTGCGGACTGCTTCATCATGTTCGGGAAGGAAACCCAAGGCCTTCCCGAGGATCTGCTCCGAGAGAACTACGAGCGGTGCATCAGGATACCCATGCGGGAAGGCATTCGCTCCCTCAATCTGTCCAACTCGGTGGCCATTGTCCTGTATGAAGCGCTTCGGCAGATGGGGTTTCCCGGCCTGCAAAGACACGGACAACTGAATCGGCCGGAATGAATGGAGCAAAGCATTGCAGCACAATAAGCACCATAATATACTGAAAAACGCTTCGGGAGGATGATAAGATGTCCAAGTTCAGGATTGGTCTGTTAACCGGAGGCGGGGACTGCCCCGGGTTGAATTCAGTCATACGGGCAGTAGTCAAGACAGCCATCAACAACTACGGCTATGAGGTTATCGGCTTCAAGGATGGCTATTTGGGGTTGGTATACAACCGTTTCATGAAGCTTGGGCTCTCAGATGTGTCGGGCCTGCTGGACAGAGGCGGAACCATACTGGGAACTACCAACAATTTCGATCCCTTCAGGGTCCTTGTGGACCATGACGGGGAAAAACAGTACAGGGATTTGAGTGACAGGGTTGCGGATACCTTGAGAATGCACGATATCCAGTGCCTGATCGTTATTGGCGGCACCAACACCATCAATATTGCCCACAGGCTCATTAAGGAAAAGGGAATCCGCATTGTGGCCATCCCCAAGACCATTGATAACGACGTGCCGGAGACCGATGTGACCATCGGTTTCATGACCAGTGTGAATACGGCCACGCAGGCATTGGACAAACTGCATTCAACAGCAGAATCCCATCACCGGGTCATGATCCTGGAGGTCATGGGAGCCGCCTCGGGATGGGTATCCCTTGAAGCAGGGATTGCCGGTGGCGCTGACATCATCCTGATTCCCGAGATCCCCTACGATACCAGGAAGGTGGCCAGGCGCATCCTGGAGCGCAAGAACCAGGGGAAAGGCTTCAGCATCATCGTGGTGTCGGAAGGCAGCAGACCCCTTGGTGATAACCTTTCCCAGGATCCCCTTGCAGATGATGACGTACAGCCTTTCAACGGCTCAGGCAGCCGTTTGGCGGCCGAACTTGAAAAATTGACCCGCCTGGAAGTGAAAGTTACCGTTTTGGGCTATCTCCAGCGGGGAGGTGAGCCTTCGCCCTATGACCGCATCCTGAGCACGCGGCTGGGAGTTTCGGCTGTAAACCTGATTGCTGAAGGGCAGTATAACATGATGGCAGCCATCCGAAACGACCAGCATTGTCCGGTTCAAATCGCCGATGTGGCCGGAAAGGTCAAAACGGTTCCTCTGGACGGGGAACTGGTGAAGATAGCCAGGAGCATCGGCGTCAGCTTCGGCGACTGAACCAACCGCTTCCTGGCAGACATTTTAGAAAGCAGATGGATTATGAGTGATTTCAGAGAAATAACCCTGGAGGATCAGGGCCTGATAGCGCCCATCCTGAAACGCATGCGGCCCATATCCTCCGAATATACCTTTCCATACCTGTATGCATGGCGGCGGGATTACAACCTGCGATTCGGCATATTCGGAAACCATCTCTGCCTTGTGTGCAATCCGAGAACGGCTTTCCCATTTGCCTTCTGCCCCATCCCTGTGGACGGGCAGCGTGACAGCGATGGTTTTAAAAAGGCCCTTGAAGCTATTGAAAGCCATTTCAGGGAGCAGCATTTCGATCTGGCCTTCGGCCGGGTGGAGGAGGACAAGGTCCCCCTTCTGACTGAATTTTACCAGACCCGTGCCGAGGTGGTTCATCTCCCGGAGGCTTCGGATTACGTCTATGCGTCCAGCGATCTGGCACAGCTTGCCGGCAAGAAATACAGCCGGAAAAGAAACCATATCAGCCAGTTCCTGCGCGGCTATCCGGATCATGAATATGTGCCCGTCGGCCCCGAAAACATTGAGGAATGCAAGCGGGTGTTCGAAGAATGGTGCGCGAAGCATGAGGAATGCCAGCATCCCGATAACTGCGAACGGCTGGCCTGCAATGATTTCCTGGATAACTGGGACAGGTTTGACCTCAAGGGCGGGCTTGTCCGGGTAAATGGGAAGGCAGAAGCCTTTACCGTTGGCGAAAGGCTGAGCGACGAGGTGGCCGCCGTGAGGGTTGAAAAAGGCAATGCCGAGATTCACGGCATTTATACGTTCATCAACCGGGAGTTCTGCGCAAGGGAATGGACAGACTGCCAATATGTGAACAGGGAGGAAGACCTGGGCAAAGAGGGGCTCAGGAAAGCCAAGGAGTCCTATTATCCTGTTTTAATGGTGAACAAATACCTGGTGCGATGCCGTACCTGAGCACGGCCATTTTGGGCGGTAAAGATTGAACAATGAGGACGGCCGGCATCCGGCATACTTTGGCGGATTCGACATTGACAAAGCAATGTGTGTTTTTATAGTATTATCTTGTATCATAACCAATTAAGGGTTGGCGTTCCAGCCCGTTTTATCATTTTTTGCAAGGTATCGGCTGATTCGTTCATGTTTTGGAGCCGGCATTTCTATGACCGGTCTCATCCTGAAACAGAACGACCCAAATAGATCAAACCAATCGCCAAAGGAAGGATAACGCCATGTCAAAAAAGCCAAAGGTAGCCATTGTGATGGGCAGTGACTCGGATTTTCCCGTTTTGGAAGGATGTCTGAACATTCTGAAGGAATTTGGCGTGGAAACGTCGGTGACGGTTTGCTCGGCCCACCGTACGCCTGACCGGGCTGCTGAACTTGCCAGAAACGCCGAAAGCGAAGGATATGACGTAATCATCGCCGCGGCAGGCAAGGCGGCTCATCTTCCCGGTGTACTGGCCGCTTACACCGTTCTGCCCGTTATAGGCATTCCCATTAAATCTTCCACGTTGGACGGACTGGATGCGCTCCTGTCCATCGTCCAGATGCCGGCAGGCGTCCCGGTGGCCACGGTGGCCATTAACGGAAGCGAGAATGCCGCGCTTCTTGCCGTCCAGATCATGAGCGGCGCTTACCCCGAGCTGCGTGACAGGATGCACGCCTATAAGAAAAAAATGGCCGAAGCCGTTGACAGGAAAAACGAGCAGCTCCAGGCCCGATTGAGAGGTGCCGCGCAATGATGGAGAACCGGATTTCGTTCTTTGAATGTCCTGAGTGTGAAGACAAGCCCCGGGAGGCTTGCGGTGTTTTCGGGGTCTTCAACAACAATGGCTTTGACGTAGCAAGACTGGTCTATTTCGGCCTCTACGCCCTGCAGCACCGGGGACAGGAAAGCTGCGGCATTGCCGTGACCAATCAGAACGGCATAACAGGGTATAAGGGACTGGGACTCATATCCGAGGTCTTCAATGACAAGATACTGGACAGGCTGGACGGAACCATTGCCATTGGACATTGCCGCTATTCCACCACCGGCGGTACCTCCATCGAGAACAGCCAGCCCCTCATGGCCAATTACAAGGATGGCCGCATGGCCATAGCTCATAACGGCAATCTGGTGAATGCCGAGAAAATCAGAAGGAAACTTGAAGAATCAGGCGCTATTTTTCAGACCTCAACCGACTCGGAGGTCATTGCCAACCTGATATCCCGTTATGGCATTCAAACAGGTGATCTTGAAGAGATACTCGTCAAGACCATGCAACAGTTGGAAGGTTCATACGCCGTTGTCCTGATGACCCAGAAGCGCCTTATCGGCATGCGCGATCCCTGGGGCATGAGGCCGCTGTGCATCGGAAAGCTTGACGATTCTTTTATTCTGGCATCCGAAACCTGTGCCCTTGATGCGGTGGGGGCCGAGTTTGTCCGGGATGTTGAACCTGGCGAAATCGTTTTCATCCAGGGAAGAGAGATTCGTTCCATCCGAGGAGCGGCAGCCGAAAAGCCTCGTCACTTCTGCATTTTTGAACATATCTACTTCGCTCGTCCCGACAGCTTTATCGACGGTGCTTCGGTTTATAAAGCCCGCCTGGAAGCCGGCCGGAGGCTGGCCATTGAGCATCCTGCCGAAGCCGACCTGGTGGTAGGCGTGCCCGACTCGGGCCTGACTGCCGCCATCGGTTTTTCGCGGCAATCCGGTATCCCCTATGGTGAGGCGCTGATCAAGAACCGGTATGTGGGAAGGACCTTCATCCAGCCCCAGCAGAAAATGAGGGAGCAGAGCGTTGACATCAAGCTGAACGTGCTCAAGGAGGAGATCGCGGGCAAGCGCATCGTGCTGATCGACGATTCCATCGTGCGCGGTACAACCACCAGAAAGCTTGTCCAGATGTTGAAAAAGGCGGGAGCCAAAGAGGTGCACATGCGGATCAGCTCGCCGCCGGTCAAGTTCCCCTGCTATTTCGGTATCGATATCTCATCCACCAAACAGCTCATCGCGGCAAGGATGAGCATCGATGAAATCCGGGAAAGTCTGGGTGCCGACAGCCTGGGATTCCTGAGCGTGGAAGGGCTGATCAAAACACCGGTGGGTGCTCCCAATGGTTTTTGCACCGGATGTTTTACCGGCGAGTATCCCATCACACCGGACATGGCCGAAAGCGCCACGGGATGCGATTAACCATATCAAGGAGGATGAAGAATGGCTACATACAAGGAAGCCGGAGTTGATGTAACAGCGGGCTACCGGGCTGTAGAACTGATGAAGTCCCATATCCGGAAAACCATGAGGCCTGAGGTGCTGGATGAAATAGGCGGATTCGGCGGGCTGTTCAGCCTTGAACACATGAATATCAAAAAGCCGGTCCTGGTTTCGGGTACCGACGGCGTTGGCACCAAGCTGAAGATCGCGTTCATCATGGACAAACATGATACCGTTGGCATAGACTGCGTGGCCATGTGCGCCAACGATGTGGCATGCAGCGGAGCCCAGCCCCTGTTCTTCCTGGACTATATCGCCACAGGCAAGCTGATTCCCGAAAAGGTTGAGCAGATCGTGAAGGGTGTTACCGACGGATGCATCCAGGCCGGCTGTGCCCTGGTCGGCGGAGAAACGGCGGAAATGCCGGGTTTCTATCCCGAAGACGAGTACGACCTGGCGGGTTTTGTGGTGGGTATCGTGGATCGGGATCGCATCATCGACGGCAGAAACATCCGGGAAGGGGATCGGCTGATTGGCCTTGCTTCTTCAGGCATCCACAGCAATGGTTATTCCCTGGTCCGCAAGGTATTCAGTCCCAATCCCCAGAACCTCGGCCAGTTCCATGAAAGGCTCGGAAAAACGCTGGGAGAAGAGCTGATTACTCCGACACGCATTTATGTGAAAACCATCCTTTCCCTTGCGGAAAAGTATGAAATAAAAGGCATTGCCCATATTACAGGCGGCGGTTTTATAGAAAACATACCGAGGATGATTCCCGAGGGCTTAAGCGCTATCATCCACAAGGGCAGCTGGCAGGTTCTGCCCATATTCCATCTGCTCCGGGAGATGGGTGATATCCCTGAAGCCGATATGTACAACACCTTCAACATGGGAATCGGCATGGTCCTGGCGGTTTCACCCGATGTGGCCGACGACGTGGTTCGGACTGCCAATGCGCTCGGTGAAAAGGCAACCGTCATCGGAGAGATCGGCAGGGCCGGGGAGAGGGTCGTCATATGCTGAATATTGGTGTGATGGTTTCAGGAGGCGGCACAAACCTTCAGGCCATTCTGGATCAGATAGAGAGTGGGAAATTGCCGGGTTGCAGGGTTGTGACGGTTATTTCAAGCAGGCCCGGCGTTTATGCGCTGGAGCGGGCCAAAAAGCATCATATTCCGTGCTGTGTGATATCCAGAAAGGATTTCGAGACGCAGGAGGCATATGATGAGGCCGTATTGAACCACTTAAAGCATCACGATGTGCAGCTGGTGGTGCTGGCTGGTTTTTTGAGCCTTCTGGGAGAACGGGTGATTACGGCTTACAGGAATGCCGTCATCAACGTCCATCCGTCCCTGATCCCAGCCTTTTGCGGCAAGGGATTCTATGGCCTTATACCGCACAAGAAGGCGCTGGAATATGGCGTTCGCGTAACCGGAGCAACGGTGCACTTTGTAGACTGCGAATATGATTCCGGGCCCATCATCCTGCAAAAGGCGGTTGAAGTCATGGCAGACGACACACCTGAAAGCCTGCAGCGCAGGGTGATGGAGCAAGCCGAATGGATATTGCTTCCGGAAGCCATCAGGCTGTTTGCACAGGGCAGGCTGAAGGTGGAAGGAAGACGAGTGACCATTCTGAATGAAACACCCGAAAGAAAGGAAGTCAACGGATGAAAGTATTGGTGGTGGGCGGCGGCGGACGTGAACACGCCCTGGTATGGAAGCTGGCCCAGAGCCCAGATGTGACAAAGCTATACTGTGCGCCGGGAAACGGAGGCATCGGTGAAATAGCAGAACTGGTCCCGCTTGGCGCCATGGATGTGGACGGGATCGTGAACTTTTCCAAAGCACATCAGATCGATCTGGTGGTGGTGGCCCCCGACGATCCCCTCGCCATCGGCATGGTCGATGCGCTGGAGACAGCGGGAATAAAGGCGTTCGGACCGCGGAAGAATGCGGCCGTCATCGAGGCTAGCAAGGTGTTTGCCAAGGAACTGATGAAGAAATACCGTATTCCCACGGCTGATTACCGCGTCTTCGACAACAGCCGGGATGCCATGGAATACGTCAGTCAGGCCGAATTGCCGCTGGTAGTGAAGGCTGACGGCCTGGCCCTGGGGAAGGGCGTCCTCATATGCCATACCCGGGATGAAGCCATCCAGGCGATAAGGAGCATCATGGAGGACAAAAAGTTCGGCAGCGCCGGGCAGCGAATCGTGGTGGAAGAGTTCCTGACCGGTCCGGAGGTATCGGTCCTGGCCTTTACCGATGGCAGGACCATAAAGCCCATGGTCAGCGTGCAGGATCATAAACGGGCCTTTGATCAGGATAAGGGCCCCAATACGGGCGGCATGGGAACCTTCTCACCCAGCAGGGTTTATACGGAAGACATTGCCCGGGAGTGCATGGAGACTATATTCAGGCCCACTGTGGAGGCCATGAATCAGGAAGGCAGGACGTTCAAGGGTGTGCTGTATTTCGGGCTCATGCTCACTGAGAAAGGCCCAAGGGTTCTGGAATACAACGCCCGGTTCGGTGATCCGGAGAGCCAGGTAGTGATGCCCCGGCTGAAGACCGACTTGCTGAAGATCATGCAGGCCGTTGTCAACGAGGAACTGGACAGGATTGACATCGAGTGGCATGAGGATGCGGCCGTATGCGTCGTCATGGCATCAGGAGGCTATCCTGAAGCCTATGAGAAGGGCTTTGAGATCACGGGCCTCGATCAGGTTGCCAACCAGTCGGATATCATGGTTTTCCACGCGGGAACCAAAAAGGAAGGAGAAAAATTCCTGACCAACGGAGGCCGTGTCCTGGGGGTTACCGCACGGGGCTCCGATCTGGAGGAAGCAAGAAGAAAGGCTTATGACGCCGTAAGCCGGATTCACTTCAAAAATGCGCATTATCGCCGTGATATTGGAATAAAATAAGCGTTCAGTCATTATGTTCATGGGATGCCGATACACCTCGTGCGGAATAATAAACTCCGGGAGGTGAATGTATGGGACCCAATAAAGCAATTGGCTGCAACGTGAAGGAATGCAGATATCATGCCAAGACGGATGACTACTGCGCTCTTGACCACATCCATGTGTCCAAGACCAAGGAAAAAGCCGATGTGGAAAGGGATACGGAATGCGCCTCCTTTGAGAAGGAATAATTCTAGGGAAGCAATAGCGTCATCCAATCGTGACACCTTTGGGGAGCGGGGTTACCCGCTCTTTTTCATAAAAAGGGCATCATGATGCATGGGTTCTATCCATGGAAGAGCAGAAGCACGCCGACGGCCATGACGCCCATGCCCAGCACGAATCCCAGCAGGGACAGATAGTGCTCTCCATATTCTCTCGCAGTGGGAAGCAGTTCATCCATGGAAATATAGATCATGACCCCGGCAACCGCAGCCAGTACCATGCCGAACAAAGTATCGTTGATGAGCGGCCCCAGGATCAGCATGGCCAGAACAGCGCCAGCAGGTTCGGAAAAACCTGAGAGGAGTGAAAGCCAGAAGGCTTTTGCCCGGTTCCCGGTAGCATAATAGACCGGCATGGCGATGGAAATGCCTTCCGGGATATTGTGAATGGCGATGGCCAGGGCGATGGAAAGACCGAAGAGGGGATCCCTGACACCCGATATAAAGGCGGCGATGCCCTCGGGGAAATTGTGAATGGTGACGGCAATGGCGGTAAAAATGCCTGTCTTGTAAAGCTTCCCGGAAGCATGAGAGCCCGCGCTCCGGCGCTTGCCGCTTGCAGACGTTCCGCCGGGCTCGGGGACGAGTTCATCGATCAGGGCGATGAAGACAATGCCGAAGAAAAAAGAAAGGATGGCAAGGATCTTGCCCCTTTGCTCCCCGTGGGTGTTCCTGAGAATGGCCTCGGCTTCGGGGAAGAGCTCGATGAAGGATACATAGATCATGATTCCCGCCGAGAACCCCAGCATGGCGGAAAGCGCCCGGGCATGGGTTTTTCTGAAAAGCAGCACCAGGAGTCCGCCGACCCCGGTTGCTATGCCCGCCCCAAGGGCGTACCCCACGGCGGGCAGGGAAGCTGTGGGGACCATCCGTTTTCATCCATTCACAATGCTTATCCGGGTTATATCTATGATAGCGGGCGGACTGACATGATCACTTTTTGGAAAATGGCCATCGGAAGGTTTGGTTTGATGCAGCACCAGGTCATGACTGCACAACGGCTTGCCTTGGAGTTACCTACTTTAAAGAGTGCATTCAGGATGGTATAATTGTCAGGAACAACAAACACAGCAGATTACTGTACACTTTACGGGGATGGTTTATGAGTACGGAGAGGCAGAAAAAGATAAGAAACTTTTGTATTATAGCCCATATTGACCATGGAAAGTCCACTTTGGCCGACAGGCTGCTGGAGCTGACCGGTGTCCTGACCGAACGCGAGATGGAGGAACAGGTCCTGGACAATATGGAGATTGAGCGGGAACGGGGCATCACCATCAAGGCCCAGGCTGTCAGGATGATCTATAAAGCGGAAGACGGCGAGGAATACATCCTGAACCTGATAGACACTCCCGGTCATGTGGACTTCAACTATGAGGTATCCCGAAGCATCGCCGCCTGCGAAGGAGCGGTGCTGGTGGTAGACGCGTCCCAGGGGATTGAGGCCCAGACGCTGGCCAATGTTTACCTGGCCCTGGAGCATGATCTGGAGATTGTACCGGTCATCAACAAGATCGATCTCCCCAGCGCCAGGCCGGACGAGGTCATCAGGGAGATTGAGGATGTCATCGGGCTGGAGGCCCAGAATGCTCCCCAGATATCGGCAAAGAACGGTATCAATATAGAAAGCGTTATCAAGCGAATCATATCGGATATTCCGGCTCCCCGCGGGGATGAGGATGCACCCTTGCGCGCCCTGATATTCGACTCCTACTACGATTCCTACAAAGGCGTCATTGCCTATGTGCGCGTGATGGAAGGCAGGGTGTCGCCCGGCCAGACCATCCGGATGATGCATACCGAGAAGGAATACGTGGTAACCGAACTGGGATACTTGAGGCCCGGCGGTCAGATACCATCCGATGCCCTGATGGCCGGAGAGGTGGGCTATATCTGCGCCGGCATCAAGGATGTGCGCAACTGCCGCGTGGGAGATACCATCACGCTGGCCTCCAACCCGGCCAAAGAACCGCTTCCGGGTTATAAGAAAGCCGTGCCCATGGTGTTCTGCGGCATATACCCTGCCGATGGCTCCAAATACAATGATTTGAGGGACTCCCTGGAAAAATTGCAGCTGAATGACGCAGCCCTGATGTTTGAGCCGGAGACCTCGGTTGCCCTGGGGCTCGGTTTCCGCTGCGGCTTTTTGGGTCTTTTGCACATGGAGATCATCCAGGAACGATTGGAGCGGGAATATAACCTGGACATCGTGACCACGGCGCCCAGCGTGATTTACCGGATTACCAAGACCAATGGCGAGGTTATCCTGCTGGATAATCCGACCAATATGCCGGATCCCACGGAGATTGCCTCTATGGAGGAACCCGTGGTCAAGGCTACCATCATGACGCCCACCGAGTATGTGGGAAGCATTATGGAGCTTTGCCAGGACAGGCGGGGCAACTTCCTGGGGATGGATTACCTGGAAGCCACCCGTGTCATGCTGAACTATGAGATGCCCCTGAACGAAATTGTCTATGATTTCTTTGACGCCCTGAAATCCAGGTCGAGGGGCTATGCCTCATTGGACTATGAACTGTCGGGCTACAAGGAATCCAAGCTGGTGAAACTGGATATCAGGCTCAACGGCGAGGTTGTCGACGCCCTGTCCTTTATCGTCCATGTCGACAAGGCCTATGCCAGGGGGCGCAGGATGGCTGAAAAGCTGAAGGAAACCATTCCAAGGCAGATGTTTGAGATTCCCATCCAGGCCTGTATCGGCAACAAGATCATAGCCAGGGAAACCGTCAAGGCATTCCGCAAGGATGTTCTGGCCAAGTGCTATGGCGGCGATATCACCCGTAAGAAGAAACTGCTTGAAAAGCAGAAGGAAGGCAAGAAAAGGATGCGCCAGGTGGGCAGCGTAGAGGTGCCTCAGGAAGCCTTCATGAGCGTGCTGAAGCTGGATCTGTGAGGCAATGGCATGACAGGAACTCAGGATATCGGTATCTATATCCATATTCCCTTTTGTGTGAGGAAGTGCCGGTACTGCGATTTTGCCTCGTGGTCCGGCATGGAATCGATTTGGGAGCCTTATATCCGGGCGGTTATCAGGGAACTGGAGCTCAAATCGGAAACAGCCGCCGGGCGCCGCGTCATGTCCCTGTTCATCGGCGGGGGTACCCCCTCGCTTCTCCCTTATGCTTTTATTCTCAGCATCATGGATGCGGTGCGCAGGCATTACCGCCTTCTGCCTGACGCCGAAATCACCATTGAAGCCAATCCGGGAACGCTGGACGAGGATAAAGTCAAGGCCTATCTGGATGCCGGGATTAACAGGCTCAGCATCGGGCTTCAGGCTTACCAGGACCGTCTGCTGAAGTTTCTGGGAAGGGTTCATACGGCCAGGCAATTCGATGAGGCGGTTTCCATGGCACAAAGGCATGGTTTTTCCAACATAAATGCCGATATAATATTCGGGATCCCTCATCAGACCATGGACGACTGGCTGGAGACGCTGTCCAGGGTTTTGTCCCATCGGATTCCGCATGTTTCCTGCTACAGTCTGACCATAGAAGAGGATACGCCCTTCGGCAGGATGAAGCGAGAGGGAAAATGGCAGGATCCCGATGAAGAACTGGAACGCAGCATGTACCATACGGCTATGGAAATGCTGGGGGAAGCCGGATTGGAGCAGTACGAGCTTTCCAACGCGGCGAAACCACATCATCGCTGCCGACATAATATGAATTACTGGCAGAGAGGAGAGTACCTGGGGTTTGGTGCCGCGGCACATTCGTTCCACAACTGTCAGCGCAGCGCCAACACCTCGGATATCCGGCTGTATATGGAGGGCATGGCGCGCGGAAATCCGGTTTTGGACGAATGTTATCCTGTGCCGGACGAGGAAGGACTGTCCGAGAGCATGATACTCGGGTTGAGGCTGACCGAAGGCGTTGATTTGGATGAGCTGTCAACCGTTTATCATACCGATGTGAGGCTGAAATACCGGGAAAAACTCGAAAAACTGGCTGAAAGAAAGCTTGTTGAGCTGGAAGGTTCTGTGGTAAGATTGACAAAAAGAGGTATGGATCTTGCCAATCAGGTATTTGTTGAGTTTATCTGAGTTTTTCCGGTAGAGTGTATGGGGAGGCTATGTTGTGATGGAGATTAGGGATGTTAGGGAAGCAGCTTCATCAGTTCCCGGGCTCGCAGAAATCAGCAGGAACTATATGGAAGATTTCATCAGTGAGATCAAGGAAACCCTGGAAGGGATTGAATTGGAACTGGTGGATCTCGAGATGGAACCGGGAAACGCGGAACATTTGAATTCAATTTACTGCAGCTTCCATACCATCAGAGGCCTGGCCGGGCTTTTGCACGATGCTGTCTGCGGAAAGATAGCCGCGACCACGGAGGAACTTCTCGAGACCATGAGAAAATACGGTACTCCGGCCGGGAAAAGCTCTATCAACCTCATACTGGTTTCAGTCAGATTCATCAGAAAGATTTGCGAAGGCAGCGAAGAGACAAAAAGCACCCAGTTCCTGGGTGAGGTTGAGCAGCATATCAGAAATATCCAGAAGCTGAAGGACGACATCATCCTTGAGGTGCGCCAGCCTCCCGTAAAAGGCGCCCGTATCGGTGAAATCCTTGTTGCCGAAGGCGCCCTGAAGCATGACGAAGTGGAAGACGTGCTCAGAAAGCAGAACAGCGTCTTCAAGCGGATGAAATTCGGCGAGATCGTCCTCAGGGAAAAGAAGGTCGACGTTTCAGACATCATCAAGGCTATCCGCATGCAGAAGATCAGGAACGCCGGTTCCTCGGATCAGTATGTCAAGATACCGCTTGAAAGACTGGATCAGATCATCGGAATCATTGGCAACATCGGCAATATCTTTGATTCGGTAAGGGATGAGGCCGTATTGCGATTCGGCAGCAATGACGCTCTTACCATGAATGTGTCAAAGGCTTTCAACATGGTCCAGGATGTCAAAAGTATCCTGAAGGAACTCCGCATGGTGACGCTGCAGCAAACCTTCCAGAAGCTGACGCATGCAGCCTGCACCATTATCGAGGAGAATCACCTGGAAGTCATGTTTTCTACCATGGGCGAGAACATCGAGGTGGATAAGGAGATCGCCGACAAGATCGTTTATCCCCTGGGCGAGCTGATCAAGCTGCTTCTGGAGAAGGCCTATACCGAAACCGATGCGGCAAGGCGGATCGGAAGCGTTGAAGTGGTTGCCTATGAAGAAGGCAATTCCGTACATATCGATATCACCGGAGACCAGGTGATAGACATAGAAGTGTTCAAGTCTGACGCCCGCTGGACAGAGGTAGCATCAAGGCTTTCTGACCTGCAGTGCCGCCTGTCCATCGATGATATGGAAGGCGGGGGCGTTCGCATTTCCATCATTATCCAGAGATAACCGACATACCTGCTTTTCCTGCATTTCCTGCATTCCGTTGCTCCAACCCCGGTCAGGGTGATAGCCTCTTGACAAACCCGAGGGTCAATGATATTTTTAGATTGTGTTAGCACTCAACAGTGGAGAGTGCTAACAATCAGACCGGTCATTACCGATCCGGGATTTTATTTTGATTGAATCAAGCTCCATGCTCCCAAGCTTGTGATGAGGGGGTGAAGCAATGGCCTGGGAAAATGAGCTTAACGACAGAAAAAAAAACATACTGAAATCCATTATCGATGTTTACATCCAATCAGCCCAACCTGTCGGTTCAAGAACGATTGCCCGGAAGCATGATCTTGGTCTGGGTTCGGCTACCATCAGAAATGAGATGGCCGATCTGGAGGAACTGGGATATATTACTCAGCCTCATACATCAGCCGGACGGGTTCCGTCGGACAAGGGGTATCGGTTTTATGTGGATCACCTGATGCAGGCTTACCAGCTGGCACAGGAAGAGATACTCCAGATCAGGCAGGCGATGGAGGACCGCGTGGAGGAACTGAATCAGCTTTTCAAGAAGGCATGCAGCATCATTTCCTCCTTTACAGGGTATCCCACCATTGTAATGTCGCCTCAGCTTTCGGGAACGCTCATCAAATCGGTACAGGTCGTTGCTATTGATGATAAACATCTGCTGGTGGTGCTGGTTGTCGAGGGCGGCATTGTACGCAACAAAATGGTCAGACATAACGAGATGGTCGATGAAGGGAGCCTCGTCAGGCTGACCAATGTACTCAACACCAGGCTTGCCGGAAAGAAACTCTGCAACGCCACAGTACCCCTGGCAGCTGATCTGACGATTGTGACCCATCTGCCCGAAACATTGCTCACACTGGTTCTGGATGCGGTACAGGAGTGCATCAGGCGTATTGAAAATATCGATGTCTATCTTGACGGCGTAACCAACCTGTTGAATTTTCCCGAGTTCAGCGATCTCCTTAAAGCACGGGAGGTGCTCGAACTGCTGCACGGGCAGGATGTGATCAATACGCTGGTAAAACGCGCCCTGAACGAGCGGAAGCTTCAGGTCAGGATCGGAAGCGAAAATGAGATTGATCCGCTGAAGGAACTCAGCGTGGTGACCACCGTGTATGGCCATGAGGGCAGGAGTACCGGTGCCATCAGCATCATCGGTCCTACACGGATGACTTATGGGAAAGTGGTTTCCTCCATACTCTATATAAAGGAACTGATCGATAAGGAAATTATGCGCATTTTCGATGAGGAAGAATAATAAGAAAACAATATCTATTGAAAGGAAGTTTTGAATGAGCGCTAAGGATTTACCCGAGATGAACCAGCCTGGAGACAGCATGGCTGCGGACAGTGGAACGGAGTCTTCCCCCAATCGGGAGGAAGTCGCGCAGGCCGATGGCAAACCGGAAAATGGTGCCGGTGGATCTGAAACTGCAGGCGGCGATCCGGGAGAGTCAGTTGATGCGTTGAAACAAGCCCTCCAGCAAAAGGAAAATGAAATAGGCGAGCTGACCGACAGGCTGCAGCGCCTGGCGGCCGAATACGATAATTTCCGCAAGCGTACCAGCCGGGAGAAGGAGAAGCTGTACAGCGATTCCTTGTGTGATGTGGTTTCCAGGTTCCTGCCCGTGGTCGATAACCTGGAGCGCGCTGTATCCGCTGCTTCTGAGACCGGCGATGGAAAGAGCCTGCAGGAAGGCATCAACATGATATTCAGGCAGATGACAGACATTTTGGAGAAAATGGGCGTAAAACCTATTGAGGCGGTTGGCAAAACCTTTGATCCGGAACTCCATAATGCGGTGATGCACGTTGAGGACGAAAACTACGGCGCCGGCGAGATTGTTGAGGAGTTCCAGAAAGGCTATATCTACAAGGATCAGACTGTCATCCGCCATTCCATGGTGAAGGTGGCTAATTAGACTTTCTTTGGCCTTAATTTTTTATAAAACGGGAGTGATAGAACTATGGGAAAAGTGATTGGGATAGACCTTGGTACAACCAACTCATGCGTTGCCGTTATGGAAGGCGGAGAACCTGTTGTTATCCCCAATGCTGAAGGGAGCCGTACCACACCGTCCATCGTGGCGTTTTCCAAGACCGGTGAGCGCCTGGTGGGACAGGTTGCAAAAAGACAGGCCATTACCAATCCCGAACGCACGGTTATTTCTATCAAGCGGGATATGGGTACCGACAGAAGGGTCAAGATTGACGATAAAAACTACACGCCCCAGGAAATCTCGGCCATGATCCTGCAGAAACTGAAGGCCGACGCGGAAGCTTATCTGGGCGAGTCTGTAACCCAGGCGGTGATTACCGTACCGGCCTATTTCTCCGACTCCCAGCGACAGGCAACAAAGGATGCAGGAAAGATTGCCGGGCTTGAGGTTTTAAGGATCATCAACGAGCCCACCGCCGCAGCGCTGGCCTATGGCCTCGACAAGGAAAAGGACCAGAAGATCCTGGTGTTCGACCTGGGCGGCGGTACCTTTGACGTGTCCATCCTGGAGATCGGAGACGGCGTGTTTGAGGTGCTGGCCACCAGCGGTAACAACCGCCTTGGCGGCGACGATTTCGACCAGCGCATCATCGACTGGCTGGCCGACAACTTCAAAATGGATACAGGCATTGATCTGAGAACCGACAAGATGGCCATGCAAAGGCTCAAGGAAGCGGCCGAGAAAGCCAAGATCGAGCTCTCGGGCGTTACCCAGACCAGTATCAATCTGCCCTTTATCACCGCCGACGCCACCGGTCCCAAGCACCTGGATATGACCCTGACACGGGCAAAATTCGAGGAACTGACCGCCGATTTGGTTGAGAAGACCATGGGACCGACCAGGCAGGCCCTGTCGGATGCCGGGCTGACACCCAACGATATTGACAAGGTGCTGCTGGTGGGCGGTTCAACCCGTATTCCTGCGGTACAGGAAGCGGTGAAGAAATATCTCGGCAAGGAGCCTTTCAAGGGCATCAATCCGGATGAGTGCGTGGCCATTGGTGCGGCTATCCAGGCAGGTGTTCTGTCCGGCGAGGTGAAGGATCTGCTGCTTCTGGACGTTACGCCCCTCTCGCTGGGTATCGAAACCCTTGGCGGTGTGTTCACCAAGCTGATTGAGCGCAACACCACCATTCCGACCAAAAAGAGCCAGATCTTCTCAACAGCTGCCGACGGGCAGACCAGCGTGGATATCAAGGTCTACCAGGGCGAGCGCGAAATAGCCGCTCATAACAAGCTGCTCGGCAACTTCCAGCTTACCGGTATTCCTCCGGCTCCCAGAGGTGTTCCGCAGATCGAGGTTACCTTCGATATTGACGCCAATGGTATCGTGCATGTATCAGCCAAGGATTTGGGCACCGGCAATGAGCAGAAGATAACCATTACAGCCAGCTCCAACCTCAGCGAGGAAGAGATTCAGCGGGCTGTCAAGGAAGCCGAGCGTTATGCCGCCGAGGACAAGAGGCGCAAGGAAGAAGTCGAGACACGCAATGAGGCCGACTCCCTGGTCTATCAGACCGAAAAGACGCTCAAGGAGCTGGGCGACAAGCTGAGTTCCGAAGACAGAACCAAGCTCCAGGGAGAGCTTGAGAAGGTCAAGGAAGCCCTGAAGGGTTCTGACATACAGGCTATCAGGAATGCCAAGGAGTCCCTGACACAAGCCTTCTATGCCATCTCCCAGAAGATATACCAGCAGGCTGGTCCTCAGGCCGGCGGACCGCAGGGCGGCTTTAACCCGGGCGATGCCGGACCGCAGGATAATGTCTACAACGCGGACTATAAGGTTGTGGACGAGGACGATAAAAAGTAAAACAGGATTCCCATAGACTGACCCATGAAACGGTATGTGCCGCAATATGTTTATTGCCGGCATCTACCGTTTCATCTTTGTGGGTATAATCTGATGCTGCAGGCATCATCCGCGCGGCACTCCCGACTCACGGCGCAAGGGTTCCGGAATATCTTTCAACGCTCTGGATGTTGCCGTTAGGATATGATATATTATCAAAGGCCGGCTTTTGAAAGGAACCGGCAGCTTTTCCCATACAATCCATGCATGGCGGACAGGTATCGAGAAAAAATGGGAGGGTTGGCTTTTGGCCGAAAAAAGGGATTATTACGAGGTGCTCGGCGTAGACAGAAACGCTACCGAGGCCGATATCAAAAAAGCATACAGAAGGCTTGCGAAGCAATACCATCCAGATGTCAATCCCGGTGACAAGGAAGCTGAGGCCAAGTTCAAGGAGATCAATGAGGCGTACAGCGTTCTGAGCGACAGCGAGAAGCGGGCCAATTATGATCGCTTTGGCCATGCCGCTTTTGACGGCAATGCGGGCTTTGGCGGCTTCGATTTCGGGTTTGGCGGCCTTGATGACCTTTTTGAAAGTTTCATGGGCTTTGGCAGGAGCAGAACCTCCAGGCGGGCCGGCCCTCAGCGCGGCAATGATCTGCAGTATGCAATGGAAATCTCCTTTATGGAAGCTGCCTTTGGTACTACCAAGGAGCTTAACGTGACAAGGCTCCAGACTTGCAGCGTCTGCGGAGGTTCCGGGGCGAAGCCGGGCACACAGCCCGAAACCTGCAAACACTGCCATGGCACCGGCCAAATCCGGTATTCCCAGTCAACGCCCTTCGGCCAGTTTGTCAATGTCCGCACCTGTGACATGTGCAGCGGCGAGGGCAAGGTTATCACCCATCCCTGTGAAAAATGCAACGGCAAAGGCCGTGTAACCAAGAGTTCCCGAATCAGTATCAATATCCCGGCCGGTATAAATGAAGGCCAGACCATCCCCCTGAGGGGGGAGGGCGAGCCCGGACTGAGAGGAGGTCCTCCGGGGGACCTTTTTGTAACCATACATATCAAACCGCATCCCATATTCAAGCGGGAAGGATATGATGTGGTATGCGATGTTCCCATATCTTTTGCGCAGGCAGCGCTTGGTGCGGATATCGAAATCCCCACCATCGACGGGAAAATGACCTATACCATCCCTGAGGGGACCCAGACCGGTACGGTATTCAAGATACGCGGCAAGGGCATCAAGCATTTGAGGAGCAATGCCCGCGGCGACCAGTATATCCGCGTGAATGTGGAAGTGCCTGTCAGGCTGTCCCAAAAGCAAAAGGAACTGCTGCGGCAATTTGCCGAGATCAGCGGCGATGAAGGGCTGGAGCAGAAAAAAGGCTTCTTCAACAAGATGAGGGATCTGTTCAAGGATGGAACGAATAAGGAATAAGTACTGCAGGAGAATGTATGAAGTGGATTGAAGTATCGGTAACAACCAGCGAAAGCGCCTCCGAGATTCTGTCGGACTTTATGATGGAGATAGGGGCCAACGGCACCGAGATTGTGGACGCGAAGGCCTTCAGGCTGGCAGCGGAGGCGAACCAGTACCTTGATTATGCCGATGACGGGCTTGCGGAAAGCTATGGCCCCGATGTGGTCGTCAAGGCCTATTATCCGGAAGGCACGGAAGCGGAGGAACTCCTGGCACGCATTCACCGGAAAACAGATGAACTGTCGCGTCATATGGACGTCGGCCCGGGAACCATCCGCTGGCAGGTGCGGGATGACGCCGAATGGAAGGACAATTGGAAGGCCTATTTCAAACCGTTCCAGTTTACCGATAAAATTGTGATCAAGCCCAGTTGGGAAGCCTATTCCCCCCGCGACGGGCAGATCGTCATCGAACTGGATCCCGGCATGGCCTTTGGAACAGGAACCCATGAGACCACCAGGATGTGCGCCGTCCTGGGCGAAAAATACCTGAACCCCGGTGATCGGGTTCTGGATCTGGGATGCGGCACAGCCATCCTGTCCCTGGTTGCGGCCAAGCTGGGTGCCGGAAGCGTCCTTGCGGTCGATATCGATGAAGCGGCCGTACAAACGGCGCAGCAAAATGTGATCAACAATGGCGAAGCCCAACGCATCGAGGTGCGCAAGGGCGTACTGGACGATATACCCCATCAGCCCTTTGATCT
Source organism: Thermoclostridium caenicola (assembly GCF_900142095.1). Classification (GTDB taxonomy): domain Bacteria; phylum Bacillota; class Clostridia; order DSM-8532; family DSM-8532; genus Thermoclostridium_A; species Thermoclostridium_A caenicola. The sequence continues at coordinate 123,832 of NZ_FQZP01000002.1, read as the reverse complement.
GATCCTGATCAACATCATCGCCGATGTTATCCTTTCTCTGACCGGCAGCATCCGGAACTATACCCATGGAAATACGCGCATTATCCTGTCCGGCATCATCAGAAGCCGAAGGGATGAAGTGGTTAGCGCATGGGAAGCTGAAGGATTCTGGCTGATGGAAGAAGAAAAAATGGGAGAATGGGTGGCGCTGGCATTCCATGCATAGGTTTATGGTGAATCCCGGGCAGATCGGGGAAGGGGTTGTCAGCATACAGGGAAGCGATTTGAAACATCTCAGCCAGGTGCTCAGGCTTGGAAAGGGCGATATCATCCAGGTTTTTGACGGAAACGGCATGGAATATACCGCCCGCCTGACAGCGATCGGAAGGGATCAGGCAACGGCTGTTATCATGGAGTCGCATCCCGCCGGCACCGAGCCCTGCGTTCGGCTGACCCTCTACCAGGGACTGCCCAAGATGGAGAAGATGGACTTAATCATCCAAAAGGCCGTGGAACTGGGCGTATACCGGATTGTCCCGGTTCTGACCCAAAGGACCGTGGTCCAGTTGGACGGTTCATCCACCGAAAAGAAAATGGCGCGATGGAACCGGATTGCCGTAGAGGCGGCCAAGCAGTGCGGACGGGCATGCGTTCCGGAAATCATGAACCCATTGACGCTCAAGGAAATTTTAAGGGGGTTTGAATGTCCGGATCTGGCCATTGCCCTCTATGAGAACGAGCAAAAAAAATGTTTGAAAGAAGTATTGAAATGTTATAATATTAATGATATTGGTAATATTGCGCTATTTATTGGTCCGGAAGGCGGTTTTGCCGAAGAAGAGGCTGATGCGATGCATCAGGCGGGCATTCAGACTGCCAGCCTGGGCAATCGGATTCTCAGAACTGAAACCGCAGCGATTTCAGGGATTTCCATTATTATGTATGAGATGGGTGAAATGCAGTAATGGGAAAGACAACATTTGTGATTACAGATGATGCCATATTTATGCGTACGTTGCTGAGAAAGATTATTGAGCAGGAAGAAAACTATGAGGTTGTCGCAGAAGCCTCAAACGGCCGGGAAGCGATTGAAGCGGCCAGAAAGTATCAGCCGGATATTCTGACACTGGACATTACCATGCCAGAGATGGATGGCATACAGGCAGTTCCCGAAATTCTCAAGGTAAGCCCCAAAACCAATATTATCATGGTGTCTGCCATGGGTCAGCAATCCATGGTTATAGAGGCTATCAAGCAGGGTGCCAAGGATTTTGTGGTCAAGCCTTTTGAAAAGTCGAGGGTTTTCCAGTCCATCAGGAATGTTCTTGCCATGAATGAGTAGAGGGACGCAGGACAAGCGCCTTCGGGCCATTGAAGGAGACGATGCATGTTAAGGAGTATGACGGGCTTCGGGTGTTATGAATACTCGGAGGATGACATTACCTTTACCATAGAGATTAAAACGGTAAATCACCGCTATTTTGATCTGTTTTTAAGGATGCCGAAACAGATCCAGGCTTTTGAAGACCGGGTCCGGAGCATTGTATCCAATAAGATTCAACGGGGAAAGGTAGACGTATACATAACTTGTGACAACAAGGCCGAAGATGCGATTGATGTTGTGCTGGACGAGAGGCTGGCCCGGGCATACAGCGATGCCCTGAAGGCCATGGCCGATCATCTCGGGATTAAGGATGATATTTCGGTTTCCACTTTGGCCCGTTTCCCCGATATCCTGAAGGTTGAGAAAAAAGAGGACGATGAGAGAATAGGTAATATTCTTGAAAAGGCCGTTGACCAGGCCGTTTCTTCCCTGGTTGAAATGCGTGAGAAAGAAGGGGAGAAGCTCAAGGAAAGCATGGTCCTGAACCTGCAGAACGTGAGGGCCTACCTGGATAAGGTCAGGGAAAGGGCACCCCTGGTTGTCAGGGAGTACAAGGAGAAGCTGGAAGCCAGGATCGAGGAACTGGCCGGCATGAAGGTGGACCCTGCCCGATTGGCCATGGAAGTGGCGCTCTTTGCCGACAAATGCAGCATTGATGAGGAGATTGTCAGGCTGGAAAGCCATATCGATCAGATGAATGATTTGCTGGAGAAGGGAAGCCCGGTGGGAAAGAAGCTGGATTTTCTCATCCAGGAAATGAACAGGGAAGTCAATACCATCGGTGCGAAAGCCAGCGATCTTGACATCACACGGTGTGTGGTGGAACTGAAAAGCGAGATTGAAAAACTCAGAGAGCAGGTTCAGAATATTGAATAGCATAACCGGCAGTTTCCCATGAGAATCCGTCATCCCTCCGCGATGGCGGATTTGGAATGCCATAAACCGGTAATAAATTATTGCGTTTAAGGATTTGTGTAAGATGAAGCTAATCAATGTAGGGTTTGGAAATATCGTATCGGCAGGAAAGATTGTTGCCATAGTCAGCCCGGAGTCGGCGCCCATCAAGCGCATTATCCAGGAAGCCCGGGAACGCGGTGTCCTTATTGATGCCACCTATGGCCGCCGAACCCGTGCGGTGATCATCACCGAGAGCGACCATGTCGTTCTATCGGCGCTCCAGCCTGAAACCATCGCACATAGGCTGTCCGACAAGGACGGCCTGCACGCCCCGGAGGGTGAAACCGAGCCTGAGCAGGAACAGGGGGAAGAATTATGAATCCCGGCCTGCTTATCGTTGTTTCCGGACCTGCCGGCGTGGGAAAAGGAAGCGTCATCAAGCGAGCCATGGAATTGACCGACAATCTTGCCATGTCAGTTTCGGCCACATCCAGGAAACCCCGTCCCGGCGAGATAGACGGCGTTCATTATTTTTTCAGAACCCGGGAACAGTTTGAGACCATGATTGCGGAACAACGCCTGGTTGAATGGGTAGAATACTGCGGGAACTACTATGGTACGCCCAGGGAATATGTCACCCGTGAGCTTGAGAAGGGAAGGAACATCATCCTGGAGATAGAAGTGGAAGGCTCCATGAAGATCAAGGAGATGTTCAGGGACAGCATCCTGTGTTTTATCGTCCCGCCCAGCTACGAGGAGCTGGCAAGGCGGCTGAGAAGCAGAAACACTGAGGATGAAGAGACCATACAAAGAAGGCTGAAACGAGCGCTGGAGGAATTTCAGTATATTGATCGGTATGATTATGTAGTACTGAATGATTCCATTGAGGAGGCAGCCCAAAGGTTTGTATCCATCGTCCGGGCGGAAGAGATGCGAACATTCAGGAACAAAGCGTTGATAGATCAACTTAAAGTCAGGGAGTGATTGCTTTGATGATTGATCCGGCAATGTCTTCATTGCTTAAAAAGGTGGATAGCCGCTATACGCTGGTCATCCTGACCGCAAAGCGCGCCCGTATGCTGACAAACGGCGCAAAAAAACTCACAGGGTACCCCTCAACCAAGGACGTGACCATTGCCATTCGGGAAATCGATGAAGGAAAAGTAACCTACCACAAGATTCAGAGACAGGTTAACCAGAATACTCCGGAAGGTTCCGAAACAACCGTCCAGGAAAACGAAAACGTTTCAGAAGAGCAATAAAGCTGTGTCAGTTGCATGCTTGGGCGCAAGCCGCATTCGAAAGATGCGGATCGTCATGGCATGCAAAACAGAAGTGAATGCAGGAGGATACCGGAATGCAGTTTGAAAAAACCATGGACAAGATTGTTGCATTATGCAAGAACAGGGGGTTTATCTACCAGGGCTCGGAAATATACGGCGGACTGGCCAATGCCTGGGACTACGGGCCGCTGGGCGTGGAATTCAAGAATAACGTGAAACGGGCCTGGTGGAAAAAGTTCATCCAGGAAAGCCCGTACAATGTGGGCGTGGATTGCGCCATCCTGATGAACCCCCAGGTTTGGGTGGCTTCCGGACATGTGGGAGGCTTCTCCGACCCGTTGATTGACTGCCGGCTGTGCAAAACGCGTCACAGAGCGGACAACATCATTGAGGATTATAACCGAGAAAACAATATATCCATGGTCGTGGATCCCACGGACCACGCGGCCATGATGGACTATATCAGGGAACATAAGATTCCTTGTCCGAACTGCGGCGGGCATGACTTCACCGATATCCGCAAGTTCAATCTCATGTTCAAGACCTATCAGGGCGTTACCGAGGATTCAAAGAATGAGATCTTTCTCCGTCCCGAAACCGCACAGGGTATTTTTGTAAACTTCAAGAATGTCCTGAGGACAACACGAAAGAAGCTTCCCTTCGGTATCGGACAGATCGGTAAATCCTTCAGAAACGAGATTACTCCCGGTAACTTTACCTTCAGAACCCGCGAGTTCGAGCAGATGGAGCTTGAGTTCTTCTGCGAGCCGGGTACTGATATGGAATGGTTCAATTACTGGAAGGAATTCTGCATCAACTGGCTGTATAATCTGGGCATCAAGAAGGAAAATCTGCGAATGAGGGATCATTCGCCTGAAGAACTGTCCCACTACAGCAAAGCGACCACGGACATCGAGTATCTCTTCCCGTTTGGCTGGGGAGAACTTTGGGGTATTGCCCACCGGACGGATTTTGATCTGCGCCAGCATATGGAGCATGCAAAAGAAGACCTTTCCTACTTCGATCCCATCAAGAATGAAAAATATGTACCTTATTGCATAGAGCCCTCCCTGGGCGCAGACCGGGTTGCACTGGCCTTCCTCTGCGATGCCTATGATGAGGAAGAGGTGGGAGAAGGCGACGTAAGAACGGTATTGCGCCTGCATCCCGCTTTGGCGCCGGTTAAAGTGGCTGTTCTTCCCCTTTCCAAGAAACTGGCCGACGAAGCATTCAAAATCTATGAGAGCCTGCTGGGAGAGTTCGTATGCGAGTATGACGATACCGGCAGCATAGGTAAACGGTACAGACGCCAGGATGAAATCGGCACGCCCTACTGCGTGACGTTCGACTTCGAGTCCGTTGAGGATAAGTGCGTAACCATCCGGGAACGCGATTCCATGGAGCAGCAAAGGATACCCATCGAGGAATTGAAGCCCTACCTGAGGGAAAGACTAGTTTATTAGTGTGGACAGAAAATAGACGCAGAACCGTTTTTCTTTGAGTTTCTACGGCGGACGGCCGTATTTCGAATATCTTTTTTAGGAGGGTAAGAAATGGGAAAGAAGTACGTCTATCTCTTTCGTGAGGGTAACGCCTCAATGAGGAACCTTTTGGGAGGAAAGGGTGCCAACCTGGCTGAAATGACAGGCCTCGGGCTTCCTGTTCCGCAGGGTTTCACCATTACGACGGAAGCCTGCACGAGGTATTGTGAGGACGGCCAGGTCATTGCCAAGGATATTGAGGATCAGATCTACGAGTATCTTGCCAAGATGGAAGAAATTGTCGGGAAGCAGTTCGGTAACCCGGACAACCCCTTGCTTGTGTCTGTGCGCTCCGGTGCAAGAGCTTCCATGCCGGGCATGATGGATACCATCCTGAATCTGGGTCTTAACGATACGGTGGTTGAAGGACTGGCTAAGCTCACCAATAATCCGCGTTTTGCCTATGACAGCTACAGAAGGTTCATCATGATGTTCAGCGACGTGGTTATGGGCATCGAAAGGAGCAAGTTTGAGAACCTCCTTGATGAGATGAAGGAAAAGAAGGGCGTCAAGCTGGACACTGAACTGGATGCCGATGATCTGAAGGCCCTGGTTAAACAGTACCATGAGCTTTACCAGAAAGAAAAGGGCGAACCCTTCCCGCAGGAACCCAGGGTGCAGCTCCTGGAGGCTGTCAAGGCTGTGTTCCGTTCATGGAACAATCCCCGCGCCATTGTATATCGCCGTCTGAACGACATTCCCGGCGACTGGGGTACCGCGGTCAACGTACAGGAAATGGTATACGGCAACATGGGCAATGACTCGGGTACCGGCGTGGCCTTTACGCGCAACCCCGCTACCGGCGAGAAGAAGCTTTACGGTGAGTTCCTCATGAACGCGCAGGGTGAGGACGTGGTTGCGGGTATCCGTACGCCGCAGTCCCTTGATCAGCTGAAGGAAACCAATCCCGAAGTTTACAATCAGTTTGCTGAAATCGCCGAGAAACTGGAGCGGCATTACAAAGACATGCAGGACATGGAGTTCACCATTGAGCGCGGCAAGCTCTTCATGCTCCAAACCCGTAACGGTAAGCGTACGGCGCAGGCTGCTCTGAAGATCGCCGTTGATCTGGTGAACGAGGGCATGATCACTAAGGAAGAGGCTATTCTCAAGGTAGATCCCAAGCAGCTGGATGCCCTGCTCCATCCCACCTTTGAGGCTAAGGCCCTGAAAGCGGCCAAGCCGATTGCCAAGGGACTTCCTGCATCTCCCGGCGCTGCCACCGGTAAAATCTATTTCACCGCTGAAGATGCTGTTGCTGCTGTTCAGGCAGGCGAAAAGCAGGTCATCCTGGTGCGTAACGAGACTTCGCCCGAGGATATCGAAGGCATGCATGTATCCCAGGGTATTCTGACCGCCAGGGGCGGTATGACCTCCCATGCAGCCGTTGTGGCCAGAGGTATGGGTACCTGCTGCGTTGCCGGATGCGGTGAGATCACCATCAAGGAACACGAAAAGGTCATGATCGATAAGAACGGGAACACCTACAGGGAAGGCGACTGGATCTCCCTGGATGGTTCCACCGGAAACGTTTATGCCGGACAGCTGCCCACCGTGGAGCCTGAAATGACCGGATACTTCGGCACCTTCATGGAATGGGCCGACAGCATCCGCAAGCTGAAGGTAAGGGCCAATGCGGACACACCGAAAGATGCGGCCCAGGCTTTCAGGTTCGGCGCTGAGGGTATCGGGCTCTGCCGTACTGAGCATATGTTCTTTGAAGGCGACAGGATTAAGGCCATGCGCGAGATGATCGTGGCCCGTACCGAGGAGCAGAGGAGAAAGGCCCTGAACAAGCTGTTGCCCATGCAGAGAGGCGACTTCGAAGCTCTGTTCCGCGAGATGAAGGGTTATCCTGTAACCATCCGCTACCTGGATCCGCCGCTCCATGAATTCCTGCCCCAGGATGATGAGGATATCAAGGCTTTGGCCGAGGAGATGGGTCTCAGCTTTGACGAGCTCAAACACATTGTTGAGGGGCTCCATGAGTTCAACCCGATGATGGGTCATCGCGGATGCCGCCTTGCCGTATCCTATCCTGAAATTGCCGAGATGCAGACAAGGGCGGTTATTGAAGCAGCCATCAACGTGAACAAAGAGGGCATGCAGGTGGTGCCCGAGATCATGATCCCGCTGGTTGGCGACGTCAAGGAGCTTCAGTTTGTGAAGGAAGTCGTCGTTAAGACCGCCGATGCCATTATCAAGGAAGCCGGTGTGGATCTCCAGTATAAAGTCGGAACCATGATCGAAATCCCGAGGGCTGCCCTGACGGCCGACGAGATCGCCAAGGAAGCCGAATTCTTCTCATTTGGTACCAACGACCTGACCCAGATGACCTTCGGCTTCTCCCGTGATGATGCGGGCAAGTTCCTTGAAGATTACTACAGCAAGAAGATCTATGAGTTCGATCCGTTCGCCAAGCTGGATCAGACCGGTGTGGGCAAGCTGGTGGAAATGGCTGCTCAGCTGGGCAGAAAGACTCGTCAGGATCTCAAGCTCGGTATCTGCGGCGAGCATGGCGGCGATCCTTCCTCTGTGGAATTCTGCCATAAGGTTGGCCTGGACTATGTATCCTGCTCACCGTTCCGCGTGCCCATCGCAAGGCTTGCCGCTGCACAGGCCGCTGTGAAGAAGGGCGACGAGCTGGGACAGAAATAAGGAAAGGTCAACAGCCTGATCGCAATGGATTGAAGATGCAATAAACAAGGTGCCGGCGCTGTTTAAGCGTACCGGCACCTTTTTGCATGGATTTCCGGTTCATTGAAAGGCTTCAAACCCAAATGTCCTGTCATTCCATGGGATAGAGGTCCGAGAATTCAATAGCCACCCTTTGTATGGGATGTTCGGGTCCGCATGCGGCGCATTCCGCCACCGAATCCAGTACGTCCGCCTGCCTGTCGGGCAAGAGCAGGGTAAAACAGGAACCCCGGCCCACCTGGCTTTTCAGGGATAGGCTTCCTCCCAGTGCTTTTGTATAGAGCTTGGCCAGTGACAGGCCAAGGCCGGTGCCGCCGGTTCCGGGTGCCTGAACCCCTTCCACCTGGGCGAGTTTTTCAAAGATCATTTCCTGCTGGTCTTCGGGAATGCCGATCCCTTCGTCTTCCACCTCGACGCATACCTGACCGCCCTGCTTGCTGTCGATGCAGGACAGGCGCACAAAGACGGATTTGCCGCCTGGCGTGAACTTGATGGCATTTGACAGCAGGTTCAGCAGGATGCGTTCATATTTTTCATCATCAATCCCGATGATCTTCTCCCGGATGGTCGAAGAGAAAAAAAGCTTTACTCCCTTCTGATCCGCATAGGGGACGACCGAACGGGTGATGGATGAAGAAAGAAAAACGATATCGTAGTTTCTGACACGCATTTTGACCTGCCCTGAACTGATCCGGGCCAGTTCAAGCAGGTTATTGACCAGGCGAAGCTGCCGGTATGCGTTTTGCCGGATCCTCTGGATATAGTTTTTTATCCGCGTGTCGAGCTGTCCGCCGAATAGGGCTTCCATGGCCTGGACGGCCGCAATGATGACGCTGATAGGCGTTTTGAACTCATGGGAGATCAGGGAAAGGAACTCGTCCTTAAGTGCCATGGCCTTTCTGAGGGCTTCGTTTTTTTCCTGCTCAGCCCGAAACAATGCTTCCTGATGGGCCTTGACCATTTGATGACGTTGGCCTGGTTGTCGGTGATGATCAGGCCGTCATTCATGTTCTCAAGGATGAATTCGAGCTGTGTTTTTCTCTCCCTGCTCTTTTCCATCTCCAGAACAAATTCTGAGATATCCCTGATGACTCCAAGTATATACCTGTTCTTCCGGCTGTCGCTGATAGGGAACAGATCGATGCTGCAGTATTGGTTTCTGGACTTGCTGATCAGCTGAAATGAGCGCTGGGATTCATCCTTCCCGATGACCTTCGTCAGCTCGCTTTTTATGCCGGGCAGCAACTCTCTGTCGATGAGTTCATCCAAACGGCGACCCAAAACCTCGTGATGCTCCTGAACAGCTTCACATTCCAGGAGATTCAGGAAGGCATCATTTGCCCTCAGCAGAATCAGTTCGGGTGACGACAGCATACACACCCCAAGCTTGCTGTCTGCAAACAGCTTTTTCAGACCGCTGAATCTTCTGTCGAAACGGATGCCGGGTGTCTCCTCAATCCTGTAGTTTATGCATGCCGGATCGGAACCTATGCTTGCGGAGACGTTTACTTCCCTGGCCTCAAAGTCCCTGGTGAATATGAAACAGGTGACCGGATCGGCTCCCGGGCTGATCTGCTTGATTTCGACGGTCGCTTTCAATAGCTTTCTGAAAACAGGATCAAACCTTTTATTGAGGAAATCCTTCCTGGTAAAGCCCGTTATCTGATAAAAGGCGCCCCTTACGTCGGATATGGTTCCACGGCGGACCGTAAACTGCGCCTGATATACCTGAAAATGACCCATTCCATCAAGCCTCCCGGTTTTCGACAAATATCAACCAATTTTAATATAACTTTTATCTGATTACAATATTAATATAATATAACTGGATCAAAAATTAAATATTGGTGGCAAATTGGTAAAGCCTGTCCGGCTGGAATATTTTACTAAATTATGCAGGCTAACATGGAACGGAAGGCAACCGCTTCGGCAAATGCCGGCAAACGGCTATGCAGGCAGTGCCAGTTTTATGGTTTTGGAGTTGACTTTGCAAGGGGGATTGATATTTTTCAGGTGGGACGGCTGCTTAATGGGATACGCAGGGGGAGTGACCAAAAGCCGGTTGAATACGCATAGGTCTGGATGGCTCAGCGGATCCGATCGTCATATATCCTGCCGGAAGGCAAATGAATGGAGATTGTGTTTATGGCACGACAAAATGGATTTGCTGGCTGAAAAAAGGCAAGATTTTTCTTGTTTTGCGGATGTATCGGAAAAGTGACTGGCGGAAATGAGGCTCGTTCATGGCGATTTGAAATGGGAAAGGGGGTGTGTTACCCCCTGTGGCAGCATCCTCCGCAACGATCAATATGGGGGCATTCATTCCTGTTTGTCCCCCTTGATTGTATGACATTCACGTTGGAAAACACGGTTTCCAGTTCATTACTGCCGCATTTGGGGCATGTAATCCGCCTGTTTTCCTTATCGCTGATGGAGGCCATGATATTGAACACTTCACCGCATTTGCATCTCAAATCATAAAAAGGCATATGGATCACCTCGTGCATGTGCGCCAGGGGCTTGGGAGCCCCTGGGATAGTTCATTTATGGTACAGCTTCTTGGTCTGGTACTGGGGCTCGCATGTCAGACGGATCCCCAGCTTCTGGAAGACGTTTTCATCAACCTTGGACAGGATGACCGTTGAATGGGCTTCGCAGTCCCGGAGCTTGGGAAGCTGCTCCAAAGCCAGCGCCGCAGTGGGGTTGGTGGCGGCGCAGATGGACAGGGCGATCAGGATCTCATCGGTATGCAGACGGGGATTCCTGTTGCCCATGTGGTTGATTTTCAGAACCTGGATGGGCTCAATGACGATGGGCGAAATCAGATGGATATCATGATGGATACCGCCCAGTTCTTTCAGTGCATTGAGCAGGGCAGCCGCTGAAGCGCCCAGGAGCGAACTGGTCTTACCCGTGACGATGCGCCCGTCATGGAGCTGGATAGCCACCGCAGGGCCGCCGGTTTCCTCCGCACGCGCGAGTGCAGCGTCAACAACGGGCCTGTCCTTTGAGGATATGCCCAATTGCTTCATCAAAAGCTCAAGCTTATATACCTCGGCCTTATCGGCAAAACCCTGGCGCAGAGCGCAATAGGTATTGTAATAGCGACGTATGACTTCCTGCTCGGATGCCCGGCATACCACTTCATCGTCGATGATGCAATAGCCCGCCATGTTTACACCCATGTCGGTAGGGCTTTTATAGGGGGATTGCCCCTTGATTTTTTCCAGGATGGCGTTGAGAACCGGGAAAATATCCACATCCCTATTGTAGCTTACGGCTGTTGAGCCGTAGGCCTCAAGATAGAAAGGATCGATCATATTCACGTCGTTAAGATCGGTAGTTGCCGCCTCATAGGCCAGGTTGACCGGATGCTTCAATGGGAGGTTCCAGATGGGGAAGGTTTCAAACTTCGCGTATCCGGCCTCTATGCCACGCTTATGCTCATGGTACAGCTGGGAAAGGCAAACGGCCATCTTTCCGCTTCCCGGCCCCGGAGCGGTAACCACCACCAGGGAACGGGAGGTTTCAATATAGTCGTTTTTGCCGTAGCCGTTATCGCTGACAATCAGCGGAACATTGGACGGATAATCGGGTATGGGATAATGCCGGTATACCTTCATCCCCAGATTTTCAAGGCGCTTTTGGAACTGATCGGCCGAATACTGGGAACGGTATTGGGTGATGACCACGCTCCCCACGTAGAGCCCGATTTCACGAAAAGCATCGATCAGACGAAGCACGTCCATATCATAGGTGATTCCCAGGTCGCCGCGCCGCTTGTTTTTCTCTATATCATCGGCATTGATGGCAATGACGATCTCTGCCTGCTCCTTGAGCTGCAGGAGCATTTTGACCTTGCTGTCGGGCTTGAATCCCGGGAGGACTCTGGAAGCATGATAGTCGTCAAACAGTTTTCCGCCGAACTCAAGATAAAGCTTGCCGCCAAACAGAGCGATCCTCTCGCGTATCTTCTGTGATTGCAAACTTAGGTATTTCTCGTTATCAAATCCTACTCTTGTCATGATGGACCCCTAAAAATGCATATTAAATTAAATCAACAAAAAGGACTCTTTTTTTACCCTTACAAACAATAACATAATGGTTCCATCCGGTCAATCGCCTGGCCGGTGAAAACCATCTTGTTTCTCAAAACGTACTTTGCTGCCCGAGGAACGGCTGCCGCCATGGCTCTGCTCCCATCAGGGCGCAATATGCCCATGTTCAGAAAGCAAAGCGGCCGTTCCTGAAAACAGGGATTTCTCCGCCGTCAGGGAGAATGCCGGTGATATCCATGTCGGGCGTTCCGATCATGAAATCCTCATGGACAATGGAATCGTTTACGCCGGCTTCATCCAGCTCTTCCTGGCTCATTTGGATTCCGTTTCTGAGATTGGTGGGATAGGCCCGTCCGATGGCCAGGTGACAGGATGCGTTTTCGTCGAAGAGCGTATTCAGGAACAGAATGTTGGATTTTGCGATGGGTGAGTCTGCCGGAACCAGGGCTACCTCTCCCAGGTAGCGGGAGCCTTCATCAGTCTCAATCAGTGTTTTAAGGGAATCATAGCCTTCTCCGGCTTTGAAGTCGACGATCCTTCCCTCCTTAAAGGTCAATGAAAAGTCCTTGATCAGCCGGCCATTGTAGCTTAATGGCATGGAGGCCACTGCCGTGCCGTTGACTCCTGTCCGCAGAGGCAGTGTAAAGACCTCTTCCGTGGGCATATTGGCAATAAACTCCACACCCTCTGGAGTATAGTCGGCCCCGCCGGTCCAGAGATGCTCCTTTGGCAGTTCAATGGTCAGGTCGGTCCCGAGGGAATTATGGAACTTCAGGAACCTGAACCTGTGACCGTTGAGAAAATCCAGACGCTGCTTCAGGCTTTTCAGATGGTCTTTCCATACAGCAACCGGGTCGGCGGCATCAAGGCGCACGGCTTTGATGATGGCATCCCAGAGCTTTTCAATGGCCTTGTCGGGCGCATCCTCCGGGAACACCCGTGATGCCCATGACATGGTTGGTAAAGCGATGATGGACCAACTGTTTCTATTGCTCATGATCCTTTCGTAGTACTCTTTCAGAGCGGTGTTCTTGGCCTTGTTTGCCCTTGCCAGCCTTTCCGGGGATACTTCCCTCATCAATTCCGGATCGTCGGCATATATGCTCAGGAAAGCAGCCCCTTCCCTTGCGTGATCCACATAAAGCATCCGCCGCCATTCGGGAAAGCTGTCAAAGACCTGGTCAGGAGCGTTCAGATACCGGATTTTCTGGAAAAGCTCATCATACCAGTTGATTACAACATCCCCGGCACCCTCGCGATAGGCGGTTTCGGCTGCAATTCTTGCGAATTCGGCACAATCCAGGGGAGCGTTGATGACAACGATCTGTCCCGGTTGAATATTGATTCCTGTCTTAATGGCCAGCCTTGCGTATTTCTCCAGAATGCTGCGGTTCATTGACTGTACTCCTTTCTGCATACCAGGTCATGCTTCAGCACCGGTACAAGCCCGGTTCGTCCGATATATCCAATCCGTCCTCATGCCCTTAAGTCCTGCGTTTCGTCCAGCATGGAAGTGCAGTGGGGGCACCTGATGGCCTTGATGTCGATGTCGGAGCAGCAAAAACGGCATTTTTTGGTTGCGGGCTCTTCCTTCCTGTCCTTTCCGGTGATCCTGTTCATCCTTTTGATCACAAAATAGATGGAAAAGGAGATGATCAGAAAGTCCACCACATTGTTGAAGAAAAGACCATAGTTGATGGTGGCGTCACCGACCTGAATGGATAGGTTTGAAAAATCGATCTTCCCGAGAAACAGTCCGATAACGGGCATAATGATATCGTTGACCAGGGATGTTACGATTTTGCCGAAGGCTCCGCCTATGATAACACCTATGGCCAGATCGAGGACATTGCCCCTGATGGCAAATTTTCTAAAATCGTCCAGCATGATAAGACACCCCCCGCTCAGAAAACAGCTCAACCGGCTTATTGCCTGAGAGCTTTCCGGCATTTTTCCAGAAAGTCATCCGTCCAACGATGCAGATCCTGCGGGTTATCTATGCTCAGCACCTCATGCACCAGTTTTTCCGGTTTTTCGAGGTAGGCTTCGGCAACAAGCCCCCTCTCCCGGAACAGGGAAACGACATTGACCACGATCTCCAGTGTGAGATGGTACAACAGCCCAAATGTATCCTGTCCGCTTTCCGAAAGTGTTTTATAGGTATCCGCAAGCCATTTGCAGTGCAATCCGGCGTCATCGGCTTCCAGGCATTTCTTCAGGCGATCAAAGTTGAATTCAACGCCCAGGGGATATCTCTGTCTTCTGGAAACGATATCCGAATAGGCGATGATTTTGCCCTTGGGTTTGACATAGCGGTAATCCTGAAGACCGATGGCCGTTTTATAGGACCTCCGCCAGGCTGGCTCTCCCTCACGTACATACTCCTCGAGGGTACCAAGGGTGATGCAGAGGCTGTCCTCCGGCCATTTTTCTAGAAAAGCCTTCTTCAGGTCTTCCAGGATATCCCGGGCTTGCTCCTCCCAGATCGTATCCCTGAAAAACAGCAGGATAACCTGATTGCATCCGTCGCTGACGGGCAAAACCTCGTCGGAATCGCTGATCTCGGTACAGTATTTCAGCATCATATGCAATTTTTCCGGCTCGCATGCGATATCGCCTACACGGACCACAGCCACCTGGACAGGCCGCTTGGCTATTTCCAGATCGCAGGCGATTTCTATATCCTCGGTGGACGGCAGGTTTTCGACCCGCCCATACAGGAGTTGATAAAGATCAGCCGAAGGGATTACCTCTCTGGGCTGTTTCCAGCTTTTTATCTTTTCTCTGAGCTTTTCAAACACCTTGTCCACCTCTGTATATTGTTTCGCTTATCTTATTATTATACACGAAAGCAAATCGGCCTGAGCGGAAAAAATTTAAAATATTACCTGATGCAATCATGTTTTTTTTATGATACACTTGTCCATTGGTTATATTTATATACAAGGGTTCGCGGAGGACTAATGCAATGGGACACGACAACTTTTATGAGTTTCTTTTGGATTTGGCATTAATTTTGCTGTGTACCAAAATATTCGGAATTTTCTCGAAACGTGTCAGAATGCCGCAGGTGGTAGGGGCCCTGGTGGCCGGTGTCATCATGGGGCCGGCGGTTCTTGGCATCGTCAGCGAGTCTGAATTGATTAAAAAGCTGGCGGAACTTGGTGTCATTGTGCTCATGTTCTCTGCCGGTATGGAGATGGATTTGAAGGAACTGAAGCGAAGCGGAAAGTCGGGCATACTGGTGGCTTCCCTTGGTGTCATCATACCCCTGGCCGGTGGCTTCACATTGGCTGCCCTTTTCAACGGCGGGTTCTCGAATATGGACCAGAAGGCCTTCCTGCAGAATGTTTTTATGGGTACGGTTCTTACGGCAACCTCGGTCAGCATCACGGTTGAAACGCTTAAGGAACTGGGACATCTGAATTCAAAGAGCGGAACGATTATTGTCAGCGCCGCGCTCATCGACGATGTGCTTGGCATCATCCTCCTGACCATTGTATCCGGTACTGCCGATACCTCGGTAAATGTCTGGGTTATCCTCGGGAAGATCGTGGCCTTCTTCGTACTGGCTGTCGCCGCGGGGTTCGTCTTCTATGTCATTTTTGAAAGACTTACCGGCGGTCAGAAGGAGCGAAGACGCTATGTGCTCATAACATTTTCCTTCTGCCTGATTCTGGCCTATGTTGCCGAGCATTATTTCGGTGTGGCTGATATCACAGGCGCATTTATTGCAGGCGTGGTCCTGTCCAATACCAGGCAGGTGCATTTCATCAACAGGAGATTTGATATCCTGTCCTACATGCTGCTGGCCCCGGTGTTTTTTGCCAGTGTGGGAATATCCATCAGCAAAGTTAATCTGAACGGCACCATGCTGCTCATGACTTTGCTGCTTATAGTGGTGGCTGTTATCAGCAAAATCGTCGGCTGCGGCGTTGGAGCCAGGCTGTCGGGATGCGATGGCAGGGACTCTCTCAGGGTGGGAATTGGCATGGTTTCCCGTGGTGAAGTGGCGCTGATCGTTGCCAACAAAGGACTGGCGCTGGGGCTTATGCCGGAAGTTTTTGTCGCGCCCCTGGTGGTAACGGTTGTGGTCACGACCATCATTACGCCCATTCTGCTCAAGATTGTTTACCAGAACAAGCATTCCATTGCATAATGCGGTATGGTACCGATGCCTGATTGAATATGGGACAGATATGAATATGCTCCGTCCTGTGTGAGGACGGAGCTTTGCTGTTACGGCTGGTTCAGCACCCTTCGGGAACCGATGTAGTGCTCGGTATAATACGAGGAGGTCAGGTTTGACAGCATGACTTTACCGCTGCCGGAGCTGGCATGGATGAACTGGCTGTTACCCAGATAGATGCCTACATGGGACGGTCCGGGTTTGTAGGTTTCAAAAAAAACCAGGTCTCCCGGCTTCAGGTCGGCCTTGGAAATGGACTTGCCCGCTCCATACTGTTCCGCTGACGTCCTGGGCAGCGTAACGCCGTTCTGGGCGTAAACATACTGGATGAATCCCGAGCAGTCAAATCCGGAAGGTGAGGTGCCGCCCCAGACATAGGGAACCCCAAGATATTTTTTGGCCGTGATGATCACTTTCCCTGCCAATCCTTCGGAATTGGCCGGCGGTGTGGTGACAGTGCTGGTTGCTGTGCCTGGTTTGGGAGTGGAAGCAGGCGTGGACGCGGTTTTCTGAGTGGTCTTGGCCGTGTTCTTGGCTGTAACTTTGACCGTGGCATTGGCTGAAGCCTTGGGCGTCGCGCTGGGGGTCGGCTTTTCCGGTGCCTCCGGGGTGATTTCTGAAACTGTTGCCTCCGCGACTGATGCTGCTTTGAGCAGCTGATGCTCCGCCTGATGGTCTGCCACTGCCGGCGGGAAAGGCTTCAGGTTGGTGCCGGGACCTTCATGAACGGTTGCTTCAAACCTTACGCTGTCATCTGCCGTGAGCACTTTTCCTCCCGGGGAGGAACCCAGGGCCGCGACAATGTATATAAGGCCTGCACCCAACAGGGCGCAGGTTCCGATAATGATCTTCCTTTTCATGGTATACTCTCCTTTCGGTTTTCCGGGGGAATCACCGTGATGGGGCTTCCGCCCGGTGCCTGTCTGCGCCGGTCCGTCCGATTGGGATCCGTTACCTAATCGTGCCGTCAACAGTGCACGGTACCGTATGAAGCCGCCCCGAAGGCTCCACCATTTTAAGGGGCGGATGAAGGCCTGATCAACCTGTAAATTCTGGGGATGCAAATGTCCGGCAGCGTGGTTCAGGCCTGTCGGTCTTATGCCGTAAGGGTTCTGCAAGACCGTCCCCACCGTGAACCCTTGCAGAAATTGTCAGGAAAAATCGAGGGTGTGCATTGTCAAATATGCTCCATGAATGCGCGTTTTTATTCATCCATGCGGATTTTTTGCAAAATGGGACAAAAAGTATCTAAACCGATTACATTTACAGACAAAGATCACTATATTATAATAGGTGTATCTTATGCCCAGATGCTGTCGGCTGTAGGGGTACGGCGGCAGGGCGCACATCTTTGCAAGCGATTTCTGTTGGTATGAACTGAAAAAATTATGCTGTCCGGCAGCAATGGCTCGAAAGGGTATTGACAGAAGGACGGCGAGAGAATAGTATAAATGTAACTAAATTAAAATTGTAACTAATACAAGTGTGGTATAATGATATATATAAGAGTGCAAAGGATGTGAGTCAGGTGAGCAATAAGGTAGAGATCATCGGAGCTATGCTGCTGAAGGAGAACATCAAGCCGTCCTATGCCAGGATCAGGATCATGGAATACCTGCTGACCAAAAAGAGCCATCCAACAGTGGATGAGATCTATACCGCGCTGGTGAAAGAGATACCTACCCTGTCCAAAACAACGGTTTACAACACGCTGAACCTTTTTGTCAAATCCAAAATCGCAAGGGTCATTACCATCGAGGAAAATGAAACCCGCTATGATGCCGATATGAGTTACCATGGGCATTTCAAGTGCGATTCCTGCGGGATGATCCGAGATTTTGAACTGAAAGGTTCCGCCCATGACACCAGCGATCTGGATGGATTCCTGATCCACGACAAAAATGTTTACTATAACGGTATCTGCCCGGAATGCCTGGCAAACGGAACACAGGATTGATATCCGGGGTATTCGCCAGGAAGAGGAGTTGTTCAGTTTGGGATCCAAAGCTGAGATAGCGGAAAAACTCGATGAGATGGTTAAGCTTTTCGGCCGGTTCAGGAAGTTTGCTTCCGAGGTCACGCACAAGACCTACCGGGAGAGTCCGCCCATCAGGCATATCCTGAAGCAGGAAATCCGGCAGATCGTGGAGAGCGCCACAGAGATAAACAACCTGATACTGGCAGGCATCAGACCCAGCCCGGAGAGGGACTATTTCAACTCCTTCATGGAGCTTGCCGAGAACGGGATCATCGACAAGAGCTACGCCCTGCAGATTGCATCGTCCACCGGCATCAGGAATCTCCTGGCGCATGGCTATGACAAGGCGGACGATGAAGCCATTTACCGTTCGATACCCGACATGATAAGCAGTTATGAACGGTATTTCGAACAGATCGCAGCCTACCTCGGCCGTTGAAACGCCTAACCGAAAAGCGCTGTCGATGCAAGGAGAAAACAGCATGAACAGACCATGCATAGCGATACCGCTGGGGGATCCGGCGGGAATAGGACCAGAAATTGTGGTGAAAGCCCTGACCGACAAGGAACTTTATGATATCTGCAGGCCTCTCGTGATAGGCGATCGGGAGGTTGTCAGGCAGGCTATGGATTTTTGCGGCCTGAAGCTGGAGATCCACGGGATTGACGAACCGCAGGAAGGCCTTTACAAACCGGGTACAATCGATTTGATCGATCTGGCCAATGTGGATATCGGAAGACTTCAGATGGGCAGGGTTCAGGCCATGGGGGGAAGGGCGGCCTATGAATTCATCGGAAAATCCGTGCAGCTTGCGCTGGATCAGAAAGTGGATGCGATTGCCACAACCCCCATCAACAAGGAATCCCTGAAAGCCGCAGGGGTAGAATACATCGGGCATACCGAGATCCTGGCCGGGCTTACCGGAACACAGGATCCGCTCACACTGTTCGAGGTAAAAAACCTGAGGGTGTTTTTCCTGACGCGCCATGTTTCCCTGCGTAAAGCCTGCGACCTGATCACCAGGGAAAGGGTACTCGATTATATCAAAAGATGTACGGATGCGCTTCGCCGGCTGGGCATCACCCGTGGCACCCTGGCGGTGGCAGGTTTGAATCCCCACTGCGGGGAGCATGGCCTTTTTGGTGATGAAGAAGTGCGGCATATTGAACCGGCCATTGAGGAAGCCAGAAGGCTTGGCTATGATGTGGCCGGCCCGATTGGCGCCGATTCGGTGTTCCATCTGGCCCTGACAGGACGCTTCAGCGCCGTGCTGTCGCTGTACCATGATCAGGGCCACATCGCCACAAAAACCCTGGATTTCGAGCGGACCATTGCCCTGACCGTCGGATTACCTTTTCTGCGCACTTCTGTGGACCATGGAACGGCTTTTGATATCGCGGGAACGGGAAAGGCAAGCGCGGTCAGCATGGCGGAAGCGGTGAGGGTGGCGGCAAAATACGCGCCTCATTACAACAGGAGCATATAGCAACGGAAAACGCAGCCTCGGACAGAGGCTTTTTTTTATGTCTGCGGCGTTGGAAAAGCCTGGAGGCCGCCTGAAAGGGAAGATCAGGAAACAGGGCATCCGGTTTAAATCTTGTGTCAACTTTATGCTATAATTATTCTGACAAGCAACGTATCCGGCGGGAGAGGCTGCCATGAAAAAGGCTTTTGCCATAGGAATTATCATCATGCTCCTGGTTTCTGGGCTCCTGGTTATTTTTTTAGTCAGCTATTTCCAGAGCCAGGGATTCAACCTGCTCAATGTCAAGAACACGCTGCGGAATAATGGCTACAAACCGGAATACCATTTTGCCGTCATCGGACAGGCAGACGATACTTTCTGGCAATCTGTCAGGGAGGGCTGCCTTGCTGCCGCCGAAGAATACCATGTCGCCGTTGAATTCAACTTTCCGCCATTTACCAACCTGGAAGAGCAGATGATGTATCTGGATATCGCCATTGCATCCAAGGTGGACGGCATTGTGACCCATGTGCTGGACGAGGAGAAGTTTACGCCGCTCATCGACAAGGCCGTTGAGGCGGGCATCCCCGTCATTACGGTAGAAGCGGAGGCAAAGAACAGCAAGCGAAGCGCCTATGTGGGCACCAATACCTTCAATCTGGGCCGCGAATCGGGCAAGCTGGTGCTGGAAGCCAAGGGCGAGAAGGCCAATATTGCCATCATCCTCAGCGATTATGTGGACGGCACCGAGAACGTTCCCCAGAACCTCCGCATTGCCGGTACCAAGGATGCCCTGAAGGACATGCCCGGTATGACTATCAGGACCTTTTCGTCCAGCACGGGTTTCTTCAGCGCGGAAGAGGTAACAAGAAGAATTCTCATCAATTATCCCGAAGTGGATACCATTATCTGCACCAGCGCCAGGGACACCATCAGCGCAGCCCAGGTCATCGTTGATCTGAATAAGGTGGGAAAGATTACGGTTATTGGTTATGACGATGCACCCGAGATCCTCCGATACATTGAAAAGGGCGTCATATACGGTACCGTTGTGGCCAACCCGTATATGATCGGCTATGAAAGCATCCGTTCACTGGTTGAAATAAAGCAGAACAGGCTGACGTCCACCTATGTGGATACAGGGGCAAAGGTCATCACGTACGACAATATCCAGGACTATCTCCACACATTGCCGGAGAACATGGAAAAGGATCAGGCGGAGCGATGAAAAGGCTAATCAGGTTCCTGACATTGAATCGGATCAGAAGAAAACTGATTCTCTATTTTATGGTGACGACACTGCTCATGGCGGTAGCGTGCTTTTTTTCCTATTTCAATGCCCGGATGCTGGCCTCGGGCATGGATGCCATTTTTGAGAACAACCAATACCTGAGCGAAATCAGCGATAACGTGGCCAATGTTCAGAGCACCCTGGAAAGCTACCTGTCAACCAGCCATTCCGAAAGCCTCAAGAATTATTACCGCTATTCCGCCAGCCTCAGGGAGACCGGTGAGAATATCAGGGGGATGGCCTACGGTACCGAGAGCGGTTTATTGCTCCACGATATCGGCAATATGATAATCACTTACCTGGACTTCAGCGACAATGCGGTCAATGCCAAGCGCGGCCGGGATATTGAAGGGTACATACAGCATTATACCGAAGCCAGTCGTGTTTACGACTATATCAACCTCTATATCAACCGGCTGATGCATAACCAGTTCCAGGAAAACACCAAGGTCTATACCCTGATATCCGGACGGCTGGGATACATCTTCCTGATCAATCTGCTGCTCATCCTGGCCATCATCGTTTTCAACATCATCTTTATTCTGCGGATGACCTTCAAGACTACCCAGCCCATTATCAGCCTGGCCAGGGCGGCCGATGATATTTCGAAAGGGAATTATGATGTTGAGCCGGTATCGGTTCACAGCGACGATGAGATCGGCATCATGGCCGATGCTTTCAACCGCATGGCTCAGAGCATTAAGGAACAGGTTGCCGCCATCAGGGAAAAGGCTGAGCTGGAGAGCCGGCTGAAGGAACAGGAGATGCAAAACCTCCTGATGAAAAGCCACCTGAAGGAAACAGAGCTTCAGGCCCTGCAATCGCAGATCAACCTCCACTTCATCTTCAACACCCTCATGCCGGCGCGCAGCTGGCCATGTTCGAGGAAGCCGACAGGACCTATCTGTTCATCGAATGCTTTGCAAACCTGTTCCGCTACAATCTGAGAAGACTGGACTCCCCCGTAACCCTGAGGGATGAGATTGAGAACATCAATAACTATATTGCGCTTCTGAAGGTGCGGTTTGCGGACAGGATCCATTTTGTGCAGGAAGTGGACGAAAGCGTGGTGGGTATCCCGGTGCCCTGCATGGTGCTTCAGCCCCTGATTGAGAACGCGTTCATCCATGGCATCAGCGAGATGGAATCGGGCGGTACCATCAGCCTGAGGGTCCGGCAGGACAGCGACAATTACATCGTCGAAGTTGAGGATAACGGTGTGGGGATGAGCCAGGAAAAAATCCGGCAGATTCTTGGCGATGATGCCGAAGACAACAGACCGTCAGGTTCCGCGGGCCATACCACGGGAATCGGTACCAGGAACGTGATGCAGCGGCTCAGGAACTTCTTTGACTATGATCAGGTTATGGATATCCAAAGCAGCAAACCCGGCGGGACAAAAGTTGTGATCAGCATACCCAAAATCTGCGTGCAAAGAAAGAAGGAATGCATACATGCTTCGAATCCTGGTGGTTGATGACGAAAATATCGTGCTGGATTCCATCCGATATATTGTGGAAAAGCATTTCGACCAGGTTGAGGTTGAAACTGCCCGATCGGGGCGGGAGGCCATTGAAAAGGCCGAAACGGTCAAGCCGGATCTGATCTTCATGGATATTCGCATGCCGGGCATCAACGGCATCGACGCCATCCGCGAGATCAAGGCGGTCTATCCCCAGGTCCAGATCGTGATCCTGTCGGCCTGCGAGCAGTTTGAATTCGCGAAGGAAGCGGTCAACCTGGGCGTGGTGGAGTATCTGCTCAAGCCCGTCAACCGCATGAAGATCGTTGAGATCATCCAGCAGGCGGAGCAACGGATTGCCGAAGCCAGGGAAAAAAAGAAGCTGGAACTGGAGATGAAGGAAAAATTCGAAAAGGTTCTGCCCGTACTGGAGCATGGTTTCATCTATTCCATCCTCCTCTACGAGGACTATAACCAGGAACTGGAGAATTACAGGCGCCTGCTGGATCTGCCGGATGGCCCAGGCTATGTGATGACTCTGGAATTTGGGGAGGAAAGGCAGTCGGGAAGGCTGGGCAATGTGATCGGCTCCAATGTGCTGAGCCAGTCCTTTTATCCCCAGCTCAGGGACATCATCAAAAGCCGTCTGAACTGTGTCGTGGGCCCTGTCATGCTCAATCGCATCATCTGCTACGTTCCGGTTCCAGAGCAGCATGACGATTATGAAGAGAGGCTGGAGGCCGTGGAGGCCGGTCACTACATCATCGAAAAGATTACCCGGAAGGTTGCCGCATCCTTCCGCATGGGCATTGGCAGCATTCAGAGAAGCGAAAACATTCTGACATCCTATACAGAATCCATGCGGGCGATCAAGCATGCCAAGGAAAGCGAAATCGTTCATATACGCGATATCCCGGAGGAGGCAAGTTCCAGCCAGACCTTCTTCAATATCAGGGAAAAGCAGCTTCTGGAGAAGGCTGTCATGGGTGAGACGGCGGAATGCCTGACTCTCTTTTCGCAGATCTTCGATGAGCTTGCCGCAAACACCCAGTACACGATCGAGGATATCAGGGGAAGGCTTCTGGAACTGGTGGTACTGCTTCATAGGCAGGCCCTGGAATATGATATCGAGGATAGGGATGTCCTGCGTGGACGGAGCTACCTGAAGGAGTTTCTCAGCCTTGATGAACCCATGATACTGAAGAACTGGTGCAAGGAACTGATTGAAACCATCACCGCAGGCATCCGCGCTGTGCGGGCCAAGCGGTGCCATCATCTGATCAGCCTTGCCAAGAACTATATTGATGCCAATTATCACAGGGATCTCTCCCTGGAAGAGGTGTCCAGGGAAACAGGCTTAAGTCCACAGTATTTCAGTCGCTTTTTCAAGGAGGAAACCGGAGAGAACTTTATCGACTATCTTACCCGGATCCGCATCACGGAAGCCAAGAGGCTTCTCAGGGACCAGAAGCTCAGCGTCAAGGAAGTCTGCTACCAGGTTGGCTACAATGATCCCAATTATTTCAGCAAGCTGTTCAAGAAGGCGACCGGATTCAGCCCGTCCGAGTTCAGGGAATGACATGAATCATGGCGCGCATTGCGCTTCTTGAGGAATGAGGGGGTGACTTTATTGTTTGTGAAGCGGTTTATCAGGACTGCGCTGGCCATGCTTTGCCTGAGCCTGCTGGCGTTTTCCGGGTGTTCGGCGGAAAAGGGGATCCCATCGCCGCCATCCGGAAAGGAGCAGGGAGCATCCATCAAGATCGGCTACTCCATGGGATCGACCGTCCAGGAACGCTGGCTGAGGGACAGGGATATCTTTGTGGCACGGGCCAAGGAGCTCGGCGCCGAGGTGCTCATTCAGAACGCCAATAATGACAATGAAGAGCAGATGAAGCAGGTCAGATACCTGATCGAGCAGGGTATCGACATCCTGGTGATCACCCCCCATGATGCCGAGGCAAGCGCCGAATCGGTAAGACTGGCCAAAAGGGCCGGCATCAGGGTGATTTGCTATGATCGCCTGATCAGGAACGCCGGGGCGGATCTGTATATCTCCTTTGACAATGTAAAGGTCGGGGAGCTCAAGGCCAAAGCCCTTTTAGAAAAGGTTCCCAAGGGTAATTACATGATCATCAAGGGAGCGCCCACCGACTACAACAGCTTCATGTTATACCAGGGATATATGAACGTGCTTCGTGAACCTGTCAACAAGGGCGATATCAAAATAATCTACGAAACTTCTGCCCGCGACTGGGCATATGAAGAAGCCTTCAGCTATGTGGAGCAGATTCTGGAAGAAGGTGCCGATATCCACGCTATCATCGCGGCCAACGATACGCTGGCCCATGCAGCCATTGAGGCCCTTTCGGAAAAAAGGCTGGCAGGAGAAGTGGCCGTGGTTGGCCAGGATGCGGACCTTTCCGCCTGCCAGCGGGTTGTGGAAGGCACGCAGCTGATGACCGTCTACAAGCCCATAGACAAGATTGCCAAGGCAGCGGCTGAAGCGGCGATCAGGATGGTCCAGGGGGAAGACCTGAAGGTGGAGGAAACCATTTTTGACGGAACCTTTCAGGTGCCCTATCTCAGACTTGACCCAATCGCGGTGACAAAGGATAATATGATGGATACCATCATCAAGGACGGCTTTCACCGCCTGGAGGATATTTTTATCAATGTGCCAAGGGAGAAGTGGCCGCAAATCCCTTAGGACCTGAGCATAAGGGAAGGCGCTGCGTGTTGTCCCGGCAGTAATATAACAGGAAATTTTTAATCTTAAGATTTTACCCATTGCTCTGCAAAACCGAAAGACGGGTTTAAAAAGGTACAGCATTTCCTTAATTCAGTCCAGTGAGTTCGAAGGCTCCTCCATATACAATGTAAACAGGTTTAAGGCCTAATACATTGGAATGGAGGAGTCAATCATGAGAAGGAAACTGTCACTGGTTCTTATTCTGACCCTGCTTATCAGCATGTTCGCCATGACGGGTTGCGGTCAGGGCGGAGGCAATCTTATCGGCGTGGCCATGCCGACCCAGTCTCTCCAGAGATGGAATCAGGATGGCGAAAACATGAAGAAACAGCTGGAAGCAAAGGGCTACCAGGTAGATCTCCAGTATGCCAACAATGACGTCAATATGCAGATCCAGCAGATTGAGAACATGATCACCAAGGGCTGCAAGGTTCTCGTTATCGCTTCCATCGACGGTTCAGCCCTTACTGATGTGCTCAAGAAGGCTGCCGATGCCAAGGTTAAGGTTATCGCTTATGACCGCCTCATCATGCAGTCTGAACACGTGGACTACTATGCTACCTTTGACAACTTCAAGGTTGGTGTGCTTCAGGGATCATATATCGAAGAAGCCCTTGGCCTGAAGGACGGAAAAGGCCCCTACAACATCGAGCTGTTCGCCGGATCCCCCGATGACAACAACGCCTACTTCTTCAATGACGGTGCGATGAGCGTCCTTCAGAAGTACATAGACAATGGGCAGCTCAGAATTCCCAGTGGGCAGACCGAATTTACCAAGATCGCTATCCAGGGTTGGGACTCCGCTAAAGCGCAGGCCAGGATGGATAACCTGATCACGGCATTCTACTCCGGCGGAGAAAAACTGGATGCCGTCCTGTCTCCCAACGACAGCCTTGCCATCGGTATCATCGCTTCACTTGACAGCAACGGCTACGGCACAGCTGACAAGCCCTATCCCGTCATCACCGGTCAGGACTGTGACAAGCCCAATGTGAAGGCCATGATTGAAGGCAAGCAGTCCATGTCGGTCTTCAAGGATACCAGAACTCTTGCCGCAAAGGTTGTTGAGATGGTTGACGCACTGCTCCAGGGCAAGGAGGCTCCGGTCAACGACACCAAAACCTATAACAACGGCGTGAAGATTGTTCCCTCCTACCTTTGCGAGCCTGTTTTCGCGGACAAGAACAACTACAAGCAGCTCCTCATCGACAGCGGGTACTACACCGAGGCTGACATCCAATAACAGGCTTGCCGGGCACCCTGACGGGTGTCCGGTTTGGAGACGGCAGGACTTCGGTTTTGCCGCCTCCAAACCCGTTTTTCCTATTCGTAAAGAGTCGAAGGGACTTTTCTGATTTATAAAAGGACAGGGGGAGGAGAGGACTTGGGAACAATCCTGGAGATGCGGAATATCACGAAGGTCTTTCCCGGCGTCAAAGCCCTTGACAATGTGAATTTCAAGGTTGAAGCCGGCGAGATCCATGCCCTGGTCGGTGAGAACGGGGCAGGGAAATCCACTCTGATGAATGTCCTCAGCGGCATCTATCCACATGGCACTTACAGCGGTGAGATCATCTTTGAAGGAAAGGTTTGCGCCTTCAGGGATATCAAGGACAGCGAGAGAATGGGCATCGCCATCATCCATCAGGAACTGGCCCTTGAGCCCTACCTGTCTATCGGGGAAAACCTGTTCCTGGGAAATGAGCGCCATAAGCGTGGTTTTATCGACTGGAACAGGACCCACATGGAGGCCAGGGAACTACTCAAAAGGGTGAAGTTGAACGAAAGTTCCCACACCCTGATTAAGGATATCGGCGTGGGAAAACAGCAGCTGGTTGAAATCGCCAAGGCCCTGGCCAAAAAGGTCAAGCTCCTGATCCTGGACGAACCGACGGCTGCATTGAACGAGGAGGATTCCAACAACCTGCTGGAACTGATCCTGCAGCTGAAAAGCGATGGCATTACCTGCATCCTGATCTCCCACAAGCTCAACGAGGTCATGCGGGTGGCTGATTCCATCACCATCCTGAGGGACGGGGCAACCATTGAAACCCTCAAGGTCGGTACGGATGTCATTGACGAGGATCGGATTATCAAGGGTATGGTCGGACGAACCATGGTCAACCGTTTCCCAAAGAGGGAGCCGAAGGTCGGGGAAGTGGCCTTCGAGGTCAGGAACTGGACGGTATACCATCCGGTGATCCCCGACAGGAAAGTGATCAAGGACGTCAGCATCAAGGTTCGCAAAGGCGAGATTGTCGGCATATCCGGACTGATGGGAGCCGGAAGAACCGAGTTTGCCATGAGCGTTTTCGGCAAGGCTTACGGCAGCCGTATCTCGGGGCAGATCATCAAGGACGGAAAGCCGGTGGAGCTTAACTCGGTCCGCCAGGCCATCGAGCATGGCATAGCTTACCTTACCGAGGACCGGAAAAACGCCGGCCTTATCCTGATTGACGATATCCGGCACAATATCACGCTGCCCAGCCTGAAAAAGATCAGCAGGCGGATGTTTATTGATGAGAACAAGGAGATCATGGTGGCCGAGGAATACCGCTCCAAGCTGGCTATCAAATCGTCCAGCATTCTGCAGAAAACGGGCAATCTATCGGGCGGAAACCAGCAGAAGGTGGTCCTTAGCAAGTGGATATTTGCCCGGCCCGACGTCCTGATCCTGGACGAACCCACCAGGGGCATCGACGTGGGCGCCAAGTACGAGATCTACACCATCATCAACCAGCTGGCCGATGAAGGAAAATCCATTATCTTTATCTCATCCGAGCTCCCCGAAATCCTGGGCATGTGCGACAGGATCTATGTGATGAACGAGGGGCGCATCGTGGGAGAACTCAGCCGGGAGGAAGCCTCTTCGGAAAGCATTATGAAATGCATTATGCAGAGTAACAGGGAGGTAGTGTGACTCATGGAGAAAATAGGCACAACCATTAAGAACAACATGCGACAATATGCCATGCTTATCGCGCTCGTGGTCATCATGATCTTCTTCCAAATCGCCACCAACGGAGTGCTCCTCTACCCCATGAACGTGACGAACCTCGTTCTCCAGAACAGCTATGTGCTGATTCTGGCCATCGGTATGACGCTCTGCATCCTGACGGGAGGCAATATCGACCTTTCTGTGGGCTCTGTGTGTGCGTTTGTCGGCGCGATTTCGGGAACCCTGATGATCAATATGAAAATGCCCATGCTTCCGGCGCTTCTGATCACGCTGGGAATAGGGTTTATCATCGGGCTCTGGCAGGGATTCTGGATTGCCTATATCCGGATTCCGGCGTTCATCGTCACACTGGCCGGCATGCTGATATTCAGGGGGCTCACCAACACCATCCTGCAGGGACTCACTCTGGCGCCGTATCCCAAGGAATACCAGATGATCAGCGGCGGATTCATTCCGGACTTCCTGAATTTCTTCGGTGCAGGCTTCAATGTGACCACCATTGTGGTGGGTGTGGTCCTGTCCCTGCTGTATGTCTTCATGGCCCTCAAAAAGCGCAAGGAACGCGCCGGATATGGCTTTGAGAATACGCACTTCCTGTTCTTTATCATCCAGTGCGTCGTGGTTGTAGGCGGCATCATGCTTCTGGCTTACTGGCTGGCCGCATACAAAGGTATTCCCATTATCTTCGTCATCATCGGCACACTGGTGTTTGGCTATACCGTGTTTACGCAAAAAACCGTTCCCGGGCGCTATATCTATGCCATGGGCGGCAATGAGAAGGCTGCGCAGCTTTCGGGCATCAACACCAACAAGGTGCTGTTCTTCACCTATGTGAACATGTCCGTCCTGGCGGCAATTGCCGGAATCAGCTTCTCCTCGCGCATCAACTCGGCCTCTCCTGTGGCGGGCCAGAACTTTGAGCTGGATGCCATTGCAGCCTGCTTCATCGGCGGCGCATCCGCCTACGGCGGCGTGGGAACGGTAATCGGCGCCATTATCGGAGCCCTGGTCATGGGCGTACTGAACAACGGTATGAGCATCATGGGTGTGGGCATCGATATGCAGATGACCATTAAGGGCCTGGTACTCCTTGTCGCCGTTGCATTTGACGTTATCTCAAAGAGGAAATCCAGGACATAATCCATATGTAGCCCCAAATCCCCACTAAAGGCGGCCGGAAGTTTCCGGCGCCTTTATTTTTCTTCAAGGCTTTTTTCCAGTTCGGCGATATTCTGGAGGACGATAAGCCCTTTTATGGCTACCAGGTTCTGGTTTTGCTCAGCCACGACGCCCACAAGGTTTGAAACCGAAAGGTCCAGCATGGCGACAGCGTCCTTCTGCTCATCGCCATAAGCGGTCTTCTGAGTGTTCCAAAGTTCTTTCATCGCATTGGCGGCTGCGTCAGCGGTCTGCCAGTCCCCCAGCCTGGAGGCCAGCATGACCCGCCGTGCATGGAACAGGAGGAGTTTGGCAGGCGCTCTTTTGTCCTGGTGCAGGACAAAATAGTCGCAAATGGCCTTATGGAGGTTGTTGGCCTCATTCAGCACCTCGTTGTGGTTTCTGGTCTCAGCCATTTTGGTCAGCTGGTTGAGGGTATTGTTGGCGTTGACGCTTAGATCGGCGCTTGCCCCCAGCTTGGCCGCTACAGGGATGTATTCGTTGAACAAGGAATGAAGCTCAATGATATTCTTGTTGACTTCATCCCAAATCTTATCCTGGGGCTTTTCCATCTGTTTTTCATTGCCTTGTTGCTGACCCTGCTCCTGCGGCTGGCCTTGTTGACCGCTCTGCTGTTGTCCTTGCTGTTGACCCTGTGACTGCTGCTGACCTTGTTGCTGCCCCTGCTGTTGATCATGCTGCTTCTTGCCTTCACTCTTTCCCGGATTTGACGGGCCGTCCAAAAGCTGAATGATGGTTTCGTTCAGGGCCTCTATCTCTTCAAGGGCTTTTATGGCTTTCTCCTGTTCCTGCTGTTCCTTTTTCTTGCTTTCTTCCTCCTTATTGTTTCCGCATGACGTAAGGAACAGGCACAATGCTGCCGTTATCAGGATGGTTCTATGAAATAATCCATTGGATGGCTTCATGATGGTCACTCCTCCATGTCTGCCATGTACGGGGCATGGGCTGCAGGCAAGCATGCCGTGTCAATCGGGACATTTGTTAGTGTCACCTTGTTGATTGCATTTATGCATGAAGACGCCCTTTGAAAATGGACGGCCCGGAACGCTTGCGCAGTTTGCCGCATTGCAGGATTCGGTTTTCATATTAAAGACCTTTGGAAATTTGATAGAGTTATTGGTTCCCGATGGCAAACAGATGGATCAATATGGTAATATGTTAACAAGCGGCAGGATAACCACCGGCTGGGTTCAATGAAATGATTTGATTCCGGGAGGATCTGCTCATGAAAAAGTCTAAAAGGTTCATGACCATTCTGTCCGTTATACTGATGACTGCCATGCTCTCAGGGTGCATCGCTGTGGAAATGCGGGTCAACGGTAACGGTTCCTGCGATATCACCTACACGATTGATACGTCTGGCCTGTTGTCCAAAAGCGAAGTGGAAAAAACCATAAAGGAAATCGTTGAAAAGCAGAATCAGAGAGCAGGCAAGAACGTGGCCATACTGAAAAGCATAAAGGAAGATAAGGAAAAGGGGATCATAACGGCACTCCTTTCCATTTCCAATATCAACGACATGGGCGATGGCTCCTTCTTCGGGACGGTCCGGCATTACCGGATGAAGGATGGCATCGGGTTGGACGGCCTGGTTGACAAAAAGGGCAGGGCCGTGAACGAAAAAGATATCCCGGAAGATCTGTATGTGGTTTATACTCCCGGATTTGAACAGGAGTCATACGGCATTATTAAGCTGACCATCATCGTTCCGGGAGATATTCAATACCTCACCGGCGGCGCAGAGATCCAAAAAAGCAATGTGGCTTATTTCAGCGGCGAGACGGCGCTTGTGGTATTCAAGAAGGGTGGAGGCGGATTTCCATACTGGATCCTGCTCCTTGCGGGGGCCATCTTCATCATCTGCCTTATCATGAAGAGAAAGCCGACAATTGCTCCCGTTGTCAGCCCGCCGGTTACGACCCATGCCCCGGAGTCTGTGGCGAATTTCCCGACGGAACCCAAGACCGGAAGCGTATCGGCGGTGCCGGGCGTCCGTCGCTCTTCGGAAGAAGTATAAGTTGCAGGCCCTGAAGCATGCTCCAGGGCCTCTGAATACCTGTCATAAATTCCACCAATGATGCCCGTACCTGGCCAGAAGCTCGTCGGATGCGGGCGGCCCCCAGGTCCCGGGTGCGTAATTGGGAAAGTCAACCGCTTCCTTGTCCCAATACCTGGTGATATTATCCACAAAGCTCCAGGAGGCTTCGATCTCCTCCCAGCTTGCAAAAAGGGTCTGATCGTTGCGCAGCGCATCGGCTATCAGGCGCTCGTAACTCTCGGGCGAATTGCTTTCGTAGTCGCAGTTCTGGCAATAGTCCATCGTGACGGTGGTGATTTCATTTCCGGATCCTGGCTTTTTGGCATTGAACTGCAGGGAAATGCCTTCCTTGGGCTGTATGTGTATCTCAAGCAGGTTTGGCTGCATGCCTTTGTACTCCTTGAAGTACAGGATTTCCGGCATGGATTTGAACTCCATGACCACATAGGTTGATTTCTTGGGCATGCGCTTGCCTGTCCGGAGATAAAAAGGCATGCCTCCCCAGCGGAAATTGCCTGCCAGGATTCTCATGGCGATGAAGGTTTCGGTGTTGGATGCGGGATGGATTCCCTTTTCCTGCCGGTATCCCCTGACGGTCTGGCCGTTCATGATGCCTGGCCCATACTGCCCGCGGACAATATGGCTCCTGAGAAGCTCGTCGTCCATTTTCAGAAGGCTCCTTAAGAATTTCACCTTTTCATCCCTGATGGATTTGGCATCCAGGCTGATGGGAGGTTCCATGGCCACCAGGGCAAGAAGCTGGAGCAGGTGACTCTGCAGCATGTCCCTGAGGGCGCCGGAATGCTCATAGTAGCCTGCCCGGGTTTCCACCCCCACCGTCTCACCGGCGGTGATCTGGATATTCTCGATATAACGGCTGTTCCAAATGCTTTCAAACAGTGCGTTGCCGAAGCGTATCACCATCAGGTTCCTGAGCATTTCCTTGCCCAGGTAATGATCGATCCGGAAGATGTTCTCCGGCGGGAAAACGCTTTCAATGACCTGATTGAGATAGGCGGCAGATTTGAGATCTCTGCCGAAAGGCTTTTCGATCATGACCCGCTGCCAGGCACCCTGGTTGGTCACCATGCCGAACCTGTGCAGGTTCAGGACGATGGGCTCAAAGAGGGTGGGGGCTACCGACAGGTAGAACAGCCTGTTTCCCTGGGTGCCCGCTGTCCTGTCCAGTTCGTCCAGCCAGTTCTTCAGAGAGGAAAAATCCTCGGATTCGGACAGGTTCATTCTGAAATAATGGATCCTTTCCTTGAGCCTGTCCCAGATATCGGTCCTGAGGGGAAACCGGGAATGCTTCATGACCGACGCCAGGAGATTATCCCGGTACTCCTCTGTGCTCAGGGGTCGCCTTCCCACGCCCACAATCATCATCCCGGGATGCAGCAATCCTTCCAAGGTCAAGTTGTATATGGCCGGAATCAGCTTCCTGTGCGTCAGATCGCCGGTTCCGCCGAATATGGTGAAAATGCAGGGAATACGAATGCTTTCCATCATCTGCCAACCTCCTGCCAGCACTGGACAGTATGCCCGCAATATGCGGTCTTCATCCGTGATGGGAATACCTTAACCCCATTATATCACCCGGCAGGCAGGGAGACCATTTGCGTTATTTTTATAACATGGTTTGGGCAGAATGGGCCGGTTTTCCAAAAGGCTGGACTTCTTAAATACTTTTTTCGTTTGTATTATAATAGATGACGAATATGAATAGATATTACAGGTGAGGTCGGTTCGGTTATGTATCGTATAGGCGTTGATATTGGCTCGACCACCATCAAGGTGGTTATCCTTGACCACACCGGTGCAATGGTTTTCAGCCGATATGAGAGGCATTATGCCGACATAGGGAACAAGCTGAGGGATATCTTTACTGATATCAGCCGCCTGATTGGGAACGCCGAAGTGACCTTAAGCATAACCGGTTCGGGTGGAATGAACTGCGCCAGGCAGATGGAGGTCCCGTTTACCCAGGAAGTCATAGCCGCAGCCAGGGCTATCGAGGCCTTCCACCCTGAAACCGATGTAGCCATCGAACTTGGCGGAGAGGATGCCAAGATAACCTATTTCAGCGGAGGCCTGGAGCAGAGGATGAACGGTACCTGCGCCGGCGGGACGGGCGCATTCATCGATCAGATGGCCTCCCTGCTCAAGGTGGACGCAGCCGGGCTTAACGAGATGGCCCGGCATCATAAGGTGATTTATCCCATAGCGGCGCGGTGCGGCGTGTTTGCAAAAACCGATGTCCAGACGCTTCTGAACGAGGGTGCCGACAGGAACGATATTGCCGCTTCCATATTCCAGGCCGTTGTGATCCAGACCATCAGCGGCCTGGCATGCGGAAGGCCCATACGGGGCAGAATCGCTTTCCTGGGGGGACCTTTGCATTTCCTGCCCGAACTCAGGAAACGTTTTGTGGAGACTCTGGCACTGGCAGAGGAGCAGGTCGTCATCCCCGAGCATGCCCAGTTGTTTGTGGCCATCGGTGCCGCTCTTTCCGCTTCCAACCAGCAACCGGTAAGGTTTAAGGCTCTGTTGGACAGGCTTGACCGGAACGCAGGAAAGGTCTTTACGGAAACCAGCCGTCTGCCTGCCCTTTTCAAAAACAGGCAGGAATATGAGGCTTTCAAAAAACGCCATGACGCCCACAAGGTATTGAGGCGCAAGCCCGAAGATGCCGTCGGGAAATGGTTCCTGGGGATCGATGCGGGTTCCACCACCACAAAAATAGCCCTCATCGACGAGGATGGCGCGCTCCTGTACACCCATTACGGCAGCAATGAGGGTAGTCCGCTGGAATCCACCATAAAGGCTCTGAAAGCCATGTACCGCCAGCTCCCGGCCGGAAAGGAGATCGCCTGGTCGGCGGTTACCGGCTATGGGGAAGCGTTGCTGAAGGCTGCCCTCAGGATTGACACGGGCGAGATTGAAACCATTGCCCATTACAAGGCTGCGGAGCATTTCTGCCCCGGTGTTGATTTCATCCTGGATATCGGCGGGCAGGATATGAAATGCCTGAAGGTGAAGGATGGCAATATTGAGAGCATCCTGCTCAACGAAGCCTGCTCGTCGGGCTGCGGATCGTTTCTGGACACCTTTGCCGGATCCCTTGATATGGATGTCGATGCCTTCTCCAGGGAAGCGCTGCTGGCCGAGAGCCCGGTGGATCTGGGATCAAGGTGTACGGTCTTCATGAATTCCCGGGTCAAGCAGGCCCAGAAGGAAGGCGCAAGTCTCGGAGATATTTCGGCGGGCTTGTCCTATTCCATCATCAAAAATGCCCTGTTCAAGGTCATCAAGCTGAAGAACCCGGAGGAACTCGGGGAAAGGATAGTCGTTCAGGGCGGCACCTTCCATAATGATGCGGTGCTCAGATGCTTTGAACTGATTACGGGGAAAGAGGCCATACGCCCCGATATTGCCGGGATCATGGGCGCATACGGTGCGGCCCTCATCGCCAGGGAAAGGTATCGGGAAGGCGCCCGGTCGCAGATGGCAAAGGCCGGGGAACTGGATGCCTTCCATTTGTCCAGCCGCATCACGCGATGCCGGCATTGTGCCAACAGATGTCTTTTGACCATCCATGATTTCGGGAACGGCGAACGGTTCATATCCGGCAACCGGTGCGAGAGGGGTTCCGGAAAGGATGCCGGGGACAGCAAACTTCCCAACTTGTTTGCCTATAAGTACAACAGGCTTTTCAGCTACAAGCCCTTGCCCCTTTCCGAAGCGCGCCGGGGAGTGGTAGGCATTCCCAGGGCCCTGAACATCTATGAAAATTATCCCTTCTGGTTTACCTTCTTCACTGAACTGGGCTTCCGGGTGGAACTGTCGGAACGGTCAACACCTGAGCTGTACAATAAGGGGATGGAGACCATTCCGTCGGAGTCTGTATGCTATCCGGCCAAAATGGTCCACGGGCATATCATGGACCTGGTGGACAAGGGCGTCGGTTTCATCTTTTATCCTTGCATCGTGAAGGAAAACCGGGAGCAAAAGGATGCGGACAACCATTTCAACTGCCCCATAGTCTCTTCCTATCCTGAGGTCATCAAGAACAATGCGGATGCGCTGAGGGAAAGAAATATCCTTTATATGAAGCCCTTTTTGCCCTATGACAACAAGAGGAGGCTGATGAGGAGACTTTTCCGGGAACTCTCGCCTTTCGGCATCAGCAGGCAGGAGATCGCCAAAAGCGTGGAAAAGGCGTACCGTGAGCAGGAATCCTTCAGGAAAGAGATACGGAAGGCAGGGGAGGAAGCGCTTCAGCAGATCCGGGAAGCAGGCGTGAAGGGGATCGTACTTGCCGGCAGGCCCTATCACCTCGATCCCCAGATCAACCACGGGATTCCCGAGCTGATCAATGCATTGGGCATGGCGGTCTTCACCGAGGATTCGTTAGCTCATCTTGGCAGGGTAGAAAGGCCGCTGAGGGTGGTGGATCAGTGGGCGTATCATTCCAGGCTGTATGCGGCGGCATCCTTTGTAGCGACCCAAAAGGATCTGGAACTGGTGCAGCTGAATTCCTTCGGATGCGGACTGGACGCCGTCACCACCGACCAGGTTCAGGAGATCCTGAATGCCCACGGAAAGCTGTATACCGTGCTCAAGATCGATGAGGTCAACAACCTGGGAGCCGCAAGGATCAGGCTGCGTTCCCTGAAGGCCGCCATCCTGGAAAGGGAGAAGAGGCAGACCGCCAGGCCCGAAGGATCTGCCAGGTTCGTCAAGGTGCCGTTCCTGCCGGAACACAGGGAAAAGCATACCATCCTGGCTCCCGAAATGTCCCCGATTCATTTTCAGTTCCTGGAAGAAGCCTTCAACCTGTCGGGCTACAGGGTAGTGGTGCTCCCCGCCATTGACCACCAGGCCATCGATGAGGGTTTGAAATATGTCAATAACGATGCCTGCTATCCTTCCATCCTTGTCGTCGGCCAGATCATCAAAGCCCTGAAGTCGGGAGCCTATGATACGAGCAATACCAGCGTCATGATCACCCAGACCGGAGGATGCTGCCGGGCGACCAACTACATCGCATTTCTCAGGAAAGCCCTTAAGGATGCCGGTTTTGGTCATGTTCCCGTCATTTCCCTCAATGCCAACGGCATGGAGAAGAATCCCGGGCTCAAGCTTTCCTACGGGCTTCTGAAGCGGGCTGCCATGGGCCTTGTTTATGGTGATCTGCTGATGAATGTCCTGTACCGGGTAAGACCCTACGAGAAGATCAAGGGGTCGGCCAACGCCCTCTATGAAAAATGGACTGAAATCTGCAAGCGTTCATTGGCACGGGCTGATTATGCCGAATTCAGACGCAATATCGAAAGCATCGTGGAAGAGTTCGACCGGCTGGAGATCGTCAATGACGTCAAGCCCAAGGTGGGCCTGGTGGGTGAAATACTGGTCAAGTTCCATCCGACGGCCAACAACAACGTGGTCAGGACAGTGGAGGAAGAAGGAGCGGAGGCCGTCGTGCCGGGCCTGACGGATTTTCTCCTGTACTGCGCCTATAACCAGGATTACAAGTACAGGTACCTTTCCGGAAGAAAATCGGCGCAGCTTCTGGGCAAGGCCGCCATCCGGATCATCGAGCAGTTCAGGAAACCCTACCGGGAAGCGCTTGCCGCCAGCGAACGCTTCTATGAGCCTGAAACCATTGAGAACATCGCAAAGGGAGCTCAAACCGTGCTGGACATCGGGCATCAGGCGGGTGAAGGATGGCTTCTCACAGGCGAGATGGTGGAACTGATTCAAAAAGGGGTCAGGAATATTATCTGCATGCAGCCTTTTGCCTGCCTGCCCAACCACGTCACCGGCAAGGGCATGATCAAGGAACTCAGAAGGGTTTATCCCGGAACCAATATCGTGGCCGTGGACTACGATCCCGGCGCCAGCGAAGTGAACCAGCTCAACCGGATTAAGCTCATGCTGTCCCGGGCTTTTGAGGAATTGCAGCATGGCAAACCGGACAACCGCCCGGTCCAGGGCCCATACGGCCACAAGGCCAAAAAGGCGAGCGGCATGGTATAACGACGGCTTCCGGCAAAGGATACGGATGGGTCGCTGAGAAACCTAAGGTTCAGGAAACAGGCCCTAAAAGCATTTTCACCGACGAAACCAGGAAACCGGCGCCGAAAGCGATGAGCACAGCTCCCAGAACGACGATGATGATCCTGTAGATCTTCATGTTGATGAACTTCCGGGTCTTGCCGATGATAAAAGACACCAACGTGTACCAGGAAAAATCGGACAGGATATGGCCCGTGTAAAACAGCACAACACCGGCCACCCCCATAAGGTTATAGGCTTCCATCATGAGTCCCAGCCCGACGGCCGCCCACCATACTGCAAAATAGGGATTGGAAGCGCTGACCAGCATGCTTCCCAGGATAATCCCACCGCTTTTGGCGGCTGACGCGCTCTTCATGTCAATCTGGAGTTTCCCTTTCGCCGCATCCCTGATCATACTGCCGCCAAAAAAGATCAACACGGCGCCACCCAGGAATCCGATGATCATCTGGGCCAGGGGTGTTTCAAGATATTGGCCGACTCCGATGAACAGCAGGATGACCAGCACCAGTTCCAGGAGCGCATGGCCCAGGGAAACCAGCGGACCGGCCTTCGGACCGATCTTCAGACTTTTTTCGACGGTATAGGTGAGCAGGGAACCGGGCATCATGGCCCCGGAAAACCCGATGATAAAAGACCGTATAAAAGTATACAAGACGGATCACCCTTCTGGTATCCTGTGGTACCACAGGTTCGGTTTGGCATTGCCGATTGTCCCTTATTATCTCATATTTCTGGCGCCGTGTGAATCCGGGCACATAAACTTCATCGTCCGGATAAGACTTTCGGCGGCGTCAAACGTATATATGACGTACGGAAAAGGAGATGGGATTATGGATTTTGAAAGGCTCTACCAGTCTATTTTCAGGAGAAAATCGGTTAGGAAATATGAGATGACGCCCCTGGATGCTTCGGTGACGGATGAGGTATCCAGGCTCCTTCCTTCCCTGAAGCCGCTCTTTGATATCCGGACCGATATCAGCCTTGTACAGGGCGATACCATACGCGGTCTGCTGGCCCTCAAAGCTCCCCACTATCTCGTGATGTCATCGGAAAACAGGGAAGGGTACCTGGTTAATGCGGGTTTCATTCTGCAGCAGATGGACCTTGCCCTGTCTGCCATGGGGCTTGGCTCCTGCTGGGTGGGTTTAGCCAAGCCTTCGGGAAATATTGCCATCAAGCCCGGGATGGAGTTCGTCATCGCGATGGCTTTTGGGAAAGCTGCGGGTTCTTTGTATCGGGATAGTCTGTCGGAGTTTAAGAGAAAACCCCTCGGCAAGATAGCCAATGTCCCTGAGGATCCCTTGCTGGAAGCAGCCAGACTGGCTCCATCTTCGGTCAACAGCCAGCCCTGGTATTTCAAAAAGGAGGCCGATCGGATACATGCCTATTGTATCAGAACCGGCGGATTGAAAGCCCTGATCTATGAAAGGCTCAATCAAATCGATATGGGTATTGCGTTATGCCATGTTTGGCTGGCCGGGCTTCATCTTGGGAAGGACCCGGTTTTTGCCAGGCAGCCTGAGTTTCCGGAAGCACCTGCGGGCTATGAATATGTGATTTCTGTCTCCGGGATCTGATTTTACGAAAAAGCTGTTGACTTTGACGTTGCGTAAAGGTGTAAGGTGGTTTCGGAGGCGATATCATGGAATACACCGTTCAGCAGCTGGCACGTCTGGCAGGCGTGAGCCCCAGGACACTCCGGTATTATGACGAGATTGGTCTTCTGAAGCCGGCCAGAATCAATCCGTCGGGATATCGGATTTATGGAACAAGGGAAGTTGACAGGCTCCAGCAGATCCTCTTTTACAGGGAGCTGGGCGTCAGCCTGGAGAAGATCATGGCGATCCTCTCCTCACCCAACTTTGACAGGATGCAGGCGCTGATGGAACACCGTGAGAAGCTTCTGGAAAAACGGGCCCAATTGGATCTGCTCCTGGCCAATGTGGAGAAGACCATTGCGGCATGCGGAGGGAGAATGGAAATGAGCGATCAGGAAAAATTCATGGGTTTCAAACAGCAGCTTGTTGAGGAGAATGAGAGAAAATTCGGAAAGGAGGCCCGTGAGAAATACGGTGATGAAGCCGTGGACCAATCAGGCCGGAAAGTGCTGAACATGACCAGGGAGCAGCATGCGCAACTGGAGGCGCTGTCCAATGAGCTGACAGAGGTTCTGCGGGAAGCGTTCAAGAGCGGCGATCCGGCCAGTGAGCTTGCCCAGGAGGCTGCCGACCTGCACCGGCAGTGGCTGTGCTTCTTCTGGGACGATTACTCCAGGGAGGCCCATGCGGGATTGGCGGAGATGTATGTGGCTGATGAGAGGTTCAGAGCCCATTACGACAAGGAACAGCCGGGTATGGCCGCCTTCCTGCGAGATGCCATCCTGATATACACGGGCCAAAAAAGCTGAAAGAAAGAGGGCTGCTTTGCTGCAGCCCTCTCAATTTCTGCATAGCCAGCGGTCAGTCTTACTGAACCTTCTGTTCGCCGGTAATCTTGCTGGCTTCGTCCATCTTGAAGCTGTTCTTGATGGCATCCGAAGCGAAGTAAACATTACCCTCCACTGTGGTATCCACCAGCTGGAAGTTCTCAGCATTAACGTACAGATCGCCTTTGAATGTACCATGCTGGATGCTGGCGTTGGGGCTGTTGATGGTCAGCTTGGGAACGGCGAGTGTGTATCTGGCCGTGATGTTGCGGTTCTGATCCTGCTCATAGAGGGCGATCTTCCTCTGGATGATATCATTACCCTTGTCGTCCTTCTTGCCGTTGGTGAAGGTACCATCCAGAACAAGCTCCTTGTTGATGGTCAGGTCGTTCAGAAGGCAGATAATCCACACACCGTCCTTGCTGATGGCCTTTTCAAATCCTGCAGCGTCGGTTACCATGGATGGTGTTGAGTAGGCATCAGGGCTGCTGGTAGAACCACCGGTATTGGCAGGAGGAGTTGTGACATTGGGAGCGGGTTCTGCGCCGCATCCTGCCAAAACGAATGCGCAAAGCATGAGAATCATCAATGCAGCATATCTATGCTTCATTTGATTTCCTCCTTTTTTATTTTCAGATTCAAATATTATAATACCCATTTTCTTACCAATTATCAATCAGAAAATATTCAAATACTAAGATGGTTACAACATAATAGAAATATTCTTCCAGTATTATAACTGTTACATATATTGTAACAGGTATCAATCTTATTGGCAATAACGGATAAATCAAACCGGAAACGGCCGCACATTGAAGGAGCAGGCTGAATCCTATAAAATAATGACATCCTGGATCTGGAGGAAGGTTTATGCCGACTCGGCACAAAACGTCAGGGGAAGACCTTATCAAAAGGCTCAGCCGTATCGAAGGGCAGAACAGGGGCTTGCGGATGATCGCTGAAGATAAGCCCTGCATGGATATACTGACCCAGATTGCGGCAGCCAGGGCGGCGCTTCAAAAGGTGGGCAGCCTGATCCTGGAGCGGCATGCCGTATCATGCCTGGAGGACATGGTTTCGGCGCAGGACAGGGAAAAAGCGGCGGAAGAGCTGTCCAGAGCCATAAAAAGCCTTACGCACCTTACGGACTGATTTTTGCCTCTTTTGCGCATCCATGAATTGTCTGGATTGGACCGGCAGTATCAAGCCAAGATAGGTGGGGAACCAAAAAGATTTGTGGAAATTGTAGAATTTTGCTATAATATACCCATAGGGGGTATATCACGGCTGGGTTGTCACCGGATGTGCAAAGGAGGGAATGAGATGACTGTAAAGGTTTATTCCACGCCTACATGCCCGTGGTGTACCATGGCAAAAAACTATCTGGCCTCCAAAAACATCGCTTTCGAAGATATCGATGTATCCAGAAACCCCCGGAAAGCCATCGAAATGATCGAGAAATCCGGTCAGAGAGGAGTTCCGGTAATCGACATCAACGGGCAGATTATTGTCGGATTTGACCAGAAGAAGATCGACGAAATGATTGGGTCTTAAAAAAGAGGTACGGCATCGTACCTCTTTTTTGACAGCCTGATGACAGTCTGTGTCTTCCTGGCTTGACTTCTGGCAGGGTTGGGCTATAATGATAATGTTAGATAAAGCTAACATGAGAGGCCTAAGTATGGGGGTGGCTCACATTTCAGAACTGAAAAAGCTTTCCGCATCCATGCAGGACTACCTGGAAGCTATCCTGGAACTTGAGGAAAGCGGAGAAGCGGTTCGGGTAACCGATATAGCCAACAAGCTCCAGATCGCCAAGGCCAGCGTGAACCAAACGCTCAGCAAATTCAAGAAACAGGGCCTTGTGCGCCAGGAGATGTATGGGCCTGTGGAACTGACCAATGAGGGACGCCATATGGCTGAAAAAGTCAGGCAGATCCATCGGCAGATCAAGCGCTTTCTCATCGAGGTGCTGCAGGTGGATCCGGACATAGCGGAGGAAGATGCCTGCCGGATGGAGCATGCCGTCAGCGCGCATACCATGGAGCGTCTGACTGAGTTTCTGAGCCGGTATGGCTATTCCCAAAACCATAACGAACCGGCGGCAGAGGATTGATGGGTTCAAAGCGCTGTCATGCCTGTTCCCCGGTAACTGCGAATTTTTAAAGGCCTTGGCGGCCTTTTTCTTATGCCTGTCAGGGACATCCCTGCGCTTAAGACAGAGGCGTTCGGCTTACGGTGAGCGGCATGCTTCGTTGGCTATAAGGAAGGGTATGATATAATTGGAATAAAGACTTGGCTACAGATGAGGGGGTCGC
This sequence comes from Thermoclostridium caenicola, assembly GCF_900142095.1. Classification (GTDB taxonomy): domain Bacteria; phylum Bacillota; class Clostridia; order DSM-8532; family DSM-8532; genus Thermoclostridium_A; species Thermoclostridium_A caenicola. The sequence continues at coordinate 81,855 of NZ_FQZP01000002.1, read as the reverse complement.
TATGGAAGAACAGATCAGGGAGATTGTTAACAGGCTGACACTTCAGGAAAAAGCTTCGCTATGCTCTGGCGAGGACTATTGGCACACCAAGGCCATCGAGAGGTTGGGGTTGCCGTCCGTCATGCTTACCGACGGTCCCCATGGCTTGAGGAAGCAGAAGCAGTCGAAGGATTTTTCGGGTGGAAGCTATGAGGCAACCTGTTTCCCGACGGCATCATGCCTGGCCGCTTCCTGGGACAGGGATCTGCTGCGCCGGGTCGGAGAGGCCCTGGGTGAGGAATGCCTGCAGGAAGATGTGGGTGTGTTGCTGGGGCCGGGAGCCAATATCAAGCGTTCGCCCCTTTGCGGACGCAACTTTGAGTATTTCTCCGAGGATCCCTTTCTTTCCGGCGAACTGGCGGGCGCCTTGATCCAGGGTGTTCAGTCCAAAGGCGTTGGAACTTCGCTGAAGCATTTTGCCGTCAACAACCAGGAAAGCAATCGCATGACCATCGATGCCTTTGTGGATGAACGGGCCATGCGGGAGATTTACCTGGCCGGTTTTGAACGGGCTGTTAAAAAAGCCGGTCCGCGCACCGTCATGTGTGCCTATAACAAGGTCAATGGCACCTATGCCAGCCAGAATCGGCTGCTCCTGACCCAGATTCTCCGGGAAGAATGGGGCTATGACGGTGTCGTGGTGTCGGACTGGGGCGCTGTCAGCGACCGGGTGGCTGCCCTGAAGGCCGGGCTGGATCTGGAAATGCCTGGCGTATTTCCGGAGAACGACCAGGCCATCGTGGATGCCGTACGGTCAGGAGAACTTGATGAATCGGTTTTGGATGAAGCCGTGGCAAGGCTTATAAAGCTTATTCTCCAATATATGGCCAATAAAGCGGATGGCTACCGTTTTGACAGGGAGGCCCATCATCGGCTGGCCGTAGAAGCCGCATGTGAAGGCGCTGTCCTGCTTAAGAACGAGGATGGCATTCTTCCGCTGAAAAAGGGGATGCGCATCGCTTTGATCGGTGAGTTTGCCAAACATCCGCGCTACCAGGGGGCCGGAAGCTCCATGGTGAATCCGTGGCGGCTGGACAATGCCTATGATCAGGCCATGACGCTGCCCAATGCTTCCGATATCACCTATGCGCGGGGATATGACATCCGAACCGACGCACCTGACAGGCAACTCATTGAAGAAGCCTGCAATGCGGCCAAAGCAGCGGATGTGGCGGTGATCCTGGCCGGGCTCACCGATGACTATGAATCGGAAGGGTTTGACAGGATCCACATGCGGATGCCCCCTGCCCACAACGTGCTCATTGCGGAGGTGGCCAGGGCAAATCCCAATGTGGTCGTTGTCCTGTGCAACGGTGCACCGGTGGAGATGCCGTGGATAGGCAGCGCCAAGGCGGTGCTGGAGCTCTACCTTTCCGGTCAGGGGGGCGGAACTGCTCTCTGGAAGCTTCTTTACGGAAAAGCGAATCCCTGCGGGAAGCTGGCCGAGACCTTCCCTGAGAAGCTGGAGGATTGCCCGGCAACCGCCTGGTTCCCCATGGGCCCCAAGGGCGTTGAATACCGTGAAAGCATCTATGTGGGCTACCGTTTCTATGATAAGGCCGGTGTGAAACCGCTGTTCCCCTTTGGACACGGCCTGTCCTATACAAGCTTTGCGTACAGCGATCTGGTTATTGAACCTGAAAAAACGGACGAAAACGGTATCCTGAACATCAGCTTCCGGATCAGGAATACCGGCTCCATGGCCGGAAAGGAGATCGTCCAGGTTTATGTCCGCGATGTTGAAAGTACCATCTTCAGACCCGACAAGGAACTGAAGGAATTCGCCAAGATCAGCCTTGAGCCCGGAGAGGAGAAGGAAGTCCGTTTCCGGTTGGACAGGCGGGCCTTTGCCTTTTACGATACTCATTCAAAAAGCTGGCAGGTGGAGTCCGGAGAGTTTGAGATCCTGGTGGGCGCTTCTTCCCGGGATATCAGGCTGAGCGGCCGTGTCCGGATTGAAGGCACGGGTGAGGTGGATCCCGCCGTCTGGGACAAAAGGGAACCGCTGCCCTCCTACTATCATCCGAAGCCCGGCTGCAACATTCCCAAGCAAGAGTTTGACGCCCTGTACGGAAAACCCGTCGTGCATCCGCCGATCCACCGGAAAGGGACGTTTACCCCTGATTCCACCATCAACGAGATCCGTCAGGTGTTGGCCGGCAGGATCTTTTACAGGATTCTGGCAGCAGCGGCGAGAAGGATGAACCGGGATACCGATGAAAAGACCCTGCGCATGATCATGCAATCCCTTGATGAGGCGCCGCTCAGACAGCTCAATCAGAACACCGGCGGCCGGATCGGCAAAAAAATGATCGAGGGTCTGGTTCTGCTGTGCAATGGAAAGCGGCTTAAAGGCCTGGCGAAGATGCTGTCGCGCTGAAAGCGGGATGATTGCTGGCAACAACAGGCTGTATAGCGGAATCCGGCGAAAGCCAAATTAGGAACATGGCAGCTTTGTCAAGAATCATGCAGTGAAGAGGGATTCCGCATTGAAAGCCGGAGATGCCAGAAGAAAGCCTACTGTCATACACAGATTGCTCGTCATGCTCCTGACGCTGTTTCTGTTCGGCGTCCTTGCATGCACACTGATTAGTCGTGCCGAGTATTGCGCCTACAAACACGGGGACAACCCGGCCTGGATACGGCAGAACGTCCCGCTCCTGCTGTTCACCGCCGGGTTGTCTTTTGCTGTTTCGGTGCGGATATACAGGCTGGGTGCCGGTATGAGCCGCACGGGCAGAAAATATGTCACCGGAAACATCCTTTACCTTTCTCTGGCCGTGCAGGTGCTGTATATTTTGCTCCTTCCGGCCAACCAGTTTGCCGATCAGAGCATCGTCAACAGGATTGCGCAGGATCTCATCAATGGCAATTACAGGGCCTTCCAGAAAGGCGGCTACCTGTACCAGTATCCCAACAATATCGGCATATCCCTGGTGCTTTCTTGGGTGTACAGGCTTTTTCCGCAATCCATGCTGGTGCCCAAGTTCCTGAACGCCATATCCTCCACCATTACGACTTACCTCATCATGAGAATCTATGAGGAATCCAACCCGGGCAGACGAAACAGGAGCTATGGCATCCTGCTCTTCTCCGGGTTTTTTCTGCCCATGATCCTTCTGAACAACCTGGTCTACAATGACATTTTCGCCACAACCTTTTTTACGGCCGCAATTTACTGGGCCATCCGGTTTTCCAAAACGGGAAAATGGGGGCATTTGCTGTGGAGCGCAGTTTACATTTCGTTGGGACATTTCCTGAGGCACTTGGGTCCCATCTTCCTGATCGCGGTGGCCCTGTTCCTGGTGCTGAAAAGGGCGAACCTTCCCAAAATCCTTGTGTTCGTCGGGCTGACGGCGTTGCTGGCCTGGCTTCCGCTGCAACTGATCAACGGCTGGCTCCTTAACGAGCAGAAGATAAAGGAGCCCCTTGGGAAGAACGCCATACCCATACATATGTGGATCCACATGGGCATGAACGAGGAAAAGTTTGGCTACTGGGATGACGGTAAATCCTATAATATCTACCAGCGTGAAGGTTTCCAGAACAGGCAGAGGAGCATACAGATCTATTCCGAGCGCATCAGGGAAAAACTGAAGGGCGAGCGGCTGCTGAAAACAGCGGAGGTCTATCTCACCAAGAACCTCTGGCTCTGGTCGGAAGGCACCTTCCAGGCGGAGTATTACGGAATCGGCAGTTGGGGCTATCTTTATCCCACCTTTGCCACCGGCTTTTTTGAGAAGGATACCATTGTGAGGGACTGGGTGAGGTGGCTCATGCATGCCGCCAATTTTCTGATGCTCATCCTGGTGCTTTATGGGCTTGTATCCACGCTCAGGGAGAAAAAATCCTATCCGCTCATCCTGCCGGCCATTGTCCTGCTTGGTTTTATCGGTTTTTACACGCTGTGGGAGATCAAACCGCGTTATATCTATCCCACCTATCCCTGTCTGCTTCTCATGTCCTACTATGGTCTGAGCCGCCTGGTAAGCCGGTATCTGAAAAATACCGGACCATCGGAGGATCCGGTTTTCGAAAGGGAAGAGCAGCTTTTTGCAGGAGATGCATGACGCCTCCGGCCCGGTTTGGCCGGCTGGTGTGATCAAGAGGTCAGGATGCGCAGAAAAGTGATAAGATAGAAAAAGAGTAATTGCCGGGACCATAGCGGTTCGTTTACGCTCAGCCCGGCCGATTTATGGGTGGGAATTATCATGGTGGACGTATGCCTTCTGGGAACGGGCGGGATGATGCCCCTGCCGGAACGCTGGCTTTCATCCCTGCTTGTGCGGTGCAACGGACGAATGATGCTGATCGATTGCGGCGAGGGGACCCAGATCCCGATGAAAATGGCCGGCTGGGGGTTCAAAAACCTGGACGCTATCCTGATAACCCATTACCATGCCGACCATGTGGCCGGGCTTCCAGGCCTGCTTCTGACCCTGGCCAATTCCGGAAGACAGGAGCCTGTCCGTCTCATCGGACCTCCCGGCCTTGCGGAAGTGGTATCCGGGCTTTTGACCATAGCGCCTGGACTGCCGTATCCCATTTACCTGTATACCTGTCCTGCAGATGGTATTTCCCATCTGGAGATGGACGGGCTTCTCATCCGGTGCTTTCCGGTGGATCATTGGATTCCCTGTCTGGCCTACAGCATCGAGCTGAGAAGACCCGGACGTTTTGATGCGGAAAAAGCCAGGGAACTGGATATTCCCGTCCGGTATTGGAAGCAGCTCCAGAAGGGGGAGACCGTCGAATGGAAGGGCAGGAGTTTCCGTCCGGATCAGGTAATGGGTGAACCGCGCCGGGGCATTAAGATCTGCTACTGTACGGATACCCGGCCAGTGGATGGCTTGTGCGATTTTGTGAGGGAAGCCGATCTGCTGGTTTGCGAGGGCATGTATGGGGATGAAGGGGATGCCGAAAAAGCGATTCTCAAAAAGCATATGCTTTTTGCGGAAGCTGCCCGGGTGGCGCGGGAGGCAGGGGTCTGCGAGCTCTGGCTGACCCATTTCAGCCCGGCGCTTGCGTGTCCCGAAGACTGGCTGTCCCATGCAAAGGAGGTATTTGAACCCACGATTGCAGGTCATGATCTGATGAGAAAAACCCTGACTTTCCCATCGTGAGGGATTATTCCGATTCCAGTATCAAGGCGATGCCGCGCCTGAGGATTTCCTCCCTGAGCGCGCCTTCAACACCGGCAACGATATACCCGTCCTTATCGATGAACAGCGTGCTGGGGATGGAACGAATCCCGTAGGTATATGCCGCATCCTGGGTGGTGTCGTACAATACCCTGAAAGTGAAACCGTTCTCCTCGATATAGGCTCTGCCTGTTTCAACCGTTTCCCGCTGGCCGTCCACCAAATCCACCATCAGAAAAACGAGCTCATCCTCGCTATATTCCTGGGAAACCTTGTTGAAGGCGGGCATCTCCGACCGGCATGGTCCGCACCAGCTGGCCCAGAAATTGAGGACCACCGGTGTTCCCCGGAAGTCGGAGAGCCTGACCTCATTCCCCTCGTCGTCGACGGCGGTAAAGTCCGGCGCCTCCAGTCTGGCTTTTTCAGTGGTGCCTGGTTCCGGGCTTTCCGAAACCCCTTGCACCGGCGGTTCCTGTGTTCCCGGTTCGGGGGTGCCCAGTGGATTCTCGGCGGGATACCGCTCCGACAGGTTGTTGTAGAGGATGACCGCACCTGCCAGAAATACGGCGAATACCGCTATGGCAAGCAAAGTCTTTGTGGTTTTGGTCATAGAATGCCTCCTGAATTATGATATTTACTCCCCCCGTGCCGCATCAGGCCATAAAGAACCGGGAGCCTCATTGCAGGGAGAGATAGGCCAGAAGCCTGTTCAGCATTCCCGTCATCATGGCCAGGCCAACAAGCACAAGCAACAGGCCTGATACGGTGTTGATGGTGCCATGATGACGCCTGAGAAAATCGAAGGTTCCTTTCAGCCTGTCCAGCAGCCAGGCGGATATGATGAAAGGGATGCCCAGCCCTAAGGAGTAAAGCAGCAGCATCAGGATGCCCTTTGCAGCATTCCGGGAATTGGCCGCCAGCATGAGGGCCGAACCCAGGAATGTGCCGACGCAGGGTGTCCAACTGATGGAAAAGATCATGCCGAACAGTATGGATGAGAAAAAACCCGGATTTTTGGGCGTACTTCCAATCCCGGATACCTTGTTGAGCAGGGGGAGCCTCAGAAGCCCAAGGTAATTGAGGCCGAACAGCACGACCACTGCGCCGGTTACCAGGTTGATAGCCAGGGCATATTCCCTGAGAAGATGCCCGACCGATCCGGCAAAGGCTCCCAGCGACACAAACACCAGCGTAAAACCCAGCACAAAACCAAGGGCGCCGAGCATTCTCCTTTTGCTGTCCTGCCCTCCGGCAAAGTAGGAAACATAGATGGGCAGCATGGGCAGCAGGCAGGGCGACACAAATGTGACAATGCCTTCGATCAGGGCAAGAATATAATCCATAGTCCGCTCCTTTTCGCTAGTATAACCTGATTATAGTATAGCAAGCCATATCCTGCGCAGGATGTGACCAAGTCACAAATCCGGGAAACCGGTTGGCCTTTATGGGGAGCTTTGGCATGATTATATGATATAATGAAAGTCCGGTAAATGGTTTTGCGCATTGCCCGAAAAACTGTCCGACAGGAGGCCTCAGCATGAGAATCCTGGATATTTCCATGACCATTCATCCTGAAATGATGGTTTATAAGAACAGGGATGAAAACAGGCCTGTGTTTACCGTAACCAGGGATCATTCAGGCGGCTCCGCCTATGAAACCCGGGTAACCCTGAACCTGCATACGGGTACCCATCTGGATGCGCCGCTCCATATCCTGGAGAACGGGAGTACCATCGATCAAATGGCGTTGGACAGGCTGGTCACCAAATGCCGTGTGCTGGATCTGAGCCATGTGGAAGACCGAATCACGGAGCAGGACCTGGCGGGTCAGCCCATTGAAGCCGACGATTTCGTCCTCCTTAAGACCCGGAACTCACAGAGCGAGACTTTTGAATACGACTTCGTCTATCTGGAGGAATCCGGGGCCAGGTACCTGAGGGATTGCAAGGTCAGGGGTGTGGGCATCGACGCGCTGGGCATTGAGAGAGGGCAACCCGGACACCTGACCCATCGGATCCTGATGGAAGCAGGTATCATCATCCTGGAAGGGCTGCGCCTGGCCCATGCGGGTGCCGGCCAATACACCCTCATCGCGCTGCCTCTGAAGTTGAAAGGCCTGGAAGCCAGCCTGGTGCGGGCTGTGCTGATTCACCCGTGCCTTTTTTGACGTCGTCCGGAAGGAAAGTCTCATCCTTCCAGTTTCATTGCGCCTCTTTTGACGCATGGATGTATTTTTCCGCCATGATGCCAGCGATGGTACCGTCGCCCACAGCGGTTGCGATTTGGCGCACCTCTTTTTCACGCACATCCCCGGCGGCGAAAACCCCTGGTATGTTTGTGGCCATGTCCTCGCCGGTGATGATATAACCCCTGTCGGATAGGTTCAGCCAGGGCCTGAAAAGCTGCGTGTTCGGTTGGGAGCCGATATAGACAAAGATACCGTCCAATTTCATCTCTGAAGTCTCGCCGGTCTTTGTGTTCTCCAGTACGGCGCCATGGACGAAATCATCGCCCAGGACCTTCGTTATGACAGTATTAAAGCGTATCGCGATCCTGGGATTCTTCAGGGCATCCTCCACGTAGGAGCTGGGGGCCCTGGGGGTGTCGGAGCGGATCAGGATGGTCACCTTCCTGGCAAACCGGGTCAGGAATACGGCCTCCTCAAACGCGGCAACGCCGCCCCCCACTACGGCCAGTTCCGCGTTCTGGTAGAAAGCGCCGTCGCAGGAGGCGCAATAGTGGATGCCGCGGCCCCTGAATACGCTTTCCTGGGCGACAGGAAGCTTTTTCGGCTCAGCCCCGGTGGCAATGATGACGGCCTTGGCATAATAATCGCACGCTTTGGTCCTCACATGCTTTTCGTTTCCCTCAAGCCGGACTTCCTCGATCTCCTGCATGTCGTCGATCCGGGCCCCGAATTCCCGTGCCTGCCTGATCATGTTTTCCATCAGGTCAAAGCCGCTGATGGCGCCGCTGGTTCCGGGATAGTTTTCCACCTGGTAGGTAGTGATGACCTGCCCACCCGGGACACCTGATTCAAGAACCACGGTAAACAATTTGCTCCTGGCGGCATAGATGGCAGCCGTCAGCCCGGCCGGGCCTGCCCCTATGATGAGCACGTCGCAATGAACCACGGCCCTGTCATCAGGCGGGCAAATCCGGGCATCCAGCATATCCACAGCTTCCCTGAATTCCTGATAGCTGATATATCCGGTCAAACGCCGGCAAACCTCTTTTCCGTCGCTGAAGAACAGGAGGGTAGGAAAGGATTTGATCCCATACTGCTCGGCCAGTTGCCGGTTTTCGGGTGTGAATATCTTCACAAAGCGGATCGACTCCCTGGAAGGCGCGACCCGCTCGAAAATGCCGTCAAATGTTATGCACGGCAGGCAATCATCGGACCGGAAATAGACCACAACCGGACAGGTAGATTTCAATACCTGTTGCTCAAAATGTTTGCTGTCAACGGACAGGATATTCATCATCAGGGCACCTCCAACTCCCCGCTGTTCCTGCACGGGTTAAGTTCATTCCCTTGCTGTCTGGGCGGGTTCCTTGTAGTTTTATTCGACAGAACTATTTTACCACTTGCCGGTAAAAAACACATCCTGAGCGCACAGGCATGCTTTTTAACGGTGGTTTGCCTGCTGTAGTATGTGATCCCGGGTATGGCAATAATATGGTACAATAAGCCAATGGAGGTGTTTGGTGCATTGGAAGATATCAGAATCCTGTGGGGGCAGTTTACGGCCATCTTTACCCATACTTTTCTGGAGGTTGAAGTCTGGAGGATTGTGGCTGCGTGCGTCGTTATTGTCTTCACCATTTTGCTGCGCAGATTTTTTGTCAATCTCATTATAGCCCTTCTGAAGAAAATTACCCGGAGGACAAAAACGACATTGGATGATGCGCTGGTCCAGGTCATTGCTCCGCCGGTCAGGTTATTGGTGGTTTCATTCGGTTTTTTCATCGCCCTGCTGCTCATCCGCATCCCCGTTACCGGCCAGTTCTTTGCCGGGCATATTCTTCGGAGCGTGGTAGCTTTTTCAGTGTTTTGGGCCCTTTACAGGGCGGGGGATATCCTGGCCAGGATTTTTGAAAAGGTTGCCAACAGGACGCGCACCACGCTGGACGAGCTGCTGGTTCCGTATATTGCCAAGGGTATTAAGCTGATAGTTGTCATTGTCGGTATCAGCGTGATTGCCAGGGAATGGAATTATGATCTTGGCGCCCTGCTGACCGGACTTGGACTGGGAGGTCTTGCGTTTGCCCTGGCGGCCCAGGAAACCCTGGCCAATTTCTTCGGCGGGCTGACCATTATGGTGGATAAACCCTTTCAGCTCGGCGACTGGATCCAGACGCCTGACATCGAAGGTACAGTGGAAGACATAGGCTTTCGAAGCACCCGAATCCGCACCTTTGCCCAGGCTCTGGTGACCGTGCCCAACGCCGGTTTGGCCAAGTCCAACATCACCAACTGGTCCAAAATGGGGAAGAGAAGAGTAGACTTCTCCCTCAGCGTTACCTATGACACAAAGGCTGAACAGCTGGAAGAACTGCTTGCCAGGGTAAGAAGTATGCTGGGAAACCATCCAGGGATCCACCCTGAGACCATCTTTGTCAATTTTGATTCATTTGGCCAAAACGGGTTTGAGATCATTTTTTACTTCTTCACCAGGGACACCGATCGAAAGAAATACCTGGAGGTTAAGGAGGATGTCCTTCTCAAACTCATGCATATACTGGATGAGTTGGGTGTAAAACCGGCCTATCCGTCCATGAGCGTTTATATGGAAAAACTGCCGGATAAAGAAAAAGGATGATATCGGTGTTTTCTTGTGGGCCTGGAAAAATCTGTACCTGTTCAGGATACTAATAGAGATATCAATACAGAAAGGGAGGATGATTCACATGGATGTTATGGAAGCTCTGTTTACGCGAAGAAGCATCAGAAGATATACGGGTGAGCCGGTGAGTGAGGAAAACCTGAAGCTCCTGCTGAAGGCCGGGTTCTGTGCGCCCTCGGCCCACAACAAGCAGCCCTGGCAATTTGTGGTGGTACGTAATCGGGATACCCTGGAGGAGATAGCCAGGCTTCATCCTTATGCCAAGATGCTCCCGCAGGCGGGATGCGGCATCATTGTCTGTGGGGACACCGACAGGGAGAGTAATATTGGCTATCTGGTGGAAGACTGCTCGGCTGCCATAGAGAACATTCTTCTGGCCGCCCATGGCCTGGGTCTGGGTTCCGTCTGGTGCGGTTTGTATCCTGTACAGGAACGGGTTGACGCTGTGGCAAAGCTGTTGAGTATGCCGTCCGATATGATTCCCATCGGCCTGGTTGTGGTGGGACACGGCCAGGATAAGGGCAGAGAAGTGGACCGTTTTGACGAGTCAAGGGTTCATTATGAGAAATGGCGCTCGGATGGCTGATATCGCCGGCATTGGTTTGATTTTTTAGCATGATTGCCGGGAGTGATCCTATGGATAACAGCAATCTTGCCGGAAGGAATTTCCACCTGGTTTGATTTTTTCGGTAAAAAAGGTTAGAATGAGGAATATTACTGAACCTGAAGGAGTGAGAGCACATGCCCAGCTGGGCTGCGTCACAGTATCTGAAATTTCAGAGCCAGCGAACTCAGCCGGCCATCGATCTGGTCAACCGCATCAGGCTTTCCAACCCGGAAAGGATCCTGGATGTGGGGTGCGGGCCGGGCAATAGCACGCGGGTGCTGAAAGATCGGTTCAGCCATGCCAGGGTTATCGGCATAGACAATTCCGAGAATATGATTGAAAAGGCAAAAGCAGATCACCCCGACATGGAATTCAGACTTTGCGATGTCAGCGGTGATCTGGCTGAACTGGAAGGCGACTACGATATCGTGTTTTCCAATGCCTGCCTCCAGTGGGTTCCCAACCATCACCAGCTGCTGAAAAAGCTGATGGAGCTTTTGAGGAAGAATGGCGTGCTGGCTGTTCAGATTCCCTATAACATGAGGGAACCCATCCATCGCATCCTGGAAGAACTCAGCGCCTCTGCCGGGTGGAGGGCATACTTCCCCCAGGAGCGCGTGTACAATACCCTGACGCAGAGGAATATTTCGATATCCTGGCCGATATCACGCCTGAATTTGATATTTGGGAGACGACGTATTATCACGTGATGCAATCCCATGAAAGCATCATGGATTGGTACCGGGGTACCGGGCTGCGCCCGTATCTGGATGCGCTTCCTGAGGAAAAAAAGGCCGACTTTGAACAGGAAGTACTGCAACGGGTGATGGCAGCCTATCCGAAACAGAAGAACGGGGAGATCATATTCAGGTTCCCAAGGCTGTTTTTCACAGCTGTTGCACGATAAAACAACATGGGTTGAGACGGAATAGTTATGAGAGAGTACCTTTATGAAACACACATGCATACTGCCGAAGCCAGCGCCTGCGCCACGGGGAGCGGCGCGGAGATGGTACGGGCTTACAAGGCCCTGGGCTATTCAGGTGTCATCGTTACCGACCATTTCTTTAACGGCAATACGGCAATCCCCGGGTATCTTCCCTGGAAGGAGCGGGTGGAGCTCTTTTGCCGCGGATACGAAAACGCGCTGGAAGAAGGGAAAAAATGCGGCTTCCATGTTTTCTTCGGATGGGAGAGTACATACGACGGAACGGACTTTCTCACCTATGGCCTGGGCAAGGATTTCCTTCTGAAACATCCGGATATGCTTGAATGGCCTCTTGAGAAATATCTTAGAGTTGTGCGCGGGCATGGCGGATTCGTCGTCCATGCCCATCCTTTCAGGGAGGCGTACTACATACCCGAAATACGCCTGTATCCGCAGGAAGTGGATGCGGTGGAGGTCTTCAATGCCAGCCACCGGAACCCCAGGTTCAACGAAAGGGCCAGGGAATATGCTGAAAAACATGGCCTTTTGATGCTGTCCGGCTCGGATGCCCATCATACCGACTCAATTTACCGGGGTGGCATGGCCTTCGACCGGGAGATCCGCACCATCCAGGAGTTTATTGAAACTGTGAAAAGCAAAAAAGGATACCGGTTGCTGCCGGGGATCTTCGGATAAAGTCCTGGGGCGCAAACAGTTTCAATGTTCACGACGATCATCGCCATATACTGCTCCATCGCCCGTTCGCCGGCAAATTTGCCCTGTCCGCCGACAGCAACAGGACAGACCGTAAAGTGTTAACAAGTCCATTCGTAAATAAGGGAGGGCTGCAAGATGCCAAACGTGTTTAATCTGAAGGATTTACCGCTTATGCAATTGCGATCACCCATTCCTGAATATGTGTGGCACACAAGCCCCAATTTATCCAAGATCGCAAACGCACAGCATATCCAGTTCCATGTCAGGTCCCTGGACAGCGGCAAATTCTCATTTCCCTATCATTTTCACAGAAATGCGGAGGAACTGTTCATTATTATTTCCGGCAGCGCCATGCTCCGCACGCCGGAAGGATTCAGGGAACTGGTTGAAGGGGATATCGTATTCTTTGAAATGGGAAGCAGCGGCGCCCACCAGCTCTACAACCATACGGATAAACCCTGTGTCTTTATCGACATACGGACAACCGTGGGCATAGATGTCTGCGAGTATCCGGATTCCGGGAAGATCAATATTTTACCGTACCGGGAGATTTACCGGAGTCAGGATCAGGTGGAGTATCATTTGAATGAAGATAAGGTAACGGATAAATGGCCACCGGAGATCATCCGGAATAACACTGAAGAGGATGTTGAAGGAAGCTGACAGCATGGGACGGTTCAAATGCAGGTAAACTGAATAGGTAGGAGGATATTGCGTTGAGTAATACCAACTTAACCAGGGATTTGGCGGTGAAACTCATTAAATCGCAAAAAGTCATCTGTCCCAAGTGCAACCAAAGCTGCTGGTTTCAAGGTACACTTACAAAGACCAGAATGTGGAATACAAATGCCCTGCCTGCAAAGAGATCTATCATCCGTACAAATTGATTTAGCCAGGGCGTAAAGGAACCTGACAGGGGCAATGTGATTGTTTTGATTTTCCGAAGGCACCACGGTGCCTTTCGTATATAGGGGAATTCTTTACCGGATTGTTGACGGTATATATTGGAAGGCGTTATAATATAATTAATAATAAACAGGGGTTTATTAATGCAGTACCTGAAGGATGAAGTTAAGGCCGCCATCAAGCAAGCGGCGCTGGAGGAGTTCAGCAAAAAGAGCTACAATGAGGCATCCATGCGTGCCATAGCCATGAAGGCCCATATCACCGTGGGCAATATCTACAGGTATTTCCCGAGCAAGGATGCCTTGTTCAATGAGCTCATGGACCCGGTTTGGAAGGCTGTTACCCAGGCAATATTTGACCAATACAATGAGGCGGAGGACCCGCTCCTCATATCGGGCATCATCACGGCCATCATGGGGATCTACAGAAAGTACAGCACGGAGCTGTACATCCTGTTCCACAACAGCAAGGGATCCAAGTACGAGAACATCAGGAACGGATTGGTTGAGCTGATTGCCGGGCGCATTGAAAAGGAAATGCTCGTCCAGCTGGCGCAAAACGGAAGGAAGGTAAAAGACCCTTTTATTTTTCAGATAATTGCAAATGCTATTGTTGACAGCATCTACATGATCATCCGGGAGGTAGGGGATGATTTCGACAGGGTGGAGAACCTGATGGAAAAGACCATGACAGTATTCGTAAAGGACCTGCCTAAGCGGCTGTAAAAGGGAACGACGTGGTAAGCTATTATGGTTTCATAATAGCTTGTCTTTAAGGAGAAAAATGAACGATTGTTTATTAATGTTCAGTTTTTGGAGGAGGTTATGGACAGATTAGCTGATGTCATTGTCAAGAAAAGAAGACTCATTTTTTGGATATTTGTCCTGCTGACTGTGCTCAGCGCCTGCTTTATCCCCGAGGTGGATATCAACTACAATCTGGCCAAATACCTTCCTTCTGAAATGAGAACAAGCAAGGCGCTGGAAATCATGGAGAAGGAATTTTCCCTGACCGGATCGGCGCGTGTCATGGTGGAGAATATCTCCCTCCCTGAAGCCGTTGCCATCAAACAGCGTCTGGCAGGGGTGGATGGCGTTAAGTCGGTTATATGGCTGGATGATGTGGCAGATATCCATAAGCCCCTGGAATATCTGGATTCCAAAACGGTTGAGAGCTATTACAAGGATGGGGCAGCGCTTTTCATGGTTGAATTTGATGAGGGTGACTACAGCCTGAACACCGGAAAAGCTGTGTCCGATATACAGGCCATTATTGGAGAGAAGGGAGCTGTCGGAGGTTCGGCTGTAACCACCAAATTCATGAGGGAAAGCACCATCAGGGAGGTTGTTTCGGCTGCCATCATCGCAGCGCCCATCATTTTCATCATTCTGCTCCTGACCTCCCATTCCTGGTTTGAACCATTCATTTATGTTGTGGTCATGGGGGTTTCTGTTGTCATCAATATGGGCACCAACGTGGTGTTCGGCAGCATCTCATTCATCACCCAGGCCAGTGCCGCCCTCCTGCAGTTCGCCATATCCATGGATTATGCCATCTTTCTGCTCCATCGATACAGGGAGGAAAAGGCGCGAGGCGTGGAACCCGAAACAGCCATGAAAAAAGCCATAATCAGCTCGTTTTCTTCCATTGGGGCAAGCTGCCTGACCACAGTCGCGGGGTTTGTGGCGCTTATGTTCATGCGCTACAAAATCGGTTTTGATATGGGTGCGGTCCTTTCAAAAGGGGTGCTGATAAGCCTGCTGACGGTCATCTTCCTGCTGCCCGGCATAACCCTTTTTACGGACGGACTGCTGGAACGGACACAACATAAGCCTTTGCTGCCGTCACTTTCAAAACTCGGGAGCGGGATAGTGCGTTATGGAGCCGTGGTGATTGTCCTGCTTGCCATAATCATTGTGCCGGCCTATCGTGCCCAGGCGTCCAATGCGTTCCTTTACGGGGAGAACGCCATGATTTCGGTTGAGGACTCCGAATTTGGTAAGAAGGTTGAACGGATAGATGAAAGGTTTGGCATCTACAATCCGCTGGTCCTGCTTGTGCCCAGGGGGAGCATTCCCGATGAGATCAGCCTTGCCGATGCTCTGATGGAAAAGGATTATGTTTCATCGGTCCAGACCATTGTTACCCTGGCAGATCCGGCCATTCCCAGGGAAATTCTGCCTGAGGCATTACTTGAGAACTTTACCTCACCAAACTATACCCGCATGATCATCAATCTGGACCTGCCGGTGGAAAGCGCAGCCACCCTCCGGGCGGTGGAGGAAATCGGACGGATGTCGTATGGGCATTATGGCGATGCATATTTCCTTTTGGGTTCATCCAGCAGCGTGTCCGATGTCAAGCAGGTGGTGGACCGGGACTATTCAACGGTCAGCCTGATATCCATCTGTGCCGTTGGGCTCATCATCCTCCTGACTTTCCGATCACTGACCATCCCTGTGCTGCTGGTTCTGGTCATCGAGACTTCCATATGGATGAATATGGCAGTTCCTTATTTCATGGATGAAAACTTGTCGTTTATCGGTTACCTGGTGGTCAGTGCCATCCAGCTGGGAGCTACGGTTGATTACGCCATTCTGATGACCAGCCGGTACATGGAAAACAGAAAGGCTTACAGCAAGAAGGAAGCAGCCATTAAAGCCCTGACCGATTCCGGATGGTCAGTCATCACATCGGCCATGATCCTGTTCGTGGCCTGCATGGGGGTTGGCGTGGCATCTTCCATCCGGGCGGTTTCAGAAATGATCCTGCTGCTGGGCAGAGGTGCCGCCATCAGCTGCGTGCTCGTACTCGTGCTGCTTCCGCAGCTTCTGATAATATTTGACGGCGTGATCGGGAAAACAACCCTGAAGGCAAAGGAGCGGGATAAGTCTGTAAAGGAGGGGACATCCCTATGAGAACCAGAAGCAGAATTATGATTGTGACGGCAGTCATCATGGTTTTCATCATGCTTGCCGGTTTGAAGTCATCCGGCATTCGTGATGGCAGTGACCTTACGATTAACGCAGCGGGCGTTTCAGGGAATGCGGCCGTCGCGGGAGACATGATTGAGACCATAAGCAAGGATGAAACCGTGTATGCCCTTCTGAATGAGGACGGCTCGGTACGTTCCATCTATGTGGTCAACCATGTTAAGGTGCCCAGGGATGGGCTATATGTTGATTTCGGTGATTACGAGAAAATTGAGAGCCTGACTGAAGATATCCGACCCCAGGTTGAGGGCGACAGGATTCTCTGGGACCTCAAGGCATCCTACGGTGATTTCTTTTACCAGGGCAAACTGCGCGGGGGAGAACTACCCTGGACCTTCCGGATCCAATACTATCTTGACGGCAATCGCATCGAGGCCGGCGATTTGGCGGGCAGGAGCGGAAGAGTGGAGATGGAACTTCTGGCCATTCCCGACGAATCCGCACAACCTTACTTCAGGGAAAGGTTTGCCATGCAGATACAGGTACCGGTGAATCTGAACCGGATGACCATCGTCTCAGCCGAAGGTGCAACCCAGGTGATTGCAGGGCAGACCAATACGCTCACCTATACAGTCCTTCCGGGGGCTTCCGCTAGCTTCCGTATCGTAGTGGATGCCCACGGTTTTGAAATGGACAGCATTAATATCGGCATATCAGCCGTTGATTTTGGGAATACCCTTTCAGCCGGTATCTTCGGTCAAGGAATAGAAGATCTGAGCCAGGGCCTGGAAGACTGGGTTAAAGGGGCGGAATCCTTCAGAAATGGCCTTGTGGAACTGTCAAATGGCACGGGTAAATTGTCTTCCGGGCTCCATGAGCTGTCCTCGGGTAGCACCGAACTGTCAAAAGGACTGGAAGGGCTGGCGCAGGGCATGCGGCAATTGGATGCTTCCCTGGAAAGCCTTTCAGGAGGTTCGGGAAGCATCCGGGATGGGCTTTCTGAAATGGCATTAAGCGGTGAATCCATACTTGCCGGGTATCAGCAGCTGGCCCAGGGGATCCAGGCCGATCTCCCAGGAGAAGCTGAAAAGGCACAGCTTCGCATGCTGGCCCAATATGCTGCAGCCCCGGACAGCCCATACGCCCAGGCGGGCAGGCTGGCCCAATCCCTGCTCGACCAGATTGCCGGAATGGAACAACTATATCAGAACCTGACGGCGCTTAATGCCGGGCTTTCCCAGTATACCGAGGGCGTGTCAAAATTGTCTGAGGAATATAAAGGGCTTGACCAGGGGGTTTCGACACTTTCCCAGGCTTCCCGGCAGCTTCAGCAGGGTGTTTCCGGACTGGAGGAAGGCGCCAGGCAGTTGTCCGGCGGGTTGTCTGCCCTTGTAACCGGCATGGACAGGATGAATGAAAACGTAAAAAGCCTTCCCGGCCATGCCCAGGAACTGCTCGACGGCGGACTGGCCATAAAGCAAGGCATCGATACCGCCCTCTCCGGCCTGACGGGCCGGAATGGCAAGGAAGAAAAAGTTTTATCCTTTGCTTCACCTGACAAAGGGGTGGCCCATTCCGTGCAGTTCGTGCTAAGAACACCCGCTGTAAAGGTGCCTGAAAAAGAGAAGGATTCCACCCCGGAGACGGCAGCGAAAAAAAGCTTCTGGGAAAAGCTTATCGCCTTGTTTTCCTGAACCTGTACGCGTTAAGGTATATGACCTTTTCATAATTGGCAGCCCATAAAGAAAAGGAGAGGCATGATTACGAATCACAGCCTCTCCTGCCTTTTTGGCTAATCCTTTACTTCTTGCATTCATCCCTGACCGGCGGGCATTTCCGGGCAACCACATCGAAGGGACGCATCATGTCGTGGTCCTCATGCTCGAGGATGTGGCAATGATAGACATACCTTCCGGTATAGGGACCGAAGCGCATGATGAGGCGGGTCACATACCCGGGGTATGCCTGGATCGTGTCCTTCCAGCCCCTTTCGCCCGGCGAAGGCAGCTCGGGTTCACCGGTATACCGGATGTACCCGGTCTGGGCATAGAGCGCCGTATCAAAGGGGATCCTGTCCAGAACCTGGAACTGGATCTGGTGGACATGGAACGGATGGACACCCAATCCGGGGTTGATGAGCCTCCAGATTTCCGTTTCTCCCACAACCGGATCTTCTGTAACCCCGTCCATGTAGTCATGGTTGTTCAGAAGGAACAGGAACCGGTTGTAGCGGTCGGTTGTCACGTCGAATGAAATATCCCTCGTCCTGGTGGCGGCAAACTCGTCCATTCTGGGGATGCTGCTCAGGAACTGCGGGACAGTGCTGGTGTCCTCGGATGTCCTCTCAATCACCCTGAACTGCATGATCCTTCCGTCCGTGAACGGGTCGGGCTCCGCGCCGAAGTCAAAGGGCGTCCTGGCTGTGTTCAGGAGCGTGATGGTAGTACCAGCCGGCTGGCTGGAGAAGTCAATCACCAGGTCGCAGCGCTCTGCGGGCCCTATCACGATTTCATCGGTTGTGTAAGGTCTCTGGAGAAGCCCGCCGTCCGAACCGATCTGGATGAATGGCTGACCGTTGTCCAGTTTCATGCGGTAGAACCTCTCATTGGAAGCATTGAGCACGCGGAAGCGGTATTTCCTCTGCTCCACCTCAAGGTATGGCCAGGCCTTTCCGTTGACGATGATGGTGTTGCCCGCAAAACCCGGCGTGATGGATGGATCGGGAAAATCGGGCGGAGGATCCTGCACATCAACCGTTGAGGGATAGAACAGCGAGCCGTCGCTGTTAAAGCTCTTGTCCTGAATCACCAGGGGTATCTCATAGATGCCCGACGGGAGATTCAGTGCGCGTTCCGCTTCATTGCGGATGATGTACAATCCCGCAAGCCCGGCATAAACATTGAGGCGGGTGATGCCAAGGGCATGGTCATGGTACCAGAGCATGGCCGGACGCTGTTTGTTGGGGTAGGTGTAAACCTTCTGGGAGAACCTCGGCCCGCATTTTTTAAAACCGTTGGTGTACCAGGCGTCCGGGTATCCGTCGCTTTCAGGCTCAACCGACGCGCCATGAAGATGGACCACGGTGCGCACCTCCGGCATATCGTGACCGGATCCGTGAAGCGTTCTGTCAACGGGCAGGAAATGCTTGTCCGGCAGTTCGTTTATCCAGAGTACCTGTGTGCATTCGCCTTCCTCCACTTCTATAGTGGGACCGGGGACTTGTCCCTCATAACCCCAGACCCTGGTGGGCGGAAGCTGGCTGTGGAACTGGTGGAAGAATTCTTTCATCCTCACCTCATAGTATGTTTTATCTTTACACCTTTCCAGGGGCTGCAGCACCCTTGGAATGGGCAGCGGATCCACAAATGGCCTTAAACTTATTCGCATTGATTCCCCTCCTTAATCGTTTTTCTGCTACATCCTATGCATTGTGGGACAAGTCTGTGCAGACCGGAACCCCTTGCAAAATACGCTTTGGCTTCAGGAAAACCATCCTGCGATACATAACCCGGGGACTTATTATGAATCCTATAGTTTGGCATTGAAATGTCTGGAATGCCTTTCGGCTGATGACAGAAAAGAGGGGTAGTACAGTGCCGATCATCCTTGTGGTAACCATACGCTCGCTGTTGGCTTTCCTGATACTCCTGGTGCTTATACGCATCATCGGGAAGCAGCAGGTCTCCCAACTGACCTTCTTCGATTATGTATTGGGCATCACCATCGGTTCCTTTGCCAGCACTTTGTCGGTACAGTTGAATGAGAATTCGCTGGCCACCATATGGGGCATGGTCATCTGGGCTCTGTTGGCCCTGCTTCTGGCTTTTGCCGATATCCATTGCCCATGGCTGCGTAAACTTGCCGAGGGCAAACCTTCGGTGGTGATTGAGAACGGCCACCTGAGGATCAGAAACCTGAAGAGACTGAGGATTACCATAGATGAGCTGATGTCACAGCTGAGGATTCAGGGTGTTTTCAATATCAGCGATGTGGAATATGCCATTTTTGAACCCAACGGACAGCTCAGCGTGCAAAAGAAATCCCAGAAGCAGCCGCTGACACCGGCGGACCTCAAATTGGATACCCAGTATGACGGACTGCCCGCCAACCTCATCGTGAATGGGCGCATACGGCAGGATACGCTTAATGCCTTGAAGCTTTCCAGGTCATGGCTGATGTTCCAGTTGGGCAGGCGGAATATCCGGGAGGTTGAACGGGTCATCCTGGCTCAGTTGGACACCAGGGGCAATCTGTTTGTTGATTTGGTGGATGACGAGAAGCCTTATGTCATCCATACCAGGGAAGAGGGGTGAAGAGCTTGAAAAAAGCAGTTTTTTATATGGCGATGTTCCTGATGCTCTCCGTTTTCCTCAGCTCCTGCACGCTCTTTATCGGCAGCATTGATAAAAAGAACGGGTTCAGCGAACATCTTGACGCCATGGAAAACCATATCAGGGACAACAATTGGGAGAAGGCGTTGGTTGAGCGGGAAGAGGCCTTTAAGGTATGGCAAAGGATAAAGCCCCTGCTGCAGCTCGATGTAGATCACGATTATGTGAACGACATTGAGGATTACTTCGTCATGCTGGGAGCCTATTTGGAAACACAAAACAAGTCCCAGGCTCTGGCCATGGTTTATCTGATCCGAGAAACCTGGGACAATCTCAGTGTCATGTGAGGTCCTTTTACCATGGTTTCAAGGCTTTATTCCACGGTTATATCCAGGTTGTCCTTTACGGCCTGCTTGAAGTCTGCGATGGCCTGCGCCCTGGTCTTCCGGCCTTCCGCGTATTCACCGACCTGCTGAAGCCAATAGCTGTTGATCAACACGTCGTAATGTGTGGCGTTATCACCCCTGGCGAGCCTGGCAGCCCGGTCAAAGACATCAAACATATCCTGGTAACCGAGAATATCTGTTTCTGCGGAAACCTTCCGCATGACCGTGCCGGACACTGCCGCCATCTGCTCGCCCTGCCGGTCGATTTGGCCATTGGCCCATAAGTATTGCAGGCCGGTCTCAGAAGTATCCAGGGTAATCCACCTGATGATTACGCCTAAGGCTTCCTTGTGCGGAGAGTGCTTATTGGCAAAGATCCATTCACCACCCCAGAAGAAGCCCACCGGAGGCTCACATACCGCCCAATCGCCATAGGTTCCTTCGCCGATTGCTTCACCGCCGCAGTTCCCCTTCAATACATAGTCCACAAACCATGATGGCCCCAGGTATCCAAAGACCTTCTTCGGACCGGCGTCTTTCATACCGGCATACCAATCATCGGTCCAACTGAGGGTATTATTGGTGTATCCCTTGTTATGGAGCTGTTTTGCCAGATCCAGGAAGGCCGCGCGCTTGGGTCTATGGTCAGTTTGCCGTCAACGATCCAGGGTATTTCCGCGCTGTTATATACAGCGTACCAGATATCATCGTATCCGGACACGATGCTGTAACCCCTGGCTTTCAGCTTGGCCGCCGCTTCCAGGAATTTATCCCAGTCCGGTCCAATTTTATCTTTGATGGTCTCCGGGTCGTCGGTGCCCCAGACATCCTTTGCGATGGAACGACGATAGATGAAAGCGCCGCCGGTTCCTTCATAGGAAAGGGCTACGATCTCCCCGTCCGGATTGGTCCAATATCCAGGACGTAACGGGCAATGTCGGCTTCTTTGACGAGAGTATCCATATCGAGGCCAAGGTCTTTGTACGGCGCCGCGTACCGGGCCATATCCCCTGCGGCATATTTTCTTATGTCTGCGGATTCGACAACGTAAATATCCGGCGCGTCATCACGCCCGGCGGTGAGGCTTTCGTCAAGCGCCACCGTATAGCTGCATGAGAAGCAGAAAACATGTAAACAAGACTGCAAAGCGTTTCATGAAAGAACCTCTTCAAGTTTGAATGATAACCTTCATCAGCAAACTGGTAAAGATAGGGCTCCGCTCTGGGTGGGAGTGTGTGGTTTCTATTCCACATCTATGCCCAGATTGTCCATTACGGCCTGTTTAAAGTCCGTTATAGCCTGCTTCCTGGTTTTTCGCCCTTCCGCATATTCTCTTACCTGTTCACGAAAATACGCATTGATGAATTCATCGTATTGAGTTATGTTTTTACCGTTTGCGAGCTTTGCTGCCTTGCCGAATACCTGAAACATATCCTGATAACCGACAAAATCCGAGGTTCCGGAGACTTTCTGCATCACAGCGCCCGATGTGACCGCATTCCGTATCCCATCATCGAATAAGCCATTAGCCAGGAAATACTGAAAACCGGTCTCGGAACTGTCCAGGGTAATCCATTTGATTAAGTCGCCCAGCTCCTCTTTAAGCGGCGAGTTTTTATTGACAAAAACCCATTCGCCGCCCCAGAAGAAGCCCATAGGAGGTTCGCAAACAGCCCAGTCGCCGTAGGTGCCTTCACCCAGCTTTTCCCCGCCGCATGCCCCTTTTAAATTCAAAACATAATTGACGAACCATGAAGGCCCGAAGTAACCGAAGATTTTTTTCCCGCCGGCATCCATCATATCCGCAACCCATTCTCCCATCCAGGGTTCGGTGTTATTGGTGTACCCGTTGTCATGGAGCTGCTTTGCCAGGTCAAGGAAGGCCTCGCGCTTCGGATCAATGGTGAGTTTGCCGTCAACGACCCATGGTACTTCCGCACTGCCTATTACAGGCGGCCAAATATCCTCATATGAGGATAGGATGCCATATCCCCTGGCTTTCAGTTGGGCCGCAGCTTCCAGGAATTTATCCCAGCCCGGACCGATTTTGTCTTTGATGATTTCCGGATCGTCGGTGCCCCAGACATCCTTTGCAATGGAGCGACGATAGATGAAAGCACCGCCGGTTCCCTCATAACCGAGGGCAACGATCTGCCCCTCGGCATTGGTGCCCATGTCGATGACATACTGGGGGATATCGGCTTCCTTTATGAGATTATCCACATCGATCCCCAGCTCTTTGTATGGCAGCGCATAGTGGGATTGCTCCCCTTCGACATATCGCTTCACCTGTACGCTTTTTATGAAGTAGATATCGGGTGTCAGGTCATTGTTCGCTTTAAGACACTCATCCAGCGCCACATGGAAGTCGCCATCCATAGTGGCAAAGGTGTTAAACTTTAGATCATAGGGGAATTCAGGATGGAGTTCCTTATATTTTTCTACGATCCTAAACGAATCATATGATGCGCTGTAAACGTTGAGATGTTTTCTCGCAGGCGCATCCGGCCTGTTATCAGCATCTTTATCGGCACTATCTGCCGGTTCAGAAGGCACAGCATCCTCGGTTAGGGCAGGAGTTGTATCAGGGCTTCCCGGAACCTGGCTTGCTGTGTTGCATGCTGACAAGGGTATGAGGATAAGACAAGAAAGCAATAGGGCTTTAAAACGTTTCATACGGGAACCTCCTTCTTTTATTCAGCTTTAATGCCAAGTTCGTTTTCTACCGCTCGCTTAAAGTCTGCTATAGCCCGTTCCCTTGTTTTCCAGCCTTCCACATATGTACGGACAGCAGTAAGCCAGTGATAGTTGATGGTTTCATCATACGGGCTTTTGTTCCTGCCGTTTGCAAGCCTGGCACACTTGTCAAGCATATCAAACATATCCTGGTTGCCCAGAAAATCCATAACGCCTGATACATTCCTCATAACAGTACCGGAAGGAACCGCCTCCAGATACCCATAATTGCCAGGGAAAGTGCCGCTGGCCCATGCATACTGGAATCCGTTTTCTGAACAGTCAAGGGTAATCCATTCGACCAGGCGGGCCAAATCCTCCTTAAAGGGTGAATGCTTGTTGACGAAGATCCAGTTGCCACCCCAGAAGAAACCCGCCGGAGGTTCGCACACCGCCCAGTCGCCATAGGTTCCTTCCCCGGGCTTTTCGCCGCCGCATGAATTTTTTATGACATAGTTAATCAGCCATGCCGGGCCGAAGTACCCGAAGACTTTCTTTGGTCCGGTATCCATCATGTCGGCAAACCAGTCGTCTCTCCATGGGATCGTATGGTTAATGTATTCGTTATCATAAAGACGCTTGGCGATGTCAAGGAAGGCTTCTCGCGCAGGGTCTATATATAACTTGCCGTCAATAACCCAGGGCTTTTCCGCACTGCCTTCGACGCAATACCAAACGTCATTGTATCCGGACACGATGGCATATCCCTTATTTTTTAACTCGGCTGCTGCTTTGAAAAACCTGTCCCAGCCGGGACCGATTTTGCTTTTGATGATTTCAGGGTTGTCGGTACCCCAAACATCCTTGGCGATGGAGCGGCGATAGATGAAAGCGCCGCCGGTTCCCAGATAACCGAGGGCAACCACCTCACCGTCAGCGTTTGTACCCATATCAATGACATACTGAGGAATATCTGCCTTTTTCAAAAGATTATCCACGTCAAGCCCAAGTTCCTTATAGGTTGCCGCATACCGGGATTTGTCCCCCTGAGTATATGCCTTCACATATGAGCTCTCAATGCAATAGATATCAGGCATATCATCATTGTCGGCCTCAAGCAGTTTGTCAAGGGCCGGATAATATTCATCAGGCAGGACGCTTAATTCTTTTGCCCTGATTTCATAGGGAAAATCGGGATGCAGTTCCTTATATCGCATAACGATTTGATAGAGTTCCTCTGTTGCCCAATAGACATTGATGAAATTTCTGCCGGGGGAATGCGGGGCTGTTTCGGAATCCTCATGAGGATCATCCGCAGCATCGTTGCTATCGTTAGCGTTATCATTGATGATGCCGGGATCAATAACTGTGTTTTCAGCGGTATGTTTGATGGGATCATCAAGCAATTCTGCCGGGACAAAGTCTTCGGATGCCACCGGAATATCCGGGTCTTCCGGACCGGCATTCATCCTGCCGCATCCTGACAGCGATATCATGATCATAAAACCCAGTAACACGGCTGCAAAACGCTTCACGACGGAACCTCCTTGTGGGTGGTATGCCTGTCCCGTGCATCGATCCCTGGAACAAGGCATCGTGTATGGTTAATGATATTATAGCATTATTTGTAAGTCTTTTAAAAGACTTATAACGCGTCCGTCATTGATTAGGCTATTGACGGATGTATCAGGGAAAGGTATAATCCATATTAATAAATTGATATTATCATTATAATAACAAGTGAGGGTATACGGAGCCATGAGCCGTAATCAAGCTGTGAACAAGATGGGCCTCACCGAAGAAGAGTTTTTGGCCAGTTACGATCCTGCAAAGTACGACAGGCCTTCAGTAACAGTTGACATGCTTATTTTCACGGTAACCAACGAAGTGAGCGACAATTACAGAAAGCTCCCGGAAAAGGCGCTGAAACTTCTGATGATCAAGAGGGGAGATCACCCCTGCATTGGTCAATGGGCTCTGCCGGGAGGTTTTGTCGGCATGCACGAGAGCCTGGAGGAGGCCGCCTACAGGGAGCTCAAGGAAGAAACCGGTATTGAAAATGTCTATCTGGAACAACTGTATACCTGGGGTGATCCCAACAGGGACCCGAGGACCAGGATCATCAGCACCTCGTACCTGTCGCTGACCGACAGCTCCGTGCTGGACATCAAAGCCAGCGATGATGCCGATGATGCCCGGTGGTTTACGGTAACCTACAGGGTCTTCAAGGAAGAAAAAACGATGGACGGAGACAATACAACCTGTGAGCGCTATTGCCGGCTGACCCTCCATCATGAAAATGAGACCCTGACGGCTGTGCTCAAGCAAACCCTGAAAACCGAAGGGAAGATCAGCCGGTGGGAGACCACCATTGAGGATCCGGGAGGAATCGCCTTTGATCATGCGCGGATCATTGCGTACGGGATTGAGCGCCTGAGGAACAAGGTGGAGTATACGGATATTGCCTTTAACCTGATGCCGCAGTACTTCACCCTGACCGAGCTCCAGCAGGTATACGAAGTCATCCTGGACAGGGAGCTTCTCAAGGCCAATTTCCGGAGAAAGATAGCCGACCGGGTTGTGGAAACCAATCGGTATAAAAAGGATGCGGGACACAGGCCGTCCAAGCTCTATATGTACCGGGGAATTCTGAATGCTGAAGACTGGGAGAGAGGGAGCGGCTGAACCAATATCCCGGTTGACGTGTATGGCCGGCAGGATATCGGCCGGTGTCGCTGAAATACTTATCAAAAACTGAAATCTGACAGAAAGAGGCGCAAATCATGGAAGGAAAAAACCTGACAATGCTGACTGACTTTTACGAACTCAGTATGGGAAACGGCTATCTGAAGAATGGCCTCGGGGAACGGACGGCCATATTCGATATGTTTTTCAGAAAAGTGCCGGATAACGGTGGTTTTGCCATAATGGCCGGCGTGGAGCAGCTGATCGAGTATCTGAAAAACCTTGAGTTCAAGGATGAGGATATCGCCTTTCTTCGCCAGAAGGGGTGCGACGAAGCCTTCCTGGACTATCTGAAGAACTTCCGTTTCTCCTGTGATGTATGGGCAATCCCGGAAGGTACGCCCATATTTCCCAACGAGCCCATCGTGGTGGTCAGGGGGCCGGTTATTCAGGCACAGCTCATTGAAACCATGATCCTTTTGACCATCAACCACCAGTCGCTGATTGCCACCAAGGCCAACCGCATCGTGCGCGCCGCCAAGGGACGTCCGGTGGTTGAGTTCGGCTCCAGGAGGGCCCAGGGCTACGACGGGGCCATCTATGGAGCCCGGGCTGCCTATATCGGCGGATGCATCGGAACTTCCTGCACCATCTGCGAGAGGGAATTCAATATTCCCGCCATGGGGACCATGGCCCACAGTTGGATCCAGATGTTCGATTCCGAGCTGGAGGCTTTCAAGGCCTATGCCAGGGCCTATCCGGATAACTGCGTCCTGCTGGTGGATACCTACAATGTCCTGAAATCAGGGGTCCCCAATGCCATCCGCACCTTCAACGAGGTGGTTGTGCCCATGGGCTACAGGCCGAAGGCCATTCGGATTGATTCGGGCGATATCACCTACCTGTCCAATGTAGCCAGGAAAATGCTGGATGAAGCCGGTTTCCCGGATTGCAGGATCATGGCCTCAAACTCGCTGGATGAGTATATCATCCGTGACATCCTGATCCAGGGAGCGAGGGTGGATATGTTCGGCGTCGGCGAACGCCTGATCACATCACGCTCGGAGCCGGTATTCGGCGGGGTTTACAAACTGGCCGCCATCATCGAAGGGGACAAAATCATCCCCAAGATCAAGCTGAGCGAGAATGTGGGCAAGATAACCAATCCCGGTTTCAAGCAGGTCTGGCGGCTTTACGACAGGGAAAGCGGCAAGGCCCTGGCCGATGTTCTGACCCACCATGACGAGGTCATTGATGATACACGGCCTTACGAGATTTTCGACCCCGACTATACCTGGAAGCGCAAGACCCTGGTGAATTTCCGGGCCAGGAAACTACTGGAGCCTATCTTCATAAACGGCGAGTGCGTCTACCAGAGCCCGCCGCTCAAAGCTATCCGGCAATACTGCATGGAGCAGATTGATAGTCTTTGGGATGAAGTGAAGCGCTTCGAGAATCCTCATGAGTACTATGTGGACCTGTCCAAACCCCTGTGGGATACCAAGAATAAGCTGCTTGAAAAATACTCGGTCGTTTGAGCGGACAAAAGAGCAATGATTACCGGCAGGGCTTCCCGAAAAACGTTTCCAAACGCAGGGAATCGACCCTGCTGCGATGTTTCAGATAATTGCATGCGTGTTTGGGGCGACTGATGCTCCGTGGTGAAAGGGGGATGTCCATGGATCTCAACTTTGAAAACCTGCTGTACGCTTTTGGTCTGACGCTGCTTGCGGGTTTGTCCACAGGAATCGGAAGCGCACTGGCCTTCTTTGCCAAAAAGACGAATACCCGGTTCCTTTCGGTGGCATTGGGTTTTTCGGCCGGCGTCATGATCTATGTGTCCATGATAGAAATCTTTTTCAAGGCCAAGGATTCCCTGATCAGGGTGTATGGGGAGAAAACGGGGTCATGGATAACCGTGGCGGCATTCTTTGGCGGAATGCTTTTGATCGGGCTGATTGACAAACTGGTTCCGTCCACTGAAAATCCTCACGAATGCCGCATGATCGAGGACATCAACTCGCCTGAGGCGGCCAAATGCCAGGGTGTCCTGATGCGGATGGGGCTGTTTACGGCGCTGGCCATTGCCATTCACAATTTTCCCGAAGGCCTTGCCACCTTTACCTCCGCCGTCAAGGATCCCACGCTCGGCGTTGCGATAGCGGTGGCCATAGCCATCCATAATATTCCCGAGGGAATAGCGGTTTCCGTGCCTGTCTACTATGCAACGGGCAGCAGAAAAAAAGCTTTTTCCCTCTCGTTCCTGTCAGGCCTGTCGGAACCCCTGGGTGCCATCATCGGCTACCTGATCCTGTATCGGTTCTTCAATGATGCGGTTTACGGAATTCTTTTCGCCGGCGTTGCAGGCATCATGGTCTTTATTTCTCTGGACGAACTGCTGCCAACGGCACGCGAATACGGCGAGGCCCATCTGTCCATTTATGGCCTGGTGGCAGGCATGCTCGTCATGGCTGTCAGCCTGTTGTTGTTCATCTAGCCCAGGAAAACCGAAAAAGGTTTTATACAGCCATTATACCCGGGAAGCCCATATGGGGAACGTTCCTGGGTATACTATTTTTTGACAGATTATCCGCGAGAATTCCTAATTTTTTGATTCAACCTGGTCAGGAGTTGGTAAATAGGATCAGGCATCTAAAGCCCGCTCACTATGTATACAGAAAGTAGGTTGACGGATGATGAACGTTTTCAGGGAACTCAAGAAATATTTCAAGACCGGAGGCGGCATGTCGCAATGGTTTTACAGCATACGGACCCGGTTGCTTGCGGCAGTGCTGTTCATGATTATTCCCATTGTTTTCCTGGGCTTGTTTTCGTATAACCGGGCTTTTAAGTCCATCAGGCAGACTGCCGAGGAATCCACCTTTCAAATCATTGAGCAGGTCGGAAAATACCTGCAGCTTTCCTATTCGGGCGTGGAAGCCGATTGCAACCAGATTATCATGAATACCAATTTCATAAAGTATGTCACCGCCAAGGAGGACGATGCCAATCTCCAGATGAACCTGACTGAATTCATGTCAAGCATCAAGCTGGAGAATGCGCTGATCGATGACATCATTCTCCTGCTGGAAGGGAAAAAACCTGTATCGGCCTCCTTCAGGAAGGTGGAAAAGGCAGCCCTGGAAAACATAAAGGATGGGCAACTGTTCAGCCTGGCAAAGGAGAAGGACGGTTATGCCTTCTGGGTCGGATCCCTTTATGAACTTGAGGGCCAGGTGCCCGACATGGCATCCTATGCCATGGCGCTGGCAAGGCTCATCAAGAATCCCTATACCTCTGAGATACAGGGAATCCTTGTTATTACCGTGAAAACCAACCTGGTTTCCAATGCGCTCATGGACGTCCAGCTGGGAGACGGCAGCGAACTGCATCTCATCAGTCCGGACGGCCGGGATATAGCCTATATGATGAAAGACGGTGCCAGCGAGGTTATGGACACCTCCGTCCCGGAGAACCAGGTGGTCAACACTGCCCTTTATGCTGATATTGTTGCCAATGAAGCCGGAAAGGGTTCCGAAGTCACTGCATACAAGAACGGCGAGTATCTTACCGTATACAGTACCATTGGAGAAACCGGATATAACCTGGTCGGCCTGATACCCACGTCGAATTTCTCAGCCAGGGCGGCGGACATCCGCCAGATCACCCTGATTCTGACCGTCCTGGTTTCGGCTTTCGCTGTTGCCGTCGGCCTCCTGATGGCAATAGGGATAAGCCGGGCTGTGAGCCATGTCTTGCAGGTATCCAGGCAAGTCTCCGAGGGTGATCTGACCGTAAGGTTTAACGGCGGGCGCAGGAATGAGTTTGGCACCCTGGCCAAGGCATTCAATGTCGTGATAGAGAATATGAGGCACATGATCGGGAATGTCACCGAATCGGCCTCACAGGTGAATGCGTCCGCCCAGACCATAGCCGACACTTCCAGGGAAGCGGCTGTTGTGTCCCGGGAGGTTGCCAAGGCCGTGGAGGAGATTGCTGCCGGAGCTGCGGATCAGGCCGGGGATGCGGAACAGTGCAATAAGAAAATGGGGGATCTCGAAGAAAGGATCAACGCTGTTTCGGGATATGCCAATGAAATCGGCACTTTCACTTCGGAAACCATTCGCCTGACAAAACAGGGACTGGCTGCCGTGGAAAATCTCGAAAACGCCTCGAAGGAGACCACAGAAATCGGACAGGCGATCATATCGGATATCCAGGTGCTGGATAAGAACTCACAATCCATCGGCAAGATCATCGCGGTGATTGATCAGATTGCGGACCAGACAAACCTGCTTGCCCTTAACGCTGCCATTGAAGCGGCAAGGGCCGGAGAATCGGGAAGAGGATTCGCAGTTGTTGCCGATGAGATCCGGAAACTGGCTGAGCAATCGGTAACCGCTACCGGCGAGATCGCCAGGATTATCGAAAGCAATCGCAGTCAAACAGCTCAGTTGGCTAAAAGAGCCCTCTCGGCCAACGAAACTATCAGTTCCCAGAATAAAGCGGTCAGCGATACCACGGAAACGTTCAACAGGATATCGGCCTCCATGGATCAGCTTGCCGCCAAGGTTGAGCAGATCCTCAACGGAATTACCGACATGAACCTCTACAAAACGGACGTGCTGCTGGCCATTCAAAATATTTCCTCGGTATCCCAGCAGATCGCCGCTTCCACCCAGGAGGTGACCGCATCCTCACAGGAACAGCTTTCGGCTATCGAGCAGCTGTCCAGGTATGCGGAGCAGCTTGAAACAGTTGCCAGGGTACTGAACGATTCCATCAGCAAGTTTAAAATGGAATAGGAAAAAGTCCGGTCTTTTGGACGAAGATGCGAAAAAGGGGCTAAAAGCAGAGCTAACCCCTCCGGAACAGGTGTTCCGGAGGGGTTAGCTTATGGTGGGACTTACTGGACTCGAACCAGTGACCCCTACAATGTGAGTGTAGTGCTCTCCCAGCTGAGCTAAAATCCCGACAAAGCGATTATACAGCAACCGCCGGTAAAAATCAATCTGGGGTTTTTGGCTGTTTTGGGCTGCTTTCTGCTGATAAAGGCCATCACAGTATAATGATGCCTTCAGAAGCCTTATAGCTGAAAATAGCGCCTGGCGTTGTAGTAGGAAATATCCTGTACCATTCTTCCCAGCAGCGTCATATCGTTGGGGGCCTCTCCGTTTTCTACCCAGGTTCCCAGGAGGTTACAGAGGATTCTCCTGAAATATTCATGCCTGGTGTAGGAAAGGAAGCTTCTTGAATCGGTGAGCATGCCCACAAAACGGCTTAACAGTCCCATACTGGCCAGCGCGGTCATCTGGCGTACCAAGCCGTCCTTCTGATCATTGAACCACCAGCCCGATCCAAACTGAATTTTGCCCGGTATGCCATCCCCCTGGAAACATCCTGCCAGGGTGGTTATCATCTCGTTATCCCTCGGGTTGATGACATAGAGGATGGTCTTCGGCAGAAGGCCGTTTCTGTCCAGGGCGTCCATGTACCTGGCCAGGGGTCGTGAATAGATATCATCCGACATCATGTCATACCCGGTGTTCGGGCCCAGCTTTTCGAACATCCGGGTGTTGTTGTCGCGCTGGGTACCGATATGGAGCTGCATGACCCATCCCCACTCGGCATATTGCCTGCCCAGAAAGAGCATGATCCTTGTCTTGAACAGGGCAATCTCATGCCCGGTCAGTTCCTCGCCTGCCAAGGCCTTCCGGAAAACCGTTGCGGCTTCCTTCTCGGTTCCCGGAATGAATACAGGGGGTTCCAGGCCGTGGTCCGACAGCCTGCACCCGTTTTCGTGGAAGTAGACGATCCGGCTTTCCAGGGCAGCCAGAAAGTCTTCAAAGGAACGAATCGGTATGCCGGATGCCGCCGAAAGCAACTGCACGTAGTCCCTGAAATCCGGCTTTTCAATGTTCACAGCCCGGTCCGGCCTGAAGGTAGGTAGCACCTTGGCATCAAAGGTCGGATCGAATTGGAGCTGCTTGTGGTATTCCAGGGTATCCACAGGGTCATCGGTGGTGCAGATGACTTCAACGCGGGATTTTCTGATGATACCGCGCGCGGAGAAATCCGGCTCACTGAGCCTTTTATTGCAGTGTTCCCAGATGGCCTCGGCGGTGTCAGGACCGAGAAGCAGGTCGATATCGAAATAGCGCTTGAGTTCCAGATGGGTCCAGTGATAGAGGGGATTGCCGATAAGGTAAGGCACGGTTTCCGCCCATTTGAGGAACTTCTCCTTGTCCGGAGCGTTTCCGGTAACGGCGTTTTCCTCAACGCCATTGGTGCGCATGGCCCGCCATTTGTAATGATCTCCGCCGAGCCAGACCTCGGTGATATTGCGGAAACGTTTGTCCCGGGCGATCTCTCCGGGATCCAGGTGGCAATGGTAATCGATGATGGGAAGATGCGCTGCGTATTCGTGGTAGAGAATCCTGGCCGTTTCGTTCTGCAGAAGGAAATCTTCATGGATAAACCGGGACATGCCAACCCCTCCAAATCTCACAGGAATAGAAGTGCCAGAAACCGGGGATAATAAGGATTTTCCCGAATGCGATGCGCACAGGAATGACTCATATAAACCGGTATCATGCGTCAAACAGTTCGGACAGCAACGCGGCTACTGCTCCCGGCCCGGAAACCATGCGGGCAAAATACTGCAGGACCTTATCCGCCAGGCCGGCGTCATAAAGGCTGACGCCGAAAAGTTTTGGATCGTTCAGGATGGGACGCAGCCGGTCCTCAAAAGGACCCGTTGCGCCCAGGGCAATGCCTTCCAGGTGCTGCTTCACCTGATCCAGAAGCGGATCAGGGCTTGGCTCAAAGGTCCGGCCGCTATCGTCGATTCCCATCAGGTAACGGCACCATCCGGCAAAGACCAGGGGAATATAGGTGAGGTGGGAAGCACCCTCGCCGGACTGCATATAGGCCTTGAGGGTTTCGCCGAAGCGGATGGGCAGTTTCTGGGAAGTGTCGGTGGCGATACGCTGCGGCGTATCGGGGACAAAGCGGTTGGGCAGCCGAATCTGGATGACTTCCCGCAGGAACTCGCCGGGATTGATGATGCCCGGATCCACTACCACCGGCAGGCCCTCGTCGTAGCCAATCCTTTCCACCAGCCTTTTTAGCCTTGGATCCGCCATCTCCGCAGAAATGGAGGTATAGCCAAGCAGGCAGCCGAATATGGCCAGGGCGGTATGGAGCGGATTCAGGCAGGTACAGACCTTCATCTTTTCCACCCGGTTTACCGTATCCCGGTCGGTGAAGATGACACCGGCCTTTTCCAGGGGCGGCCGTCCGTTGGGGAAGATATCCTCAATGACGAGGTACTGGGGCTCCTCCGCATTCACGAAGGGAGCCGCGTAGGTCTTTTTGTCGGTGCAGATGATCTCGGTGCTCTCAAAGCCTTCCTTTTCCAGCTGGTTCTTGATATTTTCATCAGGGCGCGGCGTGATCTTGTCGATCATGCTCCAGGGGAAGGCTGCCTTTCCGGGGTCATCCACGTATTCGGGAAAGCCGGGTTCCACCAGGCCGCGATTCGCCCATTCACGGGCAAAGGTGCTTATGGCATGGTAAAGCTTTTCGCCATTATGGGAGCAATTGTCCATGCTGACCCAGGACAACGGCAGTTCGCCGGCCTTATATCTTTCGTAACACAGGGAAGCAATCTTGCCCATGAAGCTGACAGGGGATGCGGGTCCTGCGCTGAAGTCCTCCAGAACTTCGGGATAATACCGGCCTTGTGGATCGGATACACTATAGCCCTTTTCGGTAATGGTAAAGCTGGCCATCTGGAGGGATGGCTTACGGAAGATTTCCTTCAGTCTTTGCCAGTCGGATGCGGCGTCTGTGTCCGCCACCAGCGATTCTGTCACGCTGGCGACCACCCGCTTTTCGATCCGTCCGTCGGGCTTCAGCACCACAAGGAGGCTCAGATCATCGTAGGGTTTGTACAAACGCCGGATGATTTCGTAATCATATCCCTCGCAGACGATGATCCCCTTCCGGCTTAAGCCGGCATCCAAAAGCTGTTGCTGCAGTACGGCCGGAAAAGCCCTGAAAATGTTGCCTGCACCAAAATGAACCCATATGGGTTCATCGATTGTGGCTTTCCTGATTTTTTCACGATCAAAGGCAGGCAAAACATAGCCTGCCTTCTGCCAGACAGGCCGGTTTTTCAGTTCGGAGTCACACAGTTTCAAAGCCCTCATCTCCGTTACATCATGCTCAGGAAATCCTTGATAAGGAAATTATCTTCGGACTGCAGCCTGAAGTACTCAGGATATTTCTGCATCAGTTCCTTCTCCTCAACGATGATCCTTGAGGAATGGTCTTTAAATAAGGAAATTGCCTCCTGCACATCGCCCTTGACAATGCTGTCCAGAATCTTTTTGTGTTCATCAATGACCTTCGTGATAATGGGTCTCTCCCAAAGGGATATCAGTCGTATGCGCCTGTAATGACCGGACATGCTTTGAATGATCTCCCAACAGGTGTTCTTCTCAGTGGTGGTGAAGAAGACCTTGTGGAACTCGTCGTCATATTCCTGGAGTGCGATCAGATCGTTGTTTATGACGCATTCCTTCTGCATGTCCAGGATGCTCTGCAGGCGGACAATATCGCTCTCCTTCTTGATGCCCATGAACATCTCAATAGCCCGTAGCTCCAGGCTTTCCCTCAAAAACCTTTCTTCTTCAACGCGCTTGAGATCAATCTTCGAAACACTGGTACCTTTTTGGGGAACAACATCCACCAAACCCTCCTTGGCCAGCTTGATCAGCGCGTCCCTCACGGGAGTCCTGCTCACGTTGAGCTTTTCTGAGATCGTTTTGATGTTCAGAGGCTCACCCGGCTTCAGGTTGAGGGTGATAATGTTCTTGCGGAGACTGTAATAGACGCCGTCCCCAATATTAAAGGATGAGTGCTTTTGCAACAGGGCCCGATCAGATATCATGGCAAATCTCCTCGCTCGTAAGAATTGGTCGAATGTTCACTAATATAGTAACATGTCAGTAATAATTATACTATATCTTTTTAGTCCGGGCTGAACCAATTCCAGGTGCAGGGAGAAAGCATGCCTTACCTGTTACCCGGGAAGGAAGCCCTGCTGAGCCTATCCATCTTTGAGATGGCTTCCCAAAGACCGTTCAGATATGTCGCACCCAAAGCCCTGTCGAAAAGCCCGTATCCCGGCATGGCTTTTTCGCCCCAGATGGCTCTTCCGTGATCAGGACGGAAAGGACCATCAAAACCGATGTCATAGAATGCTTTCATGATCTCAAACATGTCCAGGGAGCCGTCTTCCGACAGATGTGCCGCCTCATCGAAGCTGCGTGGCCCCTGATGTTTGAGATTCCTGACATGGGCGAAGAAAATCCTTCCCTTGAGCGATCGGATGATTTCGGGAATATTGTTCTCCGGATTGGAGCCAAGGGATCCGGTGCAGAGGGTTACGCCGTTGCAGGGGCTGCCAACGGCATCAAAAAGCTTGTTCAGGTTTTCCAGGTTGGTGACGATTCTGGGAAGCCCAAATACGGGCCACGCCGGATCATCGGGATGGACAGCCATCATGATGTCGTATTTTTCGCAGGTGGGCATGACGGCTTTCAGGAAGTATACCATATGCTCAAAGAGCTTCTGATCGTCCACATCGCTGTATAGTTCGAACAGTTTGCGGATATCGGCCAATCGCTCAGGCTCCCAGCCGGGGAGGATGAATCCGTTGGATCCCGAGTCCATCCTGCTGAATATCCGCGTTGGCTCGATCCTGTCTATGACCGACTGCTCATAGGACAGGACGGTGGTTCCATCCTCGCGGGGCTTGGCCAGATCGGATCTTACCCAGTCAAATACCGGCATGAAATTGTAGCATACAAGCCGGATATCACAGGCTGCGAGCCTTTCCAGGGTTTTGATGTAGTTTTCTATGTACCGGTCCCTTTCGGGAAGCCCAGCCTTGATGGCATCATGGACGTTAACGCTTTCGATGCCCAGAATTTTCAATCCGTAAGATTCCACTTCCTCTTTCAGTGCCTGTATGCGCTCAAGGGGCCACTCATCTCCTGCCGGAACATCGTACAGGGTTGTGATGACGCCCTTTACTCCGGGGATTTGTCTGATCTGTTCCAGCGTAACGCTGTCATAACCGGTACCAAACCATCTCAAAGTCAGCTTCATACACAATTCTCCATTCCTGCAGCAATCCTGTACGCGCTGCCATATGATGCGGAGGCATTTCCAGGGTAAAGAAGCCTTCCTTTGTATATTAACATACTAATATATCTGAGGCAATGGTTTTGGCCGAATTTATGCAGAAAAAGTTTCGCCGACGCCCATTTGTGAATATTGGTATCAATTATAGCAATAATAGTATGTTGTATCAAACTACCCAAAACACAAAGGAGACTTGACATATGGCAAGACTGGAAACCATGGACGGCAACCAGGCTGCTGCCTATGCATCCTATGCTTTTACTGAGGTAGCGGCCATCTATCCCATAACTCCCTCGTCTCCCATGGCGGAAACCGTTGATGAATGGTCGGCCCATGGGAAGAAGAACCTGTTCGGACAACCTGTGAAAGTGGTGGAGATGCAGTCGGAGGCCGGCGCTGCCGGTGCCATGCACGGCTCCCTTGCCGCAGGCTCCCTCACCACCACCTATACGGCCTCCCAGGGACTTCTTTTGATGATACCCAACATCTACAAGATGGTCGGAGAGCTCCTGCCCGGTGTATTGCATGTATCGGCCAGGGCCATTGCGACCCATGCCCTGTCCATCTTTGGTGACCACCAGGATGTGATGGCCTGTCGCCAGACCGGCGCGCCCATGCTGGTGTCCTCCAACGTCCAGGAGGTTATGGACCTGGCCTGCGTGGCCCATCTGGCCGCCATCAAGTGCAGGCTTCCCTTCATTCACTTCTTTGACGGTTTCAGGACCTCCCATGAGTACCAGAAGATCAGTGTCATCGATTACGAGGATCTGGAGCGGATCCTGGACTATGATGCCATCAAAGCCTTCAGGGAAAGCGCGCTGAACCCTGAGCATCCCAAGATCAGGGGAACGGCCCAGAACCCGGACATCTACTTCCAGGGCCGGGAAGTCCAGAACCGGTTCTTTGATCAGGTGCCCAAAATCGTGGACAAGGTGATGCAGGATATCCACAGCATTACCGGGCGGCTATACAGGCCTTTCGACTATTACGGCGCCAGGGATGCCGAATACGTGATCGTGGCCATGGGCTCGGTTTGCGACACCATTGAGGAGACGGTGGATTACCTGATGAACCGGGGCGAAAAGGTAGGCCTCATCAAGGTCCGCCTGTACCGGCCCTTCTCTGCAAAGCACTTCTTTGATGTGCTGCCCAGAACCGTCAAACGCATCGCCGTCCTCGACAGGACCAAGGAACCTGGCGCAACCGGAGAGCCCCTCTATCTGGATGTGGTCAAAGTGTTCTACGATAAGGGCGCAAAGCCCCTTATCGTTGGCGGGCGCTACGGACTGGGATCCAAGGACACAAGGCCCTCGCAAATCCTGGCCGTGTTTGAAAACCTCAAGCAGAAGATACCCAAGGATCATTTCACCATCGGCATCGTAGATGATGTGACAGGAACATCCCTGCCTGAGGGCGAACCGATAGAGACCACACCTGCGGGTACCATCAGCTGCAAATTCTACGGCCTGGGTTCGGACGGAACGGTGGGGGCCAACAAGAGCGCCATCAAGATTATCGGGGACAATACCAACCTGTATGTTCAGGCTTATTTCTCCTATGACAGCAAGAAATCAGGCGGAACCACGGTCTCCCACTTAAGGTTCGGGCCCAAACCGCTGCGATCACCCTATCTGGTTTACAGAGCCGATTATATCGCCTGCCATAATAAATCCTTTATTTATAATTATGACATCCTGAAAGGCCTGAAGCCGGGCGGCACCTTCGTGCTGAACTGCCCCTGGACGCCGGAGGAGCTTGACAAGGAGCTGCCGGCGTACCTGAAGCGCTTTATCGCCAGGGAGAAAATCAGGTTCTATATCGTCGACGCCATCAGCATTGCGGGTGAAATCGGCCTGGGCAACAGGATCAACATGATCATGCAGGCGGCCTTCTTCAAACTGGCCAATATCATTCCCGTGGAGGACGCGGTCAGGTACCTGAAGGATATGATCGAAAAAATGTACGGCAAAAAGGGCCAGAAGATCGTGGACATGAATAAAAAGGCAGTGGATATGGGCATTGAAAGGCTTGTTGAAGTGGAGGTTCCCGAGTCCTGGAAAGATGCCGAAGATGAGCAACAGCCCGTCAAGGATGAGCCCGAATTCATCAAGCGGGTCCACAAGGTTATGTCCAGGATGGAAGGCGACGAGCTGCCCGTCAGCGCCTTCAAGGGCATGGAGGACGGTTCCTGGCCGTCGGGAACCACGGCCTATGAAAAGCGCGGCATAGCCGTGATGATCCCTGAATGGCAGATCGATAACTGCATCCAGTGCAACCAATGCTCCTATGTGTGCCCCCATGCCACCATCCGTCCGTTCCTTTTGGACGAGGAGGAAAAGAAACGGGCGCCGGAAAGCTTCCTGACCAAGCAGGCCACCGGGAAAGGCCTTGAAAGCTACCAGTACCGCATCCAGGTGGCCCCGCTGGACTGCACGGGATGCTCCAACTGCGCCAATGTCTGCCCGGCCAAGGAAAAGGCGCTTATCATGAAGCCGGCGGAGGAACAGATCCTCGCCCAGGCGGAGAACTGGGAGTTTGCCATGACGGTGAGGGCCAAGGAGAACGTGATGAACCCCAGGACCGTGAAAGGCAGCCAGTTCTTAAGGCCGTTGCTGGAATTCAACGGCGCATGCCCCGGTTGCGGCGAAACGCCCTATATCCGCCTGTTGACGCAGCTTTTCGGAGACAGGATGATGATCGCCAATGCCACCGGCTGCTCATCCATCTGGGGAGCCAGCGCTCCTTCCATTGCCTATACCACCAATGCGGAGGGCAAGGGTCCGGCCTGGGCCAACTCCCTGTTTGAGGACAACGCCGAGTATGGCTACGGCATGTATCTTGGCGTCAGGCAGATCCGTGAGAAGCTGGCAGAGTTGATGCAGGAAGCCCTGAAGACCGATCTGCCGGAGGATGTTAAGGAGGCCTTCAGCAGATGGCTTGAGGCAAAAGACGATGGCGAAGCCTCAAAAGCGGCTTCCAGGGCTGTTCTGGATGCCATCAAGGATAAATGGAAAAAGAGCGATCTGTTACGGCAGATCATGGAGCGAAAGGATTTCCTGGTCAAGCGATCCTTCTGGATCATCGGAGGGGACGGCTGGGCCTACGACATCGGGTTCGGCGGCCTGGACCATGTCCTTGCCATGGGGGATGACGTCAACCTGTTCGTGATGGATACCGAGATCTACTCCAACACCGGCGGACAATCCTCCAAGGCGACGCCCGCTTCTGCCGTGGCAAAATTTGCCGCAGGCGGCAAGAAGGTCCGCAAGAAAGATCTGGGCATGATGGCCATGAGCTATGGCTATGTCTATG
The DNA here is from genome assembly GCF_900142095.1 of Thermoclostridium caenicola. Classification (GTDB taxonomy): domain Bacteria; phylum Bacillota; class Clostridia; order DSM-8532; family DSM-8532; genus Thermoclostridium_A; species Thermoclostridium_A caenicola. The sequence continues at coordinate 42,132 of NZ_FQZP01000002.1, read as the reverse complement.
TGGCCCAGATCGCCATGGGCGCCGATATGAACCAGACCATCCGGGCCATCACCGAGGCCGAGAGCTACCCCGGACCGTCGCTGATCATCGCTTATTCGCCCTGTGTCAGCCACGGTATCAGGAAGGGCATGGGCAGCAGTATTGAGGAAGAAAAACTGGCTGTGGAATCCGGGTACTGGCATCTTTACCGGTATAACCCGGCCCTCAAGGAGCAGGGTAAGAACCCGTTCCAGCTTGACTCCAAGGATCCCAAGATCCCTTACCAGGACTTCCTCCATGGCGAACTGCGTTATGAAGCGCTGTTCAATGTGTTCCCGGACATTGCCCAGCAGATGTTCGAGGTTTCCGAACAACATGCGAAGGAGCGCCTGGAGAATTACAAACGCCTGGTCGGCGTGACTGCGGGCAGTTCTGAGCAATAGACCGGATAATGAACGCACTGTTTCGGTAAAACTGTGCTAGCCAAGCTGACAGGGGGTAAATCGAAGCAGGCAAACTGTAAATGGCCTGGTTTCGGCATTCGGCCGAAGCCGGGCCATTAGTCTATCTTCAGTAAATATGGAGGGTGCCTCAATCAACCTTGAGGCACCCTCCCTGGTCAAGAATCAAAAGGGGGATTATTTACTTCTGGTTGGCATCCACGTAGTCCTTGGCGTTTCTGACCTGGAATTCACTGGGCTCTGTCACGCCTGATTCCGGCTTTTTCCTCTCAATATTGGCCCATGCGGCGGTATCATGTTTTTCTATGGGCATGGCCATATGCTTTTCCTTATATTTATTCTTTGCCACTGTCAGCACCTCCGAAAACAGTGTTATTCACGCATTTCACGCATCTCATCCGTTTCACCACGGTCATCTCTGGTGCTGAACATGCGGTTTCCGAAAATGAGGCTAAGCACGCCAAGCACAAGGAAAACATAAAACAGTATCTTGGCGATTCCGAAAGTCAGGTTGGCGATAAGACCAAATCCGAACAAGGCGGATATGATGGCTAAAACAAAAAAGGCGACCACCCATTTAAACAAAACCATTACCTCCTTTCAGCCTAAAAATTGGCGATAAACGGCGAAAACTGCCAACACATCGCCTTATTCTTAGCTTCTCCTGTTGATTCGGCAAATATTTTGCATCATTCGGGATGAAATTGAATTTCCTTGGGGGAATGAAAAAACGATCCTGAACAAAATTTTCCAGGATCGTGGCCCGAAAGTGCTAAAATCAGGCAAGACCCAGAAGCCGTGCGCCGTTGGCCACAACGAAACACACACAAAGTCCGGTCAGAGTGGGAACGAGAATGGAAACCAGCGTCCATTTCCAGCTTTGGGTTTCCTTCCTGATGGTCAGGCAGGTGGTGCTGCAGGGCCAGTGCATCAGGGAAAACAGCATCACGCATATGGCTGTGAGCCAGGTCCAGCCGTTGGCCACCAATAGTTCCCGCAACTGGATGAGGCTTTCAAATTCCATCATGCTTCCTTCGGCCATGTAGCTCATAATGAGGATGGGGATGACGATCTCATTGGCCGGGAACCCCAGGATGAAGGCCATCAGGATGTAGCCGTCCATGCCGAACAGCCTGGCGAAGGGATCCAGGAAGTTGGCCGAGTGGGAAAGAAGGCTCATGCCTCCCGCGTGAATATTGGCCATTGCCCATATGATCAGGCCTGCCGGAGCAGCCACCATGACGGCCCTTCCCAGCACAAACAGGGTCCTGTCTAAGATGGAACGGACGATGATTCTTCCCGCCTGGGGCTTCCTGTATGGTGGAAGTTCCAGCGTGAAGGAGGAGGGAAGCCCTTTAAGGATGGTCCTGGAAAGCAGCCTGGAGATCACTAGGGTCATTATAATACCTAGTATTATCACCCCGGTCAGTATCAGCGTGGAGACGATGCTTTGGAAAGGCCCGCTCAGCATGCCGGCAAAGAACATGGTGATAATCGCGATGAGGGTGGGAAACCGCCCGTTGCAGGGAACAAAATTATTGGTAATGGTGGCTACAAGCCTTTCTCTTGGGGAATCAATGATCCGGCATCCCACAACGCCCGCTGCGTTGCATCCAAAGCCCATGCACATGGTGAGGGCCTGTTTGCCGTGGGCGCAGGCCTTCTTGAAAAAATTGTCCAGGTTGAAAGCGACCCTGGGCAGGTACCCCAAATCCTCAAGGAGCGTGAACAGCGGGAAGAAGATGGCCATGGGCGGCAGCATCACCGAGACCACCCAGGCCAGGGTCCTGTACATGCCGGCTACCAAAAGGCCATGCAGCCAGGCCGGGGCGCCGATGGCCATAAATAAGTCCGTCAGTTGCTCCTCCACCCAGAACAGGCCGTCTGCCAGAACCGAGGATGGGTAATTGGCCCCGGTGATGGTTATCCAGAAGATGATGCCCAAAAGCCCGATCATGATGGGAATACCATAGATCCGGGATGTGAGTATCCTGTCAATGCGCTGGTCCCGCATATTGTAGCCGGGCTTTTCAACGGTTACCACCCGGCGGCTGATCGCCTCAGCCTTGCGGACAATCCCTGAAACGATCATGTCTTTGTAAAGGTCCGGTTGAATCCCTGCGGCATCGAGGGTTTCTTTAGCTTTCCGGAAACCATCGGCAATGGCTTCGAAGCGCATCAGGTCATAGCCCAGATAGTTATTGATGGCCTTCAGCAACCTCTCGTCGTCTTCCAGAAGCCGTAACGCCACCCACCGCGGATTCAGCCCGCCCTTGACGACACCCTTCAGCGCAGGTTCCAGAAAACTTACCGCCGACTCAATGACTTCAGGGTATTGAATGACCAGCGGGGAACCATCGGTTTTTGCGGATGTAACTTTCCAAACCTCGTCCATGAGTATGTCCAATCCCTTTCCGTTCCTGGCGCTGGTTCCTGCCACCGGTACACCCAACTGGTGCGACAGTTCCTCCAGATCGATGCGTATCTTTTTGCGACGTGCCTCATCCATGAGATTGACACAGACCACCACATTGGAGGTAGCCTCCAGGGTCTGCAGGATCAGGTTCAGGTTGCGCTCAAGACAGGTGGCGTCCGCGACCACGATAACGGCATCCGGATTCCCGAAGCAGATAAAATCACGGGCTACTTCTTCTTCCACCGAGTTAGCCATCAGGGAATAGGTACCCGGAATATCCACGAGGATGAACTGGGTGTCTCCGTGGGTGAAGTTTCCCTGGGCGATAGTGACGGTTTTTCCAGGCCAGTTGCCGGTATGCTGCCGCATACCGGTCAGGCTGTTGAACACAGTGCTTTTTCCCACATTAGGATTACCCGCCAGTGCGATGACTTTCTGTCCGGGTGACACACGTTCCACATGCAGTGCATCAGAAAGAACGCAGCACCCGGTGGATTGGTTTGAAAGACCCATCTTGCCTTGCCCTCCTTATGCGTTCATGAGTCGTGGTTTTATACAGCTTCTACGATGATTTGTGATGCCTCTTCGGAACGGAGCGCAATAACGGCTCCCCGGATAAGGTAAGCCACGGGGTCGCCGGACGGGCTTTTTTGAAGCGCTTCGATGATCGTATCCGATATCAGGCCAAGATCCAGCATCCTTCGCCTGGAAATGCCGTTGGACATCAGAGCCTTCACCCTTGCTTTCCTCCCGGTGGGCAGAAAACTGAGGGGCATGATATGTCCCGGACTGATGAGTGAATCTGTCTTCTGCTTCATTGGAATGACCCCTTTTTGTCCGGTTTTAGCCGGGGTTAAAAATTTTTCCCTAAACCAACATATGAGGATCCCTGTATATTGGTTACGGCTACCTTGTGCCGGCGGAAAGCCGGAGATCTGGCGTTTGGGTTTCCAGTATTTGATTTGCCTTGGGAACGGCTCTTTGGGTATAATCCGAAAAGAATGAACGGCAAGGCGGTATACCATATGGATTTTGCAGATCGGCTGTGCTCATGGTTTTCGGAGAATATGCGGGACATGCCCTGGCGTCATACCCGGGATCCGTACAGCATCTGGGTTTCCGAGATCATGCTGCAGCAAACCCAGGTGGATACGGTTATTCCCTATTATGAGCGCTTTATGAAGCGTTTTCCGAGTGTTGAGGCCCTGGCCCGGGCAAGCCTGGAGGAGGTTCTTGCCCTGTGGCAGGGATTGGGCTATTACAAGCGCGCAGAGAACCTGCACAGAGGCGCCAGGTATATTATGGAGCAGCATGGCGGGCATTTTCCCGTTGATCCGGCTGCCTTGCGGAAAATCCCCGGAATCGGTGCCTATACCGCAGGCGCGGTCCTGAGCATTGCCTTTGGCATACCGGCTCCGGCAGTGGACGGGAACGTCATGCGGGTTCTGTCCCGCCTGTTCCTGATGGAACAGGATGTCGGGCAGGCAAAATCCAGGCCGGCCTTTGAAGAAAAGGTGATGTCGCTTCTTAAGGGGGATCCGGGAGTATTCAACCAGGCCATGATGGAACTTGGTGCCCTGGTATGCACGCCCAGGAAACCCGATTGCCCGGTATGTCCTGTAAACGGCTTCTGCCAGGCATATAAAAGAAACACCGTTGAGCAATACCCGGTCAAAGCCGGAAGACCCAAGCCCGTTACCGAGCGATACCGGGTCCTGGTCATCTGTCGGAGCGGAAGTTACTGGATGGAAAAGCGCCCTGGCGAGGGCCTGCTTGCCGGGCTTTGGGGCTTTCCGCTCATAGGGGAGGAGCAGTGGAGACTGGTTGAGCCCATGCTGGAAAAAAAGCGCATATTGAAGCGGGTTTGCCACGTGTTTACCCACCGCCGCTGGGAGTTGGAGCCGGTATTGATAGAGGTAAGCGAAAGTTGCGGCACCTTGCCCATTGACTTCAGCGTTCCGGCGGATCTGGGTGGCTTCCAGACACCGGAACAGATGCAGCGGCTGCCCGTGCCCACCGTTTTCCGCAAAGTCATCCGGCAGTTGGATGATGCCGGTGCCTGATGAGCCATTGAGGTATTGATTGAGTCAAAAAGGTATATAACTAAAGCCGGACAGGCACGGTGCCAATGTACGGCAAGGACTGATAACGACGCTGTTTTGTGCCTGACACAAACCTTTCCCCGGGAGGATATATAGCCATGGATGAAGTGCGGGCATTTTTCAACCAAATTGAGGAGCATTTGATGAAGGATGAAAAGCCCTCGGTGTTTTTGGAAGAATCCAGGAACAGGCCTGAGATGCGGAGTTTCCCCTTTGTCTACCTGAAGCGCCTTGAGGATGTGGAGCAATCCCCGGTTCACCACCCCGAAGGCAATGTCTGGAACCATACCATGCTGGTGGTGGATCAGGCGGCCAGGCGAAGAGAAAAGAGCGAGAATCCCCGGGCGTTCATGTGGGCCGCCCTGCTCCATGACATCGGAAAAGCGGTCACCACACGGCTGCGAAAGGGAAGGATCACGGCCTATGATCATGACAAGGCAGGAGAGAAGCTGGCGGTTGAGTTCCTGAAAGCCTGCGGGCAGGAGGAGGCATTCATCCGGGCAGTTTCCGCGCTGGTCCGATGGCATATGCAGGCGCTCTTTGTGATCAATCATCTTCCCTTTGCCGAGATTGAAAAGATGAAAAGCCAGGTATCCATTCGTGAGATCGGCCTGTTGGCCCTCTGCGACCGCCTGGGAAGGCCGGGCCGTGACGAGGCCAGAGAGGAAGAAAACATCAGGCTGTTTATGGAAAAATGCAATTCCGTACCTGCAAAAAGATAGATTCCGGATCAAATGTCCGGAAAAGGTCGGACTGCCTGACGGCCTGGTACCTGGCCTTTCAGGACGGGGGCACCCGGCAGGCACGAATGGAAAAAATAATGGTTGTATGGGAAAAAGTGCTTGACAAGATAGTGGATGGTGTCATAAAATAATATCAAACTATATCGTTTGAAAAGCGATGATTGGAAGTAGTAGATGAATTGCGAAATTCACAGAGAGCCGTGGCAGGTGAGAGACGGTAATTTCAGGTTCATCGAACTCGTCCATGAGCTTCTGCCCGATAATGTAGGGTAAGACGGAGTTCCACCGTTAAAGGGATAGATGGTGATGGCCATCGAAAAAAGGGGATTCATATTATTTATGAATCAATAAGAGTGGTACCGCGGGATATCAACCTCGTCTCTTACACGGAGACGAGGTTTTTTAATTCCAATAAAGAAAATTTCCCCGCAAACAAAGGGGAACTATCTGCGCAGATATAAAAAGAAAATATCATGATTGAAACGGAGGTTGTCAGATCATGCGTAAAATAATTGTGCTGGATACAACTTTGAGGGACGGCGAGCAGGTTCCCGGTGCAAAATTGAATCTTTACGAGAAGCTGGAGATTGCAAACCAGCTCAAAAACCTGAACGTGGACATCATTGAGGCCGGATTCCCGGCTTCGTCGGCCGGAGATTTCAAGGCCGTGGAGGAGATCGCCAAAAAGGTCGGCGACAAGGTGATGATCACCGCCCTGGCCAGAGCGGTAAAAAGCGATATTGACGCTGTTTACCACAGCGTCAAGCATGCCGAACAGCCCTTGATTCATATCGTTCTCGGCACATCCGACGTGCATGTGCAGAAGAAGTTCAGAAAGACCAGGGAGCAGATTCTGGAACAGGGCGTGGAGGCTGTGAAGTACGCCAAGTCCTTGTGCCCGAATGTCCAGTATTCCACCGAGGATGCTTCCAGGTCGGATTTCGAGTATCTCTGGCAGACCATTGAAGCGGTTGTGAAAGCCGGGGCCACCATGATCAACATACCCGATACGGTTGGTTATGCGGTTCCCGAGGAATTCGGCGAGTTGATCAGAAAGATTAATGAACGGCTCAAGAACCTCAATCCCGACGTCATCTTAAGCGTTCATTGCCATAATGACACAGGTCTTGCCACGGCCAACACCCTGGCGGCCATCAAGAACGGCGCCGACAAGGTGGAGTGCACCATCAACGGCATCGGTGAAAGGGCGGGTAATGCGGCCCTTGAAGAAGTTGTCATGGGGCTCTTCCTGAGGAAGGACTATTACCAGGCTACCACCGGCATCAAGACCACCGAACTCAAGAAAACATCCCGCCTCGTCAGCTCGCTGATGGGCCTTGATGTCCAGGTCAACAAGGCGATTGTGGGCGATAACGCGTTTGCCCATTCTTCCGGTATCCACCAGGATGGTCTTCTGAAATCCAGGGATGCCTATGAGGTCATCCATCCTGAGGATGTTGGTGTGGACGACATGGAAATCATTCTTACTGCAAGATCCGGGCGCCATGCCGTTAAGAACGCCCTGGCCCAGGTCGGATTCACCAACTATACCGATGAGGAATTCGAGCAGATCTTTGCCAAATTCCTTGAGCTGGCCGATGCCAAGAAGGAAGTCTACAACCACGACCTGTTCCATATCGTCCAGAGCACCATCAGGCGGGATAACGCAGAAGGTCCCGAACTGAAAGATCTCTACGAGCTTGCGGATATGCAGGTTGTTATCAACAACAACTTCCCGTCCGCCAGCGTGAAGATCAAGAAGGGCGACGAAATTCTCACCGCCAGCAACGTGGGCGATGGTGCTGTTGATGCGCTCTACACCGCTATCCGCGAGGCGACGGGTGTTGAGCTGAACCTCTTGGAATACAAGCTGAACAGCATTTCCAGGGGCAAGGAAGCTTTGGGAAGGGTCAGCATCAAGGTCAGCCGCAACGGCAAGAACTATTCGTCCAAGGCCATTGACACCGATATCCTCAAGGCCAGCGCCCTGGCTTTCGTCAACGCAGTGAACATGGCAGTTGTCGATGAGATGGTTTCAAAACGTGAGCAGGCGGTGGTTTAAGTAACCTTTTCCGCGTAGGCCAACAGGCTGTCCAGGCTTTCCTGGCTCCGGTCTTCAAGAAGGGGGGCGAAAAGATCGCCCTCCTTTTTTAATCTTTCCAGGGCATTGTTGAGCGTAAAATCCTCCGGGCGTACGCCCTTTTTCAGTTCCTCCCACCGGATGGGCATGGAAACGGTTGCCTGTTGGGTGGCCCTCGGTGTGTAGACCATGGCGATGGTCTTGCCCTGCCACATTTGCAGGTAATCGAAATAGACCCTCGTCCCCCTCTTTTCGATCATGCGCTCAATGGTGATCTTATCAGGGTGCTTCTGGCTGAAATAACTACCGAAGAAGGTGTTGATCCGTCGTGCCTTATCGTAATCGTAGCGGCCTCCGACCGGGATGTAGATCTGAAGGCCCGTGGCGCCGGAGGTTTTAATAAAGCTCGTGATGGAGAGGGAATCCAGGGTCTCCTTCACCAGCAGGGCCACTTCCGCCACATCCTCGAACCGTTGTCCTTCAGAGGGATCCAGATCAAAGACGATGGCGGTGGGATGGTTTTCCCGCTGCCAGGTGTTGAAGGAAGTATGGAATTCCAATGCTGCCAGGTTCACCAGCCAGGCCAGGGTGGGCAGGGAGTCCAGCAGGATATAGGAAACATTGTTCCAGGTATGCGTGTTCACCCATTCGGGGGTATGTTCCGGGGCGTTTTTCTGGTAAAAGGATTCGCCGCCGGCTCCGTGGGGGTACCGGATGGATGTGAGGAGCCTGTCCTGTGAATGGGGCAGAATATAGGGGGCCAACTCCATCATCCTGGCCAGGTAGTCGATCTTCCTGATGCCGGCCTCGGGCCAGAGCGGCTTTTCCGGGTTGCTGAACTTGATCTTTTTGCCCTCAACAATAATGATTTCCGCGTCGGGCATAGCATGGACACTTCCTTTTTTATTCTTGCCGCCATTGAGGGGCGGCACTATGCCGTCTTCACCACGTCATTGCAAGGAGGCATAGCCGACGAAGCAATCTCAATCACTCCCATGGTCGCCTTTGAAGTATTAGGAGATTGCCGCGCTTCACTGCGTTCCGCTCGTAATGATACCTGGTGCAGGAAGGGAACCCGTAAAGCCCGGCCGCTGTGCTGCACGGCTGCAAAACAGCAGCTGCTCGAATAGGGGGCGGCTGAACTCGCTGCGCTCAAACAGCAGCCGCCCTCATCCCATTCTCGCAGGCTGTTTTGGCGCCTTATCGCAATGCGGCCTTAACCTTTACGGGTTCCCTTTTTATGCAGGTGTCGTTGCGAGTGAGCATAGCAATCCCTCCATGCCCTGGGATTGCCACGCTCTGCTGCCCTGCGCTCACAATGACACCTATGGATATACTCCGCAAGCCGTACCACCACGTCATTGCGAGGAGGTATAGCCGACGAAGCAATCTCAATCACTCCCATGGTCGCCTTTGAAGTATTAGGAGATTGCCGCGCTTCACTGCGTTCCGCTCGTAATGACATCCGGGTACTGTTTTACGGGCTCCCTGAGATTGCCGCTTTCCTTTGATGCTTCGTTCGTAATCTGACAGACGCAGCGTGGCAATCATTCCACATACTCCGTCCCGTTGGCCTCATCGGGACTGCTGCGGTTGAACCCCAGGATCTTGGGATGCCTGAGGACCCCGTCGTGGGTCCATTCCAGGAAACTGACCCAGCATGTCAGGGCGGGCTTGAACCACACAATGTCTTCCGTGCCTGATGGGACTGCCGGAAACGGGGATGATTCGGAAGCCATATAGCTCATGTTCTCCCGCAGAAGGCGGAAATGCTCCTGGGTCAGTCCTGATGAGGCTTTTCCAATATAGATCCATTCCCTGTCAGGCCTGATGCCCAAAAGGAGGGCGTTGGGGAAACCTGCCTTCATGGAAAGGCCGCATACTGCGGCAAGGAGCTTTTTTTGCAGCTTAGTCTTGTACCAGTCCCTGTGGTTTTTGCCGCCGGTATAAGGACTGTCGGCCCGCTTGGAGACGATGCCTTCCCATCCTTTCTGCTTCATCAGATCGAAAAGGGCGTCCCCGTCGGAGAAATCGTCGGTAATGGCCACATTCCGGCCTGGCATCAGCCTTTCTTCCAGGATGGCCTTCCGCTGCCTTAAGGGGTGTTCTCTTAAGTCTTTGCCGTCCAGGCTCAGGATATCGAATACGATGTACCGGACCGGATTCTGCCTGGCATAGAGGGATGCCCTGGCGGGATTACCCAGCCTCTCCCGGGTGAGCACATGGTAAAAGGACGGCTTCTGGTCCTGGTCAAGGACAATGATTTCGCCGTCCAGCCAGGCACTTGTTGCCTTCAGAAGCCCGGGGACCTCGTCCAGTTCCGGGTAAAAACCCGTGCGCTCGCGCCGGTTCTTTGTAAAAAGCCGCAACTTCCCGTTCTCCACCCGGCAGAGGATTCTTACGCCATCCCATTTGACCTGGTGAATCCACTGGCATCCTGTGACCACATCTGGCCTAAGAATGGGCTCCATGGGCTCAATCCAATCCATGGACTCAACCTGCCTCGATGGGCTGCTTTTTGCCCTTCCTGGCGCGTTCCTTGCCCGGGGGTGTTTTGCCCTGCTTTCTCATTTCCTGGGTTTGTTGCAGGCTGGCCTGAAGGGCTGCCATGAGATCCACCACATTGCGCTGGGGCGCTTCCGGAGCGGAAACGATTTCTTCGCCTTCGGCCTTCTTCCGGATAAGCTCCAGGAGTTCCTCCCGGTATTCGTCCCTGTATTTTTCCGGCCTGAATTCAGTGGTCAGGTTTTCTATCAGTTGTTCGGCCATGGCAAGCTCCCGTTCCTCGATTCTGACATCCTGAGGGATGCCGGGAATGAGGCTTACGGGCCGGACCTCATCGGGATAGAATATGGTCTCCAGTATGAGAATATTGTTGAGCACCCGGATAACGGCCAGGGATTGCTTGTTCCGGATGGTTATTTTGGCCACCGCTATCCTTCCCGTTTTCTGCATGGCCTGGCACAGAAGGCTGTAGGCTTTGTGGCCGCTGTTTTCCTGGGGTGCGAGATAATAGGATTTGTCAAAATAGATGGGATCGATCTCGCGCAGATCCACAAAGTCCAGGATCTCTGCAGTTTTTGCGGTAGCCGGTTTGATGGCTTCCAGGTCTTCATCATCGATGAGTACAAATCTTCCCGGCTCATACTCGAAGCCCCGGACCAGGTCATCGGGGCTTATTGTTTCCTGGCAGGTGGGGCAGACCCGTTCCTGCCTGATGGGGGTCCGGCATTTCTTATGCAGGGTTTTGAACCGGATATCCTTGTCTTCGGTGGCTGCGAACATCTTGACCGGTATGTTGACCAGGCCGAAGCTGATCGAGCCTTTCCACATGGTATGCATGGCTTCCCCTCCTTTTTCCTCCTTATCTTTCGTTGATTGTCCCCGGCTTATGCGTACGAAGCCCTGTAAGTGGCAGAATTATGTAACCGAGGCTACCGACATGGACAGGTCAGCGTGCTATAATGATTTCAAAAGAAAAATTATTGTTGCAGATGAATAATCTGCCTGGCTTTAAGGCTATATAACATAGAAACAGGATTTTCCAGGCGGAGCGACCGGAGGTTGTCGCCCGCTGATGATAAGGGAGGTATGCTTGATGATGGAAACGAGAGCGATAAAGGTCGAGGGCATGTCCTGCAGCCATTGCGAAAATGCTGTCAGGAAAGCGGTAGGCGGCTTGCCCGGTGTTGAGAGCGTTACGGTTGACCTGAAGGGCAAATCGGTAACAGTGGTTTTCGACAATGGAATAGTTTCCCTCGAACAGATCAGGGAAGCCATCGAAGATCAGGGGTATGACGTGGTGTGATGCGCTTCAGAACACTATTCCGGTCTTATGAATAGCATGTACCAGGACAAGTTATTTAAGGGGTGCTGTTGTGTGTGATGAAGTAAGCAGAAAACAGCGTGAGCTTTATTGTCGGCGAGAGCGTTACTGCCGCTGCAAGAAATGCCGCGAATCCTGCTCCAGGTGCCATTGCAACCGGAATAGATGGCTTGCTCTTGCATTGCTGTTTCTGGTCATTTAGACGAAGATGCTGACGCTCACCATGAATTGCATGAGACCGGCCCCGGGCCGGTCTTTTTTAAAAAAACAGCATCCCTTCCATGCATGACTGAAACCGGAAATGATTCATAAAAACCTTTAAAAAAGTGAACAATACAGGGGGTGGTACGATTGAGCGAAATGATCAATAACCGCGAATACAGGCAGAAGGTGCTGAAGGAAATTATTAAGGAACTCCACAACGGTAAGACCGTGGAGGAGGTAAAACCCAGGTTTGAAGAGCTGATCAAGGGTGTTTCATCCAGTGAGATAGCCGAGATGGAGCAGGCCCTCATCATGGAGGGTATGCCCGTAACCGAGGTTCAGAGGCTTTGCGATGTCCACGCATCGGTGTTCAGGGGTTCCATTGAGGATATCCACAGGGAACCGGAAGCGGTTAAGGCGGCAGGACATCCCGTCCAGATATTCAAGCAGGAGAACAGGGAAATAGAGAAGCTGATCGAAGGAAAGCTGGAGCCGCTTCTGGCAAAGCTTCGGACTGCCGATGACCGGGACGCTGCCGGAAGGCTCCTGGAAGGCTTCAGGCAATTGCTTGAGGTGGGCAAGCACTATGCCAGAAAGGAGAACCTGCTCTTCCCCTACCTGGAGAAGTATGGGATAACCGCGCCGCCCAAGGTTATGTGGGGTGTGGACGATGAGATCCGTGCTGCCATCAAGGAAACCATACGGTTGCTGGAAAACTATGACGGCAGCCGGGAAACCTTGCTCCAAAAGGCCGACGAAGCCATCGGCAAGGTCAGGGAGATGATCTTCAAGGAAGAGAATATCCTGTTCCCCATGGCCATGGATACCCTTTCGGAGGATGAGTGGAAGAAGATCCTGGAGGACAGCGATGAAATCGGTTATTGCCTGATCCAGCCGGACACGCCGTGGAAACCTGAGCGGGTCGATCCGGTGCAGCAGGCCAAAGAGGAGGGGGAACCGGCAGAGAATATCGTCCGGTTTGACGCAGGTGCCATGACCCATGAAGAGATTAACGCCCTGCTGAACACCCTTCCCTTTGATATCACCTTTGTGGGCAAGGACGACACGGTGCGCTATTTTACCCAGGGTAAGGAACGCATCTTCGCCCGACCCAGGAGTGTTATCGGACGGAAGGTTCAGAACTGCCATCCACCCGGCAGCGTTCATATCGTTGAGAAGATCGTTGAGGACTTTAAGAGCGGCAAAAAGGATCACGAGGACTTCTGGATCAGGATGGGCGATAAGGTGACGGCTTACATCCGGTATTACGCTGTAAGAAATGACAAAGGCGAGTACCTGGGCGTTGCGGAGATCACCCAGAACATCAAACCCATCCAGGAACTTGAGGGTGAGAAAAGGCTTCTTTCCGAATAAGAGCAAGGTGAGCGACGTTTGCATCAAGTTGTGGGATAACCTGACATTTGCAAGAACCCTGGGATTCATGTATGATACTATAAAAAAGGAGGAACGAGCGATGAAAGCGACCAAGGATATGACCATCGGGGAAGTTATCAGGCAGAACCCCGAAGCTGCGCGAATCCTGATCGGCATGGGTTTGGGCTGCGTCAGCTGCCCCGCTTCGCAGGCCGAGACATTGGAGGAAGCAGCGGAAGTTCATGGCCTCGATATCGATGAGATGCTGGCCAGGCTTAACAATGAGCTTTAATCATTGATGCATGCGGCTTTCAACAAGCCGTTGCCAATAACTATCGGGCCGGCAGCCGAGCTTCTGTCATGAAGCGGCTGCCGGCCTGATGCTGTTTTTCTGCCATATTGCACCGTATAGATCCGGGGTTGAAGATGCCATAATACTGGTGTACAATTACTACATGCAAATGCGAATCAATCCCATTAAGGAGGAATATGCTTGAAATCCATAAAGGCCTTTCTGGGCCTGCTCCTGTGCATTTTGCTTTTGACCGCGTGCGGAGCTTCCAATAAATCGGATATCACGTCCGACCCGGGCAGTACCGCTGGTAAGGCTTTGACTGGCGATACGGGCGACGATTTTCATATCGTGACCTCGTTCTATCCCATCTACGTGCTGACCATCAACGTGGCAGGGGGGATACCGGGGGTGCGCGTCACCAATATGACCGAACCCCAGTCGGGCTGTCTCCATGATTATGAGCTCAGCCCGGCAGATATGAAGACGCTGGAGAATGCCGACCTGTTCCTGATAAACGGCGCAGGTATGGAAACCTTTGTGGATCAGATTCGGGATGTTTATCCCGATCTGCCGGTTGTGGAGGCGGCGAAGGATATTCCGCTCATCATGGATGAACACACCGGGGAGGCCAATCCCCATGTCTGGGTGAGCATCTCAAACGCTATCCGACAGGTTGAAAATATCGAAGAAGCCCTGGCGGAAGCGGATCCGGCCCATGCGGAAGCCTACAGGCGCAACGCAGAGGCATTCAGGAGCAAGCTGGAAGCGCAGAAGGAAAGGATGCACGAGGCGCTGAAAGATATCCGGTCAAGGGATATTGTGACCTTCCATGAGGCTTTTCCCTATTTTGCGCAGGAGTTCGGCCTGAATATCGTTGCGGTCATCGAGCGGGAACCGGGCACCGAACCCAGCGCCGCGGAACTCAGAGAGACCATTGATATCATAAAAACGCTCGGTGTCAAAGCCATATTTGCCGAGCCCCAATACTCGGCGAGAGCGGCCGAGACCATAGCTTCCGAAACGGGTGCCAAGGTGTACTTTTTGGATCCGTTGGTCACCGGGCCGAAGGAAGCCGACCCGGACAGCTATGTGGAAACCATGGAAAAAAATCTGCAAACTTTGATCGAGGCGTTGAAATGAACCATCATGGCATTAATGTGACAAGAGCATGCGAAGGGCCCAACTGCGGCCTGTGCTGCACACGGATTGAAAATCTGGGGGTGACCATTGGCAGTGACACCATCCTGAGCGATGTCAACCTCCACGTCCACTGCGGCGAGCTCACGGCCATCATCGGCCCCAATGGAGCAGGGAAGAGCACGCTGCTGAAAGCCATCCTGGGAGAAGTCAGGCATACCGGTTCCCTGAAGTTCCTGAGAAGCAGCGGCGTGAGAAAGGAACGGCCGATCATCGGCTATGTGCCGCAGCACCTGAACCTGGATGCCACCAGTCCGACCAGTGTGCTGGATCTCTATGCCGTTTGCTGCAGCAAAAGCCCGGCGTGGCTCAGGATTCCGGACAAGGTCAGGCACAAGGCCAAAGAATGTCTTTCCCGGGCTCAGGCGGATCATTTATTGGACAAAAGGCTGGGCGCCCTTTCCGGAGGCGAGCTCCAGAGGGTCCTGGTGGCCCTTGCGCTGGAGCCTGTTCCGGAGCTGCTCCTTCTGGATGAACCGGTATCCGGGATTGACCAGAACGGACTGGAAATGTTCTACAACCTGCTTTCGGATATCAGAAAGGACTATGACCTCTCCATCATCATGGTTTCCCATGATCTCGACCTGGTGGCGCGCCATGCGGACAGGCTTGTTCTGCTGAACCGTACGGTGCTGGCCAGCGGCACGCCCCGGGAGGTTATGGCGAGTGAGAGTTTCAGAAAGATTTTTGCGGGGATGTCGTGATAGCTATGGAACTTTGGTACAACCTGGTGGATCTGCTGCCCTTTGAATGGGCTGAGCCCGGCAGGATGCTCTTTATGAAGAACGCCTTGCTGGCCATTATCCTTTTGGCTCCCATCTTTGGTACCCTGGGAACCATGATCGTCAACAACCAGATGGCCTTCTTTTCGGATGCCTTAGGTCACGGTGCCTTTACCGGGATCGTCATAGGCGGGCTTGCAGGTTTTCTGCAGCCCATGTGGTCGGCTGTTGCTTTTTCCCTTGTTTTTTCGGTAGGCATATCGGTGGTCCATCACAAGACCAGGATGTCCAGTGACACCATCATCGGCGTTTTCTCGTCCTTTGCGGTGGCGGCGGGCATTTTCCTGGCCACTTTGGGCGGGAAGAGCTTCGCCAAGCTCAATTCCTACCTGGTGGGAAGCATCCTGAGCATCACCCCTTCCGAGATCGGGATCATCGCCGTCATCCTGGTGCTCGTCCTGATCTACTGGTACTTTTTCTTCAACAGACTGCTCTTTGCCAGCATCAACCCGGTGCTTGCCAGGAGCAGGGGGGTGCGCACCTTCTGGCTGGAAACCCTGTTCAGCATGGCCATAGCCGTGCTGGTCACCGTGTCCATGTCCTGGATTGGCCTTTTGGTTATCAACTCCTTCCTGGTGCTCCCGGCTGCGGCTGCCCGCAATCTGGCACGCAACCAGAGGCAGTATCACCTGATAGCCGTTGCCATATCCCTGTTTTCAGGCGTTTCGGGCTTGATCGCTTCCTATTATACTGAAACGGCTTCCGGGGCGACCATTGTGCTCATTACAGCCGTTATCTTCCTGCTGACGCTTCTTGCACGGCGTCGGTCGGCATAGCCGCAGGGGGATTTATCGTTTAAATGAAGGTGAAAGGCTTTGGCGGAAAGCAACCGGTACAGAAAGCTGCTGAAAAAGGAAAACCTGCGCAGCACAAACCATCGGCAGTCCATACTGGAAGCCCTTGAGGGCTTTGGTGAACCCGTTTCGGCAGAGAGGCTTTACCTGGCGCTGAAGGACAAGGGCATCTCCATCAGCCTGTCCACGGTTTACCGTGCGCTGGATGTGCTGGTGGAAAAGAATATCATCTCCAAGACCGATTTTACCGATAATAACAGGAGCCTGTATGAAATCAGGCAGGAAGGACACAAGCACCATCTGGTCTGCATCAGATGCAGGAAAATCATCCCTGTGACAGGCTGTCCCTTCCATGATTATGCCAGCAGGCTGGAAGAACAGTTTGATTTCAGCATCACCGGCCACAGGCTGGAGCTGTTTGGGTACTGCCGGGATTGCAGTGTGGATGAAAACAGTCGTTCCGACGGACAGGCCTGAGATGCCTTCAATGCCGGTATGCGGATCTATAGAAACATGAAGGGGGTTAAACCTTGCTGAGGAATTATCTGGCTGTCATCAGCCGTTCGGTCCTGTTCAGGGGGATTAAACCGGAAGAAATAGAAGGGATGCTCCATTGCCTCGATCCCCTTGTCAGGCAATACAGGAAGAACGACCTGATTACCCTTGCGGGAGAGCCTTTTACCGGCATTGGCCTCCTGCTGAAAGGGGAGGCGTCTGTGAGCAAGGAGTCTCCTTCCGGTAGCAGGATCGTCCTTCACATGCTCAAACCCGGGGATATGTTCGGTGAGATCATCGCCTTTTCGGATCAATCGGTCTGGCCGGCAACGGTACAGGCCATGGAGGATGCCGTGGCGCTTTTCATCCCCAGGGAGAAAATCATTGGCGAGTGCCAGCGCTTGTGCCCCTGGCACCGGGCCATTATCCGGAACATGCTTCGAATCGTGTCCAACCGCGCACTGATGCTGAACAAACGGCTTGAGATCCTGACCATCAAGAGCATGCGCGGCAAGCTCTGTGCCTTTTTCCTCGATCAATACCGGAGGGAGGGGCACGCCACCTTTACGCTCAGCATGAACCGCAACCAACTGGCCGATTTTCTGAATGTCTCCAGGCCCTCCATGTCGCGGGAACTGGCCAGGATGAAGGAGGAAGGGCTCATCGACTATCATCTTTCATCCATCCGGCTCCTGGACATACCGGCGTTGGAGCGTGCGCTCGACGAAGGCGGCTGAGGACTTGTTCAGCTGTCCTGCGGCTCGTTTCCGCCGGACTCGGCAGATTTCCTGTGTTTCCGCCGGGCAAGGATCAAGAGCAGGATGGGCATGACAAAAGCGGGAACCCATGACCAGCTTCTGAACAGCTCCACCTCATAGGTCACCACCTCGGCAAAGTCCGAGGGCAGAAAGCTGAGGCTCATGACAATGATGGACAAAGGTATGATGAGGGGCTTGTAATAATCCAGCCGGAAGGCTTTCTGGAAGGTGAACAGGATCAGGTAAAAGTTCACGGTGATGTAGAGCAGGGAGGAAGCAGCCCAGATAAACAGGAACACCGATTCCACCCTCTGAAAGAACCTTCCAAGCTTGATAAGCCGGGCCACATGAAAGATGGGGATAGTGATCTCCAGGGAGCTGGGATAGGGGAAAACGGTGGAGAATACCAACACCGATATCACAAGGAACACCGATGCAAGTACCAGGCTCCAGTAGCCCGTGCTTTTCATGACTTCGTATTTTTTCAGGAATGATGCCAGCAGGAACAGCACGAGTATTTCGGAATAGTCCGATACCTTCTGGGCGCCTTTTATGAAAATGGCACTGAGACCGTTTCCAAGGAGGGGCATAAGGTTTCCCGGATCGATGTAATTGACGGCGCCCAGCATGATCAGCAGGAACCCCACGGTAATGACGGGCACAACAAAGGCATGGAGCCGGGACAGGGCTTCGATCCCAAAGTAGGCTCCTGTTACAAGACACACCACAAAGTACAGTTCCACATAGCTTAAAGGCGATGTGGTGAGGGATATGAGCTTCATGTTTTCGCTGAACATGCGCATATAGGCGACGGTACCCCAGCCCAGGCAAAAGAGGATCACAAACCCGACCAGAATCCTTCCGATGTTACCTGCCGCAAGCTCCGCAACATCCAGCAAATCCTTGCCCTCAAAGGGCTTGTAAAGCTTCTGGATGACGGTGAAGCCCAGGATGGCCAGGATGGCGATATATATTGCAAAAATCCATGCGGCTGTACCGCCTTCTTCAACGGCCATCCGCGGGAAGTTCAGGAATATCTTGGTACAAATCAGGTTCATGATGATGGCTGATGCTTCCCAGTGTCCGAATATGGTTTTCTTCTTCATAGTTCATGCCTCTCTGAACAGCAGGATATAAACGGGAAGAGCCACGACGGTAACGGCGACCAGGAAAATCATGAAGGCGCCGAAACGGTTCTTCCGCTTCCAGGTCCAAACCCCGAAGCTTGCCGTATAAGTGGCAATGCACAGCAATAAACCAATTAAAGCGATATATCCGATTGACATCATTGATCATCTCTCCTGCTTTCCATGGCCTCAGACGTTCCGCTTCTCAGGATTAGGCCAGGCCTTCTGACCTTGAAATTTACAGTCAGGTTAAAGGTGGCATCCTTGTATTTGGTATGCCAGTTATAGGCTTCCCACTCTGCCCATGTCATGAAATGCGCCCGTGCGTATGCCCCGAAACCGCAGATGTCTGACTGGAACTCATTGATGGTCTTGTCCAGGAATTTCTGGACATGGTCTTTGATATAGTCTTCCGCAGCCGATTCCAGGACCAGGGAATTATCGCCGGTCTCATAGTCGATATCGCTCTGGACGGCTACCAGATCGCCTTCCAGATTGAGCATGATATCGATCCTGGGCTTCCCGTCCACAAATTCCACCCGATGCTTGGGTTTTCTGCTCTGCTTGACGTCCATCAACACATATCGTCCTTCGGCCAGAGGATCGGGGAAGGTCCAGTAGGAATGGATATAATCTCCCGTGCACAACAGGTACATGGTCGTATTGGTGCCGTCCAGTTCGCCAACCATTTTGTCGCCTTCAAACACGGCAAGTCCGACGTTCCCCGCCCGTGCGCCGCCAAGGGCGGGAATATCCCCGGCGAAGAAATCTCCTTCAAACGGCATGGAACGATGATGATCCATGTAGGTTGAGTTCTTGATGTCAAACTCTTCGGCGGACAGGAACTTGCCGGCGTCTCCCAGTATGGCCACCGGGTTCCTGCATGGGCTTTTGGATGCAAGGTAAAAATCATGGAATTCCACCTTCGGAATCAGCCCGGTATACTTATAGCTCTGAAACACCAATTCGTAATACTTGGCCGCGTTGGTCACCAGTTTGGGATCAACGCTTTGCAGGTATTCCTCCGCCGTATGCCTTGCCACGACGATGGGCATGTTGGGCCTGAATTCCTTGCCCCGCAGCATGGCGTTGAGATAGGGCTTCAGCCCTTCCCGTGCCAGCTCGCTCGAAAAGACAACCACCTTGAGATGGGTGAGGCTGATTTGCTTGCTGGCGAAGGTATTGATCATGTTAAGGCCCGAAAAAACGGCGGGTGCTTCAACACTGAACTGTTCGTAAGGCAAGTCATCACCGGAGCCTCCGCCGTCTGCGCCCGCCATGGGCTTGGCTATCTGCAGGGTCATCCTCAGGGTGTTGGTTTTTCCTCTGTCCAGGCCCATGGCGATGACAAATCCCAGGTCATCCACCTCTCTGGCATCATAACAGGATGCCAGAAGAGGGCAGATGGCGACCAGCATGATGATTGCGATAAGGCGTTTCCCTCTATCCATTTTGATCACCCGTGTTATCACCGCCGGCTTGGTTGTTTTCATTGGCCAAAGCCCATTTCCGGCTGATTCTGGGTTGCATTTTTTGCTGTTTTGCGTTGATATAGTCCGGGCGTTTCTCCTGCTTCCATGCCGGGCTCTTAAAGATCGCATCGGTGAAACCGCCCGATGTTCTGGGTGCAATCGGTGCGAAATAGGGAACACCAAAGGATTTGGCGCTGACCATCCAAAGCCCGATGAGAATCAGTCCGACAGTTATCCCCAAAAAGCCTGATAATGCGGCGAGCATGATAAAAGCGAAGCGGAGGATTCTGAAGGCGAACCCCGCCGAAAAATTGGGAATGGCAAAGGATCCCAGACCGGTGACGGCCACGACAATGATGAGAATCGGGCTTACGATATTTGCTTCAACGGCCGCCTGCCCTAGAATCAGGGCACCGATGATGCCCAGGGTGGGTCCGATGGGCCCGGGAATCCGGATGCCCGCTTCACGGATGAGCTCGAAGGAGATCTCCATCAGGAACACCTCAACCACCGAAGGAAAAGGAACCTTTTCCCGGGCAGACATAATGGCCAGCAACAGATCGGTGGGTATCATCTCGTGGTGGTAATTGGTGATGGCCAGGTAAATTCCCGGCAGCAGCAGCGACATCAGGATGGCCAGTATCCGGATAAAGCGCAGCAGGTTGGAATAGGGGAAACGCAAAAACTGGTCCTCGGCAGAGTACATGATGTCATTGCTGGTGATGGGCACCACCAGGGCAAAGGGGCTGCCATGCATGATGATGGCCACCCTGCCTTCGGCCAGCATGGTGCAGACCCTGTCGGGCCTTTCGGTGGCAAGTATCTGGGGAGCGGGCAGGGTGGGATTATCCTCGATGAACTGCTCCAGCTCACCGGTATCCATGATGTAATCCACATCGATGTTCTTGAGGCGACGTTTGACCTCGTTTACCAGGGTCTCGTTGGCGATATCTTTGATGTACATGATGGAACAGGGGGTCTTGCTCCTGTTACCGATGATGATGTTTTCTGCGATCAGGTTCTGGTCCATGAGCCGCTTCCGTATCAGTCCCGTGTTGGCCCTCAGGTTTTCGGTGAATCCTTCCTGCGGCCCCCTTATGACAAGCTCATTATTGGGTCTTTCCACGCTTCTGCCGGGAAGATCCTTCACATCGGCGGCAAAGGCCGCGTCCAGCCCGTCGATATACAGGCCGCAGCCCCCGAAATAAACCTCATCGATAAGCTCCTGGTGGGTGCGCACCTCCTTGAGCTGATTATGGGGCAGGATATGGCTCCGGATGTATTTCAGGATGTCATCTCTGTCACCCTTGATGTCCAGATTGGACAAAAGCATCAGAGGCTGAAGGATATCATCGTCGATGACCTTCGTATTGACCAGTCCGTCAAAAAAGACCAGAAACGCTGCGATGGTCGAGTCCTTGACTGTGATGTCGAACTGGCGGATGATCAGGTCTCCGTTGAGGGACGCCGAAAAGCGTTCCTCAATGGTTTTCAGGTTTTCAGACAACTGCCTGCTGATATCAGATTTCTGATCCTTTTGATTACGCTCCCTTCTGTCGGTCAGTTTGATCTTCTCTACTTTTTTCAGCAGCAGGTTCTCATTCTTCTTCCTCCTTGAAGGTTCCTTGTTTTCGCCGGTTTTGGCACTGTCTTCACCGGTGTTGGTGTTGCCGCTGTTTACGTTTCCACTGTCCTCTGTCAGAATAAAGGGCTTTTTCACTTGAGGTTCATGGAAGAGTAACAGGCTTTTTATCATCGATTTGATGTCCACCCAAAACTCACTCTCCAAGGATTGATTTAGCTGAACAAGACTGCACGCTATAGGGTTAGTATGGCAGCTCATGGCTGGGATATACATGTAACGGAAAAAATGCGAGTGGCCTGCAGGACCTGAAACCCGTGCCGGCTGCCATAATACCGGTCTATAAACTTGCGGACGTCCGGGCGTAAAGCACAATCGGATATAGATAGGCGCGGCACAAAACCGCAGCCGCTAAATATAATGTTATTGCTGAATCTGTTCTTGGGTGATGGACATGTATGCCTTCAACAAGCTGCCGCCCAATCAGTTCGCGCTGTTGGCGGCATTCCTCGGGGTGCTTCTCAACTTTGCGCTGAACAGCGAAGAAAAGGCTGCTCTTGGCAATTTCATCATCTCCATCGGACAAACCATGCTCACGGCCAGGCCCAGGAACAGAATCAGGCTTCCATCAGGGAGAAAAAGAACCAGGGGAGGTCCGGCGTTCAGCCGCTGCCCCCGTTAAATATAGATAAGTCATAAACCAGCATTTGCGCATATTGTGTAATAGTGTTTTTTGAACGTATGCAGGCATACAGGAACAGGAGCGTGACTGCCATATGAGAATCCATGTTGTCAGGCCGGGGGAGAGCATCTATTCGATTGCCAGACTGTATGATGTTCCCAGCGAAAGGATTATCAGCGACAACGAACTGGAAAACCCTGAACAACTGGTGCCGGGGCAGACCCTGGTCATTCTTGAGGGGACCAGGCAGTATACGGTCAGGCCCGGGGATTCCATCTTCACCATTGCCAGGCGCTACGGGGTTACCGTGGCCGATCTGCTCGAAGCCAATCCAGGCATTACCAATCCCGCCGTTCTGCAGGTGGGGCAGGAAATTAACATCCCACCGAGAGAAATCAATTTCGGAGAGATCCTGGTCAATGGCTATGCCTTCCCGGAAATCGACCGCGAAGTCCTGCGGAAAACCTTGCCGTCCCTCTCATTTCTCAGCATTTTCAGCTATGAAGTCAGACCCGACGGAAGCCTGAACACCATAGATGACGAACCGCTCATCCAGGCGGCCAGGGCGGCCAGGGTGGCACCCTTCATGGTGATCACCAACATCGAAGAAGGGGGAAGCTTTTCCAGCGATCTGGCCAATCAAATCCTGACCAACGAGCAGGTCCAGGACACCCTGATCGACAATGTGCTGCGCATCATGAGGGAAAAGAACTATTACGGTTTGGATATCGATTTTGAATACCTTTATCCCCGGGATCGGGAGAACTACAACAATTTTCTGAGAAAGGTTTCCGAAAGAATACGGCCGTTGGGCTACTCGCTCACCACGGCGCTGGCGCCGAAAATTTCGGGGGAACAGATGGGACTGCTTTATGAAGCCCATGATTATCCGGTTCACGGCGCATTGGCCGACCATGTGATTCTCATGACCTATGAATGGGGATATACCTACAGTCCGCCGAGGGCGGTGGCGCCCCTGAACGAGGTGAGGCGGGTTTTGGATTATGCGGTGTCCGTTATCCCCAGACGGAAGATTCTCATGGGCATTCCCAATTACGGTTATAACTGGACGCTCCCCTTCAGGGAGGGCTCTGCGGCAACCACCATATCCAATACGGGGGCCGTGGATCTGGCCAGAAGGGTGGGTGCTTTCATTCAGTTCGATGAGCTGGCACAGGCGCCCTATTTCCGGTATTATGACGAATCGGCAAGACAGCATGAGGTCTGGTTTTCGGATGCCAGAAGCATCTATGCCTCGCTGGCCCTGGTCAACGAGTACCGGTTGGGCGGCATCAGCCTGTGGACCATCGGCAGGTATTCGCCCCAGTATTATCTGGTCCTGAACGCAGTTTACAATATCCGGAAGGTGCTTTGACACGGGAGCAATATTTCAGAAATAAAAACATGCCATAAGCCGGCTAACCGGGCTTATGGCTTTTTGCATATTTTCCATGGGGATGGAAATGCTATCTCAGGATAACGCTCTTTGGAAAAGGAATGATTGCGCCTTGAAAGCACTGGTATATGAAGGCATCAGGGATGTCCAGGTGAAAAATGTGGGCGATCCTGAGATACAGAATGACGATGATATCATCGTCAGGGTGACGGCCACTTCCATCTGCGGTTCGGATCTCCACCTGATCCACGGCATGATCCCCAACCTGCCCAAGGGATTCATCCTGGGTCATGAGGCCATGGGCATTGTTGAGGAAGCAGGGAAAGGCGTTACCCGGCTGAAAAAGGGGGACAGGGTCATCATCCCCTTTACCGTTTCATGCGGGCATTGCTGGTATTGCAATCATGGGCTCTGGTCCCAATGCGACAACTCCAATCCCCACGGCGAGTCCGGTGCCTATTTTGGTTACGGCAACACTTTTGGCGGGTATGAGGGCGGTCAGGCCGAATATGTACGGGTTCCCTATGCCAATGTGGGCCCTGTCGTGGTCCCAGAGGAACTGTCCGATGAGCAGGTGCTCTTTTTGACGGACATATTGCCCACTTCCTACTGGGGTGTGGAAATGGGCGGCGTGGGAAAGGACGATACCGTGGTGATCCTGGGCTGTGGGCCTGTTGGCCTTCTGTCGGTGAAGTGGGCGGCCTTCATGGGGGCAAAACGCATCATTGCGGTGGATGCCCTGGACTATCGCCTGGAACATGCCAGAAAGCACTATGGTGTGGAAACCGTGAATATTGAGGCCCATGACAATACCGGCGAGTACATCCGGGAGATTACGAACGGAGGGGCCGATGTGGTGGTGGACTGCGTCGGCATGGATGGTCGGATGAGCCTCATGGAGAAGATTGAAACGGCGCTGAAACTCCAGGGGGGATCCAAATCCGCCATAGAGATTGCCGCCCGGGCGGTCAGAAAGGGAGGTACCGTCTCACTGGTGGGTGTTTACGGCGCCCGCTACAACATGTTTCCCCTGGGTGATTTTTTCGCGCGCAACATCACGCTGAAAATGGGACAATGCCCGGTTCAGAAATACATCAGACCCATACTCTCCCTCATAAAGGATGGCGTCATCGATGCCACCGACATCATCACGCACAGGCTGCCCCTGGACAAGGGAGAACTGGCCTATGAACTGTTTGATGAAAAGAAGGACCATTGCATCAAGGTCGTGCTCAGGCCCTGACATGGGCACAGATTGCCCCGGTGCCTTACCTGTGCTGAAATGGGGCATGACACATGAAAGGCTTTGGAGGTTCAAATGGTCAACAAACTGGTTCAGCTTCTTTCCAAACTCACTGCAAAAACACAGGAAATCCTTCCTGACGTTCTGCTTTTTGATTTCACCATCGTCAACGCCTGTGCTGTGGGCACCAATGACGAATGGGTCATGGTGGATGCCGGCCTGTCCAATTCGGAAGCATTCATCCTGGAAACAACCCTGAAGCGATTCAGCAGGTGCCCGGCGGCCATCATCCTGACCCACGGTCATTTTGACCATGTGGGATCCCTGGAAAGGCTTGCAGAATACTGGGATGTCCCCATCTACGCCCATCCCCTGGAAATGCCCTATCTGTCAGGCAAGAAGGACTATCCGCAGGCGGATGCCTCAACGGATGAAGGGCTGGTTGCCAAAATGTCACCCTGGTTTCCCCACACGGCCATTAACCTGGGTTTCCGCCTGACACCCCTGCCTGAGGACGGCAGCGTGCCCGGAATAAAAGGGTGGAGATGGATCCATACCCCGGGCCACACCGAGGGTCATATTTCCCTGTTCAGGGAGAGCGACAGGACCCTGATTGCAGGTGACGCTTTCACCACCACCAAACAGGAGTCCCTGCTGTCGGCTTTGGCGGGCAGGGAAAAGATTAAGGGTCCCCCGGCCTATATGACCATGGACTGGGAAAGGGCCAGGAATTCTGTCGCTCAGCTGAAGGGGCTCAATCCGGCGCTGGTCATACCCAGCCACGGCAAGCCCATGGGCGGCCGGGAACTGGAAGACCACCTGGCGTATTTGGCTGAAAATTTTGAGGAAGTAGCCGTGCCGCGCAAAGAGGCGGAAGAAGACATGCCGGAGTTGTGAGGCGGAAAGCGCCCGCCATCGCGGGGAGGATTTCCTCCATACTGTTATTCAGTCGTGTAGTGCAATGGCCAGGGTTAACGGGCTTCACGGAGATTGCCGCGCTGCGTTGACGCTCCGCTCGCAAAGACATCCCGGAATGGACTCTACTGCCATATCCCTCATGTCATTGCGAGGAACGAAGTGACGAGGCAATCTCAGTTGCTGTTTTGCAGCCGTGCATCACAGCAACCGGGCTTTACGGCGCCCGGAGACGGCTGAGAGCACGCTGCGCCTGGGTTTTCAATTCCCGTACAACTACTTAATGAAAAGCATCAGGGAGAAGGATATGAAAGTTGGAATACCCAGAGGGTTGCTGTATGATCAATACCACCCCTTTTTCACACGCTTTTTTACTGAACTTGGAGCGGAACTGGCCGTATCGCCCCCTACGAACAGGGCCATCCTGGATGCGGGGATCCAATGCTGTGTGGACGAGGCCTGCCTGCCGGTGAAGGTCTTCCACGGCCATGTATCCTGTCTGAAGGCTCAGTGCGATCTGCTGTTCATCCCCAGGATCATGCGACTGTACAGGGGCGAGTATATATGCCCGAAATTCTGCGGCTTGCCCGAGATGGTGCTCAACAGCATATACGGACTTCCCGAAACCATCACGGAACCCTTTTACGCGGATTCCATGGCCGGGCTCCGAAAGTGGGCTCTGCGAGCAGGAGCGCGGATTACCCGTGACCGGCGAAGGATTAAGGCTGCCCTGGAAGCGGCAATTGCCGAACAGTTGCGTTTCAAAACCGGATACGACGATCAGGGATATCCCATCCGGGTGGCTCTGGCCGGGCATCCCTACAATCTTTATGACACATTTATCAATATGAATGTCCGGAAGAAGCTCAACAGGCTTGGTATCGGAGTCGTTACCGAGGAGAGCATGGATGAGGAAGAGATGGCGCCAGAGGTTGCATCCCTGTTCAAGAAACCCTTCTGGACCTTTGCCAGGAAAACTTACGGTTTCATCTCCGCCTCGGTTGCCGGAAAGCGTGTGCAGGGCATTGTTTACGTCTCGTCTTTTGCCTGCGGGATTGATTCCGTAATCCTTGAACTTGTCCGGGATCGAATAGGGGACTTTCCCATGCTGGTGCTGAAAATCGACGAGCATACCGGGGAGGCGGGGGTGGATACCCGAATCGAAGCCTTTGCGGACATGCTGGAAAGGAGTGGTAGGGTTGAAGATCACCATTCCCCACATGGGCAACGTCTATCTTGCTGCGAAAGCCCTGTTTGACGGGCTGGGCGTGGATTATGTCATCCCGCCCATGAACAGCAAAGCCGCCCTGGAGATCGGCTCCCTCCATTCTCCCGAGGAGATCTGCCTTCCGTTCAAGATCATGGTGGGCAATTACATCCAGGCCATTGAACAGGGAGCGGATACGGTCATTATTACAGGAAGCTGTGGCCCGTGCCGGTTCGGTGAATACTGCGAAATGCAGATGAAGCTGCTCAGGAGGCTGGGCTACCAGGTGGACTTCATCGTGATTGACGCGCCAAAATGCATTGGCTTGAAGGAGCTCATGGCAAGGATCGCCCGGGTTGCTGCTGCAAGCCCCAGGAGCAGGGCACAAAAATGGCGTGCTCTGGCACAGGCTGTTAGGATCATGAACCTGTTGGACGCCATAGAAGCCAAGGCCCATGAAAAGGCAGGCTATGAGAAGGTGCGCGGAACCTGCAAGCGCCTGCTCCATGCATGCAGGCAGGAGACCTTCAGATGCAAAACGCCCCGGGAGATGCTCCGATGCCTTCATGAGTATTCCAGAAGACTGGACCAGGTGCCGTGCGACAATTCGGCAAAGCCCATCAGAATTGCCATCATCGGTGAGATTTATACGGTCATAGAACCCTTTTCCAACCTGTATATCGAGGACAAGCTCATGGATTACGGGATATCCACGAAACGCATGATGACGCCCAGCTGGTGGATGGGCAATACGATCATGTCCCCTCTGAAGATCAACAGCCCGGGCATACGAATGGCTTCCCGGGATTACCTGCCTTACTATATCGGGGGGCATGCCCGGGAATGCGTCGGGGAGGCCGTCCTGTCATGGAAAGAAGGTTTTGACGGGGCCATCCAGATCTTTCCCATGGGCTGCATGCCGGAAATCGTCTCAAAGGCCATCCTTCCTGCCATAGCCAGGGATAAGGATTTTCCCGTCCTGTCCCTGGTGGTGGACGAGATGACCGGCGAAGCCGGGTATGTCACCCGGATCGAGGCATTCATAGACATGCTGGAAAGGAGGCGGTCGCATGCTGTATCTCGGCATTGACGTGGGATCGGTGAGCACCGATCTGGTCCTGCTGGACAATGATTTGCAGGTGGTTGAAAAGCTGTATCTCAGAACCCGGGGCAATCCCATCCGGGCCGTGCAGGAAGGCCTCAGAACCTTGAAGGAGCGGTATCGGGACGAGGATGTGGCCGCCTGCGGTACCACCGGGAGCGGCAGGCAGATCGCCTCCGTCCTGGTGGGCGCCGACGCCGTCAAGAATGAGATTACGGCCCACGCCGTTGCGGCCCTTGAACTGGACCGGGATGTGAGGACCATCATCGAGATCGGGGGACAGGACTCCAAGATCATCCTTCTCAGAAACGGCGTGGTTTCGGATTTTGCCATGAACACGGTTTGTGCGGCGGGAACCGGATCCTTTCTGGACCGGCAGGCCGAGCGGATGGGTATTCCCATTGAAGAGTTCGGGGATTATGCGCTCAAGGCGGGCATGCCCGTCAGGATCGCCGGTCGCTGCGCCGTTTTTGCGGAAAGCGATATGATCCACAAGCAGCAGATGGGTTACAACCCGGCCGATATCATCATGGGGCTTTGCGAAGCGCTGGTCAGGAATTATCTGAACAACGTGGGGAAGGGCAAGGACATCAGGCCGAAGGTGTTTTTCCAGGGAGGCGTGGCGGCGAACAAGGGGATGAAGCTGGCCTTTGAACGGGCTCTGGGCTTTGAGGTGATCGTGCCGGAGCATCATAAGATGATGGGCGCCATCGGGGCCGCCATCCTGGCAAAGGATGCGGTGAGCAGGACCGGCAGCACACGTTTCCGGGGCTTTGCCCTTGCCGAGCACCGGTTTGAATCCAGGGGCTTTGAATGCGAAGGCTGTGCCAATCGCTGCGAGGTTGCCAGGATCCATGAAAACGGCCGGGAGATAGGCTGCTTTGGCGATCGGTGCGGAAAGTGGAGCAGCCGGATCGCGTCTTATCCGGCAAAGGCCGGAAACATGTAACCGGGGATGGCCAAAGGAGCGGCTCAGAAAGCGGCAGTTGCCTTGTTCATTATGGTTAAAGTCCATTCTGCGGCATGATAAATATGCAGCACTTTGTATAAAAATTATCAAAGATCTTGATGAACGGAAAGATATGGTTTAAAATTTAAACTGCAAAGTCAATGAAGGAGCAAGTAGCCCTTCTTAAGCCGAAGCAGAGAGCTGGTGGATGGTGCAAACCAGCCGGCCGGAGGGTCGAAATCCACTCCGAAGACGCTGGCGACGAGCCAGACCGGAGCACCGGTTATCGTGCATCAAGTGAGCTGGTTTTCCGGCTAAAATGGGTGGCACCGCGGGTTTGTTCTCTCGTCCCTGAACGTTTCAGGACGGGGGTTTTTTATTATATCTAGTCAAGCAGGGTAAAGCGTCATATAAGGAAAGTGAGGTATGGTCCTATGAAACCGAACAAGAAGCCTGTCAATCCATGCTTTTCTTCAGGTCCGTGCGCCAAGTACCCCGGCTATACCCTCGATGTGCTGAGGGATGCTCCGCTGGGCAGATCACATCGCAGCACCCTTGGAAAGGGCAAGCTGCAGGAATCCATCGAAAGGACGAAGAAGATCCTTGGCATTCCCGACGACTATCTGGTTGGCATCGTGCCCGGGTCCGATACGGGAGCTTTCGAAATGCTGATGTGGAACGTATTGGGCGCGAGGGGCGTTGATGTCATCGTTTTCGAGTCTTTCAGCAAGGGCTGGGCGTATGACATTGAAAAGGAACTGAAGCTGGAGAATGTCAACAAGCACACAGCCGAATACGGCGAGCTGCCCGACCTTTCAAAGGTAGATTTCAGGAACGATGTGGTCTTCACATGGAATGGCACCACCAGCGGTGTCAAGGTACCCAACGGCGACTGGATTCCTGATGACAGGGAAGGTCTGACCCTTTGTGATGCCACTTCTGCTGTTTTTGCGATGGAGATCCCATGGCACAAGATTGATGGCCTCACCTTCTCCTGGCAGAAGGTGCTCGGCGGAGAGGCTGCCCACGGCATGCTGATTCTTTCACCGCGGGCTGTTCAGCGCCTTGAGACCTATAACCCGCCATGGCCCTTGCCGAAAGTATTCCGGCTTAAGAAGAAGGGCGCCCTCGACATGGGCATCTTCCAGGGTTCTACCATCAACACGCCTTCCATGCTTTGCAATGAGGACTACCTGAAGGCTTTGGACTGGGCGGAATCCATTGGCGGCCTCAAAGGCCTGATTGCAAAGAGCGAAGAAAACCTGAAGGTCCTGGAGGCCTTTGTGGAAAGTCATCCGTGGATCCGTTTCCTGGCAAAGGACAAGGCTATCCGCTCCAACACCAGCGTATGCCTCAGCGTGGATCTCTCCGCTGACCAGATCAAGGCCATGGTCAAACTGCTCGCCGAAGAAAAAGTGGCCTATGATATCAACTCATACAGCGAGGCGCCTGTGGGGCTGAGAATCTGGTGCGGTGCCACCGTGGAGAAGTCGGACCTGGAAATATTGTGCCAATGGCTTGAATGGGCCTATGAAGAGGTCAAAAACCGATAGACTTTAATAGAAACGCAGATTCCGCAATATGCGCAGGGATCTGCGTTTTTTTATGCCAGTTTATCGCAGTGATTTCCAATATTATGAAATCATTCGGCATAATTACCAATGATGTTACCGGACAGGGATTCCTCGGGTATTTCCCGGCGGCATCCCATGCCGGCCGTCTGCTTCAGTATCCAGAGCATAAAAACAGTGCATGAAGCCTTCATATTGCTGTTTTGCAGCAACACTACAAAATATTCCCGGGGGTTGGCGGCAGCTTATACAATAAAATCAATTAAAGCGATTGAGGTATTTTTGCTGTACGTTGAACAATATGCACTTGACATTATTGTGCAATCTGCTATAATGAATTCAGCCAAAACATATAAAAAAAAAGGAGGATAACTATGAAACGTATTCTCGCTCTAGTCCTGTCTGTTGCTATGCTCTTTACGCTGGCAATCGGTATTTCCGGCTGCGGCGGCAACGAGCAGACACCTGCTTCTC
The DNA here is from genome assembly GCF_900142095.1 of Thermoclostridium caenicola. Classification (GTDB taxonomy): domain Bacteria; phylum Bacillota; class Clostridia; order DSM-8532; family DSM-8532; genus Thermoclostridium_A; species Thermoclostridium_A caenicola. The sequence goes on along the minus strand of NZ_FQZP01000002.1, from coordinate 10,906 downwards.
CGGACTCCAGTGCTCCGGCACAGCAGACCAGCTCCGCTCCTGCTGATACCAGCACTCCCGCTCCGGAAGTAAGCGATGACCCCAACGTCAAGGTTCTGAATCTGTGGAGCTTCACCGATGAGGTTCCCAAGATGATGGACAAGTACAAGGAAATCTACAAGCAGAGAACCGGTCAGGATTTCCCGTACGAAATTAAGACCACCATCATCGCTACCACTGACGGTGCTTATCAGCCCGCTCTGGACCAGGCTCTCGCTTCCGGCGGTGCTGACGCTCCTGACATCTACTGCGTTGAGTCTGCTTTCGTTCTGAAGTACACACAGGGCGACGCTGCCAACTATGCCGCTGCTTACAAGGATCTCGGCATCGATGTTGACAGGCTCCTGAAGGAATCTGAAATTGCTCAGTACACTGTTGACATCGGTACAAGGCCCAGCGACGGCAAACTGGTAGGTCTCGGCTATCAGGCTACCGGCGGTGCGTTCATCTATCGTCGTTCCATCGCCAAGGATGTATGGGGCACCGATGATCCTGCCGTTATTAAGGATAAAATCGGTCCCGGCTGGGAGAAGTTCTTCCAGGCTGCTGAGGAAGTTAAGCAGAAGGGCTATGTAATGCTGTCCAGCGACGGCGATCTGTGGAACCCTGTAAGAAACGCTGCTGAGAAGCCTTGGATCGTTGACGGCAAGCTGTACATCGATCCTGCCCGTGAGGCCTTCTTCGACTATGCTAAGAGGCTGAAGGACAACGGTTACAGCAACGACACCACTGCTTGGACAGACGCTTGGTATGCTGACATGAAGGATGCCGGTCCCAAGAAGGTGTTCGGATTCTTCGGTCCTGCATGGTTGATCAACTACGTAATGGCTGGTAACTCCGGCGGTTCCAAGCCCGGCGAAGGTACATATGGTGACTGGGCTATCTGCGAAGCTCCTGTAGGATTCTTCTGGGGCGGCACATGGGTACTGGCCAACAAGGATACCAAGATTCCTAAGACTGTCGGTCAGATCATCGAATGGATCACCCTCGACAGCTCCGAGACCGGTCTCCAGTACTTCTGGGCTAACGGTACTCTCGAAGGCCCTGGCGGAACCAAGGACACTGTTGCTTCCGGTGCTGTTATGAAGAAGTCTGACGGTAAGCTCGACTTCCTCGCAGGCCAGAACATGTTTGATGTATTCGTTCCCGCTGGTGAGTTCGCTAGGGGCGACAACATGACCCAGTACGACGAAACCATCAACACCTACTTCACCGATCAGGTTCGTGAGTATGTAAACGGCAACAAGACCAAGGAGCAGGCAATTGCTGACTTCAAGCAGTTGGTTGCCGACAACCTCGACGTTATTGTTGAATAATTTTGGCAAGTAAAGAGGGGCGGGCGGATGCCTTTCCGTTCGCCCCAACTTTTTATCAACAAGGCGCCAGTGACTCTTTGCCGGAGGTGAATGCTTATGGGACCAAAGAAACTTAAGAGTGTCAGCTATGCCAAATACGGATACATATTTTCCATACCCTTTGTTCTCGCGTTTTTGATCTTTACGGCATATCCCATCTTTTACACCGCGGTAATTGGTTTTACCGATCTGAAAGGCTTGGGAAAGACGGATTTCAAGTTTTTGGAAAACCCGCTCCAGAACTTTGAAGCCGTTTGGAAAAACCCATCCTTCCAGAAATCGCTGGAGAATACCGCTATCATATGGATATGCAACTTTATACCCCAGATCCTTCTGGCTCTCCTGCTTACAGCATGGTTCACCAACCAGCGTCAGAAACTGAGATGCCAGGGAGCGTTCAAGGTTCTGTTCTATATGCCCAATATCATAACGGCTGCTACCATAGCCATCCTGTTCAATTCGTTGTTCGGGTATCCTTTGGGGCCGGTTAATGATTTGTTCCAGATGCTGGGTATTGCAGATGGGCCAACAGAGTTCCTTCGTGACAAGTGGACGGCAAAAGGTATCATATCATTCATTCAGTTCTGGATGTGGTATGGACAAACCATGATTGTGCTTATTGCCGGTGTGCTGGGTATCAACCCTGCTCTCTTTGAGGCGGCGGAAATCGATGGCGCTACGAGCCGGCAAGTCTTCTTCCATATAACCTTGCCGAGTTTGAGAACCATTATGCTCTTTACGCTGGTTACCAGCTTGATCGGTGGTATGCAGATGTTTGACATACCCAAACTGTTCCTGAATGGCGGTCCGGACAGCGCTACGTTGACCGTTAGCGTTTTCATATACAACCAGGCCTTCAGTGGAAGCTATCTGTACAACCGTGCAGCAGCAGCATGTATGATCCTGTTTGTTATCATCGCTATCTTGTCGGGTATCCTCTTCTATCTGTTGCGTGACAAAGATGCAGGTAAGCTCAAGAAACAGATGAGAGAGCTCAAAAAAGCCCAGAAGGCAGCAAGGAGGGCAGAGGCATGAGACGTGAATCTACACTTGTAGGCCGTACGGTTTCAAAAACCATCAAATACATTGTCTGTATTTTTCTGGCTATACTCAGCATTATGCCATTCTGGATCATGATGATGAACGCCACGCGCGGAACATATGAGATCCAGCAGAATTCAATTTCTCTGTTGCCTTCCACTTATCTGATAAGCAACTTCAAAGTTTTTGAGGGTAAAGCGTTCAATCCTTTGGTTGGCTTTAAGAACTCCCTTATCATAGCCGGTGGTGCTACGGTCCTGGGAATCTATTTCTCATGCCTTACCGCATATGCCCTGGTAGCCTACCAATGGAGACTGAGACAGCCGTTCTTTACATTCATCATGGCTGTTCTGATGATTCCTGCTCAGGTTTCCGGTATAGGATTTTATCAGTTCATGTATCGTATCGGCTGGACAAACAGCTACCTCCCGCTGATTCTTCCTGCGATCGCCGCTCCGGCAATGGTGTTCTTTATGAGGCAGTACCTGTTGGGCGCATTGTCCATTGATATCGTTAATTCCGCCAGAATAGACGGAGCCAATGAATTCTATATCTTCAACAGAATCGTGCTTCCAATTATGAAACCCGCAATGGCAACCCAGGCCATCTTCGCGTTTGTTGGAAGCTGGAACAACCTGTTTATGCCCATGATCCTGCTGACCGACAAGGCAAAATACACCATGCCGATCATGGTCAGCTTGCTGAGAGGCGATATCTATAAAACAGAGTATGGTGCTATTTATCTTGGCCTGACTCTGACAGTGCTGCCACTGTTCATTGTTTACTTTGCTTTGTCCAAATACATTATTGCCGGTGTTGCTCTGGGAAGCATGAAGGAATAAGCATCGAGCCGGTAATGCCTGAAACAGGCTATTGGCTTGTATCCTTGACAGGAAAGAACCAACCAGAAGGTTTTAAGAGCTCTTGCCGTAAGCGTTTTCGGCAGGAGCTTTTTAGTGCCGGAAGCTTTCCGGATATCAGGCTTCGAATGCAATACGTCAGCGTTAATGGCTGACAAAATAAACTGGACAGATACTGCTGCTTTAGCGGTATAATATCTGAAATTCCTATTCTATTACTGGGGAAAATACTGTACAATATGGTTAAAATGCTATGAAGGCGGGTGTTAATATGCAACAAGACAGAGAAACCTTCAAATCACGTCTTGGGTTCATCCTGATCTCTGCCGGGTGCGCCATCGGCCTGGGAAATGTCTGGCGGTTCCCGTACATAACGGGGGCCTATGGGGGAGGCATATTTGTCCTCATATACCTGCTCTTCCTTCTGATTTTTGGCCTACCCCTCATGGTCATGGAATTCTCCGTGGGACGTGCCAGCAAGCGAAGTGTTGCCATGTCCTTTGACGTATTGGAACCAAAGGGGAGCAAATGGCACCTTTTCAAATGGGCTGGAATGGCCGGTAATTATCTGTTGATGATGTTTTATACCACCATATCCGGTTGGATCCTGGCTTATCTCTTTTATATGATAAAGGGGGATTTTGCAGGGGCATCACCGTCGCAGGTGGAGGCTATTTTCGGCGGACTGGTTTCTGATCCGGGAGCGAATGTATTATGGATGGCCGTCATATGCATCCTGGGATTCCTGGTTTGTTCCCTGGGCTTGCAAAAAGGTGTTGAGCGGATCACGAAGGTCATGATGTCCTGTCTCTTAATTATCATGATCGTGTTGGCCATCCGTTCCCTGACGCTGCCCAATGCCGGGGAAGGCCTTAAGTTTTATCTTACCCCCAACCTGGAGAACTTCACGAAGAACGGCATATGGACGACCATTTATGCAGCCATGGGGCAGGCTTTCTTTACCCTGAGCATTGGCATAGGCAGCATGGCCATATTTGGAAGTTATCTTCCCAGGGAACGCAGCCTGCTGGGTGAAAGTATCAACATTATTATCCTGGACACCTTTGTTGCCTTTACCGCAGGGCTTATCATCTTTCCGGCCTGCTTCTCGTTCGGTGTGAATCCCGGCAGCGGCCCGGGCCTGGTGTTCCTGACGCTGCCCAATATATTCAACGCGATGCCGCTTGGGCGGCTTTGGGGTGTGCTGTTCTATGTCTTCATGGTTTTTGCCGCCCTTTCCACGGTGATTGCGGTCTTTGAGAACATCATCTCATTTGCTATTGACCTGCTTGGCTGGTCAAGGAGGAAAGCTGTGCTGGTCAATTTGGTGCTGATCATCATTCTCTCCCTGCCATGCGCGTTCGGCTTTAATATCTGGAGCGGTATTCAGCCCATGGGAGAGGGCTCCACGATCCTGGACCTGGAGGACTTTATTGTCAGCAACAATATCCTGCCATTAGGGGCCCTGTTCTATGCCCTGTTCTGCGTCAGCCGGTATGGTTGGGGTTGGGAGAACTTTATCGCTGAAGCCAACAGCGGAGAAGGCATCAAGTTCCCGCAGAAAATGAGATTTTATCTTACCTACATCCTGCCGGTCCTCTTAGCTATTATCTTCATTCTGGGGTATATCGAAAAATTTATGTAAGGATCAGATATATCATCTCAAAGAAAAGAAGGACGCCGGAGCAATTTGGCTTCGGCGTCCTTCAGTTTAATACCGATCGTCTTCTCTTTCGATTTTCAGTATCTGTCCGGTCACCGCATGGACATGAACTTCAAATATGCCCGAAGGTGTGCGTATGTCGATTTCATAAACCAGTACACCATTTTCGTCATCCAATTCAACCTTTATGACTTGTCCGGGCACTTGCTGCAAAGCGATCTGAATGGCTGCTTCGCTGTTGATGCGCTGACATCTCCAGTAACCATCCCAAAGGGTATAATAATACGGATAACCCGCTGCCCCAAAATGCATCATTTTTTAGCCTCTCGGCTGAAAGCTCATGTTATCATAATATTGATGAACATACCATGTGTTACAAATTTGAATACGGCAAATACATGATACGCAGGATCACAGAAGCCGCAGCCATATCAATGTTTCCCCGGAGTGCCTGGATTTTTTCAGGCGACCGGTGCAAACATCGTCCTCCAACTGCTTTAGGCCGGCTTGATATTCATCCTCAGGTATCAGATGAAACATGGAATACCCCTTATTTCTGACAAGCTCTACAAAATCGATTGTTACCGGAATCTCCATGCCCTCACCTATAATAACGTTCTTGACGTGTTGAAAGGACTGTTCCTGAGCCTTGCCAATGATTTCATCAATATCGGGATATCTTCCTTTATCAACGGTTGCAGTGGTGGGAAAGTATTTCACATAGAACCTGTTGTCAATCTGTTCGTGGGATTCGGTCACGATGCACAGCAGCCCGCCGTTCTTCAGCACCCTTCCGATCTCTCTGAACATCATCCCCAGATCCGGAACATGGTGGATAACATCTGTCATGTAGACAAAATCAAAGGTATTATCTGCAAAAGGAATATGTTCATGGTTCCCTTTCACAACGGTAAGATAGGGATTCTTTGCTGCAGCCTTTTCCCTCATACCATCTGACGGTTCCACACCATAAACCTGAGCCTTTGTACGCTTCTGCAGGGTGTTGGCATAATTGCCTGTTCCGCAGCCAAAATCCAATACCTTTGATTGATCTGAAATTCTGACTTCGTCGATGAATAAATCAATCACATCCCTGTTCTCTGCCCTGACCTGATCATAGGTCTTGGAAATTTCGTTGTAATTAACCTGCATACCCGTTCACCTCTCAATGAATCAATTTGTATAATTATACATATAAACGAATAATAATTCAACAACTGGATAAGTTCCGGTTGTCGCTAAAGCAATACTGGCGGGCAATAATGCGGATCCTTTAAAGATGAAATAATTTACATATCCCAAGTGTGATGTTATAATTTTCGTCAGTGAGCAAAAAAGAGAAGGAGGGGCGCACCTCAAGGTGTGTTTGTACAAATGAAGGGCAAGTTGAAAGATGATTTGATGATCATGCTAAAGGGGTACATCATCGGCTCGTCCATGAGCGTTCCCGGCGTGAGCGGCAGTACCATGGCAATCCTGCTGGGCATCTATGACAGGCTTATCAGCTCCATCAGCAGGTTTTTAAAGGACATCAAAGGCAATGTTTTATTCCTTTTGAAGTTTTGCATTGGGGCCGGCGCCGGAATTTGCACCCTTTCATTTTTGATCAAATGGCTGCTGGAGAAGTTCCCGATACCTGTATCGGTGTTTTTCCTGGGTGCGGTTGTGGGAGGCATACCTGCGCTGTATAAGAAGACAAAGGAATCTCCCTTCAGGTTTTCTTCGGGATTATATTTCCTGCTTGGTTTCATTATTGTGATATCCATTGGCTTTATTCCGGCAGGAAGCATAGATATCAGCTTTGATTCAGGCCTGACGCACTATCTGATGCTCCTGGTGACAGGGGTGGTGATTGCTCTGGCCCTGGTGCTTCCGGGCATCAGCACCTCCCATATGCTGCTTGTGCTGGGGATGTATGATGCCATGCTCGATGCCATCACGAAGTTTGATGTGGTTTATATCGGGATATTGGGTGTTGCAACGCTCATCGGCGTTTTCCTGATCACAAAGCCCATCGAATGGATTCTCAACAGCTTCCCCCATCAGACCTATTGGATGATCATCGGGTTTGTTCTTGGATCCACATACGAGATTTTCCGGGACAAAATCGTGCCCGCAATCCCTGAAAGCGCAGATGTGCTATGGTGGATCGGCACCGTCGTAATGGCCGTCGCGGCACTTATCCTGGGATTTATGGCCATCAAGGCTTTGTCCAGATTCCAAAACGATTAATCAGGGAAAAGGGTTGTAAAAGCAGCATCGGGAAGAATCCCGGTGCTGCTTTTTGCAAGAGCCCGTCATGATGATGAGTTTGACCGTCTGGACAGCAGGCTGGTGTATACCACCGGCAAGATCTCCGCGCACCCCAATATCCATACCATCATCCCGGAAGAAGTCAGGTTCACTCTTGATGCGAGGCATCAGGATCCGACGGTTATCCGGCAGGTCCTGGAGATCATCAACAGGATCCCCGAAGAGGTGGAGAAGTGCCAGGTTTCCTGGAAGGAAGCCTGGTCGCGCAAGACCGTCAGGTTTACGCCCGAACTGGTGGATTTTGTTGAGAAAAGCGCCGGGGATTATGGTTACACGCACATGAGGATGTTCAGCGGTCCAGGCCATGATGCCCAGTACGTGGTAGACGTGATTCCCACCGCCATGATTTTTGTTCCCAGCCTGGGAGGACACAGCCATTGTGAGCTCGAGTATACACCTGCCGAGAATTGCCTGAAGGGGACCAATGTTCTTCTGAGAACACTCCTGTATATCGATCAGCAGCAGGATTTGAGCAATTGATAAAGACCTCCAAACCGTAACGGCGGTTTGGGGGTCTTGCCACGTCACCCGTTAATTTTTCTGCCATTCGGTCATTAAAATCAATGCTTCATATCGCAAAGCCTGGCGGCAGGACGCATGCCGCTAAGCGTTCTGTGGCAGATTGGCGCGCCAGGAATATATTGTACTGTAAAGCTTGTTCATGTTTCTTTTGAAAGGATGTGTCCGGATGGCAGTAATCATAGGGCGTCGTTCTGGGAGAGGGAAACAGTACGGTGGCCATCGGTAATAAGATTCAAGGCTGCAAGTCAGATGCTTTTACGATAAATGCCGGCTACAGGAATCACTTCACCGGGGAAAACCGTATCACATGCAGTCGCCAGGCAGGATTGTTCGATCAGGGAGAAGCCGGAATACACCTGGGCAACACCATCTCTTACAACGGAAATTCAGGTTTTTTCCTCGTTTCGGACCGCAGCCTTGCCATGGATAATACCCTGGCATGCAACCTTCCTGAGAATATAACCGATATAGGCAACGGCAATCAATTTGTCAATAATACGGAGAAGCCGTGCGAACCCTGTGAAGCGCCAGACGCTGTTTGCGGCGGGTGTTCCGATACGCCGGACAATTGCTCCGTGCGAAAAGAAAAACTGATGCTGTCTCCGCCCGCCAACATAAAACACTTCCCTCATCAATGACCTGGATTCGGGGAAAGTGTTTTTTTACTTTGGCAGATATTATTGCTTATTGGACACGATATATATTAACATTATAAACAAAAACTGTTATATTGCTGTGCTGGTTTGAGGTATGACCATGAGAAGTAAAAGCATCAGGATTATCTTGCGCATGTCAATCATCATTTTAATATTTATTTTAGCTATTGGTTATGCTTTGCCGGTTTCTTTTGATGCCGCCACCTGTGCCACCGGCTATAAAAAGTGGCTGATTGATACCAATCAGAATCAATTTAACGCATTGCTCCAGGAGAAATACCCCGATTTTCATGCTGATTTTGCGTCGGCTGTTGACAAGATCTCCTGGGACTACCATACCGTTTTTATCCCGGTGCGCATCATACGGGACGATGACAAAATTGATCTGGTCATCACAGGCCGCAGGTATTGGTTTGACAAATACATCTGGAGTATTGGCAAACAGGAGTAATATAAAAAAGGCTCTGCATATTCGATGCAGAGCCCTGAGAAGGAACTTGAGCTGTACTGTCGAAGCATTATGCAATGGACAGTTCAGGGAACTTGAAATCGCCCAAATCGCAGCGTACGCCTCTGACGAACAGCGGGTCCTTTTCATATTCCTGCATGGTGTAATGGATATCAGGCCAGCAGGGCATAAAGCCAAACTATCCTTTTCACATTGGCAAACGGCAGATGCCTGACCAGGTCCGAGAAGCAAATCTCTTTCAGAGAGAAAACCCCGATTAGCTTCAGGAGATCTCCTTTTAGCAGTAAATATCTGTATTTGAAATGCCATGCACAATGGGGTATAATGAATCAACTATAGTCGAAATCAGGCGAGTGTGTTAATTTCCTGTCTTTTAATGACAGAATCAGATGATTGCACGTCAATTGGAAATATGCAAGCTCCTCTTGAGTGAAATCCAATGTTCATGAAGCATTCACCTTGCAAATCAGACTGGAAAGGCGGATTATCAAGATTTTGAGACACGATGAAATGGCTATTCGAGCAAATGTACATACAAAAAGCCGCTATATTCCGGTTATAGCGAAGTTTTCGCTCAGTCACCTGGTGGCTTTGGTATGGACAGGATTTTCAATATATGTATCCATCCCGTGGGTGAATGATCTGGCAGAGGTCGTTTCTTTGCCCCTGGCATTGCTTATCATCGCGGGAATCGCCTATATACCCGGCTATGTGAATGCCTTCCTGGTGGTCAGCCTGATTTTTGACAGGCAGCCTCCTTTCAAGGATGAAAACCCGATAAGAGATATCACCATCCTTATTGCGGCCAGAAATGAAGCGGAGAATATTGGGAATACGCTGTCCTATATTGCAAAACAGGATTATGGCGGTCACCTCAAGGTTTTCGTCATTGACAATGGTTCAAGCGATGAGACTTCCCATGTTGCTCTGACATCGGGCAAAAAGCTGGATCTGGATATCACGGGCATTCGCGAAGAGAACCCGGGAAAATTCAATGCCTTAAATACCGGATTGCAACACGTCACCACCGAACTGGTCATCACATTGGATGCTGACACCTTGCTGCATCCATCTGCTGTGAGGTATCTTGTGGCACGTATGGAAAGCGCGCCTGAAAATGTTTGCGCCGTTGCCGGTTCGGTGCTGGTCCGCAACAGCCGTGAAAACATTATCACAAAGATACAGGAATGGGATTACTTTCTCGGTATTGCTTCCATCAAAAGGCTACAGGGGCTGTACCAGGGGACCCTGGTGGCCCAGGGGGCCTACAGCTTATACAAAACGGATTGTGTGAGGGCAATCGGCGGGTGGCCCGATGCAATAGGGGAGGACATCGTGCTGACATGGAACCTGCTGAAGCGTCACTGGAAGGTGTACTTTGAGCCGTTGGCTGTTGCATTTACCAGTGTGCCGAATTCCTTCCGTGCCTTTGCAAGGCAGCGATCCCGCTGGGCCCGGGGCATGATTGAAGCCCTTAAGGAAATCAAGCCATGGCAGCAACCTCAGGCTTATACGAAATACCTGACGGGCGTAAACCTGCTCATTCCATACATGGATGTGTCCTATACTTTCTTTTGGTTGCCCGGGCTAATCCTGGCATGCTTTGGCTTCTTCTGGATTGTTGGGCCTGCCACTTTGCTGGTGCTTCCGCTGACGTTTGCCAGCTATTCCATTCTATACAAATATCAGAAGTATGTGTTCAGAAAGCTCAATTTAAGAGTCAGGAAGAACTTGTCCGGATTCATACTGTTTATGCTGAGCTACCAGATGATCATGTCCCCGGTTTCGGTTTGGGGTTATGCGCAGGAGGTTTTCAGGCTCAAAAGGGTATGGAAGTGAAACCTGCGGAAGCTTTAAGTTGCGGTTATGCGCCATGCATAGCCGCTTTTTTGCGGCTCTACGTCAAATGTTGGGGTTGAACCAAGTAAAATGAAGTAGCATATGTATTGTTGGCAGATGATCATCATAGATCATCTGCTTTTTTACAC
>NZ_FQZP01000001.1 GCF_900142095.1 Thermoclostridium caenicola | reverse complement strand
AATGGTTTCACGGAAGGTGTCAACAACAAGATTAAAGTGATCAAACGAAATGCCTATGGGATAAGAAATTTCACAAGGTTCAGAAACAGGATACTTCATGTTATGGCTTAGCTCTTATATTCAAAATTGGCAGATGACCAAAATTGATCATCTGCCAACAAAGCATAAGCTACTTCATTTTACTAGTTCCACCCCAACAATTGACGTAGAACCAGAAAAAGCACTGGTCAATTCCAGGGCCTCTTTTGCTCACAAAGTTAATATTGATATATCTATTGTCACAGTAATTGTGACCTTTGATGGTGGAGGTGAGGGGAGTCGAACCCCTGTCCGAAACCGTATCCGCAAGAGCATCTCCGGGTGCAGTTCATGTTTTAACATTCCCTCCGCTGTACGCCCATGAACAGGCTTACAGCTTCAGTAGCTTCATTTTGTCATGCACGGCTCAAAGCTTTGCCGTGTCACGTTCACCACTGGTCGACGCCCCATCGCGGGCCGTGGTCCTCCCGCGCGGGACGGCAGCCTTTAATTAGGCTGCGAGAGCCAACTTGTTATTGTCAGCACTTATTTTTTTCTCTCGTTTTTTAAAGTGGCCAACGAGAATCCACTACCCGCTTCTCTTACTTCAACAGCCCCGTCGAAACCTTGACACCCCCGTTGAAAGTAAAAAATGTGCTGCACAATGATTATACCATATCCGGCTCCGTATAGACAGAGTGGGTTATTTCCTGCTTACCTGTTGTATTCCTTCATCCTGCGGTCTATCTCCCTGGCCGCGTCCCTCCTGGCGATGTCCTGGCGCTTGTCGTAGAGCTTCTTGCCGCGGCATACCGCAAGCTCCACCTTCACAAGCCCCTTCTTGAAATAAAGGCTCAGGGGAATCAGCGTAAAACCCTTTTTCTGGGTCAGCCCAATCAGCTTGTTGATCTCGTAGCGGTTCAGCAATAATTTGCGCACCCGCAGGGGATCGTGATTGAACCGGTTGCCCTGATCATAGGGGCTGATATGCATGCCCTGGATAAAAACCTCACCGTCTTTGATGACGGCATAGCTGTCCTGAAGGTTGGCACGGCCCAGGCGTAGGGATTTGACCTCGGTTCCCGTGAGGGCAATCCCGGCTTCAAAGGTTTCCTCTATGAAATAATCATGCCTTGCCTTTCTGTTCTGTACGATCACTTTTCCGCCTTCGGGCATCGCGTGCTTCTTCCCTTTCAGGTATTGTCATGCTCCTTGCCGGAGAGAGACAAAAAGCCTCCACCGCATGGAGGCATGATCTAGTATACAACCGTTAAACCTGTTCGTCAAGTAAACTTGGGAACGAGGCGTTTATTGCCTGAAGAATATGAGCCTTCTCTGCAGACTAGTCAGACGCCTTGTCCTGCGGGTTAGACTCAAAAAGGCCACGGACGTCCACTACGGGTTCCACGAACAGTATACCCTTGCCCGGCTCCTCAAGATGAAGTTCCTGGTACAATGCGTCCGCGACTTTTTCGACCAGCTCGTCCGGTATCAGGATCAGGACCAGTTCTTTCTCGGGTTCGATTTCCATGCCGAAAAGCTTTTCGGTGTATTCCGCGCCGGCAGCCCGACCGTGCATGATGGTGCCACCTCTGACACCTGCCTTGCGGGCTATTTCCATGACATCTTCGCCCATACCGCGGTCAACGACCACTGTCAGTTTCTTATACATACGCATACCCTCTTCCTTCATAGCTTGTTCCGTATTTCCGCTTTCCTGCGTTTTGCCGGGCCTGCAACCGGCCATAACCACCGGAGTGGTGAAGGCAATGCCATGACCGGGCTCATGGAGTTGAAGCTCTGCAGTAAAGAAATCCAGCATCTCCTTTGTCTGTTCTTTCTCCAGCAGGAAGCTGATGATTTCCTTCTTCTGGCTCTTAATGCCCAGCAGGTGCAAAACTGAGCTTTTCACGGTGCCTCTGCCCAGGGTTATGATACCGCCGCAGATGCCTTTTTCCCTGGCGAGATGGATGCACTTGTGGCATTGGTTGTCACTTAGGATAAGCGTCAGAATTTGATGCTCCGTATCCTGTGTTTCCATTTGCATTTCCATGACTACTGACTACCTCCGACAGATTGCTTATTGCTTATTTTTAAGTGCACTTTGCGTCATCTTGCGGGCTTTGGCCTGATAGAGCGCGCCAAGCAGTTCAATTGCAACGATGGGCATCATTGCAACGATGGCTATCATACCAAACCCGTCCGTTACCACATCGGCGGTGGGCACCTGCGCAGCAATGCCCTGGACAAAGGCAAGGGAGAAGGTGGCTGTCATAGGTCCTGAGGCAACACCGCCTGCATCAAAGGCCATACCGACAAACAAGTCCGGTATGAAGAAGGCCAGGATCACGGCAAGGCCAAACCCGGGCAGCAGATACATCCATAGCTGAATATCGGGTATGAGGATCCGCAGGGCGGACATGAAAATGGACATTCCCACTGACACGGACAGGAAGATGAGCACCAGGGTTCGGTTGACAGAACCGCCGGTGATATCTTCCACCTGGTGGGTTAAAACAAGTACAGCGGGTTCGGCCAGTACCGTTGTGAGCCCAAGCAACAATGATACCAGCAAAACCGGAAAATTGGAATCCATGGCGGCAAGTTTCTTTCCCAGCTGGGCGCCCACTTCCATGAAACCGGCGTTTACACCCAGCAAGAATATGATAAGACCGACAAGAGTGAAAACAAGACCACGGGCGATATCGATGACCTTGTTCTTCCTGTGCTTGAAGAAGAATATCTGGAACAGGATATACACGATAATAATGGGAAGCAGGGACAAAAATGCATCCCAGGCTATGGTGAGCAGCTTATCTCCATAGGTCTCCAGCATGTTGGCGGTAGAAATCTCGGCTTCCGGCAATACCCCTTCCAGCTTCTTGATATCGAGGAAAATACCCGTTATCAGAACCCCGAGAATCGCACCGGCCGAGGCAATGCCTACCAGGCCGAAGCTGTCGGCTTCTCCCATCTTGCTGTCCTTCTTTAAGGCCGAGACACCGGCTGCCAGCGCAAGCATGAAGGGGACCGTTACCGCGCCGGTGGTTGCACCCGAGGCATCGAATGCAATAGCCAGAAAATCAGCCGATGAGAACTGGGACAGGATAAAGATCAGAAAATAAACGCCTGCGAATACATATTTCAGCCGGACGCCCCTGAGAATGCGCAACATGCCAAGTGTCATCATCATGCCAATACCAATGGAAACAACCACGACCAGCAATGTATTGTCAAACTGGCCGGAAGTCACGCTGGCTACCTGCTTGGCCAGGATGTGCAGATCCGGCTCTGCGTAGGATATAAAGAAACCCAGTATCAAGCTGAATGTCAGCAGCACTGCATAACTGTTGGAACGGGTTATGGTATTGCCTACGCCTTGTCCGATGGGCTCCAGTCCCTGATCGATACCAAAGAGAAATATTGTCAGGCCGAGGATGACCAGGGCCGAACCTATCAGAAAAGCAACAAGCATATCCGGTTCCAGCGGACTTATGGTAAAGTGAAGTATCAGAACAATAAGCGTTATGGGCAATACGGATGTCAGGACTTCTTTAAGTTTTGCAGTTATTTCGCTCAAGTCATCACCCCTATGTAGTTATGAGTTGTAAAGATATGTTTATCTTTTTTACCCTGGCACATCCGGGTATTGCTCAGAATACAGAATCCAGCCTATGATGCCTGCACGTAATGCTTCATTTGAGTTTCAGGATTGTGCTTTCAGCCGACAGTGCATGATATGCGTATAAACAGCATGATTAGACCAGTGCAGGCTGGGATGAGCCTTTAAATCAACCAGAAACATTATAGCATAAAAAAGGGGAAACTTTCGATGCGCAATCTTCATGATTTCTGCTGATTTAATTGCCGAATGCTTTGGCAATTGATCAAACCGGACGGCCCCGGCATGGCTATCCTATGCCCGGAATCTGCTTGGCGCTTTGGAAACATGCGGTTGGCAAAGGGGCGCGTGTGATTGCTGTTGCGCCACTTTTCAATTCCCAACCATATTCTAGAAAATTATAGCAAGCTATAGTATAATGCATCGATAAAGGAATATTTTGAATGGTACAGGGGGCTTTTATTGCCCGGCCTTCTTCGCATGAGGAGGTGAGTTCACAATGAAACGCTAGGACAGTCATATGTTCAACCTGGAAGTTCCCATTGGACTGTTTAACCGGTATACGGAAACCGGTATCAAGGGATTGGCGTTTGTCAGGGAAATAGAGATTTTTGCTATGGAATAATCTCCATTGGCATATGTATGGTGCAGAGTGCAAAACGGAAATTTTATAACCCGAGGAATCGTACCGTGTTGTAAAAAATAGTGTTATAAATGCAACTGTGTTATCATAAACATGGTAGAAGGGGAGTTAATTTCTCCCCTTCAGCTTAGAGGACTTCGTTTTCTTTATCTTGGATATTTCCTGCACTTGTTTGGCCGCTGTCAGGGGTAATACCAAGAGCTGAGCGAAGTCCTTTACTGTTTTTATCATTGTATTCCCTCCCTTTCTATATTTTGTCACTATATTATATTGATGGAGGCTCAAAAAAAGAAGTAGAACTTTTATTGTATATGGAGAATTTTGCAGGCGGATTTATGCATGGTGGCAGGAAAGCAAGTGCTGGCAAGGGTATAGAATAGAATGGGAGGATATGGCATGGAAGTGTCCTGAACATGCCCGGAAAATGATGGTTTAGTTGCCTTCATGCGCTGAGAAAATAGGACGCGTCTCATCCAAATAATTGAGCGTTACCCGGGCATGGCGAACCACCCTGGTGGTGCCCGGATCTTGGGGGATTATCTCTTTTCATGCTGAACCATGATGAAGAAAGAAATGAGGGAAAAGAAAAAACCGCTCAAGTTGAGCGGTTTTTCTGGTACACCATCAGGGACTCGAACCCTGGACTCCCTGATTAAGAGTCAGGTGCTCTACCAGCTGAGCTAATGGTGTATATTCTGTTCTGTCGAAGTCCGTCCGACAGTTTTATATTATAACGAGTGTACATGCCGTTGTCAATAACCTATTGCGGATGTTTTTGGTAACATTTTATTACATTTATGGGAGATGTATTATAAACAACCTGCCTCCGCATGGCCGGGCAATATGCCGCTACCCAGGGCCCGGGAGGCAGGCTTTGAAGGAGAGCGGTATCTTTGGTGGCGTAACCGCTTTGGGCAGCATCCGCATTCTCAAAGTTGACTGACTGCGTTTTCAAGCTGGGTGAGGGCCTGCTCCAGGATAGCCCTTGGGCACGCGATGTTGATGCGCTGGAATCCTTCGCCGCCGGCTCCGAACATGGTTCCGGAATCCAGCCACAGTTTTGCTTTGTTCACGATAAGGTCCTCAAGCGCATTGTCATCCAAACCAAGGGCGCTGCAATCGAGCCATACCAGGTAGGTGCCTTCAGGCTCCACAAGCTTGATCCGGGGCAGCCTTTTCTCAAGGAATTCCCGTAGGTAATCCAGATTGCTCTTAAGGTACTTTTTAAGTTCCTCAAGCCACGGGCCGCCATCCCTGTAGGCCGCGCGGCAGGCCACAATGCCCATGATATTGGGCTGGCTGTAGCCGCTTCTGGTGATTTCCTGCTTAAACTTTCGCCGGATGGCCTGGTTGGCGATAAAGATGTTGGAAATCTGCAGGCCCGCCAGGTTGAAGGTCTTGGTGGGCGCCGTGCAGGTGATGGTGATGTCTGAAAACTCTGGCTTCAGATTTACGAACACCTGGTGTTGGTAGCCGGGGTAGGTAAAATCGGCATGGATCTCGTCGGCTATGACGATAACCCCGTGTTTCAAACAGATATCACCAAGCCTGATGAGCTCTTCCCGGGTCCAGACCCGGCCTACCGGATTGTGCGGGCTGCACAGGATGAAGAGCTTTACCTTGTTCCGGATGATTTTTTCCTCAAAGTCATCAAAGTCGATGTTGTACTTGCCTTCCGAGTAAACAAGCTGGTTGATGACCAGCTTTCGCCCGTTTGCCCGTATGGAGCCGGAGAACGGATAATAGACCGGTTCCTGGATAAGTACCGCATCGCCCTCGTTGGTGAGGCTTCGGATGGCAGCGCAGATGGCGTATACCACACCGGGGGTTTTTACGAGCCATTCTGGCCTGATCTGCCAGCCGAATTGCCTGGAAAACCAGTCGTGCAGCACTTCAAAATAGTCTTCCCGGGTATCCGAATAACCGAATATGCCGTGCCGGCTTTTCTCCACCAGGGCCTCTATCACGCAGGGCGGGGTCCTGAAGTCCATGTCGGCCACCCAAAGGGGCAGGACATCCTCGGGCAGACCCCGCCTTACGGCGAAGTCGTACTTTATGGAATCCGTGTTTTTACGGTCAATGATGGTATCAAAAGTTTCCTGCAAAGCCTATTCCTCCTCAAATGCCTGCTCCAGATCGCGTATCAGATCCTCCGGGCTTTCCAGTCCCACCGAGAGGCGCAGCAGCCTTTCGTTGATGCCTTTTGCCTCGCGCTCCTCCTTGGGAATGTCGGCATGGGTCTGGAGCATCGGATAGGTGATCAGGGTCTCGACGCCGCCCAGGCTCTCGGCATACTGGATCAGGGAGACCTTTGAAAGCACCCGGACCGCAGTTTCCTCCGAGTCGGTTTCAAAGGAGATCATGGAGCCAAAACCGGTTCCCTGGCGCTTTGAAACCTCATAGTCCGGATGGGAGGGAAGGCCTATGTAGTGCACCGCCTTAACCTTTTTGTGGCCCTGAAGCCATTGAGCGATCTTCATGGCGGAATCCTGCTGCCTGTCCATGCGTACGGCCAGGGTTTTGATGCCGCGGATGATCAGCCAGCTGTCGAAGGGGGCGAGGCAGCCGCCAATGGTCTTGTAAATAAACCGGAGCCGCTCCGAAAGCCCGCTGTCCGCCACCACCAGAAAGCCTGCCAGGGTGTCGTTGTGCCCGCCCAGGAACTTCGTTCCGCTGTGGATGACGATATCGGCGCCCAGGGCCAGCGGCTTCAGATAATAGGGCGTCAGGAAGGTGTTGTCCACGATTAAAAGCAGGTTATAGCTTTTCGCAAGGCGCGCCGCCGCCGCGATATCGGTGACATGCATCATCGGATTGGTGGGCGTCTCAATGAATATGGCCTTTGTTTCAGGCCGGATATGGGCCTCGATCCGGGAGATGTCCGACGTGTTTACCAGGCTGAAACGAAGACCGTTTTTCTCCGAGATGTTGTAGAACAGCCTGTGAGAACCGCCGTAAAGATCATCGGAGGCGATGATGTGGTCCCCGGGCGAGAAGAGCTCCATAAGCGCGGCAATGGCTGCCATGCCGCTGGAAAAGGCCATGGCGTCAACACCGCCTTCCAGCTTTGCCGCCGTCATTTCGAGGTGTTCCCTGGTGGGGTTCTGGAGCCTGGAATAGTCGTATCCGGTGCTCAGCCCCACACCCGGATGGGCAAAGGTGGCCGACTGGAAGATGGGCACACTGATGGCGCCGGTATTATCATATTTGCGGTCACTTCCATGGATGCAGAGGGTACTGAAATCCATACGCATTCACCCGACTTTTAAATAAAGAACATAAATCCCTGGTCGGCTTTATGCTTTTCCACTTCACTGACCAGGTCGGAAAGGGTTATCTTTTCAAGCGCACTTTTTACCGCACTGTCAAGCGCATCGAACACGGTGGCCCGCATGGCTGCGTCGATCTCGGGCGCATTGAGCTTCACGGTCTCCTCGGCCGGCTCGAAAAGAGCAGTCTCAACCGCCGACAAGACATCGTAGACGGTTACCTGCCGGGGCGAACGGGCAAGCTGGTAGCCTCCCTGGGCGCCCTTTACCGAATTGACGATGCCGCCCCTTTTCAGGAGGGAGAAGACCTGCTCCAGATAGATTTTGGATATGCCGAGTTTTTCGGAAATGCTAATCACGGTGATGTATTCCCCGCTGCTGTAGTTCTCGGCCATATTGATGGCAGCAGCCAGCGCGTAGCGCCCTTTAGCCGATATTCTCATCTGTCCATCCTTTCCTTTCCAAAAACATCACAGCATTTAATTCATACTTTTAATATATAAATAATATGTAAGAAACGGGGGAATGTCAATACCTATCAATCATATAAAGTTTATATAAAAAATATGATTTGGCCTATTGACATCCCCAACCAATAGGATTATAATGACTATATCATAGTAAACATATATGAATTATATCAATGGTAATTTAATCAAGGAGGTAATATTATGCCGAGAATTTATAAGAACCTTGTTGACCTGATTGGAAAGACACCGCTTCTGGAATTGACCAGATATGAGAAGAAATACGATCTTAAGGCTACCGTTATTGCCAAGCTGGAATACTACAATCCGGCGGGCAGCGTTAAGGACAGGATCGCCAAGGCCATGATCGAGGACGCCGAGGCAAGGGGTATTTTGAAGCCCGATTCGGTCATCATTGAGCCCACCAGCGGCAACACCGGTATAGGCCTTGCTTCCGTTGCCGCAGCCCGCGGTTATCGCATTATCCTTACCATGCCTGAAACCATGAGCATTGAGCGCAGGAACCTTTTGAAGGCCTATGGTGCGGAGCTCGTCCTCACCGAAGGTTCAAAGGGTATGAAGGGCGCTATTGCCAAGGCCGAGGAACTGGCAAAAGAGATACCCAATGCCTTCATTCCGGGCCAGTTTACCAACCCGGCTAACCCCGCTATCCACAAGGCAACCACCGGTCCCGAGATCTGGGAGGATACAGATGGCAAGATTGACATCTTTGTGGCAGGTATCGGTACAGGCGGTACCATCACCGGAGCAGGCGAATTCCTGAAGTCGAAGAATCCGAATTTACATATCGTTGCCGTTGAGCCGGCCGGTTCCCCCGTGCTTTCCAAGGGAACACCCGGTACCCACAAGATCCAGGGCATCGGCGCAGGCTTTGTGCCTCAGGTTTTGAATACCAAGATCTATGACGAGATCATTACGGTCGAAAATGAAGATGCATTTGCGACCGGCCGCGACCTTGCAAAAACAGAAGGTCTGTTGGTTGGTATATCCTCCGGTGCTGCGCTCTGGGCCGCGACCCAGGTTGCCAAGCGTCCCGAAAACGCAGGAAAGAATATTGTCGTTGTGCTGCCCGACACCGGCGAACGTTATCTTTCCACCCCCCTGTTCTCGGAATAAGCGTGTTGCGGCTGGCGCAGCATCCCATTTCTTAAATCCCCCCAAACACTGTCTGATAACATATCCATTCAGGGTCACTCGCAAAGGCAGACATCAACAGGTTGTCTGCCTTTGCTGTACATGTCCTTTTTTCTGATTCTCTGTTCTGTGAAGTCTTCTGTCAGGAGGAATGATGATGGTCAAAAACAGACTCCTAACCGGTATTTTGCTCATCATCCTGGGAGCGCTCATCGCCTTTGGTCCCATAACGGTTTTCCCGGTCTGCGGTGTACATACGAAAGAAACCGCGGCAGATAGTGCAATGAAGATGGATGGGCATAAAAGCGATGATAGTGTCCATGCTTCCAAAGATACCAGCGGCATGACAGCCAACACCGCGACATCAAACAAGGTGATGAAATGCCACTGGACCGCCCGTGCGGAACTCGGTACAGGATTGGTCATCGCTTTGCTTGGCCTCCTAATGCTCATCTTCAGATCGGCGCAAATAAAGCTTGGTCTGAGCATAGCGCTGGGTCTGAACGGCATTCTCGCACTTTTGATCCCCACAGTGCTGATCGGTGTTTGCGGTAATGTGAAAATGACCTGCCGATCGCTCACCCTGCCGGCCCTGGTCATTCTGGCCTCAGTGGTTACTGTTGCCGCAGCGGCCAATGCGTTCTATCTGTACCACTCCAACCGCAAGGAGCAGGTCGGGACATGAAGCAGACGCCATTGACCAATCGACGCTTGTCATTTTATAGCTTAAAACTAAGGCCGTTTCGAACGGCCTGCCTCATCCTTGTCGTCACCATCCTGGCTTTCACCCTGTTTGGGGGATCGGTTCTGACGGCCAGCCTAGAAAACGGCATGAACAGTATGATCCAAAGGCTGGGCGCCGATCTGATGGTGGTTCCCGAAGGCTATAAAGCGGATATGGAAGAGGTTCTCCTGAAAGGAGATCCGTGCCATTTCTATTTCAGCCCGTCCATCGCGCAGCAGGTGGCGCAGATTGAAGGCGTCGCCCAGGTGACCGCCCAGTTCTTTCTCACATCCCTTTCAGAGTCCTGCTGTTCCGCGCAGGTCCAGCTCATCGGCTTTGAACCGGAAACCGATTTTGTCATACAGCCATGGATTGCCAGGACTTACGGAAGCGTAGTCGAAAACGGGGTTCTTATCGCGGGCAGCGATATCGTTCTGGAAAGCGATCATACCCTGAGGCTGTTCAACTGTTCCTATCCCGTGGCGGCGCAGCTTGAGAAGACCGCTACCGGCCTGGATTCCTCGGTTTTCATGAACATGGACACCATGAAATCCCTGTTTGCCTCGGCACGCGAGGTGGGCATCAACTTCCTGGCGGCGGATGAACCGGGAGGTTCGGTATCTTCGGTCCTGGTCAAGGTCAAAAAAGGCCATGACCCGGAAACCGTGGCCAGCCTGATAAGAAACCGGATTCCGCAAGTGGATGTGATCGTGTCCAAAAGCATGATAACCGGAATAGCCGATAACCTGGGTTCCCTCGTCGACTATATCCAAATGCTTGCCATACTGCTGTGGGCTATCGCCGTCCTGGTGCTCACAGCGGTGTTCTCGGTCACCATTAACGAAAGGAAAAAGGAGTTCGCTGTTCTGCGCATTCTGGGCGCAACGCGGAAAAGGCTGGTCAGCCTGGTATTGACCGAGTCGCTGATTTTGAGCGCCATGGGCGGTGTTGCCGGTACAGCGGCGGCAGGGGTATTGGTGTTGCCCTTCAGCGCCTATATTGGCGAGAGGCTGCAACTCCCATATCTTCAGCCGAATACCGGCGTCGTTTTGGGGATCCTGGCCCTGAGCCTCTTGCTGTCATCAGCCGTAGGGCCCCTGGCTTCCATCTATGCAGCGGCCAGAATCAGCCGGACGGAAACCTATCTTACCATGCGGGAGGGCGAGTAGCCATGGTGCTGAGAGTGAACCAACTGACAAAGGAGTTTAAACGCGGCAACACATCCTTTTTTGCCGTGAAAAACGCCGGCCTCTCGGTTTATCCGGGGGATTTTGTGAGCATCATAGGGCGATCGGGCAGCGGAAAGACCACGCTGCTGAACCTGATCGCCGGGCTTCTGAAACCCACCTCCGGCAGCATCGAGATCGGGGGAAAGGATATTTCATCCTTCAACGATGCGGAAGCTTCCCGTTACAGGAACGCGATCATCGGCTATGTCCCCCAGGGTCAGAGCCTGCTTGCCAACCTGACGGTGCTGGACAACGTCCGGCTGCCGTTCTATTTCTTCAGGCGTGAGGGAGATGCCGCAAAGAAAGCCTTGTCCCTGCTCGAGCAGGTAGGCATACCCCATTTGGCCTACATGTACCCCAGGCAGCTTTCCGGCGGGGAAATGCGGCGGGTAGCCATTGCACGCGCGCTCATCAACGATCCCGCTATTCTTTTGGCCGACGAGCCCACCAGCGATCTGGATGTGCAGACCACCGCCGAGGTGATGAAGCTGTTCAAAGAGATTTCCCTGAGCGGAACCGCCGTCCTGATGGTGACCCATGACCTGGAAGCCATC
Source organism: Thermoclostridium caenicola (assembly GCF_900142095.1). Classification (GTDB taxonomy): domain Bacteria; phylum Bacillota; class Clostridia; order DSM-8532; family DSM-8532; genus Thermoclostridium_A; species Thermoclostridium_A caenicola. Next base: position 147,411 of record NZ_FQZP01000001.1, on the reverse strand, counting down.
CATGAGGAAGCCCGGGTCTTCAGGATGGATGCGGGTGTCCTGACCGGGCAGGCTTAACGCCCGGGCGTTTGACAAATCAAAAGAGAGGCAGCATCGGGCTTGCCTCTCTTTTTTCGCTTATTCGTTTGAATTCTCTTAAGATGCTTTCCGGGTATCAGAGGTTGGCCTGGAGTTCCGGACGGATGTTTCCTGTCTCCAGGGCCAGCAGGTAATCACCCCACTTGGACGCCCAGTCGCGCAATTCCTGGATGCCGAGGGGTTCCGGCGTCCTGGAATCCTTGTGCTCGGCTATTTTTTCAGCGAGCCTGAAATAGATTTTGGCCTGCTCGGAATCAGGTGCTGCCTCGATGGTGGTCTTTCCCTGGAGCTCGCACTGGGTGACGGTCACGGAGCGGGGGATGTATTCCACCACCTGGGTTTTTGTCCTGGCTACGAAATCGTCAATGATCTCCCTGGCATAGGGTGCGTTGATGGAATTGGCGATAACTCCGCCCAGGAGCGCACCGCCTGCGTTGGAATACTTCTGGATCCCGCGGAAGAGGTTATTTGCCGCGTAGATGGACATGAAGTCCGCCGAGGAAACGGTGAAGACATGCTCGGCAATGCCTTCGCGGATAGGTACGGCGAATCCGCCGCAAACCACGTCACCCAATACGTCGTAGATGACAAAGTCCAGGTTCAGTTCCTCAAAAATGCGCTGCTGCTTGAAAAGCTCCACGGCGGTGATGATGCCCCGGCCGGCACAGCCGACACCCGGAGCGGGTCCGCCGGCTTCCACACAATATACCCCATTGAACCCCTCGTAGATGACGTCATGGGCGTTTACCGTGCTTTTCTCACGCAGCGTGTCAAGGACAGTGGGGATGTAGGTCCCGTTGCGGAGCGTATTGGTGGAGTCGCTCTTGGGATCGCATCCGAACTGCATCACTTTAAATCCGAGCTTCGACAGGGCGGCCGTGAGATTGGATGTGGTGGTGGACTTTCCGATGCCGCCCTTTCCGTAAATCGCTATTTGCGTCACTTTCTTGGCCATGATTCATTCCTCCGGTACTGTGAAATTTGTTTTGATGAAATATTTCGCCAGCTTTGACAAGGCGTTGTCTATGTAATCGGGCTGCTCGAAAACAGCAATTCGGTTGATCTCGAGCGCCCTTCTTGCTGCCGGGCCTATTTGTGAGACCAAAACGGCGACGCAGTCGTGCAGCGCGCCGACATGGGCCTCCATGGCTTCCCGGGTATGCTGGCCGCCTGAGCAGAGGGGGGCAACCTCACGCTTTTCAACCAAATGCCAGGTTCCATCCCGGGCAATATCAACAATAAAAAATGCCTTGGCACGTCCGAAATGCTCGTTGATGACCTTTCCATCCAGGCTTGCTATGGCAACACGCCAGTATCTGTCCATATCCGGCTCCTTTTGGCAGCGCCCGATGCAACCGCTGATCAGGCGGCTGCATCGGGCAGAGGCCTATAAAGTATTGTGGGGGGGACTTATTGGTAAGGAATATTGTCAAGCTTAACGAAACTGTTTTGCGGAAGGGCCTTGGTGTCCACATCCGCTTCCAGCATGCCAACCTTCTGAAGCTGTTCCGCAAGCAGGCCGAACATGTCGTATGCCTGGGAGTATGACGGGATGTAATTGAAGGTTTTCAGAACCTCGGCATTGATCTTGGCATCGCCGGCAACCCATTTGTTCTCCACCTGGATCCGTGCTGTCTCATCCTTGTTTTCCTGGACCCATGCGCTTGCCTTCTGCATGGCACGTGTATACTTGGCCGCGATTTCAGGATACTCCCGTGCGATGTTCTCACGCACGTAGGCAGAGCAGCAGTATTGATCCTTATAGGGCTCGTCAATGGCTGAGTCGAAGATCACCGTAAAATTGTTTTCCAGCTCCGGATGGCGCCGGTGGACCAGTCTGAAGGTTTCCAGCGCATGAGTTGTGGCGAGCGTGTCGCCGGGGCCCGCAATGCCCACCACCGTGATCTCGGGGCACAGGGTAAGGGCCTTATCCACCAGCTGCGCGGCCTGTTCCGGTGTCAGCAGCCGGCCGGCCACACCGGGGCGCTGTTCGGATTTATTGAAGATTCGCTTGCAGAATCTGCACTGGATATTGCAGGCCGGGCTCACCGGAAGATGGACCCGTCCTCTGCTCATGTTGGCGCCACCGCTGAAGCAGGGGTGCAGGTTGGAAATCTTCTCAAACCGCGTATCGACCTTTGCTTCAAAGCATGCCATTTCAGCGCCTCCTTTCGGGCGAATTATCGTTCAAGGCTGTCAAACAGCGGGGTGGAAAGGTAGCGCTCGCCGGTATCGGGAAGAAGAACGACAACGATCTTTCCTACGAATTCCGGGCGTTTGGCGATTTGCGTCGCCGCAAAAGCGGCTGCACCGGAGGAGATGCCGACAAGCAGCCCCTCAATCCTTGCCAGGTCCTGCGCCGTCCTGTATGCGTCTTCCGTTCGTACCTTAAAGATTTCATCGATCACGTCCAGGTTCAGAACGGATGGGATAAACCCGGCGCCGATACCCTGGATCTTGTGGGGACTTGGCGCGGAACCGGACAAAACGGCCGAATCATAGGGTTCCACGGCGATGATTTTGATGTTGGGATTTCTCTCCTTCAGCACTTCGCCCACACCGGTTATGGTGCCACCGGTGCCGACGCCGGCCACGAAAGCGGCAATCTCGCCGTTCGTGTCGCGCCAGATCTCTTCGGCAGTGGTTTCACTATGGATTTTTGGGTTGGCCGGATTGTTGAACTGCTGGGGGATAAAGGCATTCTCGATTTGGCTTGCGAGTTCCTCCGCTTTCCGGACTGCGCCTTTCATGCCATCCTTGCCCGGCGTGAGGACAAGTTCCGCATTAAGCGCCTTTAACAGGTTTCTGCGTTCCATGCTCATGGTTTCCGGCATGGTAAGAATCAGGCGATAGCCTTTTGAAGCGGCCACAAAGGCAAGACCGATGCCCGTGTTGCCGCTGGTAGGTTCGATGATGACCGTGTCTTTGTTGATGATTCCTTGTCTTTCAGCATCTTCGATCATCGCCAGGGCGATTCTGTCCTTCACGCTTCCCAAGGGATTGAAATATTCCAGTTTACCGATAAGCCTTGCCCTGACGCCATGCGCCTTGTTGTAGTCCGTCAGTTCCAGCAGCGGGGTGTTTCCGATAAGCTCTGTGAGCTTGCGTGCGATTCCAGCCATTGTGACCCTCCAATCATATAAATTATATATGTTTAGTAGGAATTAAATTTATTATCATTATATGCTTCAAATTTCCAAATGTCAACCAATAATCATACAATTCATATAAAATTTATAGGAATATTTTTTCAATCTGCCCAATTCCAGCTTGCAACGAGGGCTGCGGCTTTTGTTGAAACCCTGGATTGCATCTGATATAGTAGTAATGCAGGGGGAGATTGCATGAAGATATCCACAAGAGGCCGATACGCGCTGCGACTGATGCTGGATCTTGCCCTGAACGGCCAGGATCAGTATGTCACCATAAAAAGCGTTGCGGAACGGCAGGAGATATCCTATAAGTATCTGGAACAGATCATCACCGTTTTGAACAAGGCCGGTTTTGTCAGAAGCATCCGCGGCGCCCAGGGCGGGTACAAGCTGTCGCGCCCGCCGGAGGAGTATACCGTGGGCATGATTTTAAGGCAGATTGAAGGAAATCTTGTGCCCGTGGCCTGCATGGAGGATGAGCCGAATCAGTGTCCCCGCAGTAGCAAATGCGTGACGCTGGACGTGTGGAAGCAGCTCAGCGATGCCATCAACAACGTGCTGGACAGCATTACCCTCGCCGATCTGGTCAATAGGGCTCACGAGAAGATGGCGGCATCGGAGTGATGCGTGCCGGATAGCCATATAAAGAAAAGCCGTTTTCCTTTGCCCGATGAGACTGGCGGGCAGGAAAACGGCTTTTTCAAACCGTTATGCATGACAGTTGACTGGCACCCCAGGGGCTGGCTTATGCTCAAAGAGGAGGTGGCAAACATGTTGATCCATGAAGTCTGCAAGGTCACAGGCCTGACCAAAAAGGCCATTGATTACTATATCGAAAAGGGCTTGATAGCACCGTCCATTTTGGAGAATGGATACAGATCCTTTGACCGAAATGATGTTGAACGGCTGAAAAAAATAGCGGTCCTCAGAAAGCTTGGTCTCGGCACTGATGAGATTAAAAGCGTCTTGTCCGACGGTTCGGGGAATGCGCTGCATACCTTGGCCGTACGCAGGCAACTGGACATCCAGAGGGAGCAGGCGAAAAAAGCCATCCTTGAAAAGCTGGGCAGCGGCGCAAGCTACGCTGAAATCAGCGATGAACTCCAGGCGATAGAGAACGGCAAGACCATCGCAGAGAAGCTGCTGGAAGCCTTTCCGGGGTACTATGGCAGGTTCGTCTGCCTGCATTTTGCCAGGTTCCTCAATGAACTCATCAGGACTGAGAGCCAGCAAGCCGCCTATGACAGGATCATCGCTTTCCTTGACGATATGCCGCCCCTGAACCTGCCGGAGGATCTGAAGGCCTTTTTGATGGAGGCAACCGACGAAATAACTACGGAACAGATTATGGAATCCCTTGAGCAAACCAAAAAAAACATCGAGAATCCTGACGAATTCTTGAGCAATAACAGGGAAATGCTGGAGAAGTACATGGCCTTCAGGCAATCGGATGCATACAGGAATTCTCCCGCATACCGGCTGATGGCCTATATAAAGGCGTTCAACCAGGCAAGCGGATACTACGATGTGTTCATTCCGGCCATGAAAGCGCTGAGCCCGTCCTATGCCGAGTACAGCAAAAAACTGGAGGTGGCCAATGAAAAGCTTCTTGCCGAATATCCGCCCGGCTCCGGAGAACCATCCGGCACATTTTGATGTCCCTGGCATACCGATCCTTCTGGTATAATGGATACAGAATGGCTGGATCTGGTGGTGAATTGCGGTTATGGGCATCTGCCGGCGTCCGGATTGCCGGCTTGCTTTTATAACCGGAAGAATATGAAGCCTTTCCGCATCAATCTAACAAGAGCATATCGCTCCATCCTCCCGGTCATGGCGCTTGCCATATTATCCGGCCTGGTACTCTGCGGCTGCAAAAGTAAATATAAAATTTTGCTGGATGCCGGTCTTACAGTTCCCCTGACCGAATCCCAGGTTGTCAGTCTTTCCGTGGAAAGCAAGATCCTGGGCAGGGAGATCCCCTGCAAGGTGTATCTTCCGAAAGGATACGGCGGGGGAAAGAGATATCCTGTATGGTATGGGCTCCATGGGCATGGCCAGAGTGAATCCATGTGGATCCGCGATGTGGCCATGGACAAGGTGGCCGACGAAATGATTGAGGCAGATGAGATCCAGCCCATTATCATGGTGTTTCCTTTCACCAGGGATGCCACCCTGAAAGAGATCGAGGAAGACTTAAGGGATGACGGCAAGCTTGATGAACGGAAGTGGGATCAGTTCCTGTGGAAGGAGCTGGTACCCTATATGGATTCCCGTTTTGATACCGTGACGTCGGCGGAAGGAAGGTATATCGGGGGATTTTCCATGGGCGGCGCCATTGCCCTTCGCATCGCGTTTCATCATCCCGAGCTTTTCAGCAGGGTAGGCGGATATACGGCCGCCGTCCCTTCCGATGATTTTTCAGGAAAACAACTGGAGAAATGGTTGTATCCGAACATGGATCCTGAAGCTGTTTCGGACGTTGCCCGGTTTGCCGAGGAGAAGGGGCTTGCCAATCTGAAGGTCTATCTTGAGGCAGGAAATGAGAACGATCCCTTTTTAAACCCCTTGCAGTCCCTGCATGAAGCGCTTCTTGAGCGGGGAGTCCAGTCGGAGTTTATCATCTATAACGGCGGACACTCCCTGGACAATGCCAGAAAATGCGCAAAGGATTATCTCAGATTCTACGTGGCAGAGGATTGATCAGGAAAGACGACAGGAATGGGACAGACCGGTGTCAGACGCAGGCATACCCGGTATACGCTGTGGCAGGATGCCATATAAAAAAGCCGCTTATTTGCGGCCTTTTTTCTGATCCATATTAGCTTTCATGGGTTCAAGATTTTCACCAATCTGATCATTGTAGAAAGCCGGATCACCCTTTGTATCCCCTGTGATGCGCTTATCCTTCCTCTTTTCCTTACTGCCCATCCGCAGCCCTCCTTTGCAGTGCTTTTATCGCTATTGTGCATCGCTATCATCAAAATATGCATGCCTGATGCGTTTTTACGGTTTATCCCCTGAATGGCCAGGGCAGGAAGACCTGATGGCCCCTGGTGTTGACGGTCCATGTGCCATATGATAAGTTATCCTTAAATTCTCAGGCCATGCCCGTTTTTTTGACGAACGGGTACCGATGAACTGCTTAGGGGGGCTACAGGATATGGGACTGGGGAAAAAAACTGTTTTTGCCATGATTCTGGCGACCTTGTTCATGATGCTCTTTGCAACTTCCGCCAGGTGTGAGGAATTGTCGGACAGCGTCTACCAGGAGACAACGGCCGAAAGCCAGGCTGGTGCGGGTTCTCCGTCGGAGGGAGCGGAAGAGCCTGAATATCCCAGGGGAAGGGTCGTCAGGGTATTGGATCAAACTCAGGAAGAGACCGAGTTTTCCGGCGGAAATTTCAGTACCAGCCTGCAGCTTTTGGAGGTTCTCGTCTTAAACGGCTCCCATGCCGGTGAAACCGTTCAGGCAGAATACATGCTGAATTATGGATTTTCGGACAAATACGAATACACGCGCCTGTCCGAAGGGGACGAGGTGTTCCTTTACCTGCAGGAGAATGATGAAGGAAATATCGATTTTGCCTATGTGACAGAGATCGTGCGGGACAAGTACATCCTTTACCTGGTCATAGGCTTTTTGCTGGCCCTTTTGGCCGTTGGAAGGCTGAAAGGCCTGAAGGCCATCGTATCATTGGTTCTGACCGCTCTTGCCATCGTGAAGATATTGATTCCAGCCATCCTGAAGGGCTGGGACCCCGTAAGGGTTTCGGTCCTCATCTGCATTGGCGTCATATCGGTGACCCTGCTGATCATCAGCGGCTATAACAAAAAGACCCTGTCGGCCATCATCGGCACTGCGGGCGGGGTCATCGTCGCAGGGGTCATCGCCCTGCTCATAGGTTCCATGGCCAAGCTCACCGGGTTTGGGGACGATGAATCCCAGATGCTGATGTACATACCGCAGAACGTCACCTTCGATTTCCGGGGGCTTTTGTTTGCCGGGATCCTCATAGGCACCATGGGCGCCACCATGGACGTGGGCATGTCCATCGCGTCGGCCATGCATGAGATAAAGGAAAACAGTCCGAACATCAAAACTTCAGCCCTGTTCCGGGCCGGCATGAACGTGGGCAGGGATGCCATGGCCACCATGTCCAATACCCTGATCCTGGCCTATGCCGGGGGCTCCCTGCACATGATGCTGCTTCTGATGGCTTACCAGACACCGTTTACGCATATCATCAACTGGGATATGATCGCATCCGAAATCCTGCGATCCCTTGCCGGAAGCATCGGTATCATTTTTGCTATCCCCATAACGGCTCTGGCATCCGTGATGATTGAAAAATACGAAAAAAGGGATTCCAGGATTTACAGCGGCAGCTACAGGTACTGAACGGGCTGACCGGCTTATGCTGCCGGAGCCGTGTCGCGGTCAGGCCTGCCTTTGAAGTTTGACATGCATGCGAAAACCGGCAGCGGCAATAATAGGCTGTAACGGGCATTGTGATTTTCAATCGGGCAGGCCTTAATCGGCTCCGGGACAGCCCTGCATCATGATCCGGCTTTGCCAGGAAGCTCATAACCCGGTATTCTGCTTGTTGGGGAGTGGTAGGTTTGATCGGCCTTGCGCTGGAAGGCGGGGGCGCCAGGGGCGCTTTTCATATGGGTGTGATAAAAGCCTTTCTTGAGGAAGGCTATGATATTGGAGGCGTTACGGGAACCTCCATTGGCGCCCTGAACGGAGCGGTTCTGGTCCAGGGAGCTTTTGAGGAAGGCTTCAGGATATGGGAGAACCTGACACCTTCCCAACTGTTTGATATTGATGATGAGGAATACAGAAAGCTCATCCGCCGGGATTTTGACAGGGAAACCGCTCTCCAGTTTGCTGCCCGGATCGGTGGAATCATCAGGAACAAAGGGATTGACACCAGCAGACTGAAGCAGTTTTTGCAGGGGATCATCGACGAGGATAAAATCCGCCAATCGCCCATGGATTTTGGTCTGGTCACCATATCCCTGTCCGGATTGAAACCCCTGGAGCTCTATAAGGAAGACATTCCCAAGGGACAGATGATCGATTACCTGATGGCCAGCGCCAACTTTCCCGGGTTCCGCCTCAAGGAGATTGAAAACAAGTATTACATCGACGGCGGCCTGTATGATAATTGCCCCATCAACCTGCTCGCCCGTAAAGGGTACAGGGAGATCTACGCCGTCCGGACGCTGGGCATCGGCATGTTCAGGCATATCAGGTATTCCGATGTGAAGGTCACGCAGATACTGCCTTCCGAGCCACTGGGCAGGATATTCGATTTCAGCCGCGACCTCATCCGGCGCAACCTGAAAATGGGGTATTACGACGGCCTGAGAGTCATCAGGGGGCTCAAGGGCAGAAAGTATTGCATCAAGCCGGTGGAGGAAGAGCTTATGCTTCGCGCGCTGTACCGGGTGCCGGAAGAGCAGATAGGCCATCTGGCCAGCCTGTTTGGCCTTGGTCAGACCGGCACCAGGCGCATGCTGCTGGTGAAGATCCTGCCTGAAATAGGCGGGAAGCTGGGCTTAAAGGATGATGCCGATTTCCAGGACATTGTCATAAACCTGCTGGAGCGGCTGGCCGAGGAACAGGCGCTTCCCAGGTACCAGATATACGAAATGAAGGATTTTCTCACCGCCATCAGGGAAAGAAATATGCCCGAAACATCCGAAGCGGCCGGAATTACGGCTGCCATCAGGAACAGGATCACAGAAAGCCTCACGGGAAAGCACAGGCTCCTGGAGGCAGCCCGGATGATTGCTGAAAATCTCATGCTTGATTAGATTCCTGCAAAATCAGGGACAATAATGAAGCGGGCCGTACATAATCAAATTCCATTCCGGATTGGTTGAGGGGAGTGCAGCTTGCTTACCGATATTTTGTTCCTGTTGATTCTGATTTTTGTCAACGCTTTCTTTGCCGCTTCGGAGATCGCCCTCATATCCCTTAATGATACCAAGATCAGGCTCATGGCCGAAGGCGGCAGCAAAAGGGCCGGTTTGCTGCGGAAGCTGCTGGCCGAACCCAGCCGTTTTTTGGCTACCATCCAGATTGGCATTACCCTGGCAGGCTTTCTGGCCAGCGCCTTTGCTGCGGAAAGATTCTCGGACGTACTGGCAAGCCTCATTCAAGGTACCGGGATTGCCATTGATGCCGGGGTTTTGAAAACCCTTTCCCTCATCCTGATCACCCTCGTTCTGTCCTATTTTACGCTGGTTTTTGGCGAACTGGTTCCCAAGCGGGTGGCCATGCAGAAGGCCGAGTCCATATCCATGCTTGCCGCAAGGCCGCTGACCATCCTGTCTGCTGTTACGGGCCCCTTTGTGAAATTCCTTACCCTGTCCACCAACTTCTTTGTGAGGCTTTTCGGGGTTGATCCCGACCAGGATGACGAGGAGGTTACAGAAGAGGAAATCCGCATGATGGTGGACGTGGGGGAGGAAAAAGGGACCATTTGCGGCGCCGAAAAGGAAATGATCAACAACATCTTCGAGTTCAACAACAAGACCGCCGATGAGATCATGACCCACCGGACCGACATCGTGGCCCTGCCGGTCAGCGCCGGGCTCGGCGAGATCCTGACCCTCATCAGGGAGGAAAAGTACACCCGGTTTCCGGTCTTTGAAGAGACCATCGACAATATTGTGGGAATTCTCCACGTCAAGGACCTGATAAGGTATCTGGACGACAGCGAGGACAAGGCGGACTTTGACCTGAAGCGGATCATCCGCCCGCCTTTTTTTGTACCCCAGTCCAAGAAAACCGATGTCCTGTTCCGGGAGCTTCAGAAAAGCAAGAACCACATGGCCATCATCATTGACGAGTACGGGGGCACCGCCGGGATTGTCACCATCGAGGACCTGATGGAAGAGATTTTCGGCAATATCTTTGACGAATATGACGAAGAAGAACCGGAGATCGTGAAAGTGGATGACACCACCTATGTCATCAGCGGCCAAACCAGCCTGGATGTGGTCAGGGACCTGTTGAAAGTGGAGCTTCCGGTGGATGAATATGTGACCCTGAGCGGATTTGTTATCGGGCAATTGGGAAGGATTCCGCGGGATGATGAAAAGCCCGAGATTGAATTCAACGGCATCCTCTTCAAGGTCATCCGGGTGGAGGAAAAGCGGATCGAGAAGCTCAAGATCTGCAGGACGAGCTGAAAAAGGTTATGAAAAAGGGATTTGGCCAGATAGTATCTGCCTGCCAAATCCCCGTCATCTTTGCAATTGCACCTACATCTTTTCGGGTCTGGAGGGCGAAGAGATATCCGCCAGGGTTTCGGAAATTTCCACATCCTGGGGGGCCTCGGTAGCCACATCGCCCAGGGCGACAATGCCAACCAGATGGTTGTTTTCCACCACGGGAAGCCTTCTTATCTTCTTTTGCGACATGAGACCGAACACATCCCTGATCTCGTCATCCGGGCTGACCGTGGTCACATCGCTGGTCATGACGTCCCTGACCGGTGTCTGGTGCGGGTCTTTTCCATGGGCGATGTTCCTGACGACGATATCCCTGTCGGTGACGATGCCGACAACGCCGTTTTCATCGCAAACAGGAATGGAGCCGACATTGTGCTTCTGCATGAGCTGTGCCGCCTCCACCACGGTGGAAGCCGGGTTGATGTAGGCCACGTTCCTGGTCATGATATCCTTGACTTTCATGTTCGCACATCCCTTCCTTACTGTGATTCCGTCTTTATTCTTCCACCTGCGAAATCAATCAGTACAGAAAATTAATGGATGGCGTTGTTGTCTCCGGCAAAAGGAAATTATTGGAATAAACTTATGAACCCAGAATCCAGGAAGCGATGTCCTCTAGCACCCGATCGTCCACCTTGCCCGGCGTGTTGTAATCCTGCGGGCCGGGTGTGTCTGTTCCGTAGATCATCAGGTGGTTGAGGCCTTCATAGGATTTGAACGTGACATTGTCCTTGTCCTCAAGGGCATCTTTCCACTGCTCAAAATCCTCCATGGTGACCTGGTAATCCCTATCACCCTGCAGAATGAGCAAAGGTTTGCCGATGGCCTTTGCTGCTTCCGCAGGCCGGTAATCTTTCAGATCCAGCCAGTAGGAGGCCGGAATACCGAAAAGCTGTTCGGGTGGTAAGTCCGATCCGGGAGTGAGGGCCTTCACCCGATCGCGCATGGCTTTATAGGTTTCCAGCGCCTGTTCTTCCTGTTCCGTGACGGTTCCGTCCAGTTCGCTGATATAGGCGGTCTGCTTCACGATCAGATCCTCAAGGGGAGTAACCGGACCGGCCATGATGATGTATCCGGCCGCATCAGGCGTAAAGGGCGCAATTCGCGGGATGAGCATGCCACCAAGGCTGTGGCCGAGGATGTAGATTCGGCTTTTATCAATGCTGCCATCCTGTTTCAGGAACTCAGCCGCCAGGATCGCGTCTTCCACAGTTTCCTCATATACGGTGATATCGGTCAGGCCCGACATTTTCTGCTGGTGGGCATATGTCCGCTTGTCATAACGAAGCGTGGCAACTCCCCGATGGGCAAGACCCAGGGCGATGTCCCTGAAAGGCTTGTTGGGGCCCAGGGTTTCATCCCGGTCATTGGGACCGGAGCCATGGACCAGGATGACAACGGGGAAGGGACCATCGCCGGCAGGTTTGGTGAGCGTTCCGGAGAGTTCCCAGCCGCTTTTGCCAAAGGTGATATCGGTTTCTGAAATGCTCTCAGGTGCTTTAGTGGCGACAGCGTCCGGATCAGGGGCGAAATTGAGACCGGCCACCCGCATGTCCGCGTCAAAAACCACGTTGATATAGAGGCTGCCCTTCTCAAAAGCAGTTATGACCGAGATGATATCATAATCCTGGCGCTGGGAGGCTTTTGTGCCGGTAATTTCGGAAAATGCGCCATAGGCGCTGATGAGCGGATTCCAAAGCTGGTCCCTGATAAACTGACTGTCGGTGATCACTGCCTTCATCTCCGGTGAGAACGGGTACGACGAATAAACCTTTTCAAAGTTTCCGGCTGCCATGTCGGAAACCAGATTCACAGCCATCTCTTCCATGCTTGTTCCCTCCGGCCAGGGTGATGCAGTTGACGGTGCGGGCGTGACAGTTGCGCCAGGTGCCTGCCCACCGCCGCAGCCTGTCAGAAGAATGAGGACCGCCAGGATCCAAACCAAGTGCTTTCTCATGTGTTGCCCCTCCAGTTGTAATACGACTTTTGCCTTTACGGACGCCCAAAACTGCGCAGATGTCATTGCGAGCTAAGCGTCATTGCAGCGCGGCAATCTCTGAAAACCCGTCAGCGGCTATATAAGCGACTGAGATTGCTTCGTCGGCTGCGCCTCCTTGCAATGACACAAGGGCCAAGGCCAGCGGAGCCATACTTGCATGTCATTGCGAGCGAAACGGAGTGGAGCGCGGCAATCTCCACCCGTAAGCCCGTAAAGCCCGGCCGCTGTGCTGCACGGCTGCAAAACAGCAACTGTTCGAATGGGGGCCGGCTGAACTCGCTGCGCTCAAACAGCAGCCGCCCTTATCCCATTCTCACAGGCTGTTTTGGCGCCTTATCGCAATGCGGCCTTAACCTTTACGGGCTCCCTTTCTGAGCATCTAACGCGATCGCAGCGCAAGGTTCCAGATTTATTATAAAGCATTCACGACCCGCTATGCAAAAAGCAATCATGCGGTTTTCCGGCGCTATACGCCCCGAAACCTGTCCTGGGCAACTCGTCTTGCCTTCAATTTGGCGGTATGAAATAATGAAGAAAGAGAAGAGGCGGACATCGTATCTGAAGTTGATTTGGACAGGGGATTTGCAATGAGCCTGAGACTGATCTATGGCCGGGCGGGAAGCGGCAAAACCCGCTTCTGCCTGGAAGAAATCAAAAATAGGATACAGGAAGGTGCCGACCACCAACTGGTCTACCTGGTGCCGGAGCAGTTCAGCTTTCAGGCGGAGCGGGACCTGGTTGCCATGCTGGATACCGGAGGTATCCTGAAGACCGAAGTCCTGAGCTTTCGCCGCATGGCATTCAGGGTCTTCAACCGGTTGGGCGGCATTACCTATCCCCATATCCATCCTGCAGGCAAATGCATGCTGATCTACCGCATCCTGGACAAAATGCGGGACAATTTCAGGATCTTTGCCAGGGCTTATGAGCGGGAAGGGTTTGCCAATACGATTTCCACCCTGATCACCGAGTTCAAGCGGTACAATGTGACGCCTGAACACCTGAAAAAAGCCGGTGAGGAACTGGGCGAGGATCATCCCCTCACCGCAAAGCTTTCCGAACTCCATCTCATCTATGAGGCCTTTGAAAAGGCATTGGTACAGCAATACAGGGATGCAGACGATGATCTGACCCTTGCTGCACGCAAGCTGGAGAACTCGCCGCTCTACAGCGGGGCCGAAGTCTGGATCGACGGGTTTGCCAGCTTTACGCCCCAGGAATACAGGCTCATCGAATGCCTGCTGAAACAGGCAAAGCGGGTCAATATCACTTTTTGTACCGACAGCATCGATCTGGATGGCAGCATGCAGGAACTGGATGTGTTCCATTGCGTGAAATACGCCTGCCACAAGATTCGCAGGATAGCCGAGGCAAATCGGATTCCCGTGGAAAAGGCCGTTTGCCTCAACCAGGAGGTGCTGCCGCGATTTAAGGAAAGCGCCGAGCTTACCCACCTGGAAAAATATCTGAATGCCTGGCCCTACCGGGTTTACGGACAACAGACCAGGGATATCCTTCTCTTCTCCTCATCCAATCTTTTTTCAGAGGTGGAAGCGGCCGCCAGGGAGATCCTTTCCCTCTGTCGCGACAGGCATCTGCGATTCAGGGATATCGCCGTTGTCATCGGCAATCTTGAGGCGTACGCGGAAATCATCGAAGTGGTGTTCAGGGAATATGGGATTCCCTGCTTCCTGGACCGCAAGGTGGACATTGCCAACCAGCCCCTGGTACGGCTTGTCCTGTCCATGATGGACATTTTTATCGAGAACTGGTCTTATGAAGCGGTCTTCCGCTATTTGAAGACGGGGTTGACCGGCATCCCGCAGGAAAGCATCGACAACCTGGAAAATTATGTGCTGGCCTGCGGCATCCGGGGAAGTCGCTGGACCGACGAAGAAGACTGGCAGATGATACCGGGCATGATTCCCGACGAGCGGGCGCCGGAGGCCGATAAGGAATACCTGGAGACCATCAACCGGATACGCCGGCAGGTGGTTGCTCCCCTGGTGGCCTTCAGGGAGAAGACCCTCGGCCGGCGTAAGGCGTCGGATTTCTGCGCCGCCCTGTATGATTTCCTCTGTGAACTGCATGTTCCTGAAAGAATTGAGTCATACATTGAGACTTTCAGAAAGAACGGCGATTTAAACCGGGCCAATCAGTACTCGCAGGTCTGGAACATTCTCATGGAGGTGTTTGACCAGACCGTGGAGGTCATGGGCGACGATACCTTCGGCCTCGAGCGGTTCAGCAGGATTCTGCGAATCGGGCTGGGCGAATACCAGATCGGACTGGTCCCCGCATCCCTGGACCAGGTGATCGTGGGAAGTGCAGGCCGGTTCAGAAGCCATGAAATCAAGGCCATGTTCCTGCTGGGGGTCAATGACGGCGTTTTCCCGTCTGCTGCCCTGACCGAGGGCATCCTTTCGGATCAGGATCGGGCTGCCCTCAGCCATATCGGTCTGGAGCTTGCCAATGATACCAGGACACAGGCCTTTGACGAACAGCTCCTGGTCTATCGGGCCCTCACCACTGCCGGCCGGTACCTGCGGATCAGTTGGGCCATTGCCGACCAGGAAGGGAGAACCTTAAGGCCTTCCACCCTGATATCCCGGCTCAAAAAGCTTTTTCCGGCGATCACACAGGACAGCGACATCCTGCCGGCCGGCACGCCGGAAGAGGAAATGGCATTGATAGCCGGAAAGAACCCCACTTTCAGGCACATGGTAACGGCCCTGCGCAAACGCCTGGACGGCCGGAGCGTTCATCCCGTCTGGAGAATCGTCTACGGCTGGTATGCTTCAAGGGAGGACTGGAAGCCAAAATGCGAGTCAGCCCTTGTATCCTTGAGCTACAGGAATGTGGCCCAGCGGGTGCGTCAGGAAAATGTTCGTGCCCTGTACGGCGATCCGGCCCTGTCCAGCGTCTCCAGGCTGGAGAAGTATACATCATGCCCTTTCTCCTTCTATGTCCAGTATGGCCTGGGTGCCAGGGAGCGAAAGGTCTACCGCCTGAGCCCGCCGGATGTGGGCACCTTCATGCATGCGGTCATCGAGCGTTTCTCAAGGCTTCTTGCCAGGCAGCGCCTGTCCTGGAGGGAGATAGGCAAAGACCAATGCCTGGCCATGGTCTCGGATATCGTGGACGACATGCTGGGCATGATGCGCGGTTCGGGCATTGCGGCGTCCAGAAGGTATACCGCGCTTGCCGCAAGGCTCAAGCGCGTTGTGGGACGGGCGGTATGGATCATTGCCGAGCATATCCGCATGGGAAGTTTCGAACCTGTGGACTATGAAGTGGGTTTCGGAGAAGGGGAGAAATACCCGCCCATTGTCATCGAACTGCCGTCGGGCGAACACATCCACCTGCGGGGCAGGGTTGACCGGGTGGATGCACTGGAGACCCCAGAGGGGACATACCTGAGGATCATAGACTACAAATCCGGGTATAAGGATTTCCGGCTCTCGGATGTCTATTATGGCCTTCAGATACAGCTCATCACCTACCTGAATGCCCTGTGGGAAGCCTATGAAAACCGGGATGACAACGGTGATCCCCGCGGTGCCTGCACGCCTGCCGGAGTGCTGTATTTTAAGATAGACGATCCCATCATCAAAAGCACGTCACGGATGTCGGAAGAGGAAATCGAGAAGGCCATCCGCAGGCAGCTCAGGATGAAGGGGCTGATCCTGGCCGATGTGAAGCTGATCAAGGAAATGGACCATGCCATCGACGGACCTTCCGCTATCATCCCCGCCACGCTGAACAAGGGAGATGTTATCGGAAAACATACCTCAGGTGCCACAAGGGAACAGTTCATGCTGCTCAGAAAGCATGTTAACAGGCTGATGACCGCCATTTGCGAGGAAATCATGAAGGGGAACGTGGCCATCAGCCCATACAAAAAGAAAAAGAACACTCCGTGCGACTATTGCGGGTTCCGGCCGATATGCCAGTTCGACGCGGCCATGAAAGACAACCGGTACAGGCTTCTTCAGGACAGGAGCGACGAGGAAATCTGGAGCCTGATGGAACAGGAATGACGGTTGGATGAAGGGAGTACGGGTTCATGGGAAATGCCAGATGGACCAATGAGCAATGGGAAGCCATAACGGAGAACAGTGGGAACCTTTTGGTGGCGGCTGCGGCCGGAGCGGGCAAAACGGCCGTGCTGGTGGAAAGGATCATCCGGAAGATCACCAGCCCCGAAGCGCCTGTAGACATCGACAGGCTGCTGGTGGTGACCTTCACCAACGCGGCGGCCACCGAGATGCGGGAAAGGATTGGAGAGGCTATCTCCCAGGCGTTGGAAAAAGAGCCTGACAACCGCCAGCTCCAGCGCCAGTTGACGCTTTTGAACAAGGCCTGCATCACCACCATCCATTCTTTCTGCCTGGAAGTCATACGCAGCAATTTTCAGAATCTGGACATCGATCCCGGTTTCCGGATTGCCGATGAGACCGAAAGCACGCTGATGAAGCTGGAAGCCCTCGGCGAGGTCTTTGAGGAACAGTATGAGAAAGAGGATAACCAGGACTTTTTTGAGCTCCTGGAAAGCTATGGCGGAAATCATGATGATCAAGCCCTCATGGACATGGTGTTCAACCTGTATAATTTCGTCCAGAGCAGCCCATGGCCGGAAGCCAGGCTGAAGGAGATGGCTCAGGCCCTGGACCTGCCGGAAGGAACCGATTTCAGCCATACACCGTGGGGCAGGACGCTGCTGGGCACAGCCCGGCTGGAGCTTGAAGGTCTCAGGGAAATGGCCGGAAAGGCCATGGCCATATGCCGTGAAGCGGAAGGACTGGACAAGTACATACCCGTCCTGAGGGAAGACTACGACCGGATCGATGCCATGGTCCGGCTGATTTCAGAGGCGTTGGATACCGATGCCGGCGGTTCCTTGAGGGAACCGGTATGGGATCGGGTCTTCCTGCTGATCCAGGAGATGGCTTTCAGCCGGATGCCCAGGCTGGGCAAGGATGCGGATGCAAATGCCCAGGAAACGGTCAAACGGCTGAGAGATGATGTGAAGGCCGGCATCAGGAAATTGCGGGAGAGAATGTTTACAGACAGTTCGGAACAGATTGTCAGGGATCTGAAGGGGCTTTTTCCAAGGATGCGCTGCCTGGCTGAACTTGCTTCCGGACTGGCCGTTAAGTATAAGGAAAAGAAAGCGCGAAAATCGCTGGTCGATTTCAACGATCTGGAGCATTTGTGCCTGGAACTGCTGATGGAAAAGGATGAGAACGGCAAGCCTAGCCCATCCCCCACGGCCAGGGCTTACAGGGAGCGTTTTGCGGAGATCATGGTGGATGAGTACCAGGACAGCAACATGGTCCAGGAACTCATCATCCGGATGATATCCAGGTCGGACGAGGGAAGACCCAACATCTTCATGGTGGGTGATGTGAAGCAGAGCATCTATCGATTCAGGCAGGCATGCCCGGATCTTTTCATGGAAAAGTACAATACCTATTCACCCGAAAAGGGAGAGCCCTACCGGAAGATCCTGCTTTACAGGAACTTCCGCAGCCGCAGGGAAGTGATTGATGCGGTCAATTTCCTGTTCGGACAGATCATGTCGCAGCAGGTGGGAGAGCTGGATTATACCGATGCGGAAGCCCTGCATCCCGGCGCTGTTTTCCATGCTGCCCCCAATGATTCGGTCCGGGTGGGAGGGGAAGCGGAACTCCACCTGATCCAGACCGGCGAAGGGAATCCGGAAACGGCTGCGGACGCCGAAACCCAAGATGCCGGCGACGTGGAAACCGAGGATGAGGAAATGCTGGACAGCATCCAGTGCGAGGCCAGGATCATCGCACGCCGGATCAGGAAACTGCTCACACCCGATGAAGAAGGCCGGATATATGCCGTATGGGACAAATCCAGGGGGGAATACCGCCCGCTCACGTACCGGGATATTGTCATCCTGCTCCGGACCACCAGGAACTGGAGCGAGGTATTCACCGAGGAACTGGGCCTGATGGGCATCCCGGTCTTTGCCGACACGGGAACCGGGTTTTTCAAGACCATTGAGGTGCAGGTGGTACTGTCCCTGCTCCAGGTTATTGACAACCCGCTGCAGGACATCCCCCTGCTCTCGGTGCTCCGGTCGCCCATCTTCTCCTTCACCACCGACGAGCTGGCCGAAATCCGCCTGGCAGACAGGAAGGGACTGCTGTATCATGCTCTCTGCAAGCTGGCCGAAACCCAAAGCGGAGAAACAGCTGCCCGGGCTGCCGATTTTTTGGAGAAGCTCGGAAGATGGCGCGAAATGGCCCTATACATGTCCACCGACCAGCTGATCTGGCAGCTTTACCAGGAGACGGGCTACTATGGCATGGTTGGCGCCATGCCGGCCGGCGAACAGCGCCAGGCCAACCTGAGGATCCTGTATGATCGGGCCAGGCAGTTTGAAAAGACCAGCTACAAGGGGTTGTTCAACTTCATCTCCTTCATTGATAAGCTGAAAAGCAGCCGCGGTGATATGGGAAGCGCCATGATCCTCAGCGAAAACGACAATGTGGTGCGGATCATGAGCATCCACAAGAGCAAGGGCCTGGAGTTCCCGGTGGTGTTCCTGGCCGGCTGCGGCAAGAAGTTCAACCTGCAGGACATGAACAGGAGTATCCTGCTCCATCAGGATCTGGGATTCGGCCCCGATGTGGTGGACACGAAACTCAGGGTTTCATGGCCATCGGCCGCAAAATTGGCCATCCGGGAGAAAATCCGGCTGGAAACCCTTTCGGAGGAAATGCGCATCCTTTACGTGGCCCTCACCCGTGCCAGGGAAAAGCTCGTTATCACCGGAACGGTCAGGGATGCGGCGCGGGCCCTGGAGCGCTGGTCGGAACCGGCCAATACAAGGGATCAGAAGCTGCCGGCCTATGAAATGGCCAGGGCCGGCACATATCTGGACTGGATCGTTCCCGCCCTGATGCGTCACAAGGGCTGCAATCTGCTGCGGGATCGGCTGCCGCAGGATTATGGTTTCAATGGGCTTGTGCTGGATGATACGTCCCGCTGGCAGGTTGCATTCTGGAACCGGGATCAGGTGCCTGAAGGTCCGACGGAGGAAGAAACCGGGGAAACCGAGTTTTTCCAATGGCTCGAAGGCGGTGAAAACCCGGACGATCAAAACGGATATCATCAGGAGATTGACAGGCGGCTCAACTGGGAATACCCTTATGCGGCATTGGCCCGGGTCCAGGCCAAGTTCTCGGTTACCGAGCTCAAGCGCCGGTTTGATCCGCAGCTGTCTGACGAAAGGGGCGATCCGCCCGGATACCTGACCCGGATGGTGAAAAAGCCCCTGTTCCTGGAGGAAAGGAAGGGACTGAATGCGGCCGAAAAGGGTACGGTGATGCATTTTGTCATGCAGCATCTGAACTTTAAGAACCCCAACCTGGATCAGCAGATCGAAGACATGGTATCAAAGGATCTTTTGACACGGGTCCAGGCTGACAGCGTGGATACGGACAAAATCAGGCGCTTCCTGGACTCTGATTTGGGCAAGCGGCTCCTGGCCTGCGGACAAATCAACCGGGAGGTGCCCTTCAATATTGAGATACCCTGCTGCGAGCTGTACCCCCATATCCAGGGGGATATGGGGCGGGAACCCATCCTGCTTCAGGGCGTTATCGACTGTTTCTTTGAGGAACCGGACGGGCTGGTTCTTATCGACTACAAAACCGATCGGATATCCCCGGGGGAAGAGAGGACCATCCGGGATCGCTATGCCATGCAGATACAATACTATGCAAAAGCCCTGGAAATCCTCACCGGTAAAAAGGTGAAGGAGCGGTATATCTATCTCTTTTACAACGGGGATGTCATAGCAATATGAGTAAAACCACCGTGAGCCCTGGGACACAAAAGTTTATCCCAGGCATGAAGGTTTAAAAAAGTGCGTTTCAGGCATAAAAACAGGGGCCGTTTGGCCCCTGTTCCATATGGATATTTGGCTGAGGTTTATGTGACTCCCTACTCTTCCGCTACGCCATGTTCGGCAAGGTACTTTTCGGGATCCAGAATCGCATAGTAAGCTTCCTTTGGAGTATAGTCGTTTCTGAACAGGCACGGGAACTTGTCTCTGCGCCAGCTCTTAGAATCGATGGTTCCCCAGAAGGTTACCCTTACGATGTTGTCCTTGTACTGTTTGAACAGCTTGAACAGCTTTGCGTATACGATGGCCTGCCTGACTTCCTGCTCCTCGGTGAGGGATTTCGATACGGAGGCATCGTTAACGGAGATATCCAGTTCAGTGATGCTTACCTCAACACCAAGCTCAGAGAACATTTTTATGCTTTTCTCAACCGATTCGATGGAAACATTGGTGTCATAATGTCCCTGCATACCGATGCCGTGGATGGGTACACCCTTTGCCCTGAGGTCCTTGACCATGGCGTGGACGACTTTGGCCTTGACTTCGTCGTTCATGTTATAGTCGTTGTAGTAAAGCTTAGCGTCGGGGTCGGCCTCATGGGCAAACCGGAATGCCATTTCTATGTAGTCGGGACCGATGGATCTCAGCCATTGTGTTTCCCGCAGGCATTTGGTCCAGTCACCGTCCGCGGGGAGAGGCGCGCCGTCTTTCACAGCCTCGTTGACCACATCCCAGGCCATAATCCTGCCCTTGTAGTTGCCGACGACGTTGGTAATATGGTTGCGAAGCTGTTCTATGGCCTTTTCACGGTCCGAGGTCTGGCCCAGGAATCTTCCGGATTGCTGGTGCCATACGAGGGTATGTCCAATCACCTTGATATTGTTCTCCTCGGCAAACTTCAACATGGCGTCGGGCAGGGTGAAGGCGAAATAGCCCTCACTGGGCTGCATACTCTCAGGCTTCATGATGTTTTCCGGTGTGATGCAGTTGAACTGTTCGATTACCAGGCTTCTTTCCGGGTCGACAAGGGTATTGGGCGTATAGATTGTGCCTATCAGAAAATAATCAGCGTAAGCTTCGGCCAATGAAGAACCGATGGGCTCGTAAACCGGGCCTTTCGGCTTGTTGCTCCCTGAATCGCTGGTTTCCGGAGACGGCTCGGGAGTTGGTGTCGGAGTGGGGGGAGTGGATGGCTCCGGGGTCGGGGTCACGGAGGTTTGATTATCCGCGCCGCAGCCGGAAAGCATGAACACAAAAAGACTGATGATCAGAAGCAAAAGGAAAGACCTGCTTTTCACGATTGAACCCCTTAGCATGCAATCACCTCAAACATGATTTTTGCTTTTGGACGGATATAAGTCCGAATTGCTAACAATCAACAGAACCAGTTGATATTGCCGGTTCCTTTCTTGAGTATACCATAAATTGAAGCAGGTGTAACAGTATTTCAATGTTGGTACATCAATGACCCGGATGTTGTATTCCCCGTGTTGCATGGTGCCGGGCGGATTTTGCGAAGGCCCGAGTAGGAATTTGCCTGTTTGAATGGACAGAATGAATGACGGGAGCGATGGACGGGGCATAATTGGTGGTAAATATAAATAATACAAATAACTATGGATATTTCCCTCAAATTTCGGGATGAGATACAGAAAGGAGTGATTCATGATGAAAAATATAGCGTTTTTTGATACAAAGCCCTATGACCGGATTTGGTTCGACAGGCTCAAGGATAAATACGGATTTGAGTTCAAATATTTCGAAAGCAAGCTGAACAGCGACACCGCTGTCATGTGTGCCGGACTGGACGGCGTGGTGGCCTTTGTCAACGACGTCATCGATGAGAAAACCATAAGCATCCTGAGCGACCAGGATATCCGGATCCTTGCCCTGCGCTGCGCCGGGTACAACAACGTGGATTTCAAGGCGGCTTATGGCAAGATCCATGTGGTGCGGGTTCCCGCCTATTCGCCCCATGCGGTGGCCGAGCACGCCATGGCCCTGCTCCTGACCCTGAACCGCAAGATCCACCGGGCCTATATCCGGACCCGTGACTTCAACTTCAGCATCAACGGGCTGACGGGCTTTGACCTGTTCGGAAAGACCATGGGTGTGGTGGGTACCGGTAAAATCGGACGGGTGTTTGTAGACATCTGCAAGGGATTCGGCATGAAGGTCATCGCCTATGATCCGTTCCCGGCCAAAGACAGCGGCATTGAATATGTGGAACTGGAGGAGCTTTTCAGGCGATCCGACATCATCTCCCTCCACGCACCCTTAACGAAAGAGACCTACCATATCATCAACCAGGACAGCATCGCGCTGATGAAGGACGGTGTCATCATCATCAACACCTCCAGGGGGGCTCTCATCGACAGCGAAGCTCTGCTGGAGGCCATCAAGAACGGCAAGATCGGCGGTGCCGGTCTGGATGTCTATGAGGAGGAATCCGACATCTTTTTTGAGGACTACTCCAATGCCATCATCCAGGACGATGTGCTGGCCAGGCTGATTTCCATGCCCAATGTGGTCGTGACGTCCCACCAGGCCTTTTTGACCGATGAGGCATTGAAGAATATCGCTGAGACGACTCTGGAGAACCTGCGCCAGTTCTTTGACGGTGAGGATCTCACCAACGAGATCTGTTATCAGTGCGCCAAGTACGGTAGCTGCGAGAAGCAGGGCAAGGGAAGGTGCTTCTGACAGATTTGATCCAGGCTTAACCCGGAGGGCGGCGCAGAAAATGCGCCGCCCTCCGGGTTTTATCCGTTCTCCTCCCAGAACAGCTCATCCAAGGTTTTACCCAGTGTGCGGCATATGGCGATGCACAGCCTGATAGTGGGGTTGTAGTCGCCATTTTCAATGGCGTTGATGGTTTGGTGCGAAACGCCCACCGCATCGGCCAGATCCTGCTGGGACATATCCTTCGCGACACGGGCAGCTTTCAGCCTTAAGTTCTCCATAATCTACTCCGTTTTGGTTTGCTTTCTGTCAGTGATGATGCACCGGATGGCAAAGACAGTCAATGCCAGGATAAAGCCAATGAATGTTCCGGTAGTCATATCGGCCCATTGTATGCCTTCGATGTCGTTCAGAAACGCGGCAAGGAAGGAATAGGCCGCGAAGGTCCAAAAGGCGGCCTGGAGTATGCAAGTCACCTGTTCCGGATGATGCATAAAGACCAGCGTTGCCCCGTGCAGCACTTTACAAAGATTTAACATATACCTTATTTGTCCAAAACACGGCTGCGTTATTATCCAGATGTACAAAACGAAAGAGAGGGATGGAAAATGAAAAAAGCTTTGGTAAGGCTCTCTGCGGCGGCCACAGCCCTGGTCCTGCTGGCAGGATGCAGCGCCCAAAAGGATGATGCCATTGCCGTGATCGCCCGCGAGGAAGGCAGCGGGACACGCAGCGCTTTCATTGAACTTTTCGGAATTGAGGAAAAGGATGCAAACGGCAATAAAATCGATCACACCACGGAACAGGCGGATATTACCAACAGTACGTCGGTCATGATGACCAGTGTGGCGGGCAACCCCAATGCCATCGGGTACATATCGCTGGGTTCTCTCAACGATACCGTAAAAGCCCTTGAAATAGACGGCGCGGCCCCGACCGTTGAAAACATCAAGTCGGGAAAGTACAGGATCGCACGGCCTTTCAATATCGCCACAGGAGCGGATGTTTCGGAACCTGCCCGGGCCTTTATCGACTTCATCATGAGCTCGGAAGGACAAAAGGTCATCGAGGAAAACGGCTACATCGCAGCGGTGGACGACGCACCGGCCTATGCCGGAAGTGCCATACCGGGGAAAGTGGTGGTGGCAGGATCCTCCTCCGTGACACCTGTGATGGAAAAGCTGAAGGAAGCCTATCTGGCGGTCAATCCCAACGTCGAAATCGAGATACAGCAAAGCGATTCCTCCACCGGGATCAAGTCTGTCATTGACGGTGTGTGCGATATCGGCATGGCTTCCAGGGAGCTTAAGGACAGCGAGCTGGCCGCAGGGCTCACCCCCACGGTTATCGCCATGGATGGCATCGCGGTCATTGTAAACAACCAAAACCCTGTGACCGGCCTTACCAGCCAGCAGGTGCGGGCCATTTTCATGGGGGAGATAACCCGCTGGGGTGAACTGGATGGCTGAAAGAAGAAGCGACCGGGGCGGTATTGCTTTCGGCCCGGCCGAGGGAAAAAACGTTTCATTGAAATGTTTCCGGGAGTCGCTGGCCGCCGGCCTCTTTGCCGCTGCGGCCTGCATTTGTGTTCTTGCGGTGGTGCTTATCTGCGCATTTCTGCTGGCCAATGGTATTCCGGGCATGGTGCGGATTGGTGTGTTCGACTTTTTAACGGGTACCAGGTGGAAACCGAGCAATAACCTCTATGGCATCATGCCCATGATCCTCGGAAGCCTCTATGTGACAGCCGGGGCACTCCTTGTGGGCGTGCCGGCCGGCATACTGACGGCATTGTTCATGTCACGGTTTGCGTCCAGGCGAATGCTGAAGTTTATGAAGCCTGCCGTATCGCTGCTTGCAGGCATCCCTTCCGTGGTTTTCGGCTTTTTTGGCCTGGTGGTCATCGTGCCTCTCATCCGTGAGCTTTTCGGCGGAAACGGTTCCAGCCTGCTGGCCGCCTGTGTACTGCTGGGAATGATGATCCTGCCCACCATCATCACGGTGTCGGAATCGGCGCTGAACGCAGTGCCGCAGAGCTATTACGAGGGTGCCCTGGCCCTGGGAGCGACCCATGAGCGGGCTGTTTTCAGGGTGGTACTACCGGCGGCCAAATCAGGGGTGGCCGCCTCGGTCATCCTGGGAATAGGGCGGGCCATTGGTGAGGCCATGGCGGTCATGATGGTAGCCGGCAACTGGCCGGTGATCCCCGACAGCCTGTTAAAGGGCGTTCGTACGCTGACCAGCAATATTGTGATGGAAATGGGATATGCGGCCGACCTGCACCGGGAAGCACTGATTGCCACCGCTGTCGTGCTGTTTGTGTTTATTCTCAGCATCAACCTGCTGTTTTCAATCCTGAAAAGGAGGGCCGGACTATGAGTGCCAGAGCAAAATCCTTTGCGGCCCGCCTGTTGGTTTATGCAGGAGCATCTTTTTCCATGACGGTGTTGCTCTTCATCATGGGGTACATTCTCGTCAGGGGGATACCCCATCTGTCTCCCGCGCTCTTTGCCTGGGAATATAATTCGGAGAATGTATCGTTGACACCTGCGCTGATCAATACCCTGTACATGACCGTTTTGTCCCTTGCCTTCGCAGTCCCCCTGGGGGTTGGAGCCGCCATTTACCTTTCGGAATACGCAAAGCGCAGCAGCAGGCTGGTCAAGGTGGTGCGCCTCACGGCGGAAACCCTTTCAGGCATTCCCTCCATCATATATGGGTTGTTCGGTGCGCTGTTCTTCGTGGTAACGCTCAGGATGAATCTGTCCCTGATGGCTGGGGCACTGACCCTGTCCATCATGATACTGCCGCTCATCATGCGTACCACCGAGGAAGCACTCCTGGCGGTCCCTGATGCCTACCGGGAAGGGAGCTTTGGATTGGGAGCGGGCAGGCTCCGGACCACGTTAAAGATCGTGCTTCCTTCAGCTGCTCCGGGCATTCTTGCCGGTGTCATACTGGGGATCGGACGCATCGTGGGAGAAACAGCTGCCCTCATCTACACGGCAGGTACTGTGCCGGAGGCTGCCGAGAACCTGTTGGATTCCGCACGGACCCTTTCAGTACACATGTACTCGCTTGCCAGTGAAGGCTTGCACATCGAAGAGGCTTATGCCACAGCGGTCGTCCTGTTGGCGACGGTTGCAGGGATAAACGCATTGTCGGCCTGGACAGCAGGAAGGCTTGGAAGGAGGAGCAATGGCCAAATTTGAAATTGAGAATCTCAACCTATGGTACGGATCACATCATGCATTGAAGCATGTGAGCCTGTCCATAGAAGCGCTTAAAATCACGGCTTTGATCGGGCCGTCCGGCTGTGGCAAGAGCACATTGCTCAAAACGCTGAATCGGATGAACGACCTGGTGGAAGGCTGCAGGATAACAGGACGGGTGCTGTTGGACGGCCAGGACGTGTATGGCGGCATGGACACTTCACTTCTGCGCAGGCGGGTGGGAATGGTATTCCAAAAACCCAATCCGTTTCCCATGAGCGTTTATGACAATGTTGCATTCGGCCCGCGCACTCATGGTATCCGCGGAAAGGCCCGGCTGGATGATATCGTGGAACGATCGCTGAGGGCTGCCGCCATCTGGGATGAACTGAAAGACTGCCTGAAAAAGGATGCTCTGAGGCTTTCCGGCGGGCAGCAGCAGCGGCTGTGCATCGCCAGGGCCCTGGCTGTGGAGCCGGAGGTGCTGCTCATGGATGAGCCTACCAGCGCTCTCGACCCCATCTCCACATCCAGGATAGAGGACCTTGTTGTGTCGCTCAAACAGAATTATACTATCATCATAGTGACCCATAACATGCAGCAGGCCGCGAGAATCTCCGACAGGACAGCGTTTTTTCTCCTTGGCGAGCTCGTGGAATACGGCGATACCGAAAAGTTGTTCTCTCTGCCCCGGGATAAACGCACCGAGAACTATATCACAGGGAGGTTCGGATGATGAGAAACCGGTTTGAAGAGCAACTGGGCCTGCTGAACAGGGAACTTTTGAAAATGGGAGCCCTCATTGAGCTGTCCATTAAGAACGCAACACAGGCGCTGTTGAAGCAGGATGTGGATGCAGCCAGGGCTGCCATCAGGTTTGATAACGAGATAGATCAGATGGAACGCGATATCGAGGCGCTGTGCCTGAAGCTGTTGCTTCAGCAGCAACCGGTTGCCGGGGACTTAAGGCTCATTTCGGCAGCCATGAAGATGATCACAGATATGGAGCGCATTGGCGATCAGGCGGCCGATATTTCCGAAATCGTGGTTCATCTTTCCGGCGCGCCCTATATCAAAAAACTGGAGCATCTTCCGCTGATGGCCGATACCGCCGCCAATATGGTCACCGGAAGCCTTGACGCCTTTGTAGCCAAGGATTTGGAGCTTGTCTGCAAGATTATCGCCATGGACGACATCATTGATGACCTGTTCGACATCATCAAAAATGAACTCATAGAACTCATACGAAGAGACGCGGCCTGCGGTACGCAGGCCATGGACCTTCTGATGATTGCCAAGTACTTTGAACGTATTGGCGACCATGCCCAGAACATCGCCGAATGGGTGGAATATTCCATTACAGGTCGGCATAAAGGGGAGTATCTCTCATGATCTATTATGTGGAGGATGATGAAAACATACGGGAACTTGTGGTGTATACCCTGTCACAGGTAGGGCTTCCGGCCGTGGGATTTCCGGACGCAACCGCATTCTGGTCCGCCATGGAGGAGCAGCTTCCGGAACTCATCCTGCTGGATATCATGCTGCCCCGGGAGGACGGACTGGCCATCCTGAAGCGCCTGCGTTCCGATGAAAGGTCTTCAGAGATCCCGGTCATCATGATCACGGCCAGGGGTAGCGAATTCGACAAGGTGCTTGGGCTGGATCTCGGTGCGGATGACTATATTGCAAAGCCCTTCGGCATGGCTGAACTGGTGGCGCGCATCAAGGCAAGGCTCAGGAGAAAACCGGGAAAACCAGACGAAGAAAAGCTTTCGGTCGGCACCCTGGTGCTGGATAAAAAGGCGCACAGGGTTACGGTGGAAGGAGCTGAGGTTTCCCTGACCCTCAAGGAATACGAACTGCTTCGGATACTCATGGAAAACAGGGGAATGGTTCTGACCCGTGATCAGCTCCTGGAGAGGGTATGGGATTACAGTTATGACGGCAGCTCCCGTACGGTGGATGTCCATATACAGACACTGCGCACAAAACTTGGATGCTGCGGGGAGCTGATCGAAACCGTGCGCGGCGTCGGCTACAGGTTTGGAGGCAGAAGCCATGACTAAGCGTATTTTTCGGGGGATTTTTCTGACAGCGCTTTCGGCGATGATCCTGGCTGCCCTGTTAATCACCCTGTCCGTGTATTATGTTTATGAAATGCGTATGACAGAAGAACTGCGTTCAGAAGCAGCATACATCCTCCACGGCCTTTCCCGTGCGGAATCTGAACTTGCCTATTTTGAAGGGTTCGCCTCCCCAAACCGGGTAACGCTGGTGGCCGCCGATGGCACCGTGCTCTACGACAGCTCCAAAAAAGCCTCCGGACTGGATAATCATTACCACCGACCGGAAGTGAACGAAGCCCTTAAAACCGGAAGCGGCGAAAGCCGGAGGTATTCCAGCACCCTTGCCGAAACGACCTTTTACTATGCGGTAATGACTCCCGACGGGAATGTGCTGAGACTGTCCAATACGCGAAGCTCCGTTTTGGGCATTTTCCTGCGGATTGCACCCCTGCTGCTCCTTATCATGTCCGGCGTTGCTGTTGTTTCGCTGGTGATTGCGCGCCTGGTTTCCTGGCGTATCGTGACCCCCATCAATACGCTCAATCTGGATGCCCCCTTGGAGAACGATGTCTATGATGAATTGTCCCCGCTGCTATTGCGCCTGGATCGCCAGAAAAAACAGATTGCCATGCAGATGAAAGCCCTTGCGGAAAAGCAGCATGAGCTTTCCGCTGTCACCGAAAACATGCGGGAGGGCCTGATCCTATTGGATGCGAACAGCCATGTGATATCCATGAACGCAAGCGCAGGCAGGATTTTCGGCGTGGAAGCCGGCAGGATGGCAGGCAGCAGCATCCTGGCCCTTGTTCGCGACGCTTTGGTAAAAGAGGCCATTGAAAGCGCCCACCGGGGATCAAGCGCCGACGCCGTGTTCGAAAGGAACGGGCGGCATTACCAGGTGCTGGCAAGCCCGGTTGCACAAAACGGTTCGGCCACCGATGTTGTGCTGCTCATGCTGGATATTACCGACAGGTATACCGCAGAAATGAGCCGCAGAGAGTTCACCGCCAATGTTTCCCATGAACTGAAAACCCCGCTCACCTCCATTTCAGGGTATGCGGAAATCATGCGGGACGGCCTGGCCAGACCTGAGGATATGAAGGCCTTCGCCGCGCGTATCTGCGACGAGGCAAACCGCCTGATTGCCCTGGTGAACGATATCCTGGAACTGTCGCGCCTGGATGAACATAAAGGTTTGGGCGAAAAGACCGAGGTGGATCTTCTTCAGATGGCGCAAAGCGTGGCAAGGCATTTTATGCCCCGTGCCGAAGAGAAAGGCATCATTCTTTCGGTGGATGGGATGGACCTGTCGGTTTACGGTTATCCGGCACTGCTCAATGAGATGATCGCCAACCTGGTGGACAACGCCGTGAAATACACCGACAGAGGAGGAGCCGTCAGGATTAGCGTAGCTCAAAGAGATAACAGCATTGTCCTGTCGGTGTGCGATACCGGCATAGGCATCCCGGAAGAGCATCAGCCTCATGTTTTTGAACGCTTCTACCGGGTGGACAAGAGCCATTCCAAAGCCACCGGCGGTACAGGCCTGGGGCTTTCCATCGTCAAGCATATTGCCGCGGTCCACGATGCGGACATCAGGCTTGAGAGCGAAGTGGGGAAGGGCACCTGCGTCCATATACTGTTCAAACGTCTCCATCAGCTGTAAGGCCATATGCCGGGCTGCTCACGTAAGGAACCTGGTACGTATTCCAGAGGAGAGCTTGACGTTTTCGGCAGAACGAAAGGGGAGGTTAACTCATGCAGAAACTGAGCAAGCAGACCAGAACCATTATCATTGCGGCAATCGCTTTGACAGCTGTGCTGGGCATAGGACTGGCATTTTACCTGGTAACAGGCAGAACACCCGCTGTATCCAAACAGTATGTGCTTGAAAATGCCACCGAGCGGGATAAACTGGCGCGCATGATGTCGGTGACGCTGTATAAGAATGGCTCCGCAGAACTCGGCACAGCGCTGATAAGCAGCTATATGCCGCCGCCTTGCACCTATGCCTTTAAAACGGGGAACTGCTGATCTGCGCCAAAATAGACAGCGAACATGGAGAAGCTGCCTTCGGCGTCAGGAACGGGGAGGTCATCGCCCGTTTTGAGGTTGTCGACGACAATACCCTGGTGTTTAAATCCTCTACCGTCCCGCTGTTTGCGGACAAAGGAGCCCGATATGTATCCATGCCGCAGCAGGATGAAACGGTATTGCCATGATTCCGCAATAAAGCAAGGCACCCTGCATAAGTAAATGCAGGGTGCCTTGCCGCTTTACCGGAGGCTAACGGGTAGCCGGTCTGGGTTGAGTCTCTACCCTGAACTTGACGATTTCACGGATTAGATCTGTTGGAAGCGGTTTATTGTGCGGAAATTGCACGGCACCTTTCGAAGTTTTATAGCCGGACAGCTTTTCCTTAAAGGCGGTTATGCCTTCCGGCTGCGGATAGAACCCGATGTGATTCTTGAACGCGGCAAAATGAACCAGCCATTTGCCATGGAGATCATATGTGGGCATCCTCATGCAGATTCTTTCGGTAGCCTGTGGTGCCAGTTCAAGGATAATCTTTCTTATGGCGCACAACCTTTCCTGAATGTCCCCGGGGAAACCTGCGATGTACTTATCGACTTCATTCATTCAGGCCACCTCCATATGCCTTTGTGACATGTATCGGATTTTATGCCGGTTTTCTCCAGACATATCTGGGTCCCTCAGCACCCAAAACCCCCTTGGGAACAAAACCTGCCTTCTCAAGGACCCTTTGGGAAGCGATGTTGTCCGGCTCTGTTTCCGCTTCTATGGATGATACGCCCGGCTGTTCCGACGCCCAGCGTACGACGGCGGATACCGCCTCGGTCATCAGGCCTTTTCCTTCGTACGCGGGATCCATCCCGTAACCGATCTCGACCATCCCTTTTTCATCAAGCCCCTTGAAAGACAAACTGCCGACTGTCTTTTTGCTGCCGTCATTGAGCTGGAGCACCCACAGCGCATACCAGATGCGCTGCTTAGGATTTCTCAGACAACCGGCAAGCATTTCCGAATAGGCGGCTTTCAGCACTTCGTTCGTTTCCCTGCCGATCACTTCCCGCATCTCTTCATCCGATAATGGGTAAATGATAAGCCGCTTCGTATGAATCATGCCTGCTTTACTCCCTTGTGCGCAGCCATTGGAGCACGGGTTCCAGGTTTTCCTCCCGCACGCCGTCAAAGCCGTTTTCGATGATGTCAATGTATTCTGCCAGCTCCTCATCCTTCTCTTTACGGTTTTTGAGCATTTTCAGAAAGAGAGTGAGCATGATTTTGTCCATGCCTTTAAGCTCCCTCAAAGGCAGGCATCCGCCGCGCAGATAGAAGAAGGGCAAGCCTTCTATGCCGTTTCGCTCAATGACGGCTTCTTCACTGGGTTCGGCGCTACGCGCAGTGCCCACGGCGCAAACCGCTTTCAGGTTATGCTTCCTGACCCTTTTCAGTCCCTGTATGGTGCCGGCCTTCATCCAGCCCAGGAAAAGGATGGGCTCATCCTTCATGGCCGGCGGAAGATCCTTTGCCCGGTAAGCCTTAAACCCGGTCTTTTCCGAAAGCATATCGGCATATTTCTTGGTAAAACCCGTTTTTGACTCATATGCAATGATCATGCTGTAAGCCTCCTGACGACCATTCTGGCCCGAATTTTAATATTAAATACAACATTTCCCTTTCAGATGTCTGATGTTTTCTTCACGGAGCAGGGGAATGCAGCCATGAGCGTAAAAACCTTGCCGTCGTGCTCTGCCTTGACATAGCCTCCGTAAGCCTCAACAACCTTTCTGATGTTCTGCATGCCCATCCCTCTTGTTTTGGCATCCTTGGTTGAATGGTAATGCCCGTTCTGAATGTTGAGGGTACCGTTGTATGCGTTCTCGATCCTGATCAGCAGCTGGTTGTCCATCGATCTGGCTTCCGAGGATATGAACCGCGCATGGGGTTTGTCCAGGGCGGTACAGGCTTCCATGGCGTTTTCCAGGGCGTTGCCCAATACAATGCAGAGATCGATATCGCTCATGGAAAGATGTTTTGGGATGCTGCAGGCACAGCGGAAAGGAATGCCGGCTTCCCTGGCTTTCAGGGCGTAATAGCCCAGGATGGAATTTGCGACGACATTTTCACAATAATGGGGGAGCGGTTCGGTATCTGTCTTTTCGGAGTATTCGGCCAGGAACGCATTCAACTCCCGATAGCTTCCCTCGTCGCATAGCCTTCTGATGGCCCCGACAAAATGGCGCATATCGTGTTTTATCCCGCGGATTTCGTTTATTTGCAAACTTATGGCATCATAATACTCCTTCTGCATGGCGATCTGGTTCTTTGCCATCTCCAACTGGTAGGATGATACAGCCAGATCCCGATATACACCGGCAATGCGCAGGGCGGATACGAGGCTTTGGATCATCAGGCACACCGAGAGCAGGATCAGCATGGCCAGGGACATATTGGGATAGATGTTCCCGTTGATATAATAGCAATCGATAAACAGGCCGGAAATACCAAGAATGATGCCCCAGTAAGCGATGAGACCATGTTTTTCCAAATAATGACAGTTTAGATACACTTTAAAGAAAGAATGGGTCTCCAGGGCAAAAACAGCGACAGGGAGCAGAACCGTCAGATAGCGGTTGTAGACATCCCGGGGCACAAGAAGATAAACAAGGTATATGACCGTATAGTAAATGAAAAAGCTCCACTTCTCCTTCCGGGAGAAGAATACCCTGAACTGCTCCTGGGCAAGGAAGATCAGCAGAAAGTTAAGTGCGAAGGTGACCAGAAACATCAGTGCATTGGTTGATTCGTAAGAAAGGCTGAAGAATACGGTATCCTGCCAGAAGCTGTAGAACTCGGTGGTCAGCATGATGCGCAGCATGATTAAAAAGCTCATGGCCGGAGGCCACACGGCACGCCTGTTATTCCGGAAAGACAGCATATAGATGACAACCAGGATGAAGAAGGAGGACAAGACCGTCCCAAAAAGGATAAACCGTATGCCGTTTCGGGTGGCGTCTGACTGAATGGCCTGGTTGTAATCCTTCAGCACAGGAGCCTTGTACAGCCCGGAGAAACGTGTGGTCGCCACCTCGATGACAACCTCGTGGACCTCCGAATCGGACAGTGTCACAGGATAGAGCTTTGCCTTAGGCACGGTATGAATGCCCGAAATATCATTCGAAACACGGCCGCTCTCTGCGGCAAGCATGCCGTCTATGAAAACGCGATAGGCACTGCCGAAGTCCGGGATAAAAACCGTAACGGGATAGGGATGGCTCAGCCCGTGCAGGATAAGCCGATAGCTGGCATAACCGTTTGCCGGAAGCCACATCCCGTCTATTTTATGCCTGGACCAGTAACCGGGGACATCGATGAAGAAATCGGGCTGTTGTGTTCCCTGTCCTTCCGTGATTATCAGATGTTTCCAGTAAAATCCCATTTGCCGTCAAGCACAACTGTCCGGGCAGGGGAAGCCATCTGCAAGTCCATTTTCCCGTCCGTTGCTTCCGGAGCGCCGGTAAGGCTATGGTAGCTCAAGGTATTGACAACGGGCAGATGGGTAAACACGATGACAAATATCAGTCCCAGGATCAGGTATACTCTTGCATGCTTAACATTGCTGGCCGTCAAATGTGATGGATGCCACAGGCGAGGAGAGGGTAAGGGGCCCGATGCTGCCATTTTCGGATTTTTCAAATGCCGCTTTGGGAACCATGAATGTCACTGATGCCGCATCGCCGGAAACAGTCGTTTGGATGCCACTACCGCCGGAAGCGCTGCCGCCGGAGGATGAACTACCGGAAGAACCGCCTCCTGATGAGCCGCCGGAGGCATTTGCCTTCCATTGGGCATAGACGGTGATGTCGGAAGTCACCGGCGTGCTTTCGGTAAAGGGCGTACCGCGTCCGTTGGCCTGTGTGTTCCAGCCCATAAAGGTATAACCCGGGCGTTCGGGCGGTTGCGGAAGGTGACCAATGCTCCTGCCTTCGGGTACGGTGATGCTGATGGGACTGGTTCCGGCATTCCCGCTGTTGCTGTTGAATGTGACCGTATAGGTGGTACGGGCAAAGTAAAGGGTATAGGCCCTTTTGGTCATGCCGTCTTCCGCTGTAACCTCAATGACGACGCTGCCCGGCAGTTCTGTCAGGGGAGAAAGGGTGATGCGGGCTTTATCGTCGTTTGCAATGGGCCCGATGGACATGGGGATATGCTCAAATTTCATACCGCTGGGTACGATGATATCATAAAGGTATTGATCAGGACTGAATCCATCTACCGCTTCATAGCCAAAGAAAAGCCTTGCCAGGGAAGCGTCGCTGCCGGGTACGTAGTCATCCCCGGTAATATCAACCCTTATGTAATCGTATGTCTGGATATATCCCGAGTCAAAGTCAATGATAAAATATAACTGGGATTGCCCCGGATACAGGGAAAGGATATCCTCCTTGCCGATGATCAGCTGATTGCCCCGGACCGTAAAAGGTATGGCATCTCCGGCAGATCAATGGCGAGTAGACATTCACACCCCAAAAAGGCGCCGGCGCCGATGGACGTGACGCTTTCGGGTATTTCAACGATTGCCAGGAAAATGGAGCCGGAAAATGCGGCGTCGCTGATTGCCGTGAGGTTATCGGGCAGCTTTATCTTTATGATGGAGGTGCTTTCAAAAAGGCCCGGCCGCATTTCAATGCCCTCATCATAGGCCAGGCTGGTATCTGAAAAATCGACATCCTCCAGGTAATCGCATTTGTACCAGAATGTCTGGCGCAAGTAATCCTGATCAGCTTTGCTGAGTTCGCCGCCGGAAACCTTGAGGCTGAAAATGCAACCGTAGGCATCAGGGCAGCCCATGGCGTCAAGGTAGGCTTCTATCTCCGTGGCAAGGTTGCCGGCTGCATGGTTTTCTATTTTCACCTCGATTGCATCACAGGTGGTTACTTCCTCATCATACTCTTCCTGCGTATCCTTTCCTGTCTCTCCGGCGCTTGTGGTGAGCACCGGATTGTCAGAAGCCTTCCTTTCATCCGGATCATCCTGTGATTCTCCATCTGCCTGTTGGCTTTCGGCCATAAATTCTCCGCTGTACACATCATCCGGCGTATCGTCTGCGACTGCCGGAATAGCAGGCAGCATAGTCAGAATCATGATCAAAACAAGCAACAGGCTTAATGCATGTTTTCCCTGATACCACAATGATGTTCTCTTGGTTTCCAACTGCCTCACTCCTTAATAACGATTAATACGTTCATTGCATTGAAAATTGGAAGAAGATCGGCAATGGCGAAATTGGGCGTTTTTTTGGCGAAATTGGGTGAGACATGAAGATGATTTTTGCATTTCAGGTCAAATCAATACCTTTCGGGCAGAATCCTCCCATTCAACTGTTTTTTTTCGTATGATAGGAGCATGCTTTAAAAGCTTGTCAGCAAATCTTTCCCATAAACCATTGGGAGAAGTTCGGATGCATTGTTTTCCCTGCCTTGCAGGCATCGGTGCCGCATTATATTTGCACCGTGTTTTTTCTGTCTTGAAAACCGGGGTGCCGGTAAGCCATGGAGAGAAAAGCGCAATAGGGCTTCTGCATTTGTCGGCAGGTTGGTGGCGGATACCCTGTTGGGAGAATGCCAAATGGGCATATGCACTTTCGTTTTGGGGGGAACCTTATCATGAAAAAAGTCATAAGTTTGGTCATTGTGTTAGGCATGATCTTTACGATGATGCCACCGATAGCTTCTGCGGCGGATGAGCTGATGTTTGATTTAAAAACAGGCACCATCACGATTGAGAATGGTACTGAAAGTGGCCTGAGAATAACCCAGGATGGCGGAGAGGAGATGGACAATATCTCCGCATCCACCGTCATTAACCTGACACAGACCGGAGCAGGAACTACAGCCAATCGAATTATCGTAAAAGCGCACGTGCCTGACGGTGTGAACATCAGGCTCGACGGTGTCAACATCCAGGTGGGTAATGCGCCATTTGAAATTACCGCGGATGCAGGTCGGGTCAACCTGATTCTGGCTGACGGCAGTTCAAACAAGCTAATAAGCACCTCTAACAACTATGCCGGTTTGCAAAAAATGAATACAGGCAAGGAAGAAGACGGTCTGCTCACCATTTCCTGCGAGAGCGCATCATTAACCCACGAGTGCGATGAGAACTGCGGAGAACTTATTGCCGAATGCTTAGGCTTTTTCAGTGCCGGTATAGGCGGAGGTCAAAATTTCGGTGGATACGATATAGAAATATACGGTGGCCATATCATCGCTAACGGTGGCAAATTTGGTGGCGCCGGCATCGGCGGCGGCCAGGGATACACCGGTACAACAACGAATTATGGCGGCGATGCGAAAAATATCACCATCAGCGGCGGAACGGTTATTGCCCAGGCCCAGTCAACCGGCGACCATCTCGGCAGCGATATTGGCAGCGGTGGCCTCAGCGGCCGCACAGGTGCCTCCAGCAACCTTGTGATCACAGGCGGAAATATCTACGCTTCCCGCATGGGCACAACGCCTGTAAATGGCAGCGGCGCATCGGTTTATAAGGCAACCTTCACCATACCCGGCGATACAACGGGCTCAACAACCCTTGATGCCATAAGCGTCAAAACGAACGGCACGCCTTACGGCTATAGTACGAACGACACAAAAAGCATCCTGGTCGATGGTGAAGGAAAGCTTTTCATATACCTGCCCTCAGGTAATTCCGAAATAGAATACTCCGGCAAGGCCTACACAGCATATATTGATCCCTGGGGTAATGCACAATTCTTTGAGAAACCGGACCCCGTAACCATAAGTCTGCCGGCCATCCAGGGTGTTGCGCCGCCCGTGCGCGGAGCAACGCCGGTCAATGCCATCACCTGGACTGAAGAGTACACGGGCACCGTATCGTGGTCTCCGAACCACAGTCCCTTCCAGGCCGGTCAGGTCTATACGGCAACCATCACCCTGACGCCTGAGAATGGCTATACCCTGGAAGGGGTGCCTGAAGATTTCTTCTATGTTGACGGTGCGACAACGGTATCAAATGCTGCCAACTCCGGCGTGATCACAGCCGTGTTCCCGGCAACATCGGATCGGGTGCTGCTTGAGATCGTCATTACCACACCTCCCAGGAACACCTACAAATATGGTGAAACCTTCAGCAGGGAGGGCATGGTGGTAAAGGCCATTTATGATGATGGCAGCAAGGATCCGGATTTTACCGCCTATACGGTGGATAAAACAGGTTCCCTTACTTTGAGCGATACCACCGTCACCCTTGCCGCGATTGGCAATGATGACATCAAAACCACGCTAAGTATTACCGTCCAAAAGGCGGATGCCAATAACAGCGGCGGTTCGGCCACAGTCACCTTCGCAGGCGAAGGATTTAACCTTACCGCTATCGGCGGCTTGTTTACGTTGGATCCCCATGCCGGGGAAGCGACATACGGCCTGGAGGTCGGTGGATCGGGCGAGGGAACAATCAATGGCGGCACCCTGAACATCACAAAGGCGGGAACCTTTATCATCGGCCTTGTAACGGCGGGGACCGAAAACTGCGAGGCAGGCCCAAAGGTTACAGCCACGCTGACGGTGAATAAAGGCATGCAGCCGGCACCGATCGGGCTTGGCAAGTCCGACGCGAGCACCAACGGCGGCAGCAACGGAAAAATCACAGGTTTGGCCGCAAACACGGATTACGAATACAGGAAAGATGGCGGATCCTACACCGTGGTGTCATCCAATGCCTCCGGCGAGATTACGGGGCTTTCGGCAGGCTCATACGTGGTCCGGCTTCCCGAAACCGATCTGTATGAGGCAAGCCCGGACAGTCAGGCAGTAGTCATCGGGCAACCCGGTACACAGCCCGGCACTCCCGGCAGCGGAGGTTCAGGCAACGGCGGCAGTCCGGCAACCCCGTCACCGACCATCACGTTATCCGAAGTAAACAGTGAGCTTTTCGGCAACCGGCCGGACGATATCCGTGTGGAAGCGGATGCAGCCGGCGCCTTCGGCCAGTCTGTGGAAGTGAAAATAACCGACAGCGAAGATGCACAGAAAGAAATACTCCCCCTGGCAGGAGCAGGGGAGGAGGTATATCCCTTTGATATCAGCGTGCATTCCCGGGCTGGCTACAGCGTAAAAATTACCCTGCCTGTCCCTGAAAGGCTGCTGGATGTCAGGGAAAGGATCAGAGTGGTTTACAAAAAGGATGGCAGACTGGAAACCCTGATGTCACAACTCATTGAGAAAAATGGCAAATGGTATATCACCTTTGAGGCTGTCCACTTCAGCCCCTATGCCCTGGTGGTCAGCCCGGCGCCTGAAAAAGTCTGGACGAATCCGTTCATGGATGTCAGGGAGGACGACTGGTTTTATTCTGCCGTCCGGTTTACGGCGCAGAACAGCCTCATGGTGGGCACCGGTAAAAATACCTTCTCACCCCATATGGCAACCAACCGGGGTATGCTCGTCACGATCCTGTATAAGCTGAGCGGCTCGGAAGAAAACACAAATAGCACCTTCATGGACGTGGCTCCCGGCGCCTACTATGCGAAAGCGGTGGCCTGGGCCCAAAGGAACGGCCTTGTCGCAGGGTATGGCAACGGTATGTTCGGTCCTGAGGACAGCATCACACGCGAACAACTGGCAACCATATTGTGGAAATATGCAGGTTTGCCTGAGGCGGACATCACAGCCCTTGCTGTCTTCAAGGATGCCGGGGAAATATCCGCCTATGCTGTGAACGCCCTGGCCTGGGCGTATGAATCGGGTATTATAACCGGAAAAGGCAACGGAATTCTGGATCCCAGGGGCACGTCCACCAGGGCGGAGACCGCCAGGATTCTTGAACGCTTTGTGGAACAGGCGAGCTCGGTGAAGTAAGCTTTCTGCCTGCCTGCCCAAGAAATTGCAGGATTGATTCGAAAAACTTGCAAATTTTGGTTGACAAATGATTCCGCTTCGTTTATAATATGAACAGCAGCAAAGGCGCTGTGGGTGATCACCCGCAGCGCCTTAATTTTCATTGTGAAAGGGTGAGGAGCGTTCCGAAAGATAGGCCGTATCTTTAGATAAGCCTGTTGATGAATGCGAAGCTTCGCATGGGTTCCCGACGGGGAACCGGGAATTTGAAGGATGGGCAAACGGAATTCCTGCCTTCGTTCAAAATGGGAACGGTTATAAAAGTTTATATGAGCGCACAAAGGCGTGTATTTTTGGTGGGCATCCCAGGATGCCGCTAAAAATACACGCCTTAATTATTTTAAGGAGGTTTGATCTATGAGCACCGAAATGATAGTCGATACCCTATGGGTTGTATTGGCAGGACTATTGGTCTTCTTCATGAACCTCGGTTTCGCGGCGGTTGAAACGGGTTTTAACCGCTCGAAAAACGCTGTTAACATCCTGTCGAAGAACTTCATCGTATTCGCGGTCTCCTCGCTGGGCTTCATGCTGCTTGGATGGGGTCTGATGTTCGGTGGAGACAACCCGTTTGTTGGAACCCAGAATTTGTTTATCCTGGGTGGCAACGTGGATTTTTATAAGGACACGCTGACATCGAATGTGCCGTTCTGGGGCAAGTTCTTCTTCCAGTTGGTCTTCTGCGGTACCGCGGCGACCATTGTATCCGGAGCGGTGGCAGAGCGCGTCAAATATATCGCCTTCATCCTGTTCTCCTTCGTGCTGACCCTCGTGATTTATCCCATTGTCGGCCACTGGATATGGGGAGGCGGCTGGCTGGGTCAGCTCGGCTTCATGGATTTTGCGGGTGATACCGTCGTTCACTCGGTAGGCGGTTGGGGCGCTCTCGCCGGTGCGATGATCCTCGGCCCCCGTTACGGCAAGTATGACAAGGACGGCAAGCCCAAGGCGATTCCGGGCCATAACCTCTCATTGGCAGTTATCGGTGCGTTCATCCTGTGGCTTGGATGGTTCGGCTTTAACCCCGGATCTACCATGAGCTTCCAGAATCCCGCCGACGTGGTACATATTGTGCTTACTACCAACACCGCCACCATTGCGGCTATCCTTACCGCTACCGCTACGTCCTGGATCTTCATCGGAAAGCCTGATCTCGGCATGACCATCAACGGCTGTCTGGCAGGTCTTGTGGCTATTACCGGAGGCTGTGCCTATGTCAGCGTGGGCAGTTCCCTGCTTATCGGTGCGATAGCCGGCGTACTCGTGGTATTCTCCGTACTCATCTTTGACAAGGTAAAGATCGACGATCCGGTGGGTGCCACCTCTGTCCATCTGGTTTGTGGTGTTTTTGGAACGCTTTGTGTCGGGCTATTTGCCCAGGAAGGTGTCACCAGCCTGTCCACGGTCAACGGCTTATTCTTCGGCGGCGGGGCTTCGCTGCTCGTAACTGAAATCATCGGTGTTGTTGCTGTCGGCGCATTTACATTTGCCGCGTCCTATCTGGTATGGTATTTGCTCAAGGTAACCGTTGGCATCCGTGTCAGCCTTGAAGAGGAGATCGAAGGTCTTGACATCGGTGAGCACGGCAACCATGCTTATCCCGATTTCGCCATTGTGGCACCTATTATGGCAACAGCCAATGGTGGCGGGGAGATTACCACTGCTGCTGCCCCGGTCGCAATACAGAAGCCTGTTACTGGTACGGTATCGCCTGACGAGGCAGTCCCGGTGGTCAATAAGGCACGTCCCGGCGTGAAGATGACCAAGGTTACCGTCATTACGAACCAGGAGAAATTTACAGCGCTTCAGACGGCTCTTGACAAGATCGGCATTACCGGACTTACGGCCACAAACGTGCTTGGTTACGGTATGCAGAAAGGTCATACCGAGTACTTCCGCGGTTTGCCTGTGAAGACAAGGCTCCTGCCCAAGGTCCAGGTGGATATCGTCGTGTGCAAGATCCCAGTCGAGACGGTTGTGGAAACGGTCAAGAAGGCATTGTACACAGGATCGATGGGCGACGGCAAGATCTTTATCTACGATGTGGAAAATGTCATCAAGATCAGGACTGGAGAAGAAGGATACGACGCCTTGCAGGATGAAGAATAAGGCGACCCCGGAGACCACTGGAAAAGCTGCGATATGCAATAAAAAATGCTTTTCCGGTGGTCCGCCGGTCTTTTTTTTATGCTTCAGAACGCCGGAATTCTTTCCATCATAAAGATGGTATTCCTCTCAAACAGGCCGAAAGCGAAGGCCAGCCTTAAAAACAGGGGCATGTTGCTATAGGCCCGGAAACTTGTTCTTTCAAAGAAAGATGCCAGGTCCAGATGCTCCTCATAACCATAGGGGTTGAGCACGGTGATGCTATCGTTGCCGATGTCCAGACCGGTTATGAGCGAATAATGCAATGTCCACTCGTCACCGAATTTGGCTGCCCACTGGAAAGGCACAGGTATGCCTTTTTTCAGGGAACCGTATATCTTTTCAATCATTTCCGTATTGGATAAATAAGGGTACATGGTGGTTTTATATGCCGGAAAGCGTTTGTTCATTTCTGCTTCAAACTGTTTCCCGGTGGCGGTTACAACTTTGCCGTATTCGTTGAGGAGACTTTCCTCGGTAACCGATTCTCCCATCCAACCGGCCAGCATCTCGATGATAGCATACCCGCAGGAAACCTCCTGTTTGATCAAATGGACGCCTTCAATGCGAACGGGCTCTTTGTATTTTTCCGCAGCATATATGGTGGAAAAGTCGTTAAAAATACGCCCGCCTTTTATGCTGTCCAGGATTAATGCCCCAATGGCAACTGCCGCAACAGCAAAAATAAATCCGCATACTGCAAGTACAAGCTTTTTCCATGTTTTCATCGGTTCCTTCTACACCCTCTTATCCAGCCAATCTTTATCCGGCAGTGCCATTAATTTGGCATTGCTGTAAGAAGTTAATTAATTAAAGGATAACCGTAAATCCTGATCGGATCAACCGGAATCCCGGAATTTTTCAGAGCCTGTTCCCAAAGAGAGCAAGTCATCGTTAAGGAGCCCCGTTTGCAGGATGTATGATAATCAACTCACAAAATCCGTTTATCAGAATCAGGCAGGCATCCGATGCGTGCCTGGAGATGAAAAGGTTTACTGTGGGATTTTTTACTCACAGAGCCGATGGAAGTTATAGCAGCATGACAGCAAACCAGGAAATGCTTTCATCTGGTTTGCCGTGTATACTGAAACTACCGAACGGGAGGGAGAACGCCATGCAATGTCCAGAAATCATCAAAGCCGCGCTGGAATATATCGAGCATAACCTGAAGACCGATATTACGGCTGAAGAACTGGCACGAATGGCCAACTACTCCACCTGGCATTATTGCCGCTTGTTTTCATCGGTCATGGGATCTTCGGTTGCCGGTTATATTCTGAAACGGCGCCTTGATCATGCGCTTGCCGAAATCGCCGTCGGTCGGAAAGCCATAGATGTGGTGCTGGAGTACGGCTTTGATACCTATGCCGGGTTTTATAAGGCTTTTGTGAAGATGTATGGCTGTTCCCCCAAGAAGTATCTCGGTATCTACCGGGAGCACAAACCCAGAAAACCGGAGGTGGTTAATCTGTATACCGTAAATGAACTGCGCAAAATCCTGGAAAACTGGGACATAGAGAAGAAGCTTCCTCTCCATGATATCTATCTCTCAAACGGTTCCAGCGTGTCCGGAAAGGTTTGGACCGTAGGGGACAACTATGTCCTGAAAGCAGGCAGTCGTGAAAAACTGATTAAAAACCTGAAAATAGCCAAGGTCCTGCATGAACAAGGCTTTGCAGCATCGCTGCCGGTTCCCGCGAAAACAGGGGATGAGTACCTGGAGTACCCGGATGGTGATGAGATCTTTATCCTCACGCAGGGATTGAAGGGCAGGCCGCTCTCAAAATCCGCCGTTTTCGGATGCCACAGGACTCAGTATGCAGAAGAGTATGGAAGAGGCATCGCCAGGTTGCACAAGGCGCTCAAGGCTATTGAGAAAGAGGTCGTGCCCGATGAAGTAAACCTTTACAGGAACGTGGCAGAATGGGCCTTGCCGAATGTCAGACGACAAAACATGCAGTGGAGCATGGATCTTAAGGAAAGCTTCTTTGACGACT
The DNA here is from genome assembly GCF_900142095.1 of Thermoclostridium caenicola. Classification (GTDB taxonomy): domain Bacteria; phylum Bacillota; class Clostridia; order DSM-8532; family DSM-8532; genus Thermoclostridium_A; species Thermoclostridium_A caenicola. The sequence continues at coordinate 103,998 of NZ_FQZP01000001.1, read as the reverse complement.
TTCTTGATAGTTTCGGTGCTCTGTATGACAAGCTGCCCAGGCAGCTCATCCACAGGGACCCCAATCCCAGCAATATCCTCTTTGACGGTGACCGGGTGAGCGGATTTATCGATTTTGACCTGAGCGAAGTCAATATCCGTTTGTGGGATGTCTGTTACTGCGCCACTGGGATATTATCGGAAGGCGGTGATGAAGCCTATGCGTGCTGGCTGGAGATTCTCGGCGGTATTCTCAGGGGCTATGACCTGGAGGAAAGGTTGACTGCGGAGGAAAAACAGGCCGTGTACTATGTTATTTGCGCTATCCAGATGATTTGCACAGCTTTCTTTGCCAGCCATGACATGTACAGGGAACTTGCAGAAACAAATCGCCGGATGCTGCAGTTCATCGTCAGGAATGAAGAAAAGATCAGGAAGGTGGCAGAATGACCTGATGAATCAAGGACTTGACAATAGTTTGATATCAAACTATAATGAAACAGGATGGGATTTTTTTCTAAATATATAAGAACAGGCCTGCCGCATGAAATCAGACGGGCGGTATATGAGGAGGAACCCATGATGCAATGCACGATTAAGGGATTGTCAATTCATTATGAGGTTAGGGGGGACGGAAAGCCAATCTTGCTTTTGCACGGATATGGTGTCGACCACAGGCTGATGTCTGGCTGCATGGAGCCGATATTTCAGAAAAGGGAAGGTTACAAAAGAATCTACCTGGACTTGCCCGGCATGGGCCGATCCGAAAGTGCGGCCTGGATCAGAAATTCAGACATCATGCTGGATATCATCACCGCGTTCATGGACACCATCATTCCAAACGAGAACTTCCTCCTTGCGGGTGAATCCTATGGGGGATTACTGGCCAGAGGACTGGTGTACAGAATGCCCGAACGGATTGACGGGCTGTTTCTGCTGTGCCCGGCAATTCTGACCAATCATCATGAGCACCAGGTATCCGAACATGTCGTGTTGAGCAGGGATGAAGCATTGATGCGGGAGCTTGGGCACGATGAGGCACATGCGTTTGCTTCCGTGAATGTGGTGCTGTCAAGAAAGGTATGGAAAAGATACAGGGATGATATCCTGCCCGGTCTTGCCCTGGGGGACAGGGTTTTCCTCGGCAGCATCCTGAACAGTGAATGTGTCTTTTCCTTTGATTGCGACAGGCTGCCCGAAAAATTCTGCAAGCCCACGCTTTTCCTTATGGGACGTCAGGATTCCTTCGTGGGATACAAGGATGCCTGGAATATCCTTGACAATTACCCGAGGGCGACCTTTGCCGTCCTGGACAGAGCGGGGCATAATCTGCAGATCGAACAGCCTGAACTGATGCATGCACTGGTCATCGAGTGGCTTGACAGGGTAAGCGAATATGAGATGAACCCATGTGCCGGCGGATGACCCTTTGCCTAACCTGCCGGCATCTGCTCTCACAGGAACATATACATCTCATGTTGAGAGAGGGCGTCTTTTTTGAAGTTTAAGCGCTTGACAAACCCCATCAGCTTTGCATTGCCGGAAAAACTGATGGCCAGCTTCTTAGGATGAAGCTCCCCGGCCGCATGATTGATGAGCCCTTTGGCTATACCCCTGTTTCGGAATCCGGATTCCACCCAGAGAAAATTGATTCTCCCGGAAGGATGCATGCTGAGTGCTCCTACCAGCCTTGCATCGCGGAATACGCCATAATGGATCTGGCCGTCAATGTGTCGAATATAATCGAAGCTGTTCTGCCAGTTGATATGGATGTCCGGGATTTTCTCGCTCAAGCTGATCAAATCCTCATGGCCTATTCGCCTGACCTTCAGATCGGATGGCAGGGTGCCATGGATTTCCGCGGGATTGTCGTGGGAGTAGTATACCAAATCGTATACCTTTTCATAGCCCATTTTCTCATAGAACCTTATGGCCCTGTCGTTGCCAGCGATGACTTCCAGGTACATCTGTCGGCAATGGTTCTCCAAAGCGATTTCCCTGTGAAGCTCAAATAACCGGGTGCTGACTCCGGTTCCCCTGTAGTCCGGATGAACGCAGAGTGCGCCGCAGCGAAGGGTTATCAGACCGTCAAACTCCCTGATCCCGCCTAAATTAAGTCCAATGGGCTTTTCTCCATCAAAGGCAATAACTGAATACTCAAGGCTATTTCCTTCCGGACCCAAAAAATGTTTCAGGAATAAATCCATCGGCATATCGATCTTCAGAATATAGTCGGAAAAGCCGGTCCGAAAGGCCTGGTATATGGCATCTTCATTTGCTTCCGTACATCTTTTAAAAGTTATCATGCATTCCCTCTTTTCTCATTAGGTTTGCTTACATAAAGCTTTGCCCACGAATCCCGGGATCCTGCGTCCCGCCTTAACATTTTCTCAAAAAGCAAAGACCCGGAAGCATGGGACGGGATATTGCATAACAAAGCCCAATGCTGTCCGGGACTTTGCCCAAAATAACCTGGAGTTCTTTCTATTTTATGTTAAGATTAAAGCCCTGTTTGCGGATAATATTCAGTATTTCCTGGCGCCTGGGATTGGCCTGGCTGAACCTTGCCACCACCTGGTTGCTGAAACTGTCCATGGGCCTTCCGGGATCTCGTAAATCATAGTAAGTACGCATTTCCTCATCGTAGGTCTTGATCTCATCAAGATAGTTTTCAAATGTGGCATAGGCATTTTCAAACACTCTCAGCCTCATCTCCATCCTGGGCTTGAGCTGCGGATTCTGGTTGGGATAGCCTATGCCCAGACCCAGAACCGGGAAGGTTAACTGGGGCAATTTGAGATTTTCTCAGAATCGTTGAGGATGCTTCCCAGGTAGACGGTTCCTAAACCCAGGGATTCTGCGGCGTTTACCACATTCTGGGCCATCAGGCACGCATCGGTGAAGGATTGGAAGAACCGATCCATGTCTTTTGCGGTTTCCGCCTGGTAACCCTTTTCCTTTGCGATTTGGCTGTTCCTGTACTGGTCCACGATGAATATGAGAAGCTCCGGAGCCCGTGCCACATATTCCTGGGTGCAGATCCCGGCAATCTGGTTTTTAAGTTCCTGATCCACGACACGGATGATGGAGCAGGCCTGCATGCCCACCGATGTGGCGGTGCGCCTTGCCACTTCCATCAATTGCGCAAAAACCTCTTCGGGTATTTTTTGGGCCTTGAACTCCCGAATGGTACGATGGGCAAGTTGGTTTTTTATTGTTTCGTTCAGCACGTCATCATATCCTCCTTCGCTTGATGGATTCCAGGGCTGGTCGTCTGAACATAATCTATGACACCCTTCTATTGATAATACCCGCTATTCCGGGCGGTTAACCCGGTTTTTTAACGGCAGGATACCGCAAGCCCTCCGACATAAATGCCATTGCTTCTGAGAACATGTCCGGCAGAACAGGAACAAGTAAACGTCCTTAAAGTAGTGGTGGCAAATATCCTCGATTTCTGCCACTTTATCACCGCCCATATTAAGACATGCAGAAGAAAAAACCTTACAGGAGATTATAAAAAAATCTCAAGGCATAAGTAGTCCTTGAGATTTATATTATCGTGGCAGATGCGCAGACCGGATTTCACCGGCTCATGATTTTTGCATGCTGCTCTGTATCCTGCTTATCGCAAACGCTGTTTCTTCCTTTGAAAGACTCCGGCCCTCATCATAGTTTTCTATAAAGTGGGTCAGCTGATCGACCTTGATGACCTTAACAAGGGAGTATTGGGCACCTTCTATCACACTTTCTATGTTTGCCCAGACTATCAGATCCACAATGGGGATTTTGCCTTCCAGTATATTATTCAGGACTTTGTGATGCCGCTTAACCTGGAAGACGGGGTTTTCCATGCCGGTTTTGTGTCCGTTTACAACCCGGTACCAGTTGCCTTCCTGGTCGATTGTCAGGTTTCCTGTGTAGTTCTTTATTTCTATATTGAAGACTGCCTTATCTCCGATGACAATGCTGTCAAATTCCTGGGCTTCTCCGCCATCGGACAGCCTGATATTGGCAAATACCTTAAACCTGTTCCGGTCGAGCCACTTTAATGCGTAGGCAACCTTCTTTTCGCCTTCCTGTCCTGCCTGCTTTATTTTTTCCTCATTCTGAAGGTAATGTGGCTGCCTGGGAGGATGAACCCCGTTAACCCCCTTCTTCTGAAGAACCTCACAGAGTTTGAGCCTGAGCTCAAAATCGACATTCTCTGCGTCTTTTACGGCATAATAGGCTTGCCTGAGGGAATTCCAGGATCTTGGATGGTTATTGATGATGGTTCTTTTAACCTGGGCTATAAAGGCCTGGACGGTTTCATTGCTGGGTTTGCGCATGACGGCCCGTTGCCGTATGGCCAGTTGGATTTGAGATACAAAATAGTATAGGCCGATGATCATAATGATGAAGAAAAGAACGAGGGGATACTCCAAGAAGAAATCAATGATGCGACTAAAAAATATCCGGATCTTGTTCAGTATCATCCTGCTGTCCCACCCTTACCTGAAGTAAAAAAGTCCTCCGGTAAAACCTGCTCCCTTTCAGTATGCTGTACCCTGTAAGCGTTTCGGACAGATCCTGCCAGGAAGACTTTGCTCGCATACAAGCCATATCGTTTTTTGCTGAAAACAGTGGTACAGTCAGAATTATAGACACGATATGGAATTAAGTCAATAAAACAAAGGGAAAAGAGCGGTTTTTCAGTGTGCAACAGGGAAACGTTGCCTATCTGGTCAGAAAATCCAGGGCATACCGGTTGAATGGCTCGCACGCTTCCTCGTGTGGCAGATGGCCGATATTCTCCAATACAATCAGCTCAGCATCCTGAATCCGTTCTTTCATCCGATCCATCATCCATCGCGGATGTATCCGGTCAGTGGAGCCCCAGATAAAGCGTTTTTATGCATGTCTTAAGGGGTAGAGGCGGATTTTCTCAAGCCTTTCGGTATGCCTGACTAGTTCCTCTTTCGCAAAAGGCTTTCCATGGGAGGGGTATACCTTCTGAAAATTCATTTCCGTCATCTTTTCCCATGAGGCCTTGTAGGCATCCAAATCCTCTATCCAGATGATTACATGGTTTCGGCTTGGGAAGCCGTTCATGGCCGCATCGCCGCAGAACAGCGCTTTGCTGTCGAACAGAAGGCCAATGGAATCGGCCGTATGGCCCGGGAGGAAAACAATCCTTGCCGAAAGCATTTTTTCTATTTCCTGCTGCGTGTTCCCCGTTACCGGAATGTAGCGGTCAGAGGCCTCCACCGGCTCGAAGCGGTGATCTCCCTTGCCAAAGAGCTTCATCAGCTGGCAGAAGAACCATGCCAGCCTGCTGCTGCAACCGCCCCTGAAGGCGTTTTGTCCTGCCTCCATCCGCCCGATGGTTTCGGGATGGAGGATGACCTTCGCATGGGTTCTTTCCAGCAGCCGGTTCAGGAAACCGACATGGTCGTCATGGGCATGGGTTATGAAAATGTACTTGATGTCATCCAGCGCAATGTTTTTCTTTCTCAGCGCTTTTTCAAACCGCTCAAATTGCTCCGGGTAACCGGTATCGATCAGCAGATAGCCTTCCTGCAGTTCAACCAGGTAGATGTTGCTGATCCGGTTGCCCACATTCAGCAACCGTTCTTCAAAAGGTTTTCTCATGCGGAGCATGCCGCCGATCTTCCTGGCCAGCCCGGCGTCGCGTTCCTTTACCGATTCGATGTACGAAGCCAGGTCTCCGAATTCCTCAATTGCCCGGCCCAGGAGGATGGTTTCCAGTTGATTGCGGATGCGGTGGGCGGAGGTCAGGCGGTCTTCATCCCGGATGGTGCTGATAAGCCATAAGGTATCTACCAGGGAATCCAATACCGCCTCTTTCGTGAAAGGCTTGTCCCAATGGGTTGGCCCGTCGTTCCGGGACTCTTCCCGGCTGTCCTGCTCAGCCAGTGCGGCCTGGAGTATTGCTTTTGACATGCCGACAGCACATTGGTCTCCCTCGCACGAGCAGCAGTACTCCGAACCCAGGCAAATCTGATCCAGGTCGTCTTTCAGGTGCAGGTAATAGTCATGCAGCATTTTTGCTTTGGCTGCAAAATCGGACCGGAGGCCATCACGCCTTCTGCGGACGAGCAGGAAGACCATCCAGGCGACTATGGCGGCCAGTATGCAGAGGAAGGGAGCCGCGTAGGCAGGGCTTAAGTATTGGGCGGGAACTGTCTGATACAGCTTCTGCAGACCGAAGAACATAAAGATGGAGGCAGCCAGGAATTTGATGCCCAGTTCCGGAATCTTGTCCCCAAGCTTTTTGCCGATGATGATGCCCAAAGCCCCTGTGGCTATCATGCCTGAAACGGTTCCTGCGAGGATCATCAGGGGATATCCGGCATCGGCGGCCAGGGTGATGGCCGTCAACTGGGTCTTATCGCCGAGCTCTCCAATGAAGAAAGCCAGGGCTACTGTGGCTGTCGGCCCGAACTGGAAACGTGTTTCCTTTTCTTCGTCTTCCTCCGGCTCAGGCTTCAGTGTCCAAAGGGCAAACCCAACAAACGCGGCTCCAGCAATCATCTGGATGGTGTTAATGGGAACCAGCTGGGACAGGTAACTGCCCAGAAGGACTGCCAGGCCATGGTTCAGGAATGCTCCCAGGCCTATTCCCAACAGGACTTTTCCCACTGGGAAACGCGTGGCAAAGGCCATGGCCAAAATTTGGGTCTTGTCTCCCATCTCCGCGACAAAAATCAGTAAAAATGCCCTGATCATTTCCTGAATCATAATTCTCTCTTTTCACCCCATACCATAAGAACTGCTCTTCTTCCACCCGATCAGGATGCGCTTTGCGTTATGCAATAAAAAAGACTTTTAGATTATCAGGCATACTCTGATAATCTAAAAGTCTCGCTTACTTTAACAAGAGGTTAAAGCAGATAAGACCAGGATTTCTCCAGCGTGTTGATCTTATCGTTAACAGCTACTCCCTTTTAGAATCAATGCTATCTTATCAATAACCGGACTTCTTGTCAATCGTCAGTGAAGCATGTGAGAAGCCCGATTCAGCCGGATTTCCAGGCATATCTCGCCGATTGCCGTACAGATGCAGCAGCTTGATTCTATCTCATAAGCTTTGCCCTCATCGGGCTTTTGCTGTACCGGAGGCAAGATATCGCACCGCAAATCCCCACCCGAAAGGGCGGTAAGCACATTGCCGCTGATGATATTCGCTACCTCCGATATGGCAGAAGTCACGAAAACATCTACCGCATCAAACTCCATGCCGCTCATGATTTTAACCATATTCAGAGATGTGGCGACAGGGAAGCGGTAAACCACTTCGCCCTGGAGGTCACCCACAATACCGATGGCGATATCAACTGCCTCGTCACATTTTAATGTTTTTTCCGGATGGGCGGAAATCTCCGGTATGTTGAGCATCAGTTGAAAGACATGGCTTGTCGCGTCGACAAAGGCTTTGTAAAGCTTATCCATCATATCCGCTCACCCTCTCCCTTTTGCATAATCCGCAATGCGCTGATCCTCTGCGGCCACATGGTTGATCAGCCATGCCAGGAGTCTTCCGCCAAACTGCTGCATCAGGTCCTCCTTGTTGCCGGACGCTTCATATTGCTTGGTAACCTCCTGCACATAGATCACCATACCGTTATGTATCTGTTTATGAGCTTCATATCCGGGATAATTGATGCTTCTCTGGTATTCCTCTTCATCGTGGAAATGCTCCACAACGTATCGCTTCATGAATTCCAGTGTTTCGTTAAGTTTCGGCACTTTTTCTTCCCAGTTGCCCCCCGATCGCAAGACCTGCAGAAAAGATTCAACGCGCCTGAACAGTTCCTTATGCTGCGCATCGATCTGAGGGACGCCAAGTTCATACTGGTCTTTCCATAACATAGCGGCAACATCCCCTTCACGCATATTGTGGTAGATCACACGGTCACCTGTCAGCATCCCTGTATTGTGGGCCGGCTCATTGGGTCATTCGGTCTGACAGGTTTTTTGCGTTTATCCTCAACCATATTGTAACATCCGGTATGGGGATAAGTCATCCATGTGGCATGATTTTTGTCAAAATAATGCATATTGGGTCGGCAGGAGGGCACAAACCCCACTCCGACCCATCATGTGTCACACCCGTGAAAAAAGGGAAGAGGGTATCGCAATTATATCCGCAGGAGCCCCATGGCTGCGGCGATAGAGCTAAGCAGGATCACAAGCAGTATGATGGGGGATAGGTACCGTATAAAAAGGTATATGTCCTTTGGCTCCTGAATCGGGATGATGAACGTATTTCCTCCACAACGGTCCTGATGCCCGCCTTTTTTATGATCAATAAACAGGTACTCAGGGCAGCAATGGGCATTAGGATGGAGTTGGTGAGAAAATCGAAGAGATCCAGGATGGACATACCCAATGGCTGGACGGAACTCCAGACGCTATATCCCAGTGCGCAGGCAGTGCCAAGCAAGAGCATAATCATGCCCATCAGCACACTGCATTTGCCTCTTGACCATCCTGTCTGGTCCATAAAGGTTGAAACACCGCTTTCCATCATGGAGATGGAACTGGTGAGCGCCGCAAACAGCACCATCAGGAAGAACACGATGCCCGGAATATCCACAAGCCCCATGTTCTCAAACACCTTTGGGATCGTGACAAACATGAGGAACGGACCGGATTGGATGCTGTCTTCACTGCCGCCGGAAAAAGCGAAGACGGCCGGAATGATCATAAGCCCGGCCAGCATGGAAACACCTGTATCAAATCCTTCCACCAGCCTGCTGGTTTTCTCGATATCCCCGTCTTTTTTGAGATAGGAGCCGTATGTATATAGAACACCCATAGCGATGGACAGGGAATAGAACATTTGTCCCATGGCGGCCACCAGGGTCATCCATGAGAACTTCCTGAAATTGGGGATGAGAAAATAGCGTACCCCTTCCAGAGCGCCGGGCTGGGCAATGGTGTAAACCACTATCACAATCGCCAGCAGGATCAGGATGGGCATCAAAACCTTGGAGGCCTTTTCAACACCATTTCCGACCCCCAACAATACGACGAGGAAGGTCAAAACCGTAAATATGATAAAGCATATTTCTGCACTGGAAAAGGAAGTAATAAAATCAGTAAAGTAATTGTCCCCTGCAAGAGCGACTGTATTGCCGGCAAAGTATTCATAAAGGTATTTGATGATCCATCCTCCGATAAAGGCGTAATAGGGTACGATGAGCATGGGAATAATGGCGTTGATCCATCCTCCAAATCGCAGCGGAAGACTGTTTCCGAAGCTCTGGAACGCTCCTACAGGGCTTTTCCTTGTCATTCTTCCCAGTGCTGTTTCAGACATGAGCATGGCATGACCGAAGGTTACAACCAGAACAAGGTAAACAATCAGAAAAATGCCCCCGCCATACCTGGCGGCCAGATAGGGAAATCGCCAGATGTTTCCCAGACCGACGGCAGAAGCGGCTGTGGCCATCACATAGCCAAAACTTCCTGTAAAGCTGCTGCGTGAATCTTTTGTCCCTGTTTTTTCCGTCAATGTTACCACATCCTTCAAAAGGCTTTTGCTTGAACCCGGGCTGAATGACCGGATAAAACGGCTTATACGGTCAATGACGATATACCATTGTATCATAACTCGCGTTTGCACATGAAGCTTCCATTACATATTCCGGGCTGTTTTGGCGCATCGGAAAAATGTGGGAAAACAAACTGCCTGCATCAATTTGCCTGCTTGAAAACGCTGTTTCCGCCGCTTCCGCCTGCTCCGGGGCGGAGCGCAGGACGGTATCTGTCAAGGCCATGATACATAAGAACAACCTGTTGATTTTGATGGAAAACGCATACGAAGGTGAAGTTGTCATAACAAACGGCCTTCCCCAAGCCTCCCATGAGGGGCATGGGTACGGAACACGCAGTATCGCGGCAATTGCCGATGCCCACGGCGGACAGGCAGTCTTCAGCGCCAGCCAGGGGGTGTTTGCCCTGAAGATCATGCTTCCGCTAGGGAGCTAGGCCGGGGGAAAGCCGTATGCCTTGGTCGCCCTGATCCAACTCTCCGGGGGTTGATCTGGTAGCGGTTGACCTTGCTTTGCAACGGCCGGGTTTGATGACGCAGCGCAAGGATGCGCTGTCGCCATTATATCTTGAGCCAGCCGAACGTAGCGGCGACCGAGCTGATTAATATGATGATCAGGATGATGGGCGCCAGATACTTTATGGTGACAATATAGGTCTTTTCACCTTTAAACGGGGAAGATATACGGATTTCCTCCACGACAGACCTGATGCCCGCATATTTGATGATCAAAACACAGGTGAATAATGCAGCAAGAGGCATCATGATGGAGTTTGTCAGAAAATCGAAGAAATCCAGAATGGACATGCCCAACGGCTGTACCGAGCTCCAGGCGTCATATCCCAGGGCGCATGCGGTTCCCAAAAGAAGCATGATAATGCCCATCACAACACAGCTTCTGCTCCTTGACCATCCTGCCTGATCCATGAAAGTGGACACGCCGCTTTCCATCAGCGAAATGGAACTGGTAAGGGCGGCAAACAGTACCATGAAAAAGAATATGATGCCCGGAATTTGACCAAGCCCCATGCTTTCAAGGATCTTGGGAATCGTGATGAACATCAGGGAGGGACCGGACCGGATATTTTCCTCGCTGCCACCCAGAAAAGCGAATATGGCGGGAATGATCATCAGTCCGGCCAGGATGGAAACGCCTGAGTCAAATGTCTCCACCAACCTGCTGGTTTTTACGATGTCCCCGTCCTTTTTCAGATAGGAACCGTATGTGTACAAAATACCCATGGCAATGGACAGGGAGAAGAACATCTGTCCCATGGCTGCCACAAGCGTCATCAAAGACAGCTTTCTGAAATTGGGGATGAAGAAATAGCGTACTCCCTCCATGGCGCCCGGCCGGGTCATGGAATAAACCGCTATGACAATGGCTAACAGGACCAGGAGCGGCATCAAGATTTTTGAGGCCTTTTCCACACCGTTACCAACCCCCATCAGCACGATGAGGAAGGTCAGAGCGGTAAACACGATGAAGCATATTTCCGTGCTGGAGAATGTCGTTATGAAACTGGTGAAGTAGTTGTTTTCCGCAAGGCTGGCAGTGTTCCCCGCCAAATACTCATACAAGTATTTGACGATCCATCCTCCGATAAAACAGTAGTAAGGCGCGATGAGCATGGGAACAATGGCGTTGATCCAGCCTCCGAATCGCAGCGGGAGGTTGCTTCCAAAGCTCTGGAAGGCGCCTACCGCACTTTTTCTTGTCATGCGCCCCAGCGCTGTTTCCGACATGAGCATGGCATGACCGAAGGTTACGACCAATACCAGGTAAATAATCAGGAAAATGCCCCCGCCGTATTTGGCCGCCAGGTAAGGAAACCGCCAGATGTTTCCCAAACCGACGGCGGAAGCGGCTGTGGCCATAACATATCCAAAGCTTCCCGTAAAGGTGTCGCGTGCTGACTTAGTCTTCCCGTTTTCCTTCATGCCTGTCACCACCTTATGGATTCATGCTGATGCGCCCCCCTGGAGGACGGGGACGGCAGCATCATCCGTCTGCCTGTATCATGCACCGGTTATCTCAATATCATCCACTGTTAACATATTATGCGCTGGTTTCCGGGTGGTAATCACAATAACGGACCGAGAATTTCTGCATGATGATGAAGGAAGTGAAGAGAAAAAACGCAGACAAAAAGGTTCCCCTGCCCATGGGACAAGGGAACCCTGACTGCCGGCGTTGCCCTTACAGTTTAACCTGCGCTATCATGTCTGCCAGTCTGTCCGAGGACTCCTTGTTCATCTGCATGGCCTGGTTGATCTCCTGGACAGCGCTGACCATCTCATTATTCTGCTCGGCGATATTCGCCGCGGCCGCTGTGGCCTGTTGTATGGTTGCCATAGGGGTCGCATACATAGATTTTCCCGGCATTCTCGGCAGCCTTGACGTACCATTCCCTGGTCAGGGGGTTGTAGCCTTCATCCGGCACCCAGCCCGACACGTCCACAAATGTTCCGTCTTCCAGGGCCAGGTAATTGAGATTTCCATAGTTCATCGCAGCTGATTTTTCAAGCACTTTGTATAAGGTATTGAATTCATGGTTTTCGGCCCAAATAACCCGTTCCGCGATAATCTCCAGGTTCTGTTTTTCCCTGCCTATCCATGCGTTAATTTCATGTGCTTTCAGTTTCGCTTCGGCCGATAACTTATCCTGAAGGGTAGTCTCCAGGTATATCCCCGATATGAATCTGTTTGCCGACCACATGGCCAGCACGCACACCATGCACAGAACGACAGAAATCAACGTAATTCTGTGTTTGATTTTCATGTATATTCCCCCAGTTCTTGTCAGGAATGCTTGATTATTTAATTACCACACTTTGGATAATTCAACTGACAAATTTTTCACGACACGACTGTATTGCTTAATTCTTCAGACAGCTGACTTATTGAGAACCTGTGCATTTGTCCGTAAAACAAAGGAGCCATGCAGTTTTTCCGCATGGCTCCCGGACGGTTGCTGTTGGATGGTGGAGCATAGGGGGTTCGAACCCCCGACCTTCGCGTTGCGAACGCGACGCTCTCCCAGCTGAGCTAATGCCCCGTGCGAACATATTATAGCACTGATTCATTGAGATTTGAACAGGGTAATATATGATTTAGTATCCGTGCCATGAGGCAGCCGCGATTTTCCCGTGGACATGGGCGTTACCCTTGGGAAATCACGGGTATCTTGCAGCGGTTGTAACGGTAGCGGTCAATAAAAAAAGATGTGAATGAGGACGGGCTGATGAGGAAATGTGCGAAAAATACCTGGTAAGCGCGTGCCTGGCCGGCGAGAATTGCCGGTATGACGGGAAGGACTGCAGGTATGAAGCCATCGTTGAACTGGTACGGCAGGGCAAGGCCATTCCGGTGTGCCCTGAGCAATTGGGTGGCCTTCCCACCCCCAGGTGTCCGAGCGAGATCGTGCGGACAAAGGATGGAACAGTCAGGGTTATCAATCGGGAAGGAAGGGACTGCACCCGGGAGTTTCTTGCGGGGGCGCAGAAGACGCTGGAACTTGCAAAAGCCCATGGTGTCAGAAAAGCCATCCTCAAATCCAAAAGCCCGTCCTGCGGCTGCGGACAGGTATATGACGGCACCTTCTCAGGAAAATTGACCAAAGGCTACGGCATCACCGCAAAGCTTCTGATGGAGAACCAAATTGAGGTTTGCACAGAGAACGATGTAAACCTGGATGACTGAAACTGAAACTGCGAGGATTTGACAATTATTGGGGGGCAAGCAATGGTAGCGATTTCTTTGGATATTGGGACGACAAAAATATGTGCCATCGCGGTAGACTGCGATACGGGCGATGTGCTTGAGGTGCTTTCGGAGGCCAATGCTTTTATACCGGCCGGGAGGGCCTGGGAAAAAATACAGGATCCCGGCAGGATCATGGAAATTTCCGAAATGCTTTGCGGTACGCTCATTCGAAAATACGCTCCCATAGCCTGTATCGGATTAACCGGTCAGATGCATGGCATTCTCTATCTCAACCGTTCCGGCGAGGCCATCAGCCCATTATACACCTGGCAGGATCAATGCGGCAACCAGCCCTATATGGGTCATTTGTCCTACGCGGAATACCTGACCGAAAACAGCGCGTACAGGATGGCCACCGGGTTTGGACTGACCACCTGTTTTTATCACACCCAAACCGGGCAACTTCCACCCGAGGCCTATAAGCTATGCACCATTCAGGATTATGTGGCCATGCGCCTTGTCGGAAAAGCCGAACCCATCATGCACCCTTCAAACGCGGCAAGCCTTGGTTTGTTTGATCTGCCCGGGAGGGATTTTGACAGGAAAACCATAAACCGCTTTGGCATGAACGCCGATTTGCTGCCAGCTGTTGTGCCCGACCACAGGATTATCGGGGAAACCCGGGAGGGCATACCCGTTTGTGTTGCCATCGGCGATAACCAGGCCAGTTTTCTGGGTTCGGCAGGTGTGGACAGGGGAACCATCCTGATCAATATCGGCACGGGCAGCCAGGTATCTGTCCTGTATGATGGAACCCAAGCTCCTGAGAACAGCCAGTTGGAAGTGCGGCCCTACCTGGAAGGTATGAACATGCTCGTTGGCTCGCCTTTGTGCGGAGGAAGCGCTTATGCCCTCCTGGAGAGGTTCTTCCGGGAGGTCATACGGATGGCCGGAATCGAAGCGGAATCGGCCTATCCCTATATGAATGCCCTGCTCGCCAGGAAAGAGCAGGTAACTGATCCCCTCCTTGTGTCCACCCGCTTTTCGGGCACGCGGCATAATCCCCATGAACGCGGCAGGATCGAAAATATCGGACTGGACAATTTTACACCCTTATCCATGATGATAGGTTTTTTGAACGGCATAGCGCAGGAGCTTTATGATCTGGCCATGCCCATCCTTACCGGCGCCGGTTTTTCCACCAGGCACCTGGTTGCCGCGGGAAACGGCGTGAGGAAAAACCCTGCCATGCGTTCCATCCTGTCGGAAAGGTTCGGTTTACCGGTCAAGGTACCGCTGCATCGCGAAGAGGCGGCGTTCGGAGCTGCCTTGTTTGCCATGGTCAATGCCGGTGTGTTTGCCGATCCGGATGAGGCCGGCAGGCTCATAAGGTATGTTTAGTCTCCTTTTTTGATAATATGGCGATTTACCGAAACGAAGGAGGACCAGGGGAGTTTGCTGCCTGGTCCTCTTATGTGCGTTGTCCGGACCATGCCGAAGGGAATGGCCGCAGGATTAACGCGTTATAAAAATTTACCGCGATGGAAAATTCAGAATATTTCCCTTTGTGTCCTGCGATCCGCAGCGGTATAATATCAATGAGGTGTTAAGGCCAAAACAGGCCTTGTGCCGATTACGGGGAATAATCAAAGGGTGGACTTTTATGAGGATCCTTCATACCTCCGACTGGCATCTGGGCAGGAGCCTGGAGCAGATCAGCCGGATAGAGGAACAGAAAGCATTCATCGACTTGCTTGTTGCCATCTGCGAGGAGGAGCGGATCGATCTCGTCCTTGTGGCCGGCGATATTTACGATACATACAATCCTCCGGCTTCGGCCGAGGAGCTGTTTTATGAAGCGCTGGAAAGGCTCAGCGGCAGGGGGACACGGGGGGTTGTCGTTATTGCTGGAAACCACGACAACCCGGAACGGCTATGCGCCGCAAGCCCGCTGGCATACAAAAACGGCATCATCCTGCTGGGTTATCCGGGCAGCGATGCCGGAGCATACAAAACGGGCGGGGAGATCCGCGTAGCCGCATCGGGAACTGGATGGTTTGAACTGGCCCTGCCGCACTGCGAACATCATGCCGTTATCCTGTCGCTTCCCTATCCGTCCGAATCACGTCTGGAAGAAGTCTTGTCCCGGGAAGCCGATGAAGGCATCCTTCAGAAAGCCTATTCCGATAAAGTCGGTGAGATTCTGGATTCGGGCAGCCGGAATTTCAGGGAGGATACCGTCAACCTGGTGGTGGCCCATCTCTTCATGAAAGGTGGCCGGGAGTCCGAATCCGAAAGAACCCTCCAGGTGGGAGGCGCATGGACGGTGTATCCGGAAGCCCTGCCTGCCGGTGCCCATTATGCTGCCCTGGGGCACCTGCACAGGCCGCAGGAGGTGCGCCATGCGCCATGCCCTGCTTTCTACTCCGGATCTCCTCTGGCATACAGCTTTTCGGAGGCCGAACACAGCAAGGCCGTTTACCTGGTGGATGCCCAGCCCGGACAAAAAGCCCGGGTCAGTCCCATCTACCTGAATTGCGGGAAGCCCCTGAGGCGATGGGTTGCCGAGGAAGGCTACGGGCAGGCCCTGGCTTGGTGCGAGGAGGGGCGGGACCGGAATGCCTGGGTGGAATTGACCATCGTGACCGACAGGATCCTCACCATGGAGGAGCAAAAAAAGCTCAGAAACCTGCATCCCGGCATCGTCAACATCTATCCCCGGCTGAAGGGCGAGCCCGGCATGGTTGAGTACAGCGCAAGCCGTGAGGGTAAAAAGATTGACGAGTTGTTCAGCGAATACTACAGGATCAGGATGGGGGCGGACATCCCCGATGAGGTCATGGCAGCTTTCCTTGAGATCGTGAATGAGCAGGATGAGGAGGTGGATGCCGGTGAGGCCGATATCCCTTGAGATTGAAGGATTGCAGAGCTTCAGGGAGAAAAGAAGGATCGATTTTGAAACCCTGGGCGAGACCGGGCTTTTCGGCATATTCGGACCCACCGGAAGCGGCAAGTCCACCATCCTGGACGCCATTACCTTTGCCCTTTTTGGTGATGTGCGCAGGGCAAAAAACGGCACCCAGGGCATCATCAACACCCATTGCAGGACCATGCGGGTATCCTTTACCTTCGAACTCGTCAGGGACGGTATCCGCAAAAGATACAGGGTGGAAAGGATATCCCAGAAAAAGAAGGACTCGGAAAACGTAACCGCCGTAAAGCTTGCCCGGCTCATGGAACTGACAGGTGCGGGGGAGATTCCTCTCTGCGACAAGGCCACCGACGTCACCAACAAGGTTACGGAGCTGATAGGGCTCAACAAACAGGATTTTACCCGGGCCGTGGTGCTTCCCCAGAACAGCTTCCAGGAATTCCTGCTCATGAACCATTCGGAACGGCGGCGGATGCTGGAGCGGATCTTTTATCTTGAAGAATACGGAAAACAACTGACGGACAAGCTGAACCGGAAGATTGACAAGGTGAAAAGCTGCATCGATACGCTGACGGGCGAACTGCGGGGCTACAATGATGCTTCGGACGAAGCTCTAAAGGAAGCCCGGGAGGCTATGGAAAACGCGGCCGCTGAAAAGGAGAAGGCGCTGAAAATATTCAAAGAGCTGGAACAGCAATACAATCAGGCCAAAGAGGTATGGCAGCTGGTACAGGAACTGGCGGAGGTTGAAGAGCGGGAAAAAAAACATGCCGGCATGGCGCAGGAAATCGCAGACGGCAAGACCAGGCTGGCCAGGGCGGAAATGGCTGTGCTTCTGGTGGAGCCCATCCGAAAGAACAGGGAACTGGCCGGGCGACTAAAGAAAACAACCGAACTGCTGACGGCGGTTGAAAACAGACTCCCAATCGTCCGGGCTGAATTGATGAAGTACCGGAAGCATTATGATACCCTGAAAAATGAACGGGCGGTTGAAGAACCCCGGCTGGTGGCCAGAAGGGCCAGGCTGGAAGACGCTCTTGTCCTGAAAGATGAGATTGCTTCTGCCGCCGAGAAGCTCAAGTCGCTGACAGATCTGTCGGCACAACTGGAAAATACCCTGGCGCAGCAAAGCCTTGAGATAAACCGGGAAACCGAGGCATATGGAAGGCTCGTGGGGGAAGCTGAACGGCTCAAAAAAGAATGGGAAGCCCATATCGTTGACCCCGCATACAGGAAGCGTATCCAGGAAGGCTCACGGCTTGAGGAGGAAGGGGATCGGCTGAAAAAATCCATGACCGAACGCATGGAGGAAGCTGAAATCCTGAAAAAACGCCTCAAGGATGCGGAGGACAGGCTTGAACAGGCCAGAAAAGCCATTGCCGACGGCCAGGAGGAGGCGGAAGCGCTTGCGCGGGAAGCCGCCCAATCCGACAGCCTGCTCAAAGAGGAGAGACAGGCGATCGAGAAGGAGGCCCAGGAACTTCAGGATATCAGGGGGATCTGCAGGATCATCAGGCTTCGCCGGGAACGGATGGCGGAACTGGAATCCCGGATGGAGCAAATCAGCCGACTGATAGAAGAAAGTGAAGAAAAAAGGCGAGTGCTTCAGAGCGCCAGGGATGAAGCAGAGGCCTCCTGTGACCGGTACAGGCGTCAGTTGGAAGAAACGGAACGCATGCTGGATAAGGGAGCAGCCTTTAGACTGGCCAGGCAGCTCAAGGAAGGCGATCCCTGCCCGGTCTGCGGTTCCGTGCATCATCCAAACCCTGCCGGCTCGGCTGATCTGGAAGAAATGTCCGTTCTTGAAACCCGGGTGGGGGAACTTCGCACCGGACTGCAATCTGCCGAGAAGGCCCTGCGGGAAGCCGAGGCGGAACTGATGGTCAACGGCGAGCAGCTGGCAACTGCGAGGTCGCAGTTTGAACAGGCGAAAGATGAACTGGATGCCCAAACCCGAGAACTGGAAGCTGAAAGACGAAAGCTGCCCGAGAGCTTGCGAAACCTGGAACCGAACACACTGGAGGCTGAACTGGAAAAGATGGAGAAGGTCCTTGACGGTAGAAGGAAGGAGCTGGCGGATGGGGAAAGAAGCCAGGAAGCTCTTATACGGCGCCTCCAGAGCCAAAAAGAGGTTTTGTCGGAGCAGAAAGCCGGGGAGGGCGGCATCCTGTCGGAGCTTAAACTGAACAGGGAAAGGCTTGCGGAAGTCGAGTCATCCCTTGAGGAAGCAAAAAAGCTGTGGGAGGCAAACTGTGAAAAGATTTCCCGTTTCCTTGCCGATTGGTCCATCCCAAGCATCCGCGGCGAACTGGAACGGCTTGCCCAAAGCGATCAGCGGGCGGATGCCCTTCGCAGGGAATTGGAGGCTATCAATCACCAGTTGGCCGAGAAGGAGTCTGCGATTGGTCGGCTGAAAGAGAAACTGCAAGCCATCCGGGCCGAGGTTATAAAATGCAAGGCTGAGGCGGAGCATTTGGAGAAGGAGCGAAAAAACAGGGAGATTCGCATTCATCAGCTTGTCGGTGAGGCCGATATCGAGGACGAGATCAGGCGTATCAGGGATAGACTTGAAGCCTATGAAACAGAGGAAAAGGAACTGGCGGACAAGCTCAAAACGCTTGAAACGGATTATCAGAACCTCCAGAACGAGCAAGCCGTGCTGCTCAGCCAGAAGGAAGCGCTGACAAGGGATTTGCAGGAGGACGAAAGCCACCTGAAAAAAGCCCTCACGGATATGGGCTTCAACGGATCGGAGGAGGTGGAGAAATCCCTGCTGCCCGAAGCGGAGATAAACGCGTGGAAAGCGAGAATCGACGAATACGAGCGGACAGGAATCAAGATACTGGCCGATAGGGAACGCATCGCCCAAAAGCTTAATTCCAGGACCATCACCGAAGAAGGATGGCAGAAGATCAGCCAGGCCTGGCAGGAAGCGGTGGCTGCCAGGGAAACCCGAATCTCCGAGTATGATATAGCCGTTCACCGTTACCAGGACATCAAGGCCAAGCATGAAAAATGGCTTGAACTGAATGCGAAGCTGGATGAAGCCGGCAAAAAAATGTCCCTCCTGGAGCAGATCCGAAAGCTGCTGATCGGCGATAAGGGCAAGGACAACAGCTTTATCGATTACATCGCGGAGGAAAGGCTCCGTTATGTGGCCGCCAAGGCATCGGAAACCCTGGGAGCCATGACACGGTACAAGTACGCCCTGGAACTGGATGCCGACAACGGCTTTGTCATCCGCGATAATGCCAATGGAGGGATTTACCGCATGGTGAATACCCTCTCCGGCGGCGAGACATTCCTTACATCCCTGTCGCTGGCCCTGGCCCTGTCCGAGCAGATTCAGCTTAAAGGCCAGAGCCCGCTGGAATTTTTCTTCCTGGATGAGGGCTTCGGGACCCTTGACCGGAACCTTCTGGATAACGTGATCGATTCCCTCGAGCGCATCAGCAAAAAGGAGCGGGTGATAGGCCTTATCAGTCACGTGCCGGAACTTCGCAGCCGCATCGGCAGGCGCCTGATCGTGGAGCCGCCCACGCCCGACGGCGAAGGCACCCGTGTCCGGATAGAAAAAGCATGAATACCTGGGTGACGGTTCTTCCGGCCAAGAAATACCAGAGGGACGGTTCTTCTGGTTTTGAGGGGAGGTGCTTGCACCTCACATGTCCGGGAGCCCGTAAAGGCCGGTCGCTGTGCTGCACGGCTGCAAAACAGCAGCTGTTCGAACGGGGGGCGGTTGAACTCGCTACGCTCAAACAGCAGCCGCCCTTGTCCCATTTTCACAGGCTGTTTTGGCGCCTTATCGCAATGCGACCTTGACCTTTACGGACTCCCTGCGAACAGTTATGGTTATGTTGACGTAAGTAACCGGAAGAACCGTCCCCCTGGATCACTCCTGGAGCAGAACCATACCCCTGAAGGCCAATAGAAGCCGCCTTTCCACGTCATCCCAGTTGATCAGGCTCCACCATTTTTCAAGGTACTCCCTTCGCCTGTTCTGGTAGTCCAGGTAATACGCATGTTCCCAAACATCGCAAACCAGGATGGGGATGCCGCTCCACTGGGTCAGGTTCTGGTGCTTTTCGCACTGCAAGAGTTCCAGCCTGCGCCATGCGGGATGCCAGACCAATATTGCCCATCCGGAGGCCTCCACCTTTTCTGCGGCTTCAATGAACTGGGCCTTGAAATTGCTAAAGTCGCCAAAATAGAGCTTGATCTGCGTGGCGGTGGCAATACCGGGCTGTCCCCTGGCTCCCAACGGAGCCATGTTGGTCCAGAAGATGCTGTGCAGGATGTGCCCGGAGCCGTTGAAGGCCAGCTGGTTTTCCCAGTATTTCACATACGCGTAGTCGTTGGATCCGCGCGCTTCCACCAGGGCAAGTTCTGCCCGGTTCAGACCGTCCACGTAGGCCTTGTGGTGCCTGTCATGGTGGATTCGAAGGGCCTCTTCGCTGATGACGGGCTCCAGCGCGTCATAGGGATACGGCAGGGGCGGCAGCGTGTGCTGTCCCGGCATGATTACTGTTTCGGTCATCCGTGGCTTCCTCCCATAGCAGGGTTGTACACATTAATAATCTATTCTCCTGCCCGGACAAGGGTGAGAAGCGGTGGATGCCGGTCGGTGAAAAACACCGTTTTGGGGATGTTACCGCAAAAGACCCAGGATCCAGTTTATCCAGCCCGATATGGTGGATGCCCTTCTTTCGAAGGTTTCATCGGAGCCTATACGAAAGAGATTGGACGCTTTCATGATGCGGACGATTTCATTTTTATGGGGCATGTGTCCGTATGCCAGGGCCTTTTTCAGCGTCTCTCTGAAAACGTGATGCTGCAGGATCAGTTCGGCAAACTTCAGCTGTCTGGCCTTGTATTTCAGGCGGGACAGCTTTTTGCCCTCCGGGGTCAGAAAATAGACAACCTCTCCGTTTTCGCGTTTCTTGTCCACCAAGCCCAGATATCTTGCGGCATCGGTGTAATAATTGGTTTGACGGGGATCGAAATCATAATTCAGCGTGATCTCGTCCCGGGTCCTTCCGCCTTCGGCCAGCAGCTCACAAATATTGATAACGCGTTTGAAGCTGTTGGCCTGGGGAAAGGGAATCTCGGGTTCATTGACGGGTTTGACCTGGTGCAGGATACCCAGAATATCGTCAAGGGTGATGTCCATATCCTCCACGGTGTAGTTTTTCTGCTTGACCAGCACAATCGAATTGTAATTGCCGGGGTCTTCGAAAACGTACTCGTAAAGGCTGAAAATGCCGTTTGAATAGATCATGAAAACGGGCTTCACGATTTTTCGGATACTGTTTTTCCAGAGACGGTAGGGGTAATACAGCTGCCTTATCAGAAAATCATCCGAGATGGCGTTCTTGGCTTCTATGACGGACAGGGTGCAGGCGCCTTCAAACCCCCCGTCAATCTCGACCTGGGCGTTGGAAACCGTTACGCGGAAAGGCCGGTTCAGTTTCGAGTTGTTGATAGCAAAGGCAAAGACGTCGGAACTCATCCTGCCGCTAACCGTGGGCAGCAGTTTTTCATCCTCGACGAAATCTGCCAGGATGCCTGATACATAGGCACAGCTGATGGCCATAGCCTCGCTGGTTATATTTTCATAATCAATGCTTTCGATATCAGCCGGAAACGAAACCCTGTGGACGCGGCTATCGGTTTCCCCGATGTCCTGGTAGGCCTCGAAATGGGAAATCAGATAACTGCCCCGGGATATGGGAAGGATGGACAGGTTGTTTTTGTGAAAAAGCTCCGGAAGATTCCTACTGTGATCGAATTTCGTCATGAGCCTTGCTTCCCGGAACTCATTGATTTGGGCGGCGGTGATCTCCACGGCGATCTCCCGTTCGACGCGGGACAGGATATCATATTTGTCAAACAGTTGCTCCCAGGCGGCATCATTTTTCGTGGTCAGGCTACTCATAATTCCTCACGAGAACTTCATCAACCTCGCCTCTTTTGCTCGGATTGCAGTTAATGGCGCGTTTGGCCTGGATGATTTCTATCTTGTAGTCTTTGTAAAGATCGAGAATAAATTCGGTTGCGGAATTGGAAAGCAGAAACTTGATTCCCCTTGCGTTCAGCTTATCACAGACGGATTTGAGCCTGATCTGCTCCTTGCGGTCAAAACCTCCCTTATCGTACCCGGTGAAGTTGGCCGAGTCCGAAACAGGGTCATAGGGGGGATCAAAATACACAAAATCTCCCTTGCGGATGGTTTTCAGGGCCTGTTCATAGTCGCAGCACAGGAAGGTGATATCCGCCTGGTTGAAATAGCTGCTCACAGCTCTCAGGGTTGGCTCGTTGACAATACTGGGATTCCTGTAGTTGCCAAACGGTGTGTTGAACTCGCCGGCCTTGTTCACCCTGAAAAGGCCGTTGTAACATGTCTTGTTCAGATAGAGTATCCTTGAGGCTCTTTCAACCTTCGACAGGGATTCATAATGCTTTTTGTCCCTGTCAAGTTCCCTGATGCGATAGAAATACTCCTTTTCGTTTTTATGCTTTTTCAGATCCTCAATCAGCTCGTCCACATGGTCCTTAATGACCTGGTAAACATTCATGAGCTCCCGGCTGATGTCATTGATAACCGCTTTTTGGGGCTGCAGGGAAAAGAGGACGGCTCCGCCGCCGACGAAAGGCTCATAATAGGTTGAAAAATCCGGTATGCGTTTGACGATTTCAGGCAACAACTGTCTTTTGCCGCCAACCCATTTCAGAACGGGAGCAACAAGCCTGTTTTGCTTCATACTGCTCAAAGCCCTCCTATAGCCATATCTTAACACAAAAACACATGAAATGATATGGTTTCTTGTTTGGGGAAAACGCTCCGCAAATTATGGCGCAAATCCGAAAAAACAGTCCTTTTTGAGAAAGCGATCCGACCTTCCGGCCTGGATTGCTCCGCTGAACCGTGAAAGCGTAAAAACGCATGGAAGAAAGCAACCGGGTTATGATAGACTGGGATCATGGAAAAAAGCGAGCCATGATCATGATCCCGGAAAAGAGCTTTCCGTTTTAAGGAGGGGGTTCTCAATGAAGAAAAAAATAGGCTGGGGCATTATGGCCACAGGTACCATTGCCCGGAAGTTTTGCGAAGGCCTGAAGCTGCTGGAGGATGCCGAGCCCGTTGCGGTTGCTTCCAGATCCCTGGAAAAAGCCCGGGCCTTCAGCGCAGAATACGGAGTAAAGCGGGCATATGGGAGTTATGAAGCGCTTGTGCAGGATCCGGAGGTGGATATCGTCTATATTGCCACCCCGCATCCCGTGCATTATGAAAACGTCATGCTCTGCCTGAAAGCCGGGAAAGCGGTGCTGTGCGAAAAGCCTTTTGCGATGAATGCCCGGCAGGCGGAGGAGATGATCGCTTATGCCCGGGGAAAAGGCCTGTTCCTGATGGAGGCCATGTGGACCCGGTATCTCCCGGCCATCGTCAAGGTCCGGGAGTGGCTGAGCAAGGGCCTCATCGGCGAGGTTCGCTTCCTGAAAGCCGATTTCGGCTACCGCTGTGCCTGGGATCCAAAGGGAAGACTTCTGAATCCCGATTTGGGCGGAGGAGCCCTGCTGGATGTGGGGATTTATCCGGTATCCTTTGCATCCATGATCTTTGGAACGCAACCCCGGACCATCAAAAGCCTGGCCCATATCGGAGAGACCCGTGTGGATGAACAGTTCTCGGTGATCTTCGGCTACGAGGACGGAAAAATTGCTTCCCTGGCGGGCGCCTTACGGACCGATTTCGTCAACGATGCGATGATCCTGGGCACCCATGGCCGGATCCATGTTCCCGACTTCTTCTATGCAAAGAAGGCAACACTCCATACATCCTCCGGAGCCGAAGAAGTGTTCGGGCCTGAGTTTGAAGGGAACGGCTATCATTATGAAGCGGCGGAGGCTATGCGCTGCCTGAGGGATGGCAGGCTGGAAAGCAGTATCATGCCCCTGGATGAAACCCTGGCAATCATGCGCACCATGGATGCCATCCGTTCGCAATGGGGGCTTCAATACCCCTGCGAGTGACCAGCCGGGAGGCTTGCCGAAAGGTTATCCCTGTTGCTTGTGGCACCCGGCGGATTTTCTCTGCTTGTCGGCGTACAGGGCCTTGTCGGCAGCCTTCATCAGGTCCTCGAAAGCGGCGGAACTGCCGGGCGCATAATGGGCGAATCCGAGGCTGATGGACAGTTTGTAAGGCTTTTTTGACAGTTCGTTATGGAGATCGCAGTAGCGCTGGATCCGGTTCCTGATATCCGCCTCGTCCTTCTCGGAAGCGCCTGAAATGATCACTGTAAATTCGTCCCCGCCCAGGCGGCTGATGATATCCGTATTGCGGAAGGTTCTATTGAGAATCTGGGCGGTGCTGACGATGGCATAATCCCCTTCGTCGTGTCCGAACTTGTCGTTGATCCGCTTGAGGCAGTCCAGATCGGCATAGAGCAGGAGGAAGCTCATATTGTTTTTCTTCGCGTTTTCATAAAATTCATTGCCAAGCTGCATAAAGCCGCGCCGGTTGTACAACTGGGTCAGTTCGTCGCGGATGGACTGGCGGTGAAGCTGCTCGTTGTAATAACGCAGATCCCTCAGGGCTTGTTTCAGCTGTTTTTCCACATCTTTTCGCTTGGCGATCTCTTCCTTGAGATGCTTGTTGCTTTCAGAAAGCTCCTTGGTTCTTTCCTTCACCTGGATTTCCAGATCCGCTGCCTGCCTGGAAATCCTTTCTATGAGCATGGTGCCCTTTAAGGAAACGCTAAGCCTGTAGCGGACGATCTCATAGTTTTTGTTGATGGTGGAGTCAAAGTCCAGTATGACGTAACCCATCTTGTTGTCTCCCTGGTGGAGAACCTGTACCACGAGGCTGAACCTGTCCTTATGCAGATCTTCCATAAAAGCTTCGGGGAGAAGATCCAGGGTGTTGAACACGATACCCTGTCCTCCTTGCTTGAAAACGCCTTTTTTTGTCATGGCCAGGATCAGGCGCGACTTGTCCAGCGGATTCGCCTCATCCTCAAACAGGGCGATATAACAGGTGTGTATGTCAAGCTGCGGCAACAACTGACAGACCGTTTTAAGCTGGCTCTCGTAATCGAGGCTGGCCATGAGGGCTTCTCCTAGTCGTTCTGTGTTTTCGCCCAGGAGCGGGTTGGTTACGGAGCGGTTGGCCTCCGCCATCTGGAGGGTATCAAAGAGGAAGATCATGGCGGCATGCAGCAGGTTTTCGGCCCGTATCACTTCTTCCCTGGTGGTCAGCCAGTTCATCACGCTTTTGCGGATGGCGGGCAGGATATCCTGTATGAACAGCCAATCGATCTTGTTGTCGGAACACCACAGGATGAGACTGTTGATGGCCATGACAAACCTGTCCCTGGTGCCATTGCGGAATTCGTCGAAGAAGGCGTCCACCACCTGCCGTTCCTGGCTCAACAGACCCTTCAGAAGCAATGAACTGTCGCTGATATCCAGGGTGTGGTTCAGCTCTTCCAGTTCGGCCATGATCTGTTCTATGGAAACTTCATCTTCGCCTCTGTTCTCTATGGTCTCAGGATTGATATAGGCTTTTTTGACCACCGTAGGAACGCAGCCGCAGGAGGATCGGAGGATCATCCTGGACGGTATTTCCACGTGGTACGGCGTATCACGCCCTTTAATGATGTTCAGGAGAATTTCCGCAGCCCGGTAAGTCTGCTCATGAAAATTCTGGCGCACGGTTGTCAGACCATAGATCCGCCCGTTTTCAGAGTCGTCAAAACCGGCTATGGGCAGTGTGAATATGAGGTTCTTGTTGCTTTTGTTGAACTCGATGAGGGCGCCCATCGCCATGTTGTCGTTGGAGCTGACAAGGGCGTCAAACCGGATGTTTTCGCGCAAAAATGTCCTAACCGCTTCGGAACCGGACTCAAAGCGGAAATCCCCGTTATAGACGAGGGTGGGATCATATTCGATCTGATGGGCCGCCAGGGAATCCAGATAAGCCTGGAAACGGATATAGGCTTCCTTGCACGGCGGCCCTTTAATGAACGCTATCCGCCTGTAACCGTGCGATTCGATGAGGTGATCCACCACCTGGCGCATACCTGAATAATTATCGATGGTGACCGACGGGTAATTTTCAAACCGCTCGCCCACCGTAACGATGGGCAGGTCGCCGTAGCCTTCAAGAAGCTTCACGATGGAACGGGCGCTGCTGTACACACCGATGGCGGTGGTGGGTACAATCAGGCCGTCAACCTTGTTCTTATCGATGAATTTCAGCAGGATATTCCGGCATCTGTCCCATTCATAGGGGGAATCCACCCTTCCTGTGACAAAGCAGATCACATTGATGTCGTTTGCCTTTGCGAAATCAGACAGCCCCGAAAGGAGCAGGGACTGGTAGTAATGGCTATCACTCCAACTGGTTATCCAGTCGATAAGGATTCCGAACGTATACCTTTTTTTCTTTTCAGGCATGATACCATCCCCCGGACAGATATGGAATGACCGGATTTTTTACCGGCTCGTTACCGGCACAACAGGATATCAGAATGATGCTATACAGTTATTATAAGCCATAATGCAGAATTTGGGAAACTCCATTTTTTTTCGGGCAATGGTTTTCCGCGCATGTTCGCCGCACAGCATACGCCGTTTTGCGGATCGCAGGTTTTGGCGGCATTTGTCGGGATGGTTGAGCTTTCCTGAACTGAGCGAAAAAGCTATAATGAAATGGGCAGGCTGGAAAAGGCCGGGCCCCGGAGGAAAAAGAAATGTGGAAGAAACTTGCAGCCATCCTTATTGCATTGGTCATTCAGACGGCCGGGCTGCCTGCTGCGGCTCAGGAACTGGCCGGAACTCAAGGCCGCGGAGCGGACGGCCCCTTGTTGCAGAGCATCGTGATGGAGCTTGAAGACGCCCGCACCACCCGTGCGCTTGTGGAAATGCCGTCAGGCGAGGTCGTGGCCGCAGACAGGGCGGATATAACCGGCGCCTGGCTGAGAAACGGGCAGGTATGGCTGTCTTTTTGCAAAGACGGCGCATGGCTGACGGGGCGTTACATGGAACCGGATCGAATCCGGCATTTCGATGCCGGGGGCGGCAATCTTTCCCCTGATGCAATCTACGCTTCCGAAGCAGGGGATGCCATAGGCCTGGATCGTCTGGCGGAGATGGTGCAGGACAGGGATGGAACCGTCATCATCGCATTGATGGATACCGGAACCGATCTTTCCCATCCCTGGCTCAGGGACAGGATTGTTTCACCCTATGACGCAGTGGAGGACGATCATAACCCCCAGGATCTGTTTGGTCATGGAACGCATATTGCCGGCATCATTGCCCAAAACACGCCCGGCAATGTCAGAATCATGCCCATCAGGGTGTTTGATGAAAAAGGGGACGCGCCGGATTCCATCATTGTTAAGGGTATAGACTATGCGGTGAAAAACGGCGCCAACATCATCAATATGTCCCTGGGAGGCTATGGCACCACCGCTTATCTGGACAAAGCCGTAGACTATGCCGTTTCCCGGGGAGTGATGATTGTTGCCTCCGCCGGGAATGATGCCAGGGATATCTCCCACTATTACCCGGCCGCTTTTCCCGAGGTGATCGCGGTGGGCGCTACCGGCAGCAACGGCGACCTGCTTTACTTTTCCAATACCGGAGAGTTTATCGATATCTGTGCACCGGGAGAAAAGGTCGTCAGTGCGATGCCCGGCAACTCCACGGGAGTCAAATCCGGTACTTCCATGGCTGCACCCCTGGTTTCGTCGGCAGCGGCCATGCTGATGCTGGAGGATCCCGCACGAAGCCTAACCGATATTGAAAATATTCTTTTCAGCCATACCTATGACCTGGGCATTCCCGGAAAGGACAAGCTGTTCGGACATGGCGGGATGACCTTTAGGAATTACCGGTCGGATCCGGAATTTTACGTGATCGAACCATACTCCGACGGGACCCATGAAGAAAAATACCACCTGAACTTCAGTTTCTTTGCGGGACCTTCCGTGAAAAGCGTGGCGATCAGCATCGACGATGTGACTTTCAGGGAGATAAACGTCACATCGCCCGGTGTGATCCGGACAAGCCTGGATATCAGAAGCCTCGCGGCAGGACCGCACATGCTGGAAGCCATGCCCGTATTCTTCGACGGCTCCGAGGGCGAGGTCTATCAGCGTGCCTTTGATGTGCCGGCCTACAATGTGAGAATCCGGGTGTATGATACGGAAGACAGCCTGATCGGGGCTCCAAGGATCCACGTTTTCGGATTTTCCCAAAAGGACACAAGGATAACCAAGCTGGACGTAAACCCTGTCCTGGCCAACGGGGTTTGGATGGTCAATCTTGACTTTGAAATGCTTGCCCGCAGGTATGACAAAGTTCGGTGCAGCGTTGCATCCCAACTGAACGATGGCCTGCAGGATATCCCTTTCTATTTCCGGATTGTGGGGACCTGTGGGGAAAAGGTGTTCGAACCCTCGGAGTGCAATGTGCTGGGGCTGACGTCCCGGGAAAGTATACCGGGCTGCGTTGTAACCACCCGGATTCTCGGAAGTTCCCTCGTCGGTTTCAATGATGTCCGGGAATGGGGCGGAAAAGCCTATGAGGCGGTCATAAGCACGAAGGATATTCCCTTTGCGGAAATCACCGGCGATGAGGGGCGCCCTCTTTATGCCGGACTGCTATATTATGACCGGGCGGATCTCTGGATTGATATCTATTCCTATTCCGGGGGCGAAAGGACTGATCCCGCCAGGAATACGAAGGCATGGTACCATTCAGGCAGGATGGACGATTTGGACAGTATCAGGTCGCTGGATTCGGCGAGCCTGAAGACCATTACGGTGGAGGCTGACCTGGCTTCTGCGGATAAGGCCGAATACATGCTGCGCAACATTCCCACGGGCAATGTGATCGCAAACACCCTGGATCGATCATCGGGATCCATCCAGGTCATGAAGGGCTCCTACGATATTTTTCTGCTCACACAAAGAACCCTGAAGGATAGCAGTACGGCTTCGGATACCTATTTCAACAGCTTTCATACCGAGTTCAGCGGAAAGACCAAAAGCTTCAGGTTTGGGGAAACCCTGAGGGATGATCTTATCTTCGATACGGCATCCAAGCGGATATTGCACCGATGGATCGACGCCTATGGCAATGGTTATTCGGTGACGGTCAACAGAAACGGCAGGGTGGATCCATACATACCGTCCCTGTTCCTTGTGGATGTGAGAGGACGTTCATACAGTCTGACGGGAACCGAATCCCATGATACCGGCGACTATATCCACGCCTACTCCCTGGCCGGGATTCCCGACGGCGTCTATCGCCTCAGCTTCATCCATGATACCGGGATCCTGGCCCATTCCGTAAAGCCGGCCACCACCATGATTACTGTCGTTGGTGGTGCGGTTTATGTGCCCAGTAATACGCCGCCTGTTGCCCGCTCGGACTACACGTCCGATATCAGGCCGGGAGAACTGTTCGTTTTTGACCTCCGGGAAGAGTTTTCGGATAAGGAACAGGATGAGCTCAGGTTTTCGGCCACAGCGGGCTGGATTGTGGACGGCCTGTTCTTCTACAGGGATTTGATTGGCCGGGATGCGGAGATCATTATCACGGCCTATGACGGTGCCGGCGGAACTGCAAGCTTCAGGCATACCATCAGGGTGACCGGCAGGAACGCCGCTGAAAGCGATTATATTCCCATTCCGGACATTGACAGCATCGGGGCCTCCAACTGGGCTGTTCCCCATATCCGTTCCGCCATAGCGGCCAACATCGTGCCTGTTGCGCTTCTGGAGGATTATCAGTCAGGCATAACCCGGCGGGAATTCAGCTCCCTGATCGTCAGAATGGCGGAGACCTTCCTGGGGGAGATTATTCCATTCCCGGGTGTGAGCTTCGCGGATACGACCGATCCGGATGTGCTGAAGGCCGCTTCCATGAAGTTTCTGTCAGGCAGCAACGGTTATTTCAGTCCCAATGAGTACATAAGCCGCCAGCAGCTTTGCGTCATCGTCTACCAGACCGTGAAGACCATCCGTCCCGATCTGGCCCAGCCCATAACCGATGTGCCCCGGTTCAGGGACGCGGACAAGATTGCGCCGTGGGCATTGGAAGCCGTGAACTTCTGCAGTGCCAACCAGATCATTGTCGGAAGCGGGGGCATGATGAACCCGACAGGAACCTTAAGCCGGGAACAGGCCATCATTATGGTCTACAAGACTTATGAGCTTTGCAGCCGGCCGGGTCCGGGCAACTGATGCAACAGAAGCTGAAAACCGTTCAGGCAAATCAAAAGCGCAGCCATGGTGCTGCGCTTTATGCTTGCCCTCCGGATCAGCGAAGGTTCTGGTGAATGATGTCCAGCAGGGTACCGTTCCTGTTCTGGGAGAGTTCCCAGATACCGGCGCCGGCAAGCTTCCTGGTTTTAATGTATTGGGCCTTCCGGGTGATGGACTCCGCGTTGTCATAACTGATAAAGGTATCCCCGCCGAACAGCCATGGCGCCACGGCATCGGAGTTGTATGCCGCAAAGGCCGGGTTGGCGGCATACTGGGACTGGATGCTGTCATAGGATGCGGAAGCACCGGATGCAAAAGCCTGGTAGAGCCCGTTATTGGCAGGAGCTACCCCCCTGAAGACGTAGCCATAAAAGGGAATGCCCATTACCAGCTTGGATGCCGGAAAACCCGATGAGAGGTACATGTTGATGGCGGAATCGACGCTCCAGCGGTAATATGCCGTTGGTCCATCGGAGGCATACAGCGGCGCATTAAAGCCTGTGAATGCATCCCAGGGACCGTTGATATCATAGGTCATGACCAGGGCATAATCCAGATACTGATGGATCTTGGAAAGCTCAACGTTCTTTGCGTAAGAGCTTCCCGCTGATCCGGCCGCGGTGAGCCAGTAATGCCTGCCGTCCTTTGCTCCCTGCTGGGTGAGCTTTTCGCGGAGTTTGGCCAGCAGGAGGGTGTAGTTCTGCTTGTCTTCAGGCCGCCTGGTGTTGGTGGCCAATCCGCCTGATACAGGGTATTCCCAGTCGATATCAACGCCATCCAGGCCATATTTTTTGATGAACGCCACCACGCTGTCGGCAAAGGCGGTGCGGCTGGCATCGGTCAGGGCCGCATCCGAGAACCTTCCTGAATCATTCCATCCCCCAACGGAAATAAGGATTTTCAGGTTGGGGTTGACGTTTTTCAGCTTGACCAGCGCCGACAGGTTGCCGGGGTCCACGGCGGGGTCGCCCAGGGCAATCTTCAAATCGCTGCCTATCTTTGCGAAGGCATAGTTGATATGGGTCAGTCTGGTTGCCGGTATCTGGCTGGGTTTGTAGCCCGAGTAAGCTGCCCAGCCTGCATAATAGCCCAGGATAACCTTGCCGGAAGGAGCGGGTACCGGTGAAGTGGGCGGAGTTGTTGTCGGAGTTGGTGACGGAGAAGGCGACTGAGAAGGTGACGGTTTTGGGGTTGCAGTTGTGGTTGGTGCAGGTGGCGAAGGCGGGACAGGCGAGTTTGAAGCTGCCGGAGCCTGTGTTGCCGAAGCCCCCGGGTTCGATGACAGGGATGGTGAAGTCACGTTGTTCTGTGCCGGAGCAGGTATGGTTGTACCCGGAACCGGTTTCATGTCATCGCCCGAAATGGGTACAGCAGGTGGTGCTGCGGCCTCGGGATGCTCCAAGACGGGTTCTGCAGCCGGAGCAGTTGACGGTTTGATGGTTGTTTCCGGTTCGGGTTCCGGAAGTCCGTCCCCGCGGGTGTTTTTTTCTGAAGTTCCAGGAAGCGTGCTGCCGACCTGGGAAGCCGGATTGCCTGTTCCGGCCGCTGCGCTGATCCCGACAAGCATGACAAGTGCCAGAACAGCAAGGATTATGAAATTCCATATATTGCTCAAATTCTTTACCATAGGTGTCTCCCTTCAGTTGCAAAATGGGTTGTGTATAGGCAGGCAGGCGTGAGAGCCGGCCATGTCCGAAAATAGCAGAATCATCCACTAAAGTTCTAATATTGAATTTAATGATTTTAATGTAGCATGTTGAAGTTAGTCATGACAAACTTAATTATTGCCAAAGCCATACCCCCCTAGGAATACCCATTGTACAGCGGTGGAACTATGCGGGTTTCCGGAGATTGCCACGCTCCGCTGATGCTGCGCTCGCAATGATACCTGGGAAGGGAGCCCGTAAAGTTAAGGTCGCATTGTAAAAGGCGCGAAAACATCCTGTGAGAATGGGATGAGGGCGGCTGTGCTCAACAGAAAAAAGCATTGATCATCCGGCTGACATGATCTATATTGGAAAGAAACAACAATCGGGCCGAGATGCTCCAGCCCTGAAATCAGTGGCAGGGGTGAGGCATCCGGGCATGAATATCTGCCTGGAGGACTGATGAGATATGCCCCAAAAACTGGCGGGGAGCAGACCCAAGGCCATCCTATATCTTGTCTTGACAGCTGTCATGTGGAGCCTTGGCGGCATCCTGATAAAGCTTGTAAACTCCAATGCGCTTGCCATAGCGGGAACCCGGAGCGCCATTGCTTCCCTGATCATCTGGATATATCTCAAAAAGCCTAAATTCACCTGGTCGGCCGCACAAATCGAGGCTGCCCTTGCCTACACCGGGACGGTCATCTTTTTCGTTTCGGCCAACAAACTGACCACTGCCGCCAACGCCATCCTCCTTCAATACACGGCGCCGATCTATGTGGCCATACTGGGCGCCTGGCTGCTGAAGGAAAAGGTAAAGCCCTATGACTGGGCGGCCATTCTGCTGACCCTTGGCGGCATGGTCCTGTTCTTCATAGACGGCCTCAATACCAGCAACTTCATGGGTGATGTATGCGCCTTACTGAGCGGCGTATGTTTTGCCACCTTTGCGGTATTCATGCGGATGCAGAAGCATGAATCGCCTTTGGAATCGGTCTTGCTGGGCAATGTGCTCACATCACTGATCGGACTTCCTTTTCTGACAAGTGCCATGCCGGATGCAAAAGGCTGGCTTGGTCTGATCCTGTTGGGGGCTGTTCAGCTGGGATTGCCTTACATCCTTTATTCCAAGGCGGTCAGACACCTGAAGGCCCTGGAGATCATCCTCATATCGACCATTGAGCTGGTGCTCAATCCGGTATTGGTCTTCCTGACTATCGGTGAAGTGCCCGGAACCATGGCCTTTATCGGAGGTGCCGTGATCCTGGTGGTGATTACCGCCTGGTGCAGTTTGCCAGCCATTATGGACCGGCGCACCAACGCACAGGATCCCGATTCAGAAAAAGCAAACGCTTCCTGAACACGTCCGGACAGGTTTTGCAAACACGACCTTCACGGGCTTTATGCCTCGTGCATAAAATCATCCGAATCGCAGACAATAGGAATGGCTTCTTTCAGAATCAAAGGTTTGTGCTTGCTTTGCAGCGGAACGCATGGTTTTGCGGTCCGTTGCAATGAAGGGGATTGGAAAGAGCCAATGCGGGACTGCTCAGGCCGGGTGCTTCGGCATCCTTGCGGCATGACGGGGCATCTATCCGTCGGGCAGTCCCCGTTCCTTATTCATGGAAAGATGAGAACCGAACCGGAGCCTACGGTGCTGGTGAAGTTCCGGTTCCGTGAGGCTTTCGGCGGTTAACGAAGGAGAAAGGACATGAACGAGGCGTATTGGATTGAGAGTTCGGAAAGCAGGCGTTATGAAAAACTGGATCGGAATATGAAGGTGGACTGCCTGGTGGTAGGCGGCGGCATGGCAGGCATGACGTGCTTTTATCTCCTGGCATCGGCCGGGCGGGAAGTGGTGCTGGTCGATGCGGACAGGATCGGGTACGGCTGCAGCGGCCGCAACACCGGCAAGATCACCGCCCAGCATGGTCTGGTTTATGCTGAAATTGAGAGCAAGTTCGGCCTGGACAGGGCCCGCCGTTATTATGAGATTAACGACAAGGCCCTGGAACTGGTGGAGACGCTGATCGCCAGGTATGACATCCCGTGTGATTTCCAAAGGGTTTCGGCATGCGTCTATACCCAGGATGAAGGCTATGCGGAAAAAATCAATCAGGAATATGAAACCTATCAGAAACTGGGACTGGACTGCAGGCTGGAAAAGGAACTCCCCATCCCGATCAGGATTAAAAACGCGCTTGTATTGAGCAATCAGGCCCAGTTCAACCCCAAAAAATACCTGGATGCACTGGCCGAAGAAGCCGTCAAACTGGGCGGAAGGATTTACGAAGATACCCGCATTGTTGACTTTGAGCCCGGGGAGCGTTGCATCCTCAAGACAGCGGACAATGTGACCATCAATGCTGCCCGCGTGATCGTGGCAACCCATTTTCCCTGCTACGACGGGATGGGCTTCTATTTTGCCAGACTCAAGCCCATGCGGACCTATGCGGTCATGGCAGAATACGACAGGAGCTTCCCCAAATGTCATTTCATCAGTGCAGAGGAGCCCACACGGTCCATTCGGTATGTACATGAAGCCAACTCCCTGCTGATCGTGGGTGAAAGCCACAAGGTGGGCCATCAGGATAAGGATCACTACCTGGAACTGAAGAAATTCGGCAATGAGGTTTTTGGGATTGAGGATTACCAATACCAGTGGTCAGCCCAGGACTATGAACCGCCCCACAGCATTCCGTATGTGGGATACCTGAACAAGGATATGCCCAACGTCTATGTAGCCACAGGATTCAATAAATGGGGTCTGTCCGGCGGTACGGCGGCAGGCATGGTCATCATCAGGATGATCCTGGATGGGCATTCGCCCTATGAAGCGCTGTATGCCCATACCACCCTGAAGGATGTGGCTTCTTCGACCTTCGTTTCGGAAAACGCCGACGTGGCCGTCCAGCTGATCAGCGGAAAGCTTCAGTCGGGAGACAGGGAGATTCCCGCCTCGGCCGGGGTGGGGCGGGTTGTCAATATCAGCGGCAAACGCTGCGGCTATTACAAGAATGAGGATGGGAACGAGTACATCGTGGACATCACCTGTACCCATATGGGATGCGAGCTGAAGTGGAATGAGCTGGAAGCCTCATGGGACTGCCCCTGCCACGGCTCCAGGTTCGACTATAAGGGCAATGTCCTGGAAGGGCCCGCGACCCTGCCGCTGAACCGCTATGACCAGGAAAAGAACCGAATTAATCCACAGATCAGATGAATGGGCACAAAAACAGAAATTTCGGCACTTGCGGGAGGTCTGCTTATCTGGGACAATACGATCAA
This sequence comes from Thermoclostridium caenicola, assembly GCF_900142095.1. GTDB lineage: Bacteria > Bacillota > Clostridia > DSM-8532 > DSM-8532 > Thermoclostridium_A > Thermoclostridium_A caenicola. The sequence goes on along the minus strand of NZ_FQZP01000001.1, from coordinate 68,610 downwards.
GGAACATGATTGCTTTGGGGGATGGTGAGGAATATGTTGGATTTAGCGGCAATAGGGGAATTGCTGATTGATTTTACGCCTTCGGGTGTGTCAGAGCAGGGCAATCCCCTTTTTGAGTGCAATCCCGGCGGAGCTCCGGCCAATGTGCTTGCCGCAATGACCAGGCTTGGCGGAACAGGGGCATTTATCGGCAAGGTGGGTTCGGATACCTTCGGCAGTTTTCTGTATGACATCCTGAAACAGAATGGCATCGACCACAGGGGTTTGAGGTTTGATCCCAAGGTCCACACCACGCTGGCCTTTGTGCATCTGAGCAGAACCGGTGACAGAAGCTTCAGTTTTTACAGGGATCCCGGCGCGGACAGGATGCTGACCTTTGAAGAGGTTGACCAGGATGTCATCAGGCAGGCAAAGGCCTTCCACTTCGGTTCGGTATCCATGACCCATGAGCCATCCAGGACTGCGACCCTGGGAGCGGCACGCTTCGCAAGGGAACTGGGCAAGACCATATCCTATGATCCCAACTTGAGGCCTGCTCTCTGGAACAGCCTGGAGGAAGCCCGGGAGGTCATCATCAGGGGTATGGAATACGCCGATATTCTCAAGATATCCGAAGAAGAGCTGATCTTCCTGACAGGCCAGACCGATTTGGAGAAAGGTGCGGAGCTTCTGGCAGAGGTGTTCAGGGGCAGAATCCTCCTGCTCACGCTGGGGCCGAACGGATGCTTCTTTGGCATGGATGGGAAGTATGACAGGCTCCCGACTTATGACAAGGTGAAGACCATTGATACCACCGGTGCCGGGGATGCCTTCCTCGGGGGATTCCTGTTCAGGATCAGGCCGTATTTCGGTCGTTTGCAGGAACTGACCTTTGACGAGCTGCGGGATGCCGTGAATTTCGCCAATGCGGTAGGATCCCTGGCCACAACAAGAAAAGGGGCCATTCCGGCCATGCCGCGCCTGGAAGAGGTTATGGCGCTTCTGGAAGCATAGGCCGGGGTTTGTCAGGCCGGCAACAAGTATGACAGGATGGCGATAAGGCAAGGGTTTAACCCCTTGCTTTTTTTATTGGGCAAAAAACACAGGTGGCCTTGAACCCAGGGTTCCCGGATATGGAGCCCTGTGGCCATACCGCAAGGCGCGTCGGCCCGGGAAGCACAGTGAAGCAACCGGTCAGAGGGAGAAGAACAACCGGTTATCGGGAGGTGGCGCTAAAATTGGCTGGTTTAAAAATAATCCAATGTTCCATGCAAATTACCATCGATCGCCAGAGCCAGACGCCGATCTATCTCCAGATTCGAAATCAGATCCGTGCCATGATTTTCGACGGAAGACTATTGCCCGGCAGCGTCCTGCCGCCCGAGAGGAAACTGGCTGAGAGCCTGGGCATCAACCGCAGCACCGTGCTTGCCGCCTACCGGGAACTGAAGGCGGACGGATTGGTGGATTCCCATGTGGGACGGGGCACCATGGTGCTGTCTGTGATGTCGGAAGTGACCGAGTCCCACAGCGAGTTTGAGGCGCCGCTCTATACCCAGTTTTTCAGCCGGATGTCCGAAAGGGCCAATGATCCGTTCCTGCGGGATCTTTTGGTAATGGCTAATCGTGAGGATGTCATATCCTTCTCCGCAGGTATTTCCGCCGTGGAGACCGATCCGGTCGAAGCCTTCAGGGGAATTGAGGAAGAGATTGTACGGCAGCCGTACCATGAGGCGCTGAAGCACACCCCCACCGAAGGTTTTTGGTCTTTGCGGGAAGCCATCTCGGACCTGATGCAAAAAAGGGGTGTCAGCTGTACGCCCGATGAGATCCTGGTTCTGTCCGGATCCCAGCAGGGAATTGATATAGCGGCGAGGGTTTTCCTCGATCCGGGGGATGTGGTGATCATTGAGGAACCGTCCTTTTTCAGCGCCATGCAGATCTTCAATGCGGCCGGTACAAGAATAGTCGGGGTCCCCGTGGATGATCAGGGCATGCGCGTGGATGTCCTGGAACACCTCCTGCAGCGGTACAAGCCCAAGTTGATCTACACCATGCCCACCTATCAGAATCCGTCGGGAATCTCCATGAGCCTGGAACGGCGCAGAAGGCTTCTGGAACTGGCTTATCGGCGGAAGGTGCTCATCATCGAGGATGATCCCTACAGCGAGATCCGGTACGAGGGACCCAGGAGGCCAACCCTGAAGGAGCTTGATCCGTACGGTTACGTCATCTATCTCAGCACTTTTTCCAAGATACTCTTTCCGGGGATCCGGATTGGCTGGATGGCGGCAGCCAGGCCTGTCGTTCACCAGTTCGCCATGATCAAGCAGCTTCAGGATCTCCATGCCAACAGCATATCCCAGTGGATCGTGGAGAGATTCCTGCGGAGTGGCAGTTATGAACCCCATGTGAAAAGGATTTGCGAAGAATACCGGATCAAGCGGGATATCATGCTGGATGCCCTGATGGACGGCCCCATAGCGGGACTGGAATGGGTCAAACCCATGGGAGGCTACTATCTTTGGTGCAAGCTGCCGGAGGGTATTCCCCATATGTCCCTGCTTGTGAACGCAGCGGAACGGGGAGTCAGCTTTGTGCCCGGAACGGCTTTTTACCTGAACGGAAGGGGTGGACAGTATATGCGCCTGAACTTTACCTACCCTTCCAGGGAGGATATCCCGAAAGGTATTGAAGGGTTGAAGGAAGCGATAGCGGTAACCCTGAACAAGGTCACAGGAAAGTCCATTTCGGAGATTAAGTCCATAAAACCCATTGTATGAAGCAATGTCCATGCCGTCAGGCAAACAGTCGGCCCGTGGCAGGGTCATCTCCTTCCGGTCCGGCCAATAATCGATGAAAGGTGGAATATCATGATATCAGCATTGCTTGCAGAAAGAATGGCGTATATAAAAGCTTCGAAGATAAGGGAACTGCTGAAGATAACCGAAAGACCGGAGGTCATATCCTTTGCAGGCGGTCTGCCTGCGCCAGAACTCTTTCCAATACAGGCCCTGGCTGATTTGACAAGCCGCCTGATCCTGGATGAAGGTTACAAGGCACTTCAGTATTCGACCACCGAAGGTTACCGGCCGCTGAGGGAAAAAATAGCCATGCGTATGGAGAAGGTTTTCAAAACGCGTGTTGCTGCCGATGAGATCATCATCACTTCCGGCTCCCAGCAAGCCCTGGACTTTATCGGCAAAGTGCTGATCAATCCGGAGGATGAAGTATTTTTGGAAAGCCCGTCCTATCTGGGAGCCATAAATGCCTTCCGGGCCTATGAACCGAAGTTTGTTGAGGTGGAGACCGATGATGAGGGCATGATCCCCGAAGCCCTGGAAGCGGCTCTGAAACAGGCAAAGCATCCGAAGTTCATCTATATCATTCCGGATTTCCAGAACCCGACAGGCCGCACCTGGTCTCTTGAGCGCAGGAAAGCCCTGATCGGGCTGGCAAGCAAGTATGGCGTACTTGTGGTGGAAGACAATCCTTATGGCGAACTCCGGTATGAAGGGGAGATCCTGCCCGCCGTCAAATCCCTGGATACCGAGGGATGGGTTGTTTATCTGGGGTCTTTCTCAAAGACCCTTTGTCCGGGCATGCGCATCGGTTGGATCGCAGCCCATCGTACCCTGCTCGAGAAGTTTGTTCTGATCAAGCAGGGGGCCGATCTCCACACCTCCACCTTCAGCCAGATGCTGATCAACCGGTATATCGAGACGCAGGACTTTGACGCCCATATCCGGAAGCTGTGTCAAGTGTACAGATTGAGGCGGGATGCCATCATCCGGGCCATGGAAAGGTATTTCCCGGGAGGTGTGCGCTGCAACCATCCCAAGGGTGGCCTGTTCACATGGGTGATGCTGCCGGAGGGGATGGACGGCACTGAGCTTCTTAAGGAAGCCCTCAGCAAGAACGTGGCGTTTGTGCCCGGAGCGTCCTTTTTCCCATGCACCCCGAAAAAGAACACCTTGAGGCTCAATTTCTCCAATATGCCGGAAGACCGTATCGAGCAAGGGATTATGCGCCTTGCTGATGCTATCGTCAGCCTTCAATGATCTTGACCTTGACCTGCCTGCTTCTGGGTCCGTCGAATTCGCAGAAATAAATGCCCTGCCATGTGCCCAGGAGCAGACGGCCTGATTCGATGATGATATGCTCTGAAAAGCCGAACAGGCTGGCCTTGATATGGGCGGCCGAATTGCCTTCCATATGTTCGTAGCCGTCATTGAAGGGTATGACCTTGTTGATCTCTTTCAGGATATCGGAGACCACATCGGGATCGGCGTTCTCGTTGATGGTTATTCCGGCCGTGGTGTGGGGTACGAAGACCACGCAAAGGCCGTCTTTAACGCCGGATTCATCAACGGCCCGCTGAACCTGTGCCGTTATGTCCAGAAGCTGTGTTCTGCCGCTTGTTCTGATGGATAATGTCTTAACCATGAAACCTCACCTTCTTCATTTCCCCGCCTGCTGTTTGTGAGGCGGTTCTTCAATCTGGCATGCCCGGGAGCCTGTAAAGCTCGGCCGCCCAACGTAACATGTCATTGCGAGCGAGCAAAGCGAGCGCGGCAATCTATTATTCGAACTTGCGGATAAACAGGTTGTCGGATTCCAGGAGGCTTTCTACCGTGTGGAATCCCAGCCTTTCCAGGAGATCGACGACATGGGGATTGTCGATGGGGGTCGGGTAGGAGGCGTTATTGCCGTATTCATTGGCATGGACGGTTCCTTCCTCCTTGTTGATGATGGCTTTGGGTCCACCCACGCAGCCGCCCCTGCAGCCCATGCCCTCGATAAAATTGGCCTTGATATTTCCCTCCATGATCTCCTTCAGCAGCCGCTTGCATTCAATGGCCCCGTCGGCCTGTATGGCTCTGAGCTTGATCTTCCTGTCTGGCTTCAGCCGATTGAGGGTGTTCTGGACCGCTTCGCTGACCCCGCCGGTTCGGGCATAAATCCGGCCGCATCTGGAGGAATGGTCCCGCATGTCCTCTGGGAGAACGGCAGGGTCTATACCCAACTTCTGAAAGATATCGGATATCTCCTGGAAAGTCAACACGTAGTCCACAGCATCTGCGATGTCGGCTTCCCGTGCTTCGGCCTTTTTGGCGACGCAGGGGCCGATGAATACCGTGACGGCATCGGGATGGATGCGTTTGATGGCCCGTCCGCAGGCCACCATGGGTGAAACCGCTGGAGGCATGTGGGGAATCAGATCATGGTAAATCTTTTTGATCATGTTCACCCAAATGGGGCAGCAGCAACTGGTCAGCATGAAATCCCGGTCGGTATGGATGGTCCTGTCGAATTCCAAGGCCTCCTTGAGGGTCAGGATATCGGCAAAGAGGGCCACTTCCAGCATGCCGTAGAAGCCTGCCAGCTTAAAGGCGGTGCGCAGCTTGCCGGCGGTCACATCCAGGCTGAACTGGCCGTTGAAGGCCGGGGCGATCATGGCATAGACCGGCCGTTTGCGCTCGTTGAGCAATTCCAGGACAGGGATGATTTCCTTCCGGTCGATGAGCGTATCGTGCTTGCAATTCTCCATGCATACGCCGCATCCGGTGCAGTCCACCGTGGAAATGACCACGTTGCCGTTTTCATCCCGCTCAATGGCCGAAAACAGGCAGGCTACCGCACAGTTGTCCCGGTCTTCTCCCGACGGGCACTGGCAGTCGCTCACCCGCATTACCACGGGATGCGCCATGGGATTAACCAGCCTGTCCACTTCCTCCGGCTTGTATTCCCCCGACGCCATTATTTCTCTGACTTCCTTATCGAGTTCCTTCCGCAGAGCGGCATCCACAAGTCTGTTGTACAATTCTCTGAAGGTACCCAAGATTGATCACCACTTTCAGGGTTACTATGAGCAAACTATTATTTATATACCCCTTGCACCCTATTATGATTTGATTTGCTTGCCCGCATGATGCAAACCTTTCTGGTTTTCCTTGCAGATATACATGGATTTGTCCGCCCGGACGAAGACATCATGCAGATCCTTGTCCTGGTCTTTGCTGTAGCTGCCAAGACCGTAGGCGATGCTGAGCTTGAAGGGCGTGTCCTTCTCGTTGAAGGCTTCGATCTTCTTGTTCAGGGTATCCAGTTCAACCTGAATGAAGTAGGGTTCAATATTGGTGATCAGCACAACAAATTCATCCCCGCCAATCCGGAAGATCTCCCCGAGATTTCCCAGGGTTTCGCTGATCAGCCGGGCTCCTTCCATGATTAGCTGGTCGCCTTCCCTGTGGCCCAGGGTGTCGTTGACCTGCTTCAGATTATTGATATCCAGGATAACCAGATGAATGGATGAATAATCATCCAGTTCCTTGTTGAGGGCTTCCATCCGTTCATCAAAGGAACGGCGGTTTTTTAAGCCCGTCAGGGTATCCGTAAAGGCAAGGGACATGAGGATGTCATGGCTGATCTTTTCCTCACGGGTCACAAAGATGTGCCGGGCCAGGGCTGCAACAGCCGTAATGATGAATACGAAGAGCCCGTACTGGTAGATGATCGGTTTCACAACCCAGGGAAGGGGCTTGAAGTAGTAGCGTATGATATCGGCACAGATGGCCATGCAAAGCGCGATGCAGCCCAGGAAGAAAAGCCGGATGCCTTTTTTCCCGCGCCGGATTTCGCTGACCGACATCACCAGGAAAACAATGATGCAGCAAATCAGGACCGAGTGGAACAGGACCACCGAATTGTAAAATTCGACGATCTCAAGCAGGTACAGGATGGCGATCACGAAAAAGTGGGCGGTAAAGATAATGGCAAACTGTTTCAGCCAGTTGGTATATTTCGGCCTGAACATATCGATGACAAACGCCAGGAGCGGGATGGGAGCAAGATACTGCGCCGTGAAGGCAACGCACATGATGAGCATGGGGTTTCTTACGAACAGTTCCAGCGCACGGCTTTCAGAACACATCCAGGTCCCGGACAGTATGATGAACAGGGACAGGTAGAGGATGCTCACATGCCTGGAACCGGCATAGCACATGGACACGAAAAAGCTGAGCATGATAAACCCGAGCACAATGGCAACCACGGCCAGAACCAGGCTGACGCTGCCCTGTTTCAGGATGAACAGGATATGGGATGTAATGCTGCCGATCCGGATCTCGTTGATTATCCCGGAAAACTGGTTGAGCGGCGACGACAGGAAGATATCCAGCCGGCCGCCTTCATAACCAGCAGGCAGGTTGATGAAATGGTACATGCTGCCGGGAGCCCGTCCGGGATCCTTCGGCTGGAACTCATAGATGAGGTTGTCGTTTAAAAGAACTGCAACGCGCTGCTCGGACGTGCGCAGCATCAGGCTTGGATTGCGGAAGCTCCTGTCGGGTAAATGGTTCGAAAGGTGGAGAATTCTTCCCGCATAACCTCCCTCCAGCTTAGTCGGTATACTGAGTATGGTGGCCTCATCCGTATCTTCCCAAAAACACGTCCAGCCATCGGACAGGCTGATGGCTTCATCCTGCGTGATAGGAACGGTGCTGCCGCTTGAGGAAATGAGAAAAACGATCACCGTGACAATGATTTCGACAATCGCAATCAAAATCGATACCAAGGGCGTAATTTGACTTTTGCTCAATCGAATCACCCTCAATCCATCTTCGTCAAAAAAATACAAAAACTACAAAGTAAGCATAGCAAAAAGTATAGAAGTAAACAATATGAAAAAGATATTCTTTGCAGGGTAAAGCGGCAAAAGCATCCATTGCCGATGCCGGCTGGAATTCACCACATGCATGAATGTTTATACTTTCCTTTTCATGGATAGTTTGATAGAATCGTGTTATGCAGAAGGTGAAATAAGCCAGAATGGCTGAAAACAGCTTGAATTTGTCAGGAATGGGGTATCGGCATGAAGAATTGTTACGAGAATTTGTATGAGGTAAGACCAATCCGGGATCTCAGGGAAATGATCACCTCCAGCGTGGAGCTGTTCGGTGACAAGGCGGCCTTCCTGGTGAAGCGGGAGGGCAACCCCGAATATATTCCCATTTCCTACAAGCAGTTCAAGCAGGACATTGATGCCCTGGGAACAGCCCTGGTCGATCTGGGCCTCAAGGACAAGCGGATCGCCATGATCAGTGAAAACCGCTATGAATGGAATGTGTCCTATCTTGCGGTACTGTGCGGTACGGGCGTCGCAGTTCCCCTTGACAAGGAGCTTCCGCCCAATGAAATCGACAATCTCATCAGGCGTTCCGAGGCCAATGCGGTCATCTATTCGCAAAACCTGGCTGAATCCATGGAGACCATCCGCGCCAACCATCAGGAGGTCTGCTTCATCAATATGGATGCAGAGCAGGACAACGGCGATGTGCTGTCCTTTTCACGCCTCCTGGAGCGCGGCCGGGAACTGCTGGAAAAGGGGAACAGGGCCTTCCTGGATGCGGAGATCCACCCGGAGGTCATGAATATCCTGCTGTTCACCTCCGGAACTACCGATACCTCCAAGGCGGTTATGCTGTCGCAGCGAAACATCTGCGAGAACCTGATGAACATGTGCTCAATGCTTTATATCGACGAAAAGGACACGTTCCTGTCCGTATTGCCCATCCACCACACCTATGAGTGTACCTGCGGCTTTCTGTGCCAGATGTACAGGGGATGCACGATCGCTTTCTGCGAAGGGCTGCGGCACATCGTGAAAAACCTGAAGGAATCGGGCTGCACCATCATGAACGGTGTTCCCCTGATCTTTGAATCCATGTATAAGCAGATCATGAACCAGGCAGCCAAAACGGGAAGCCTTGGGAAACTCAAGTTCGCCATCAGGCTCAGCAATGCCCTCCGAAGAATCGGCATCGATATCCGGAAAAAGCTTTTCAGGCAGATCCATGAGACCTTCGGTGGAAAGCTCCGGCTCTTCATCAGCGGTGCGGCAGCCATCGATCCGCAGGTGGCCAAAGGCTTTAGGGATATGGGTATCAACCTGGTCCAGGGCTATGGCCTGACCGAATGCTCCCCCATTGTGACACTAAACCGCGATATTTGCTATAAGGATGATGCGGCAGGTCTTCCCCTGCCCAATCTGGAAGTGGCCATCGACAACCCCAACGAGGAGGGCATCGGGGAGATCAAATGCAAGGGACCTTCCGTCATGCTGGGATATTACAAGAACGAAGAGGCTACCCGGGAAGCCATACGGGATGGCTGGTTCTACACCGGGGACCTGGGATACTTCGACGAGGACGGATTCCTCCACATTACCGGGCGCAAAAAGAACGTTATCGTCACCAAGAACGGTAAGAACATCTATCCGGAAGAGATAGAGACCCTGCTGGGAAGAAGCCCGTATATCAAGGAATCCCTTGTGTACGGGAAAGCCGATGAGGGTGATGAAGATATTGCTGTCCACGCCATGATTGTCCCCAATTATGAGAAGATTGAAGAGGACATCAAAAACGGCACGGCACCTGGAAGCACGCCCCATGAAGTGATCGGCAACGAGGTCAGGAATGTGAACAAGCAATTGGTGCTGTACAAATACATCAGGCATTTCGAACTGAGGGACGAGGAGTTCGCCAAGACAACCACAAAGAAGATCAAGCGCTATAAGGAACTGAAATAAGGCCCGATAGCAAGGGCTGTTCTTTTTTGATCCTTGCCGGATTATTGTTGTACCATGCGTAATAACTGATAAGCGACGGGATGAATGATGGAGACCAACAGCAGGGTTGCCGTAATAGGCATTGTTGTCAGTAACCGGGATGAATCGGCCGGAAAGGTCAATGCCATATTGAGCGATTATGCGCATATCATTGTCGGGCGCATGGGAATCCCCTATGAAGAGAGGGGGATTTCTGTGATTTCCATCATCGTGGACGGCACCAATGACGAAATAGGTGCCTTGAGCGGCAAGCTTGGAAACATAAAAGGCGTGAAGGCCAAAGTGGCCGTAGTAAGCTAGTTGTATATGGCATGGAACGATCTGAGATACCGGAAGACTTCCTGTATCAGGGATCCCACCATATAATTCTCAAAATCCTGACGAATCGGAGCATTCTCAGTCGGAGGGGGTTGATGGTATGAGGTATGAAAATGACGGCTCTTCCTGACGATGGGGAAGAGTTGTTTTATTATCCGGCCTGGCATGCGGGTTGCCGGGCAAGCGTGACGGCATGCATCAGGCTGATGTACGAAACAGGATATCGAAACAGGATAATTGGAGGTAGCATGATGGAAAACAAGAAGCTTTCAGTTCACTTTATTGCCAGAACGGCGATTCTTCTGGCCCTGACCATCGTATTCCAGACCATCGGGCGGGCGATTCCCCTGGGGCAGTTCAACCAGTTCATCACCGGTTCCCTGGTCAATGCCTGCCTTCTGATAGCTGCGGCAACCACAGGCATATGGGGAGGAACGGCGGTGGCCGTTCTGGCACCCTTTGGCGCTATTCTGACAGGCGCTTCCATGCCGCTGCCCTTCGCACCCGTCGTGGCTGGGGGCAACTTCATCCTGGTGCTGATGTTCGTCCTGCTTAAAAAGAACCGGATACTGGGCATCTGCGCCGGAGCCGTTCTCAAATTCGCTTTTCTCTTTGCCGGCGTCAACATCTTTGTCAGCCTGATGGGGCTGCCTGCCCAAAAAGCCGGCGCCATGATCGCCACCTTCAGCTGGCCCCAGCTGGTGACGGCCGCCATAGGCGGCGTCCTTGCCCTGCTGGTCCTGAAAGCCCTTGGCAGGGTGATCAAGGCGTGAATCTGCCGTCAGGAAAATAAGAGGAAACGGGCGACATTCCAAAAAGGTTGTTGCCTGTTCCTTTTTTTTATGGTATGGTTTTTGTCTGTCTGTCGTAGTTTCTCAATAAGCCGCTGTGAATCGTTCCTGCGGCGTGGGTAAACATAATATACATAACCATCCGACACAGGCAAGACTTGTGGACAGGGGAGGATCATTGTGGCGGATTTGATGTCTAGCGACCTGTTTTCCTGGGTTATACTGCCCATCCTGATCGTTCTGGCGCGCATGGTGGATGTAACCCTGGGAACCATACGCATCATCTTCGTGTCAAGGGGCAGCCGCCTTGCTGCGCCCATCCTGGGATTTTTTGAGGTGTTTATCTGGATTGTGGCCATCAGCCAGATCATGCAGAACCTGAACAATCCGCTATGCTATGTGGCGTACGCGCTGGGCTTTGCACTGGGCAATTACCTGGGCATCATGGCGGAAGAGAAGCTGGCCATTGGTTATCTTGTGCTCAGGATATTTGTCATCAAGGAGAACCCGGAAAAGGAAACCCTGATGGAGAAACTCATAGAAGCAGGATTTGGCGTCACCGCCGTGGAAGGCAGGGGGGCGACCAAGGAGGTTACGCTGCTGTTTTCCCTGATACGGCGCAAGGATCTGGATGAGGCCGTATCCATCATTGAACAGGCCGATTCCAAAGTCTTCTATTCCATAGAGTCGGCAAAGGCGGCCCACGCCGGCATTTTTCCCGAGAAAAAAACGCGCAGGACGCCCTTTATCAGCAATGTGGATATCCGTCGCAAGATAACGGGGGGCTTCAGAAAGAGAAAATAAACGGCGGCATTTTCGCCGTTCTTTGGATCCTGCTGCCTGACAGTTGACATCTGCAGGAAAGTTATATACAATATTTAAAATTTATTGCGTGTGATCATGAAAATACTGTTGGGAGGAGATTGCCATGGCTATTATTTATCCGGATATTTCGCGGACATTCAGCGAATATCTGCTGTTGCCGAATCTTACGACGAAGGACTGTACGCCGGAGAATATTGATTTGCGGACACCCATTACCAAGTTCGCCAAAGGTGAAAAACCGGCCATCACATTGAACATTCCGATAGTATCCGCAATCATGCAGGCCGTTTCAAACGATACACTGGCCATTGCATTGGCCAAATGCGGTGGTCTTTCTTTTATATATTGCTCACAGCCCATTGAAGAACAGGCCGAAATGGTCAGAAAGGTCAAGAAGCATAAATCCGGATTTGTCGTCAGCGACTCCAATGTTTCAGTGAACCATACCCTGAGGGATGTGCTGGCCATCAAGGAAAAGACGGGGCATTCCACCATTGCGGTCACCGACGACGGAACAGCCAACGGCAAGCTTTTGGGAATTGTTACCGGGCGCGATTACCGGCTGAGTCGGGATCCGCTGGATAAGAAAGTATCCGAGTTCATGACTCCCTTCAAGGATCTCATTGTGGGTTACGTCGGCATCACGCTGAGCGAAGCCAACGACATCATCTGGGAGCACAAACTCAACGCTCTTCCCATCATCGATAAGGATCAGAGGCTCCAGTACCTTGTTTTCAGAAAGGACTATGAAGAACACAAGCAGAATCCCCTGCAGCTGATGGATGACAAAAAGCGGCTGATGGTGGGGGCCGGTATCAATACCAGGGACTACAAGGAGAGAGTGCCTGCCCTGCTGGAAGCTGAAGTGGACATCCTCTGCGTGGATTCTTCCGACGGATTCTCCGAATACCAGAGGGAAACCATCCAATACATCAAGGAGAATTATCCGGATGCCAAAATCGGCGGCGGTAACGTGGTCGATCGCGAAGGCTTCATGTACCTGGTGGAATCGGGCGCCGATTTTGTGAAGGTGGGTATCGGCGGCGGCTCCATCTGCATCACCCGCGAGCAGAAGGGTATCGGACGCGGTCAGGCCAGCGCTGTCATCGAGGTGGCCCAGGCAAGGGATGAATATTTTGAAAAGACCGGCATCTATATCCCCATCTGCTCCGACGGCGGCATTGTCCATGATTATCATGTGACACTGGCCCTGGCCATGGGAGCGGATTTCGTCATGATGGGACGGTATTTTGCCCGGTTTGATGAAAGCCCGAACAAGAAGGTGAAGCGCGGCAACAGCTATGTGAAGGAATACTGGGGCGAGGGCTCCAACCGCGCAAGGAACTGGCAGCGCTACGATCAGGGTGGCAGCGTTCACATGAAGTTCGAAGAAGGCGTGGATAGCTATGTGCCTTACGCCGGTAAGCTGAAGGACAACCTGGAGGTTACCCTGAGCAAGATCCGGTCCACCATGTCCAGCTGCGGAGCCAAGAGCATCAAGCATCTGCAGGAGACCGCAAGGCTTGTCCTGGTGTCCTCCACCAGCCTGATTGAAGGCGGTGCCCATGACATCATTCTTAAAGACAGTGAATACTGATAAATGGTTTGGAAAGCAGCAACCCGGTCCCGCCCAGCGGCCGGGTTGTTTTAATCCTGGAGAGCAACTCCAGTCCTGCGCCTGCCAGCAAGGACAGCAGGGATATCACGGGATAATGGTACCTGATACAATGCGTATTTGTGATTCTGAGCCAATGAAGCAGGGCAAAAATCTGAATATGTGATATAATAAAAATCTCACAGCCTTAATAATGAATACCCGGGGATGCCCCGAATTTTATCAAAAGACGTTGCTTCAAGGAGTGAACAGATTGCAGACCACAAGAAACTACGACATCATTCTCTTTGATCTGGACGGAACGCTGACCGATTCAAAGCCGGGGATAGTCAATTCCTTCAATTATGCCCTGAAATCCATGGGCTTTGAGGAGCAGGATGCGGCCGCCCTTGAAAAATTCGTTGGACCTCCGCTGAAATATTCCTTCAGGACCCTGTGCGGATTCAATGATGAACAGGTGGCTGAAGCCATCAGGCTTTATCGGGAATATTATGTTGCCAAAGGCATGTTCGAGAATTCGGTATATCCGGGGATCCCTGAACTGCTTGAGAAACTGAAATCCAGCGGGAAAACGCTGGCTGTGGCGACCTCCAAGATCATGGCCCATGCCAGGCAGATCCTGGAGCATTTCAAACTGGCCCATTACTTTGTGGTGATTGCGGGCAGCAACCCCGACGACTCAAGATCCACCAAGGGCGAAGTTTTGCGCTATTGCCTGGATGAGCTCCATATCAGTAGAAAGGACGGCGTCGTGTTGGTTGGGGACACGAAATACGACGTCATAGGCGCCAGGGAAGTCGGGATCGACTGCATCGGCGTCCTGTACGGATATGGTACGCAGGAGGATCTTCGGAAGGAAAATGCCACTTATATCGTGGAGACTGCGGAGGATGTGGGCCGGCTGATACTGGGGCGATAGCCGTCCTTACGGCGGGAAAGCCGGCACGATGCTGCATGGTTTTCCTGAACATGGTATAATTCTGCATGGCGAAACCCAGAACTGGAGTTTCCCGGATGTATTCCGCCTCCCTTAAACGGAGGCGGAATTTTGAAACTTATTATTGACTGAATGTCAGTCAGTAGATTATAATGGAAATATAAGAAGGAGTGATGATGTGACGCGCATATCCAAAAATCCCGAGGAACGGAAAGAAGAAATCCTGGATGCCGCCATGGAACTCTTCCTGACCAGGGGTTACGAAAAAACCTCGGTCAGCGATATCGTCAGGCGGATCAATGTGGCGCAGGGCCTTTTCTACTACTATTTCAAATCCAAGGAAGAAGTCTTCCGGGCGGTTATGGAAAGGCTGGCCCGACAATTTTCAGAAAGGATTATCGCCATTATCAGGGACGACTCCCTGACCTTCAGAAGCCGCATCGAGAAGGTCGTGGATACCATGCACCACGTCCTTCCTGTATCGGAGAGTATCCTGATGGACGAAATCCACCAGGAGGAGTTCCGGGCAATCCATTACCGCCTGGCGTTCCAGATAGCGGGTGAGGTGATCGGGCCCATTGCAGAGCTTCTGGCAACCCTCAGAGAGCGGGGGCTTGCCCGTGTAAAGGATCCGAAATTAACGGCTTCTTTCCTTGTTTTCGGTGTTTTCGGGCTTGTTCACGGTGAGGACGATCTGGTCCACGACAAGAAAAATCTCACGACCGATACCCTGTTGGATATGCTTTCAGGACTGCTGGGTGTAAGTCCTGAAGTTCTGAAAAATATATAACAGAAAGGTAATTGCATGATGGAACCGCTCATTCGTTTTGAGAATGTGACGAAAGAGTATGCCTATGGGGAAAACAAGATACGTGCCGCGGACAACATCAGTTTCGAGATACATAAGGGAGAGTTTACGGTTATCCTTGGCCCAAGCGGGGCCGGGAAGAGCACGGTGCTCAATCTCCTGGGCGGCATGGATCGGGTGACCTCCGGATCCATCTATGTCAACGGCTGCGACATCGCGACCTACGATGAAAAGCAGCTGACTGCCTACCGCCGCGATCATATCGGGTTTGTCTTCCAGTTCTACAACCTGATCCCCACGCTCACGGTCTATGAGAATGTAGCCCTTACCAAAGAGCTGGTCAGGAACGCGCTGGACGCCAGGGAGATCCTGGCATCGGTCAGCATGGAGACCCATCTGAACAAGTTCCCCGCACAGCTTTCCGGCGGGGAACAGCAGAGGGTTTCCATTGCCCGTGCCATTTGCAAAAACCCGACCCTGCTTTTGTGCGACGAGCCTACGGGCGCCCTCGACAGCGAGACGGGTGTGCTCATCCTGTCCCTGCTGCAGAGGATGAGCCGGGAGAAGGGGCATACTGTGATCATCGTTACCCATAACTCGGCGCTTGCTCCCGCAGCAGACAGGCTCATCCGGCTGCGGAGCGGAAAGATTGTTGAAGAGGTCAGAAACCCGTCTCCTGTCAGTGTTGAGGAGGTTAATTGGTGATGCTCCTGAAAAAGATGTTCAGGGATATGCGGCAGAACCTTTCCCAGTTCATAGCCATTTTTCTGATGTCCATGCTGGGCGTTACCGTATTTGCCGGGATCAACGCCGAATGGCAGGGGATGAAACACGAACGGGACCGTTTTTATGAAGAAAGCCGCCTGCCTGACTTCTGGCTTCTCGGCCGGAACTTTACGGAGGAAGACCTGGAGGAAGCGGCCCAAATATCGGAGGTTGAGGCTGTTTCCCGCCGCCTTATCGCTGATGCGGTGGTGCAGACCGGGAAAAAACCTGCATTAAGGATACATATCATTGAGGATAATGAGCTCTCCAGGCCTCATCTCGTCGAGGGGGAAGCCTTTGACCCTGCCAGGGACGGGATATGGCTGGACAGTTATTTTGCCGAAGCCCACGACATCCGCGTGGGAGATACCATCCGGGCCGAAGCCGGCGGAATGGTGTTCGAAAAGGAAGTTATAGGCCTTATCATGCACCCGGAGTATGTGTATTGTGCCAGGGATGAAACCCAACTGTTTCCCCAGCCTGAGAACTTCGGATTCGCCTTTGTGCCCAAGAAAGTTCTGCCGGAGATCCTTCCACTACCCTATAACCAGCTGATGATCAGGCTAGAGGACTCCGCTGACGCAAAGGTGGTCCAGTCCGAACTGGAAAAGCGCTTTAAAGGGAAGTACAGCCTGCTTCAGACCCATGAAACCCATCTGAGCACTTCCATGATTGAAATGGAAATCCAGCAGAACAAGGCCATAGGAAACGTGTTTCCCGTGGTGTTCTTCCTGATTGCGGCGCTGGCCATGCTCACCACCATGGTGCGCATGACGGGCAACCAGAGGATACAGATAGGCACGCTGAAGGCGATGGGGTACAGCAGGCATAAAATCCTGTTCCACTATATTTCCTATGGCATATGGATTGGGCTTGCCGGAGGCCTTCTGGGGCTTGCCATCGGGCCGCTGCTGGTGCCCCCCATCCTGTTTGAAATGCAGAAAACACTCTATTACCTGCCAGACTGGTATGCGGTCCTCACACCCGAATCCTGCGCGGTGGTGATCATCGCGGTTCTCTGCTGCGGCGCATCCAGCTATTTTGCCTGCCGGAGGGAACTCAAGGATGTCCCAGCCGCCTGCATGAGGCCAAAACCTCCGAGAGCCGGGCGCCATACCCGCTGGGAAAAGAGCGCTTTGTGGCATAAGCTGGGCTTTTCCGCCCAATGGAACATCCGTGATATCTTGCGCAGTAAAGTCCGTTCCGCCATGGCGATCGCCGGCGTGGCCGGGTCCATGACCCTCCTCCTGTGCGCATTCGGCGTGCTGGATACCATCGGCGGCCTGGGGGACTGGATGTACCGGGATTTGCATGCCTACGACTACAGGATTAACCTGAAGGAGGAGATTCATCAGGAAGAGATAGACGCTTTGAAGCAAAAGTACGGCGGACAGCTGATCCAGGAACTTGCCATTGAGCTCAGGAAGGATGGCAGGGAAGAAACCGGATTTTTGACCGTGATTGAGCCGGGAGAACAGATCCGGTTCCAGGATCCGGAAAGAAACCCCATGACGCTTCCCGACAGCGGGGCTGCCATGACCTGCAAGATGGCGACCCTGCTGGGCCTGGAAGTGGGAGAAACGTTTGAATGGCGCAACCCCGGGGATACCCAATGGCATATAACCAGGGTTGAGGCCCTCTACAGGAGCCCAACCGGCCAGGGAATTACCATGTCTGAAAGGGCCTATGAGGCCGCATACGACACCATGGTACCCACGGCACTGCTGGTTGCCGGCAACGGTTCGGATGCCGTCGGGCTGCCCGGCGTCAAGGATGTGAAGAGCAAGGATGAAATGCGGGCAGGCCTTGAGAAGATGCTTGAAAGCATGCGGACACTGGTGGGAATTCTCATCCTCGCCGCCGTGGTCCTGGGTGCAGTGGTGCTTTATAACCTCGGTTCCCTGTCTTTTGCCGAACGCGTCCGGGAACTGGCCACCCTGAAGGTACTGGGCTTTTTCCCGGGGCAGATTCGGGGTCTGCTCAACAAGCAGAATCTACTGCTGACCATTGTAGGCATTATCATCGGTATACCGTGCGGCTATGCCCTTATCGCCTACATGGTTTCCACCCTTTCGGAAGCCATCGACATGCCGGCCAGGGTCAGCCCGGCCACCCTCGTCCTGTGCATCATCGGAACGCTTGCAACGTCCCTGGCGGTCGGCCTGCTGCTGTCCAGGAAGGTCGGCACCATCGACATGGTGAGCTCACTGAAGGCTGTTGAATAAAACAAGATGTCCTGCCCTTATCGGCTGATGTTCATGCCGCGCAGCATTGGACGAACAGCAGAAGGATGCCATATGCAGACTTGCATGTTTCTGTTATGGTATAATGTGGATGCATGTTCGAAACCCTTGCGCGGCATGAGCCGCATGATGACCTTTGGTTGTATTCATTCTGAAAGACATTGACGAGGTGCAGTATGGAGATTCAGATAAGGGCTGTAACGCAGAAGGACAGGAGCACGGTTGCAGGCCTGTTGTCAGAGCTTTGGGGCTCGGAGATAATCGTATCAAGAGGAAAGGTGTACCATGCCGCGAACCTGCCCGGCTTTCTCGCATGGGTGGACGGACAGATCAAGGGCATGATTACATACCATATCGAAAATGACCAGTGTGAAATCGTCACGTTGGACAGCATGCTTGAAAACTTCGGCATTGGCAGCGCCCTTGTGGACAGCGTTGTGCAGAAAGCCAGAACCGCGGGATGCAGAAGGGTATGGCTCATCACCACCAATGACAACATCCACGCCATCCGTTTTTACCAAAGAAGGGGATTTGACATGGCAGCCCTTCATAGAAATGCTATCGAAGAGTCCAGAAAAATCAAGCCGCAGATTCCGCTGAAGGGCCTGGATGATATTCCTATCAGGCACGAGATTGAGTTTGAGCTTTGCCTGTGATCATCGATTCCACAGCCTTTATCCGCTCTTCTACAGTCGTGTCTCCTTCGATGCGCAGAACGGGACAGGTCAGACTGGCCAGCCATTTTTCATGGAGAAGCCTGCTCCTGATTTCCATGCCCCCGGTGTCATATTGGGCCGCCCACCTCAGGAAGGCCTGAGAGTTTTCATATCTGCTGCCGCCCGGCTCAACCGCACTGCCGTAGCTTTGGAGCTCCCTTTCCTTCAGGCGTGTCAGCCTGATATCCTCTGGGATCCACAGAAAGACCACAAGATCAAAGAGCGGAATCAAGCCATCGCCCAGCCGCATAAAGAACCTGTCAGCACCCATTTTTCATGTCTTGCCAGATCCTTTGTCAACAGCTCCAGCCTTTCTTTCACCGGCCTGTGTACGGTGAAAGGATCCTCCGTGGGCAGCCAGAAGTAATCGTCGGTATCGAAATGGCGATATCCCAGCCTTTCTTCCAGGGCTTTGCCCAAGGTGGTGGTTCCCGAGCCGGACGCACCCAGTATGTGGATGCGGTTTATCATATTTCCACGCTCCCAATCCGAAGTAGCATGCGGATGGCTTGTCCGCATTACCATTTTACAGAAAAGCGACGTTAATTTCCATCTTGTTTTGACGGTATTGCAGAACAGTGATAATTGAAAAAATGCTGTTCATATACTATTTCCCGGGAATTTTGCGGACTTACATTCCCGGGACAGGGGGTGGCAGGATGATGCCTGCTGATGGAGACAAGGATTAGAATACCATTAAAACTGGCATAAAATCTTGAAGGGAAGCCGGGACGGGGTATATAATATTTTTTGCCAAAAACGCTGACCTGTGATTGGGTTGGATGCATAGGCCTGGCTTATTTGAATAAAGATTAACAAATTGAGCATGAATGCCGAGTTTTGGAGGTATCTGCATGGGTCTTGTTACCGGGCAGTTTAATGAGGCGTTCACCCCTATCATGGATGGGGTGACCAATGTGGTCAGAAACTATGCATACTGGTTGAACAGGAAGTACGGCATCAGTTACGTGGTTACGCCCCACTTTCCCAATTATGAGGATAAAGAAGATTTTGAAGTATTGCGGTATCATTCCATCGGTGTGCCCACAAGGCCGCCGTACCGGACGGGTCTGCCTGTGCTGGATATCCAGTTCATGCGCCGCATCCGGAATATTCCTTTTGACATTGTCCATGCCCATTCTCCGTTCAGTGCCGGCAGGATTGCCATGCATATTGCCCACAAGCGCGGCATCCCCATTGTGGCCTCCTTCCATTCCAAATACTATGATGATCTGCGCGAATCCCTGAGATTTGAAGGCGCCGCAAGGATCGGCGTATCCATGATAGTCGATTTCTATAACTCGGCCGATTTTGTCTGGACAGTCAATAACGCAACCGCCGGAACCTTGCGGGAGTATGGCTACAAAGGCCGAATAGAGGTAGTCAATAACGGAACCGAATTCGAAACGGCCGAGGACCGAAAGGCCGAAGGCCGGGTTGTTGATGAAAGGCTGTACCTGAAACCCGATGAACGCGTCTTCCTGTATGTGGGCCAGCTGGTCTGGCAGAAAAACCTGAAAGTTTTGATCCAGGCCCTTGCCCATCTCCGTGATATGGGAATGGACTATAAAATGCTGATTGCCGGAATGGGTTACGCGGGGGAAGATCTGAAGAAACTGGTGGCGGATCTGAACCTCACCGACCGAGTGATCTTTCTGGGGGCGGTTTATGACCGGAGCTACCTGAAATCCCTGTTCTGCAGGGCTGATCTGTTGCTGTTCCCGTCGCTTTACGACAATGCATCCATCGTGCTGCAGGAAGCGGCATCCCAGAAATGCCCCGCCCTCCTTGTAAAAGGTTCCAATACGGCGGAAGGTGTAGTCGACGGGGTCAACGGACTTTTGAGTGAGAACAGTCCGGAAGCCATAGCCAACAGAATCTTTGACGCGGTACAGTATGCCGATCTTGAGAAGATTGGAGAAAATGCCCATGACACCTTGTACAGGAACTGGGAGAGCATCGTGGATGAGGTGTACGGCAGGTACAGGGAAATCGTGAACGCTTACAAGCGTATCCGCGCCTGAGCGGTTATTCCGCTGTTTCTTAAGTACACGATGTGCCTGTATCTTCGGGCAATCAGGGGCTCGTGGGCAACGGTGACCAACGGTTTCCCTTCATGGTTCAATGCGGCCAATATGTCCATCATGGTGCTTTTCCTTTTCCCGTCCGGGACACTTTTTCCACCGTGTGTTCCGCCTTCGACAATTTTCCGCTTTTCTTCCGTCAGGCATCTGTTATATTAAAAGTTGAAGAAACTGGTATTGCCTTGCATGTGATACCCTTTCTGCGGCAATTTTCAATGTTCGAAAGGAGCGGACATGGACCTTTATATCAGGCGAACAGGAGAGTACCGTGGCCCATCCATGGTTTTTCTGCACGGCGGCGGTGTCGCCGGCTGGATGTGGGACAGGCAGGCCGAGTTTTTCAGGGATTATCATGTGATTATCCCGGATCTTCCGGGCCATGGAAGAAGCGCGGATATTCCGTTCATTTCCATGAACGATGCTGCTTCAAAAGTGCTGACGGCCGTCAGGGATGTGGTGGGAACCGAAAAGGTTATCCTGGTGGGTTTCTCATTGGGAGGCCAGCTTGTGGTGGAGATCCTGAGCAGATGGCCTGAGAAGGTGGAGGCTGCTGTGATCCTCAGCGCCATGGTGCGTCCGGTGAATACCGGGAGAACTTTCCTGATCTCCTTGCTGAAAAAGAGTTTCGGCCTGGTCCGGGTCGAATGGTTTTCCAAATGGCAGGCAAAAAGCCTATACATACCGGATGCGTATTGGGAGCAATATTACCGGGATTCCCTGAAACTGACCCGGGATAATTTCCTGAGCGTGATGGAAGCCAATATGAGCTATGCCCTGCCGGAAACCTTCGCCAACTCAAACGTTCCGGCCCTCGTCCTGGCGGGCACGAAGGAACGGGGCAAAGTGAAAGCCTCGGTTCGGGATATGGTGCGGGCAAACCGAAACTGTACCGGTTACCTGGTGGCCGGTGCCGGCCATGGTTTGCCTCTGGCGGACCCAGATCTGTTCAACGAGATGGTCTATAATTTCATCAACAATATTCGGCTCCATAAGAACGCGAAGCTGAAAAGGGTGGTGTAGCCTTATCGTAATGCGGCCTTGCCTTTACGGACGCCTTCCTGGACAGGTGTCATTGTGAGCGCAGCGTCAGCGGAGCGTGGCAATCTTTGGGCGTCCGTAAAGTAGGTCACTGTGCTGCACGGCTGCAAAACAGTAGCTGTTTGAATGGGGGCGGCTGAACTCAGTGCGTTCAAACAGCAGCCGCCCCTGTCCCGCGTGTTTCAATTCCCGCCAAGACGGGTATGAACCTTGTAACGGGAAGGAATGTCCCGCACAACAACGGGGAAAGAATAGGTGTATGATGATGACTGGAAATTGTGGTTCAAAAGAAGCGACAAGAAAAATAACCGCCGGCAAGGTCACCGATTGCCGGCTTGAGCATAACAAGTTCTATGTGGCCTTTGAACGGGGACAGGCCAGGATGGAATCCTTCGGGGAAGGTATCCTGCGGATAACCCTGGCGCCTGGGGAGATACCTGATTCGGAATCCCTTGCCGTGGTTGCCGAACCCGACGACCGGCTTGCGCTGTCCGACGAACAGGATCTTGTAACCATCAGCAATGGCGCATTGGCAATCCAACTCAGGGCGGATCAGCCCGGCCTTTCGGTTTCCAGCCGCTGCAGCGGAACCCTTTTGGAACTGGAACAGGCCTTTTGCAGGATAGGAAAAACCCTGTCCGTTTCTGCCAGGATAGGTGAATCCATGATGTTTTTCGGCCTTGGTGAGAAAACGGGTTTCCTTGACAGGAGAGGCCGCCGCTACATCATGTGGAATACCGACGATCCCCTGCATACGCCGGACAAGGATCCCCTGTATAAAAGCATCCCTTTCCTGATCTTTTTTGACGGGGAAAGGGCATACGGCCTTTTTTTGGATTCCATCGCCCGATCGGAGTTTGACCTGGGCTATGAGGACAGGGAAAGGCTGTCCGTCACCGTGAATGATTCCTGCCTGGATCTCTATCTCATCGATGGCCCGTCCATTGCCGAAGTGGTCATGCGGTACACCCGGCTGACAGGGCGCATGGAGATGCCACCCATCTGGAGCCTCGGTTTCCAGCAGTGCCGTTTCAGCTATTACCCCCAGGAGCGGGTTCTGGAGCTGGCCGAAAGCTTCAGGGCAAGGCAAATCCCCTGCGACGTGATCTACCTGGATATCGACTATATGGATGGATACCGCATTTTTACCTGGGATGCCAGCCGGTTCCCGGAACCGAAGGGAATGATAGCCCGGCTTGAAGAACAGGGCTTCAGGGTGGTTACCATTGTGGATCCCGCCATCAGAAAGGATTCGGACTACTCTGTATATCTGGAGGGTACGCGGGAAGGACATTTCTGCAAGTTCCCCACGGGGGAGGTTTATCATGGGGAGGTCTGGCCCGGCACGGCTGCGTTCCCCGACTTTTCCAGGGAGAAAACGCGGAAATGGTGGGGGTTCAAGCACACCGTGCTTTTTGATGCAGGTGTTTCCGGCATATGGAACGACATGAACGAGCCCAGCGATTTTAAGCCCGGAACCCCGGATCGAACCCTGGCGACGGTGCCCAATGACCTGATGATGGACTTTGACGGAAAACCCCAGCCTTTCTCAAAATGCCACAATGCTTACGGGATTCTCATGTGTCGGGCTACCCACGAAGGGTTCAGGGCGCTGAAACCCGGTGAGCGTCCGTTCATCCTCACCCGATCGGCCTATGCGGGTATTCAGCGTTATGCAGCTGTCTGGACAGGGGATAACTACAGCTGGTGGGAGCATTTGGCTGCTTCCATTCCCATGCACCTGAACATCGGTTTATCCGGCATTCCCTTTGTGGGAGGAGACGTGGGAGGATTCCAGAGCAACAGCAGCCCGGAGCTCTATGCCCGCTGGGTTCAGCTGGGTGCCTTCACCCCCTTCTTCAGGGCCCATTCCGACAGGGGTACGCGGGATCACGAGCCATGGTCCTTTGGTCCCGAAGTGGAAAGCATAGCCCGAAGGGCCATTCAGCTGCGGTATGCGCTATTGCCGTACCTGTACAGCGAGTTCAGGCGGGCCTGTGAGACGGGGCTGCCCGTTATGCGGCCGCTGATCCTGGATTTCCAGGATGACAGGAATGTCTATGGCATCAACGATCAGTTTATGTTTGGCAAGGACATCCTGGTGGCGCCCGTCGTGCGTCCCGGCGACAGAAAGCGCCTGGTTTACCTGCCGCATGGAGGGTGGTATGATTTCCACACTAAGGAACGCCTGGAAGGCGGAACATACATCATTGCGGATGCGCCCCTGGACCGGATACCGGTCTATGTCCGCGAAGGCGCCATCATTCCCATGGCGCGGAGTGCCGAAAGCACCCGTTTCATGGATTTCAGCACCCTTTGGTTTGAGCTCTACGCAGGCCCGGAGGGCAGTTTCGATCTTTATGAGGACGACGGTCTTACCCAGGATTATCGCGACGGCGCATTCAATCTCCGCCGCCTGACGCAGCAATCGCCCTCGCCCAGGTCTTTCCGGTTCAGGCTGGAAAACCTGGCGACAGGCTATGGAGGAGGCCTGAAAAAAGCTTACGCAGCCGTCTACGGGCTGGATGAAGATCTCCCGTCAGAGGGCTGCGTATATGAGAATCGGGCCTGGCATTTTGAACTGGACGGCTCCGATGCGGAGATCAGGATAGGTTAGGGTAGGTCTGCTCAATGATGCGGAGCATCCGATACAGCATCTCGTTGACCGGTGTGGGGATACCATGCTTTCTCCCAAGCTCAACGACGGTCTGGGCAAACAGTTCCACTTCCGTCTTTCTGCCGGCCTCCACATCCTGGAGCATGGAGGTTTTTCCGTCGGGGGCCATGGTATCCACAAGAGGCAGGAAATTGGCGATGTCCTCTTCCTTTAGGTTGATGCCTTCCTTCTGAGCGATGGGAAGGACTTCCCTGGCGGCGCTCATCATCAGATCCCGCGCTTCCTGGATGTTCTGGAAGATCCAATAAGGTGCCCGAAGAACGGCTGAGGTCTGGTTGATGCCCACGTTCAGAAGGAATTTCCACCACTGTTCCTTCAGAATATCGGAAGGATTGGCGTAAGGAACGCCAGTCCAGTCAAAGAAGGCTTTGACGGCTTGGACGTCTTCCGAATCGGGCTTGTTCTTATGGCCAAAAACGATCTTGCCTTTATTGGAATACCTGGTACTCAGCCCTTCCCGGGTGGCATCGGTGCCCACCACAAAACCATGGAGGATGTGCGCATCACCGAATTCGCGTGCCAGGATGTCCTCGCTGGTGATGCCGTTGAGCAGCGACAGCAGGATGGTGTTTTCCCCCACAAAAGGCCTGATGGCTTCAATGGATTCACCAAGGTGATGACCTTTTACTGCGATCAGAATCAGATCGGCTGGTTCCACCGACGGCTGGGAGATGACATAATCGAAATCGTATCGCTTGCCGTTGACGGTGATGCCCTGTGCCTGGTAACGGCGGGCCCTTTCGGCATCCACAATCACTTTAACCGATTCCCTGTCATGTTCGTAGAGGAAGGAGGCAAAAACGCTCCCAATAGCCCCCAACCCTGAAATATGTGCCCTTTTTATCATCCTTTCCGGCATTGCTCATAACCTCCTGTCTGTCTGTGAAAGGCCACGCCTTTCACGGTTGTTTTCCGTTTACTTTTTCTCTGCGGCCAGCCAGACCTCGTCCACCAGCAGCCGGGTTTCTTCGCCGGCCACCGCCGCTGTGATCCGGACTGAGAAATCCCGCACGCCCGAAGCGCTGTCAGGAAGCTGTACGTCGAGTTCGAGCCATTCATCAGCCAGCGGCAGTTCGGTGACAAGATTATAACTTGAACCGTCAAACCATTCGATTCGCACCACATCACCGGGGTTTCCGTTCACAAAGGTATAAGCCAGGTGCAGTTTGAGGTTTTCATAAGGCACGGTGGTAACGGCCCTTTCAAGAAAACCGTCCTTTCCGATGGATGCGGCAACTTTGCCCTTGTAGGGATTCTCGGTCTCATAGGTGGTGCTGTCGTTGCTCCTTTTCCATTTGCCATGGCCGTAGGTTTTGGTTTCAAAGCCGTCGGCAAACAATACAGTTTCCTTGGTGCCTTTAATGGCGTACTTGGTGAACAATCCGCCCTCGGTCAGGTCGATATCCGTCCATTTGGCATTGACATCGATCTGTTTTCGCAGGATGGAGGCACCTTCCTGTTTGGTACTGTATGACCAGTTCACATAGCTGATATTCCGCTCATCCAGGAATTTGATCCATGCCATGGATTCCTCGTGGAATGTGGGGCCATCCCCGGTGTTCAGGCAGCTTCCCCATTCGCTGACGAAAATGGGCAGACCTTTCGAAAGGGCGTAATCGATCTTATCCATGAGGAACTGCCCATGGGATCCTGCGTAGAAGTGCAGGGCATACATGACATTGTCATAGGGAAGCGGGTCGTCTGCCGCGATATCTACATCCTGGCTCCAGGTGGGTGTGCCTACTATGATGATGTTGTCGGGATCGTTCTTTCGGATAGCGGGTATGACTTCATCCGCATAGGGCTTGATATGGCCTTCCCAGGTGGTAGCGGCACCATTGGGTTCATTGCAGATCTCATAGATGATGTTGGGATAATCCCCGTAACGGGCAGATATCTCTGAGAAGAACGCTACAGCCTGGTCCTTGTATTTCAGGGGCGTGTTGTCATAAAGGATGTGCCAGTCGACGATGACATAGATGCCCAGGTCTATACAGTCATCAATAATTCGCGTCACGATATCCTTCACGGCGGGGTTTCGGATGTATCCGGTGGCATCCTCGGTATACATGGCTATCCTGAACACCGTCAGGTTCCAGTCATCCCGCATCTGCTTCAAGGCATTGTATGTAACCAGATAGCCAAAGGAAGCAACCTCGTGGGTACTGACTCCCTTGAGCTGTACCGGCTGGCCAGCCTCGTTTACCAGCTGGGTTCCCTCCACCCTCAAATGTCCGTTGCGTTCCACAACCGTGGGACCGGAATCCGGCGTGGGCTCAGCTGGCTCGGCAGTTGCTTCAGGTGTGGCCTCTGGTGGATTTTGGGATGCGGGATCCAGCTGGGACGGCGGTGTTACGCTGACGATCTCCGGTGGGGTATCTCCGCATCCGGAAAGCATGATCAGGGTCAGAACCAGTGCCCATAGCATTGGCTTCTTTCTGTAGCCGTATCGTTTCATAGCATACCCTCCATATATGGACATCTGATTCCTATTATAGCATTAATCCTGATTTTACCATAGATCCAGGGGATAATACCCCCCATGGGCTGCTGGCGTTTAGCCGGGCTGTCCGATACCGGCGGCGGTAGTGGGCTCAGGGTGATGAATGGGGCTTCTTTCCGTCATATCTGATGGGTTTTGCCTTTTGCTTGGTATGCTTGGCGTGGCCCTGCAGTTCCGGTACCGGGGGCACCTCGTTCCGTTCAAAATGCTGACGCTGATGATTTTCGGTTCCATGGGCGTCGGGATCGGATGGGTCGGGTCTTCTCATTCCGGATTTGTCCATTGCATGCATCTCCTTTCCATGATGGGAACAATGCTTGGCCTTATTGTTGCTCAAACCTTGCAAAAACATGTATGCGGGATTTCATGCGGCTTTCGGCCGTCACCAAAGTGGACGTGCCCGAATAGTATGTAGTGGGCTTGTTCGACAGAGCAATACCCGAAAAAACAATATTCATGAAAGGAGATGAAAGAATGGGCAAGAAAGAACTTCAGGTCCCTGTTGTTGTAGGTGTTGGCAGCGAGCAATTCTTTATCGAGAAAGAGATAAAGGTTTCTCCGCCGAGTCCACCGATTTTTGAGATCAAGGAGATCAAAAAGTGGATCGAGGTGTATGATGTGAAGGTCATTCCCGGGAAGGTTATTTTCAACGCCTACCTGTGGAAGAACATTGTTTACAAGACCGTGGAGCATGTCCATGACGATTCGGTCAACGGACCTGTCTTCCATCTGACCACCAAGATCCCCTTCGGCGGCTTCGTGACCATTTGCCCCGTTGAGGGTGAAAAAGTATGTCCGGGAGACACCCCCGAACTCATAGAAGCTGTCGTGGAAGGCGAGATTGACGATCTGCAGTCCAAGACCATTGTCTGCGGCGTTCCCGCTTATGAGAAGCTCCTTGAGAAAGTCGTTGTCCGCCTTACCTTCAAGGTCGTCAGGGTACAGCATGTTACCGTGGACGAGTTCAAGGACAAGGATAAGGACAAGGATAAAGAAAAGGACAAGGACAAATGCAAGGACTATGACAAGGACTATGACAAGGAGAAGTTCTGCGCAAAGGAAGCCTTTCCATATAAAGGCCGCTATTATTAATCCTGAACGCTGAGGGCTGTTTTACAGCCCTCTTTTTTTGTGTCTTATATCTTATTCCTGCTGATGGCTTTTGTTGAACTGCATCAGGGTGTCCCTGTCTATGCCCAGGAGCTTCTCGATGGTATGGTTCTGTGAACTGTCCACCCGCCATACCTTTACGGAGCTGCTGTCGGACGAGTCCGTCGCTTCGCCGGCCGAGGATGTCCCGGAATAGGGCTTTTCTTCACCCTCTGCGGAGTCCCGGAATTCAAGCCGATAGGATAGCGTGATACGGCAGGACATGTTTTTGCCTCCGGGATGGGTCTCCATATCCTCCAGGGTACATTCGGGGGAGCCGATCAGGGAGACCTGGAGCCTGGAACTGTTGGAAAAAACCGAGAGATTCCCGTCCAATGGGATGGCTCTGATGAACGGGCTCCGGATGGCCTTTATGCCGTACTCATGCTTTTTTGACGTGCTTCTGAGCAGCAGGAAGAGGGTATACTCGCCATAAACCAGGCAGAATTTGCCTTCGGCCGTTTCGCATCCTATATGGCCTATGGCTGCCCTGACATGATGGATTTCGTATCCTTCGGACCGATACTGCAGGTTTACCGTATCGGTGATATCACAGGCAACGGTTGCCTTGTTCCTGGGCACAAAAATCCCCCTGCCTTGACCATTGGCTTATTCTATCTATACGCGCAAGACAGGGGGATTAGTATTTATTGATGATATGTGATAGGCCTGGCCAAAAACTTACATACCTTCAGCCATTAGATCCTGGCAACGCCGGTCCTTCTGGCGGCTTCGGCTACGGCTTCGGCTACAGCCGGACCAACGCGCTTGTCGAAAGGAGCGGGGATGATGTATTCCGGACACAGCTCTTCGTCGGAAACCAGGGATGCGATGGCCTTTGCTGCGGCGATCTTCATCTCATCATTGATATCGCTGGCCCGCACATCCAGAGCTCCACGGAAGATACCGGGGAAGGCCAGCACGTTGTTGATCTGGTTCGGGAAATCGGAGCGGCCTGTACCCACAACCTTGGCACCGGCAGCTAAAGCCGCATCGGGCATGATTTCAGGAATCGGATTGGCCATGGCAAAGATGATGGGATCCTTGGCCATGCTCCTGACCATGTCCTCATCCACCATACCGGGACCGGAAAGTCCGATGAAGACATCGGCGCCCTTGATAACATCCCGCAGGGTGCCCTTCTTCATTTCCAGGTTGGAGATCTCGGCCATCATGGCTTTTTCGGGGTTCAGATTGTCGCGGCCCTTGTAGATGGCGCCCTTCGTATCGCACAGGATGACCTTTTTCATGCCCATGCTCATCAGAAGCCTGGTTACGGCGATACCAGCCGCGCCGGAACCATTGACGACAACTTCAATGTCCTCGATATTCTTCTTGCAGATCTTCAGTGCGTTGAGCATGGCAGCCACTGTTACAATTGCCGTGCCATGCTGGTCATCATGAAATACAGGGATGTCCAGTTCTTCTCTCAGCCTGCGCTCTATCTCGAAGCAGCGGGGAGCGGAAATATCCTCCAGGTTGATTCCGCCAAAGCTGCCGGCGATCAGCTTGATGGTGTTGACAATGGTATCCACGTCCTTAGAACGGATGCAGAGCGGGAAGGCATCCACGTTTCCAAAGGTCTTGAAGAGGACGCATTTGCCCTCCATAACCGGCATGCCTGCTTCAGGCCCGATATCGCCAAGTCCCAGAACGGCCGTACCGTCTGTGATAACCGCAACAAGGTTCGAGCGACGGGTATAGATA
The DNA here is from genome assembly GCF_900142095.1 of Thermoclostridium caenicola. GTDB lineage: Bacteria > Bacillota > Clostridia > DSM-8532 > DSM-8532 > Thermoclostridium_A > Thermoclostridium_A caenicola. The sequence continues at coordinate 38,827 of NZ_FQZP01000001.1, read as the reverse complement.
TAGGAATCGTCCACGTTCTTTTGGATCGCCAGACAGGGCTCAGCCACGCCCGGAGTGTAGGCGAGGGACAGATCTTCCTTGTTGTTGACGGGGGCACGGCTGATGATCTCTATTTTACCGCCCCATTCTTTGTGTTTTTGTAGAGAGCGTTCTCCGATTGTCATAGTGTTTCCTCCTGCGTTTTGTATTTTTTTTAACAATCTTATCATAGCACGACTGCCAACCGCTTTCAACAAAAGTCGGCGGAAAAAATTATTTTCCGCCGGCTATCTTCTCCAGTGTATCTTTTCTCATTTGCTCCCGGAATTCCTCCAGAAACGGGTCGCCCTTGACATAATCGTCGGCGTAAGTGAGATTGAGCTCATATTCCAGGGGGATCCATGTTTCCAGGGGGGCCTCGTTGTGCTGGATGACTGCCTCCAGCTTGTCAAGCGTTTTATACAGCCTGGCTTCACGGGTCTTCTGCTCTTCCATCTCGCGGAACAATGCTGCAAGTTCAGCTTTCAGATCGTCGTCCAGCATATCAAGTATCCGGCTGATCGCTAGTTTTTCGGTGTTCTCATCACTGCCGGTCTTTTCAAAGCTTGGGATATCACCGGTCAGGGCTTCGCCCAGATCATGGAACAGGCACATCCTGATAACCTTGTTCATATTGATGTCCGGAAACCTGTTCTTCAAAAGCCAGGCAAAGACACAGAGGCGCCAGCTGTGCTCCGCCACGCTTTCCTGCCTGCCGGTGGATGTCCATGAATGACGCAGTACCGATTTCAATTTTTCCGCCACGCCCAAAAAGTTCAGAATCTCTCTTGGTGTCATGATTCCTGCCTGCACCCCCCTGTTATCGGACCGTCGGCCAAAAGGCCGGTTCGCCGTTACGCCGCATACTTTTTTTATATTACCACAGATGTTTTCGGCTGTCTGTATCTGCCATCGAAAAAGCCGCAGCGGTGTTCATGGGGGGGACCGGAAATGCCCTTTGCGGCGGACAAGTTGGCCTATTCCCCTGCTTTGAGGATTTCATTAATCTTATCTCTCAGCATCCCCAGGTTGGTCAGATAATTGTTGCACAGGATGATGATCGCATTATCCTGCTTGGTATCCCGGTAAATGACCGATAAGAATCCGTTTAAGCTTCCCGAATGCCACATGATGTCCTCTGAAAAGTGGCTGATCATCCAGCCATAGCCGTAATTGCTCAGGTGGCGGGTGAACATTTTATTTCGGGATTTTTCAGACAAGAGCGTGGTGCCATCCAAAGCCTGAAGCCATTTGTACAGGTCCTGCACCGTTGATTCCAGACCACCGGCGGCATAGGCCACCGTCAAATTCATGGGGGTTGCTTTGCTGCCATCCCGGATATTGTCGTAGCCGACAGCCCGCCCCGGCAATGTTTCGTTTGGGGCATAGCCTGTATTCTCCATGCCCAGGGGTTTAATGATGTTTTCTGCCATAAAATCCCCATAGCTCATACCGGAGACCTGTTCGATAATATATCCCAACAGGGCATAGTTGGAATTGCTGTATGCGAATTTCTCCCCCGGATTGAACAAAAGGGGCTTGTCCTTAATCTGCGCGATAAGCACGGCGGGAGCATAGGCATGATCGCCGGTTTTGTCCACCAGGGATATGTAATCGGTAATGCCCGACGTGTGGGTGAGCAGGTGATGCAAGGCTATCCGATCGCCGTTTGCAAAGTCGGGAATGTATTTGCTGAGAGGGTCATCTGTTTTCAGGAGACCTCTTTCTTCAAGAAGCAGAATGGCTGCCGCTGTGAACTGTTTTGAGAGGGATGCTATTCTGAACACCGTATCCGGGCTGTTGGGCGTTTTTTCTTCGTAATTGGCCAGGCCATAGCCCTTGCTCAGAATGACCTGTCCCTTGTTGACCACGAGAACCGCGCCATTGAAGTTCTTTTCGGTACATAGCCGGTCTATCTGCCTTGCCATTTCCTTCTGAGCATATGTCATTGCCGTTGAACCGCATCCCCCAAGGAGCAGGATGGATAGGATCAACACCAGGATACCCTTGATTTTGTAAGTCATTGTGCCACATCCTTTACCGGAATCCCGAAGCGTTTATACTTGGCATATACCATCCTGTTCCTTTCTTTGAGCATGCCGGGCGAGCTTTATATAGCAAGGATAAGAACTTCATGGAGATTCCATAATATCATAATCATAGCATCGATGTGCATTTTAATCAACAGGAGTTTTTTTCTGGAAGAAAGGCAGGCCATTTCGGCCTGCCGTCCGGAAAGGTTTCGGTCATTTGCCTGTGGTTTCAACGGGAAGCGACCAGCTTATACAGGCGGTAGCCGCCCGAAAGGTTGTAAACCTCCCTGAATCCTTTCTGCATCAGGATGCGGGAGGCCACATAACTTCTGAATCCGACCTGGCAGAAAACATATACCGGCTTGTTTTTGTCCAGCTCGTCCAGGCGCTCCCTGAGGGAATCGAGAGGGATATTGACGGCATTCTTCAGGGTTCCCTTTTTAAATTCCGCTTCTGTCCGCACATCCAGAAGCGTAGCGCGGGAAGCGTCGAGCCCGTCCGCATCATGCCAATGGAAAATCCGCATGGTACCGTTCAGGATATTGGAAGCCACATACCCGGCTATGTTGACAGGATCCTTGGCCGAACCGAATGGGGGAGCATAGGCCAGTTCCAGGCCGGCCAGGTCCCGGACCGTCATCCTGGCCCGGATGGCTGTAGCCAGCACATCCATGCGTTTATCCACTCCCTGGTGGCCGACGATCTGGGCGCCCAGGATGGTCCCGGACTTTCTTTCAAACAGCAGCTTGATGGTCATGAAGGTTGCGCCGGGATAATATCCCGCATGGGAAGCGCTGTAGGTATAGGATTTTTCGTAGTCCACCCCAGCGGCCTTCAGTGCCCGTTCGCTGTTTCCGGTGACCGCCACGGTCATATCAAAGACCTTCAGGATGGCCGTGCCCTGGGTCCCGCCATAGGTGCTGTCAAGCCCGCAGATATTGTCGGCGGCGATCCGCGCCTGCTTGTTGGCCGGTGAGGCAAGGGGCACGAATACTTTTTTTCCTGTCACAAAATCCTTGACTTCTATGGCATCTCCCACGGCATAGATGGACGGGTCGGAGGTCTGCATGCGGTCATTGGTGACGATGCAGCCCCGCAGGCCTGTTTCCAGTCCGGCTTCCACGGCCAGTCGGCTGTCGGGGCGGACGCCCGCTGCCAGGATGACCATGTCGGCAGTCAGGTTTTCTCCGTCGCTTAAAGTCAGTTCGTAACCCCCGGCGGATTGCCGGATGGCCGTCAGGCCTTTGCCCAGGTAAAGGGAAATACCCTTACCCAGGATGTGATGATGGACCTCTGCGGCCATTTCGGCATCCAGCGGCGGGATCACATGATCGGCCATCTCGATGATGGACACCTCAAGTCCCAACTGGTGAAGATTTTCTGCCATTTCCATGCCCACGTAGCCGGCGCCCACAACAACGGCCCGGCGGGGATTGATTCTCTGAACATATTCCGTGATTTTAAAGGTATCCGGAATGGAGCGTAGGGTAAACACAGCGTCAAGCCGCGCCCAGTCAGGATTGGGCACCATGGGCTCCGCTCCGGGTGAAAGGATGAGCACATCATACGCTTCCTCATAGGTGTTTCCGGTATGATGGTCCTTAACGGTAACGGTTTTGTCCTGCCGGTTGATCCGGATAACCTCGCTCTTGACCCGGACATCCACATTGTAGCGCCGGGAAAAGGATTCGGGCGTTTGTAGCGTCAGCTTATCCTTGCTCCGGATCACGCCGCCTATGTAATAGGGAAGACCGCAATTGGCAAAGGAAATATGCTCGCCTTTTTCAAACATGACGATGCGGGCGTTTTCATCCAGCCTTCTGAGCCTTGCTGCGGCGGTTGCACCTCCCGCAACGCCGCCTACAATCACTATCTTCCTGCTCATGGGTACACTCCTCTCGCAGATGGAATGCATGGGGGAAAAGGGCGGTACAGCCTGGCGCGCATGCAGATAATCTGCAGAGCAGCAGCCGGCCTTCCGGGCCATGCGGTACTGCCTAAGCACATGATACAATGGATGGGCGGGCAGCCCCAGTGACAATGTTACAGTCAAATGCCCCGGCGGGATTGGCTGTGGGGCAGGAAAGGAATGGGGACAAATTTTCCTAGGGTTTGAGCAGCAGGATTTTCCCCCGGCTCAGGCTGACGATGCCCTTGCTCTCCAAATCTTTCAGCAGCCTGCTGACCACTTCGCGTGCGGTTCCCAGATCTGCGGCGATGGCCTCATGGGTGGCATAGAGGGGATAGACGCCACCGGCGGTCTTGGAGATGAGATAATCCTTCAAACGGTCGCTGGTGCGCTTGAAAGTCATGTTTTCGATGAGCCCCAGCACCGAGTAAAATTTCGCGGACATGGCGGAAAAGATGAATTTCTGGACCGGTAGGGACGCATAGAAAAGCTTTTTGAAAGTTTCTGCCGGGATCAGGACCACGGTGGCATCCTGTTCGGCAATGGCGGAAACGGGGAAAGGCACGTCCCCGACTCCCAAAAGGCAGGCCACCGTGAGCACGCAGGTTTCACCCCTGCCAATGCGGTATAGCGTGATTTCCCTTCCCTCCTCCGAGATCTTCAGGATTCGGATGACGCCCGACAAAATGAAAATAACTCCCGGGCAATGACGGTTTTCATCCATGAGAAAAGCGCCTGCATCGAAGCGGTGCAGACTGGCCGAATCGCGCAACAGGTTCATAGAATGCCCCAACTCCTCCACAAACGGAAAAGCCTTGCGCAGCTCGGCTAACGTCTTATCATCCAGCATATCCTATCACCCGCCGTTTGCCTGCCGTCAATATCTGCAGAAGTTCCTTACGGATAGTATAACATGAACGTGAATGGCTTTCACCTCGGGTAGACAGGTTCGGATGCGTGACCGAAGTGTGGCTAGAATTGAGTTGACAAAACAAATCACGTTTAATACACTGAATATACTGAGCCTATCCATAATTAAATGAACGATGGTAGTGATTCTTGGACTATGAAAATAATCATCATCGGCGATGGGAAAGTAGGTTACAGCTTGGCTGAGACCCTTTCCCGGGAAGATAATGATGTAGTCATTATTGATAAAAATGATGAGGCGCTCCAGAAGGCCAGAGAGAATCTGGACGTCATGTGCATAAAAGGGAACGGCGTCAATGCCGGCGTCATGATTGAAGCAGGTGTCAAGCAGGCGGACCTGGTCATTGCAGCTACATCCAGGGATGAACTGAACATGGTTTGTTGCCTTACCGCCAAAAGGCTTGGCGCCAAACATACGGTCGCTCGAATCAGAGACCCTGAATATGCCAATGAACTTTCGCTTCTGAAACATGAACTTGGTCTTGATCTTGTTATAAACCCCGAGCAAGCCGCTGCCGGTGAGATTGCACGGGTGCTTAGTTTTCCTTCGGCAGTCAATATAGAAGTTTTTGCGCGAGGCAGAGTAGAGATTGTAGAGATTCTGGCAGATGAAGACATGCCCATCATCGGGATGCAATTAAGAAACATCTCCAAAACTATTTCTTCGGATATCCTGGTCGGTGCTGTGATGAGAGGGGAAGAACTCCTCATCCCCAACGGTGATTATGAGATCCAAAAAGGCGATACCCTTTACATTGTTGGAAGCCCGTCCAGCGTATACAATTTCTGCAAACAAATCGGAAGATGTACACAAAAAATCAGGAATATCATGGTGATCGGAGGCGGCCTGATTGCTTATTATCTGGTCCAGTATATCAAGAAAACCGACATGAAAGCTAAGATTATCGAAAAAAATAAAGAGAGATGCATGGAACTCACCGAGCTGCTTCCTGACACGCTTATTATCCATGGAGATGGCACCGATGAGTCTTTACTCCTTTCTGAAAATCTTCGGGACATGGATGCCTTTATATGTTTGACAGGCAATGACGAAGAAAACCTGATGACGGCCTTCTCAGCCAAGCAATTGGGGGTGGGGAAGGTCATTGCCAAGGTGACCAGAAACAATTATCCCCAACTGGTTAAGAAAATGGACATAGATAACGTTATCAATCCCAAGCTGATCACAATCAACTATATTCTGCGCTATGTCCGCGGTATGAAGAATGCCATAGGCAACCCCGTTGAGACGCTTTACCGCATCATCAACGGCAAGGCGGAAGCGATAGAATTTATTGCAGGGGCTTCGACACGATTTCTCAATATACCTCTCAAAAAGCTTAAACTGGTAAAGAATACGCTGGTAGTGGCTATCGCAAGGAAAGGCCGGATAATTATACCTCACGGCGATGACGCGATTAAGTCAGGCGACAGCGTTATTGTGATAACCATGAACGGTGGTTTGACTGATTTGAATGATATATTAGCTCCTGGAGGGAAGCTTGAATGAATATCAGGCTGATCGTCAAGAACCTGGGATACGTGCTTATTATTGAGGCAGCAAGCATGCTGCCTTCATTGTTTGTGTCCCTGCTCAATAGGCAAGATGACTTCTCCTCGTTTTTAATCACCATTCTGTTACTGCTCGTATTAGGTACGGCGGCTTCACGGATAAATGTCGGCTATGAAAATTTATATACCAGGGACGCTTTTGCCTTAGTGGCTCTGAGCTGGCTGCTGATGTCAGCTTTTGGGGCGCTCCCTTTTTTTCTCAGCGGGGCTATCCCCAGATTCATTGATGCATTTTTTGAATGTGTTTCCGGTTTTACAACCACAGGCTCTACGATCCTGAATGATATTGAAAACCTTCCAAAGGGACTCCTGTTCTGGAGAAGCTTCACCCACTGGATCGGCGGAATGGGTGTGCTGGTGCTGACGCTGGCTGTCATGCCATCAACCAAGGCAGGTTCGCTTCATATCATGCAGGCGGAGAGCCCGGGACCTTTACCGGGAAAGCTGGTTCCTAAGATAGGGCAGACCGCTAAAATTCTTTATGCCATCTATCTAGCCATGACTTTGGTGCTGCTATTGCTGCTGCATATTGCCGGACTCCCAATCTATGATGCCTTCATCCATGCTTTCGGTACTGCCGGTACAGGTGGTTTTTCCAATATGAACGAGAGTGTGGGAGCGTATCATAATCTGGCGGTGGAAATCATTATCACTGTATTCATGTTGATGTTCGGAGTGAATCTTTCGCTGTATTACCAGGCGATTAAAGGTAATCCCAAGGCCTTCCTGCATAACGAGGAGTTCCTGTTCTATATGGGTACCGTGGTTATTTCCACCGTACTCATTATGTGCAATACCGTAGGGACGGTGTACCAAAATTTTGGGGAGGCCCTGAGACACGCATCCTTTCAGGTCAGTTCCATCATTACCACAACCGGCTATGCCACAGCAGACTTTAACCTCTGGCCTACATTTAGCAAGGTTATCCTGATCATCCTGATGTTTGTGGGGGCGTGCGCCGGATCAACAGGAGGCGCCATGAAATGCATCCGGATTCTCCTGTTGTTTAGGATTGCCAAGCGTGAAGTGGTCAAGATTATACATCCCAGATCAATTTATAGCGTGAAGATCGGGGGTAAAGTTGTTGATGAGGAAACCCAGATCGGCGTTTTGACGTACTTTTTCTTCTATCTGGTAGCTATCGCATGCTCCACCCTCGTCGTGACACTGGAGGGGAAAGACCTGGTAACATCCGTCACTGCGGTGATCAGTGCCATCGGAAATGTCGGGCCGGGTCTCGGGCTGGTAGGACCTATGGGTAATTTTTCAAGCTTTTCACTGCTGAGCAAAATCGTTTTATCGCTTGACATGATTGTCGGAAGGCTTGAAATCTTGCCTGTTCTGCTGATATTTTCGCCTTCATCCTGGAGACGGGCGAACATCTGATAACCATTAAGCATATTAAAACCCCGAACCTCAATAAAGTCGGGCTGAGATTCGGGGTAAACAGGAATTGGTTTTATATGTGGTAGGGACTACTTCAACAGCAGGCTTTTCAGCTCTTCCTTGGCCCGGAAACCAACAACCTTGGAGGTGGCTTTTCCGTTCTTGAAGGCGATGACGGTTGGAATGCTCATGACCCCGAACTGGGAGGCCAGCTCAGGCTCCTCGTCCACATTGATCTTCACAACCTTTGCCTGATCCTTCAACTCGCGGCCAAGCTCCTCGATCACCGGGCTGAGCATCCTGCATGGCCCGCACCAGGGAGCCCAGAAGTCAACCAGAACGGGTATGTCGGATTTCAGAACTTCCGCTTCAAAATTGGCTTTCGTAATATTCATAGGGATCATACTCCTTTCAAAAAACCTGTCATATGCTTTGGAATCTGTCAGGTTAATTTGAACTGTCTTTGTTAATAATATAATGCTGCTAGGATTAATTATACAGTAACAAAGTCACACTCACAACCAACAGGGCATCCCATTGCCAGCATAGCCGGGCAGCCGCATTTTGACCAGAGCATGGTTTCATGCGTCCGAACGATGTGGTATAATAGGTTCTCCGAATAGTTCGGGCATTAAAATGGGATTCGCCCGGCGATAAAGGACGGATTGCCGGTACACGGGCAAATGGAGGAACGACAGATGAAAAACATAAGGATCTTCGCAATCGTTGCACTGATTGTATTATTCATGACAGGAGGCTGCACATCCAAAATGGCACCAAGCGAGGAAGACAAGACCCAGAATCCCACCGGGACACCCGAGTCCACTGAAACAACCCAGCTGAAGTATATTGCCGGATACCAGCTCAGGGAGCCGAAGGCAGGGGATACCGTTGCGATCATGAAAACCAGCATGGGCGATATCAGGATCCTGCTGTTTCCCGAAGAAGCTCCCAAAGCGGTGGAAAACTTCGTAACCCATTCGAAGAACGGCTATTATGATAATGTGACCTTCCACAGGGTCATCGATGACTTCATGATCCAGGGCGGGGATCCGAAAGGCGATGGTACCGGTGGCGAAAGCATATGGGGTGAGCCTTTTGAGGATGAGTTTTCCCTGAACCTGCTCCATTACAGGGGCGCCTTGAGCATGGCCAATGCCGGACCAGACACCAATGGAAGCCAGTTCTTCATCGTCCAGAGGGACCAGATCACCGAAGGCGAAGTCAACGCCATGAAGGAAGCCGGTTATCCCGAGGATCTGATAGGGCTGTTTAAGAAACATGGGGGCACACCGGGGCTCAACTTTGTGCATACCGTGTTCGGTCAGGTTTACGAAGGCATGGATGTGGTGGACAAAATCGCTGCCGTGGAGACCGACGAGGCCGACAAGCCTTTGGAGAACGTGACGATTTACACCATTGAAATACAGGAGATCAAATAGCATTCAGGGGGTTGTATCAGGACTATCCTGAATTAAACTGAGTGAGGTTGGCATTGGACAAAAAGAGATTGTTCAGCGTCCTGTTTACGGTTTTGGGCGCCCTTTTGATATTGGATTCGGCTTTTACCTGGTATTATGTCAGGAATGTCAACCTGGGAATTGTGCTGCCCGGTCTGATCGGCCTGGTTCTGATTGCTGCTGCGTTCAAGATGGCATTCGTGGAAAGGCCCGTCTTGAAAAGCAAGCGGCTGAGAACGCTTTTGCGGGTGATTCTCATCGTATGCCTGGCCATCTTTGTTCTGGTTGAAGGTTTGATCATTGCCGACCCGCTGCTGCATCGTGCCGAACTGGCCGGTAAGGTGGATTACCTGCTTGTTCTGGGGTGCGGCATCTGGCCTGACGGCAGGCCCACCCTGTCCCTGATCAACCGGTTGGATGAGGCGGTAGCCTATTATCGTGCCAATCCCCATGTGACCATCATCGTATCGGGCGGGCAAGGAGCCGACGAGCCCATGCCTGAGGCGGATGCCATGGCGAAATACCTGATCGATGCGGGTATTCCCGAAGACGCCATCCTCAGGGAGACCCGCTCCACCAGCACCATGGAGAATTTCAGGTACAGTCGTGCCCTGATCGGGGCGGAGCCCGGGGAAACGGTCAGGCTGGTTTTTGTCACCAGCGATTTCCATGTGCTCAGGGCAAGGATCCTTGCCAAAAGGAACGGGTTTGAGGCCTATGCCATACCCGCTCCCACACCGTCGGTCATTGTGCTGAACAGTTATCTCAGGGAATTCTTCGCTTTCATCAAATCCATGCTGCTGGATCACTAGTGTGGCTATTCCTTATCCTTGCCCAGGAGAACGCCGATGACCTGGGGGTAGATCTCCTTGGCTTTGGCCTTCCAGTTGTTGCAGATGAGCCTGGCGTCATCCCTTGATCCTACCGACAGGCGAATATCGATGAGGGGCTTGAAATCCTCAACGATCTTGCATTTCACCTCATATTCGTTCTCATTCTCCAGGACGTACTCGGCGATGACCGAGGCTTCCTGCCTGACGGCGGGCCGGTTTGCCTCCGCAACCTCCCTGACCCTGGCCTGGATGCCGGCGGGGAGGATATTTTCAAACATCTCAAGGATTTTTTCGCCCTGGGCGGAAAGGGTGTAGTAGTCGAGGCTGTCCCGTGTTTCGCAGTTCACCAGCTTGTCCTTGATCAGCTCGTGCAATCCCTGCTGCAGCAGAAAATAGTTCATGAAACGGTTCTCCAGCATGATTCGGGTTAACTGCATGTTGCTGACGGGTATCCGGATGTGCTTGAGAAAATAGAGCAAAAGAACCTTGTTTTCCGCTTTCTCATAGCTCTCGTAATCCATGGCGCCAACTCCCCGTTTATGGTTTACATGCTTGGATTCTATCAGAGCTGTTATAAAAAGTGAAGTGTCTTTACACATCATTAGAGATACGGTTCACTGTTCTTGGACAAGGATTAAAAGCCTTTAGCAAAATGATTAAATATGCATTAAATTTTTGCTTTTTCACTTAAAAATCAGGGGATACCCATATATAATACCTATCGAATACGCAACAGCTTCCGGCTGTCCCGATATCTCATATAATAATATGTTGCCTGACAAGAACAGGGGGGAGCGCGTATGATTGAGTTTTTCATAGAGTTAATTGGTGAAATTGCTGATCTGTTCCTTGGGCTCTGGATAGATAATATCGGGCTAAAGCGTAAAAAAAGAAGCAATAAAGGCAGCGCGGTCTGAAACGGCGTTCAGGTCATGTCCGGCTTGTCACCCGGGGTGGTGTATTATATAATAGGTTTGTTCACAAAAGGATGGCCCGCCGTTTTTTGGAACGGGCATGGGATGGGCGCATTATCCAACCACAGAAATAACCGGCGCCTTGATTTTATTTCAGGGCTCTTGCGGGTCCCTGAATTCACAATAAAAAACATAGCAAGGGTGATAGAACACATGGCAGGAACCATTACGGAAAAAATTCTATCCAGGCACATCGTGGAAGGGGAGGCTGTTGCAGGGCAGGAAGTGGCCCTGAAAATCGACAATACGCTCACCCAGGACGCCACGGGAACCATGGCCTATCTCCAGTTCGAGGCCATAGGCATTGATCGCGTCAAAACCCAGTTCAGCGTCAGCTTTGTCGATCACAACACCTTGCAGACCGATTTCAGGAACGCGGACGATCACCTGTACCTTCAGAGCGTTGCCAAAAGGTACGGTCTTTATTTCTCCAGGCCGGGCAACGGCATCTGCCACCAGGTATTCCTGGAACGCTTCGCGCGTCCGGGTAATACACTTATCGGCTCTGACAGCCATACGCCTACTGCCGGCGGCATAGGCTGCTTTGCCATGGGTGCGGGCGGACTGGACGTGGCATGCGCCATGGCGGGCGCGCCATTCCGAATCAAGTATCCCAAAATTGTGGGCATCAAACTGACGGGTCGCCTCAACGACTGGGTTTCCGCAAAGGATGTTATCCTGGAAGTGCTGAGGCGCGTGGATGTTAAAGGCAATGTGGGCAAGGTTTTCGAATATTTTGGCGAGGGCGTGAAAACCCTGAGCGTTCCCGACCGGGCAACCATCACCAATATGGGAACCGAAACCGGCTGTACCACCAGCATCTTCCCCAGCGATGAGATCACCCGGGAATTCCTGAAAGCCCAGGGCAGGGAAGAGGACTGGCAGCTTCTGGTGCCCGATGAAGATGCGACCTACGATGAGGTCATCGAAATCAACCTGTCCGAGATTGAACCCATGGTGGCCCTTCCCCACAGCCCGGGCAATGTGAGAAGGGTGCGTGAAGTGGGCCCCATCAAGGTGGATCAGGTAGCCATCGGCTCCTGCACCAATTCATCCCTGAGGGATCTGATGATGGTGGCTGCCATCCTGGACGGAAAAACCGTCGCGGAGAACCTGCACCTGACCATCAGCCCCGGCTCAAGACAGGTGGTGGAACACCTGATTGCCGACGGCGGCTATGCCAGCATAGTCCGTGCCGGCGCCAGGATCATGGAAAACGCCTGCGGCGCTTGTATCGGCATGGGCTGCGCGCCGCGTTCCGAGGGCGTTTCGGTGAGAACCTTCAACCGCAATTTTGAGGGGCGCAGCGGCACAAAGGATGCCAAGGTGTACCTGGTAAGCCCTGAAACTGCGGCGGCCACAGCCATAACCGGCTATCTGACCGATCCGAGGGAACTGGGAGAAGCTCCCAAGTTCGAGCTGCCCAAGAAGTTCTTCGTTAACGACAATATGATCATCAAGCCCCTGCCCGAGGAAGAAGCCAAAAAGGTTGAGATTGTCAGGGGCCCCAACATCAGGCCGCTTCCGTCCTTTGAACCCCTTGGCGACAAGCTGGAAGGGAAGGCTTTGATCAAGGTGGGCGACAATATCACCACCGACCATATCATGCCTGCCGGTGCCAAGATCCTGCCCCTGCGCAGCAACATCCCGGAAATCTCCAAGCATGTGTTTGAAGCGGTGGATCCTTCCTTCTACGAGAAGGCCAGGTCCTACGGCGGCGGTTTCATCATCGGTGGTGAAAACTACGGCCAGGGCTCCAGCCGTGAGCATGCGGCGCTGGCGCCCAAGTACCTCGGCGTGAAGGCTGTTGTGGTCAAGTCCTTCGCCAGGATCCATCTGGCCAACCTGATCAACTTCGGTATTGTACCGCTGACCTTCAAAAATCCTGAGGATTACGACAGGATATCCGAGGGGGATGACCTGGAAATCGCCATCGGCGATCTCCTCGGTCCATGCAAGCTGACCAACAAAACCACCGGAGCGGTTATCGAGCTAGAGCATACTCTTTCGAAGCTGGATGCCGAAATCCTCAAAACAGGCGGAAAGCTTCCCTGGATAAAGAAGCAGTTCTGATTGGAGGTTAAAGAATGGCTAAAATCCTGATGAAAACCCCGCTGGTAGAGATGGACGGGGATGAGATGACCCGGGTCATCTGGGCATGGATAAAGGAAATCCTCATAGAGCCCTATATCGATCTGAAGACAGAATATTATGATCTTGGACTGAAGCACCGGGACGAGACCGACGACCAGGTGACCGTGGAATCGGCCCTGGCCACCAAAAAATACGGTGTTGCCGTCAAGTGCGCCACCATCACACCCAATGCGGAAAGGGTCAGGGAATACAACCTGAAGCAGATGTGGAAGAGCCCCAACGGCACCATCCGGGCTATCCTGGACGGCACCGTCTTCCGGGCGCCCATCCTCGTGAAAGGGATTGAGCCTTTTGTAAAGACCTGGAAGAAGCCCATTGTTATCGCCCGCCATGCCTACGGGGATATCTATAAAAATACCGAGATGCAGGTTGACAGGCCTGGTAAGGCCGAGCTGGTCTTCACCGATCGGGACGGCAACGTGACCCGCCAGGTCATCCATGATTTTAACGGACCCGGGGTGCTTATGGGTATGCACAACACCGAAGCCTCCATTAAAAGCTTTGCCCATGCTTGCTTCAGATATGCCCTGGACCAGAAGATGGACCTCTGGTTTGCCACCAAGGACACCATTTCAAAGAAATATGACCACCGGTTCAAGGATATCTTCCAGGAACTCTATGATTCTACATACCGTCGGCAGTTTGAGGAAGCGGGCATCACCTATTTCTATACCCTCATCGATGATGCGGTAGCCCGCGTGGTGCGCTCCGAGGGCGGCTTCATATGGGCATGCAAGAACTATGACGGCGATGTGATGTCCGACATGGTGGCCACCGCGTTCGGAAGCCTGGCCATGATGACATCGGTTCTGGTATCGCCGGAAGGGTACTATGAGTATGAAGCGGCCCATGGTACGGTGCAGCGGCATTTTTACAAGCACCTCAAGGGCGAGGAGACCTCCACCAACTCGGTGGCGACCCTGTTCGCCTGGACCGGTGCCCTCAGAAAGAGAGGCGAACTTGACGGGCTCAAGGATCTGATTGATTTCGCGGATAAACTTGAGCAAGCTACCAAGATGACCATAGAGGAAGGTGTGATGACCGGGGACCTGGCTGCCCTGTCCAGCCTGCCCCGGATCAGGAAGGTCAACACCAGGGATTTCCTGTTGGAGATTAAAACGCGCCTTGACAAGCTGCTTGGATAACGACGAGGTGGAAGTACCATGCATATCATCATCGCAGGGTGTGGCAAGGTGGGATCGGGCCTTGCCAGCAAGCTTTCCCGCGAAGGCTATGATGTGGCCGTCATCGACAGCGATGAATCCGCTTTTGAGAAGCTGGATGACGATTTTAGCGGACTTAGGGTGGTGGGTGTTCCCATTGACCAGGACATCCTCAAAAAGGCCGGTATCGATCAGGCGGATGCCCTGGCCGCGGTAACCCCGGATGACAACATGAACATCATGGTCAGCCAGGTGGCCAAGGATCTGTGCGGGATTCCGCGCGTAGTGGCAAGGATTTACAATCCGGCCCGGGAGGATATCTTCCACCAGTTCGGGCTGGAAACCATATGCCCCACCAACCTGACCGTGGAGACCATTGCGGCTTTCCTGACTGGTAAGCCTTTTGAAACCACCTGCACCATAGGATCAAACACGATTTCCTTCACCATAGAGGATGTGGATCCGGACCTGGTGGGAAGCCAGATTATCGATATCAGGCGGAAGGATGACCGGTTCATCTTCGGCATCCTGAAGGATGGCCGGTTCACCTTTGCCCATCCCTATACGGTGGTGGAAAAGGGCAGCAAGCTTGTCATTGCGGGAAAAGTGGATTAATACAATAAAAGCAGCCTTGTAAGGATGTTGCCATGAACGTATTCATTATCGGCGCAGGCAAGGTGGGATACTACCTTGTGAAAACCCTGCTGCCCAACAAACATAAGATTACGGTTATCGAGAAGAACCAGGAGTATTGCAGCAAGCTGGCCTCGGACCTGGAGGTGGCCGTGGTGCACGGCGACGGAACCGACATCAACCTGCTTTCAGAAGCCGGGGCCCAGCATGCCGATGTGTTTATTGCGGTAACGGGACAGGACCAGGACAACCTGATAGCCTGCCAGTTGGCCAAACGCAATTTCCATGTCCGCAGAACCATTGCCAGGGTCAATAATCCCAAGAACATTGCCGTGTTTGAAAAGCTGGGCGTGGATATTTCGGTTTCCAGCACTTCCATCATCGCCGAGATGATAGAAAAAGAGATCGACTTTTCCGCGGTAAAACGCTGGCAAAACTGAAACAGGGCGATCTCATGCTCAGCGAAGTTGTTGTTTCGAAGAAGTCCCAGGCCTGCGACAGAAAGATCATGGACATGAAGCTTCCGAAGGAAGCCATGATCATGTCGGTTATCCGGGGCAATGAGACCATTGTTCCCAACGGACAAACCGTGCTTAGGGAGAGGGATACCCTGTTCATCATCTGCAAGCAGTCCTGCCAGAAAGCCATCGTCGATTACTTCAGCTGACTGTGAACCATGTGCCATGCGGCTTGGCAGGACATGCGGGCGACTGGGAAATAAAGGGAAGGTTTTAAAGAGAAGAAACCGGCCTGCGGAAGCCGAGCTTTTGCTTTTACCGGGAATGGATGAAATTTCCGGGCGTTCATCAATGTGTTTGTTTTGGTTCGGAAGTTGGTAAAAAAAGAGAAAACGGATATGTTTTTTGCTTGATTAAGTGAGGGGGGTCCTATGCTGAAAGTGCTGATAGCGCTGATTGTTGGCGCTTCACTGATCGGCAGCCCGATAGCCCAGGTTAACAGCGAGTTTGACAATACCAGGGTTCCAGACGGCTCTGTGGGTGCCCGCTATGCGCCTGCGGCCGAAAAGAGAACCAAGACCCGCGTCCAGAAGAGTGAAGACACCTATGACTATGATCTGTTTGGGCGGAACTCTTTTGAGTATTTCCCTCTCCAGCTCGGAAACGGCAGTTACCAGGTCGTTATCTTTGAAAATATCCAGGGAACCAAGTACCGGGCGGTCAGGTCCCAGAACATCAAGGCAGAGATGGACAACCCGCTGAAGGTCTTTCTGGCTTCCATTCAGACGGTGAACTGGAATCAGGATATGGAAACCATCAAGAAGGCAAAGGAGCTTACTGCCGGACTTAAGACCGACAGGGAAAAGATCGGTGCCATTTACCGCTTTGTGGTTGAAAATCTCAGCTATGATTATGACAAGATCAACAACATCCCGACCACCTATGTACCGAACATCGATGAGATTCTCCGCGATGGCAAGGGGATTTGCTACGATTATTCCGCTGTCTTTGCCGCCATGCTGAGAAGCCAGGGCATACCCTGCAAGCTGATCAAGGGGTACTCCACAAACGTGAAAGGCTACCATGCCTGGAACGAGGTCTACCTGGCCGACGAGGATCGGTGGATGATCGTGGATACCACTTACGACTCGGTGGTGCTCAAGGGCGGGAAAAAAGTTGACATGGAAAAACCCGCTTCCCAATACACCAAGAGCAGGGAATACTAAGCCCATCATCTCTTTCTTGTCATGTTTGCTTTGCCATGGCCCGCGCAGCAGTATCGCACGCGGGTCTTTTTTCATATCGTTAACCGCATGTCAAGATCTTTCTCATGAGATTTTATGTCCAATTTCGCCATTATAGGTTGTTGGGGCGCCAGAAGCGGCGGGTTTCGTTGTCCTATATTTTTATGCAGGCCTCACCGTAATATTATTCACGGAATTGCAAGTATGGACATGCAATCTCCCAACTTGTGAAAAATGGAACAGTCTGTCTGGGCGGCTTTATGCAGACCACCAGATGCGTTGTTGGTTTTTGTGGACGGGTTCGAAAAATGCAGGCACAAGGATTTTTGCAATATCGCATGATGATAATTGCAAAATCTCTTGACGCATGCGTATTATTTTTATACAATAGTAAAAATCGAATATGGCGACAACAGCTATCTCACAAGGAGGTTGCTTTCATGCTTAAGGAGATAACCCAGGCTGAACTGGACAACTATTTTGACATCTGGGGGGAAGCGGCCGAAATCAAATGCAGGTTTATGCCTGGCGTTTACAGCAAATACAACGTCAAGAGAGGTCTGAGGAATGAAGACGGTTCGGGTGTGCTGGTCGGGCTCACCGAGATCGGTGAGGTCCATGCCTACGTGATAGACGAAAATGAGAAAATTCCGGTGGAAGGCCGGCTCATTTACCGGGGCATCGACATCTACGACCTGGTTGAAGGCTTTTTGTCCGAAGACCGGTTTGGCTTTGAGGAATGCGCCTATCTTCTTCTCCATGGCGATCTGCCCACGGAGAGGGAACTGGAGCAGTTCAGGAGCGTGCTGGCAGCGTACAGGAGCATCCCCGAGGACTTTGTGCGATCCAACATCCTCAATGTACCCAGCCGTGATCTGATGAACCAGTTGGCCCGGCTGGTGCTGATCTGGTACTCCTATGACGACAATCCGGATGATACCAGCGTGAAGAACCTGCTGAAGCAGAGCGTGAACCTGATCGCCAAGTTCCCGTTGATGGCTGCATACAGCTATCAGGCCAAGGCCCATTACCTCGACGGGAAGAGCCTTGTGATACATAAGCCCAGGCCGGAACTGAGCACGGCCGAAAACCTGCTGATGCTGCTGAGGGCATCGGGCGAGTATACGCCGCTGGAGGCAAAGGTTCTTGACCTGGCCCTCGTGCTGCATGCCGAGCACGGCGGCGGTAACAACTCCACCTTTGCGGCCCATGTTGTTTCATCCTCTGGAACCGACATCTACTCTTCGCTGGCGGCAGCCATCGGAAGCCTTAAGGGGCCCAAGCATGGCGGCGCCAACAGCAAGGTCATCGGCATGATGGAGGATCTTAAGCGTGAGGTCAAGGATTGGGGGAGCGATGCCCAGATCCGTGATTACCTGGCCAAAATCGTCAGAAAGGAAGCCTTCGACCGTTCCGGTCTGATCTACGGTATGGGCCATGCGGTGTATACCCTGTCGGATCCGCGATGCATCCTGCTGCGTGAGCAGGCTGAACAGCTTGCCTGCCAGAAAGGCAGAATGGAAGAGTTTGAACTGCATAAGCGGGTCGAAAGACTGGCTCCCGAGGTATTCAGGGAAATCAAGAAATCCGATAAACCCATGTGTGCCAATATCGACTTTTATTCCGGTTTTGTCTATAACATGCTGGACATACCTGTGGAAATGAATACGCCGATCTTCGCGATAGCCCGTGTGGTGGGCTGGTGTGCCCATATTATCGAGGAACATCTCAACGGCGGCAGGATCATCCGCCCGGCGTACAAAAACATCAAGAAACGCCAGGATTATGTCAGGCTGAAGGACAGGGGCCAGGATTCCCCGGTGTGATCCCGCCTCGAAATCCCGGCGCTTAACGCCTTTATTGCTGTCATTGAGAAAATGTAACAGAATTTTATTGTCGTTTTGGGCGGACAGGCACTATAATGAAGCTAGATCGAAGTAAGGGAGAATATGATGAAAAAACCGGAAAAGTTCATCATTATCCTTCTGGTTTTCCTGGTTTTCATATCCTCTTTTGCTATAGTGCCGGTGTCCGCCGCCCGATATGAGGCTGAGGCCGCCCTGCTCCATGCCCTGGGCATCATCGACGGTTGGTATACCGAGCCTTTTGATGCGAAGCCGGGGGCTAAGCTCCAGAGGCAGGCGGCTGTTGTGGCCCTTGTCAAATTGTTCGGGAAGAAGGATGAAGTCCATGCGCTAACCCAAAGCGAGGTGGACGGAATCCTCTCCCGGTATTCCGACAGCCATCTCATCGCGCCCTCTGCGCGTCCATATATAGCCTATGCCGTCAAAACAGGCATGGCGGCAGGCACATCCCCGGGCACCCTGAGTCCCAGGGCATGGATGGACAGCGACACTTTTGCCGCCATGATCCTCAGGAATATGGGCTATGGCACCGATTCCCCGGAAGTCCTTCTTCGCCCGATGGCGTTCCTGGGTGAGATCAGCGGGCTGGACGAAAGGGCTGTTACCATCCTCAGCAAAAAGGTCCTGATAAAGGATGACGCGGTGGGTATCCTTTATGCCGCGCTTCAGGCAAGGCTTCCCGACAGACGTCATCTGATGGAGGATTTGATAGGGAAAGGGTATATCAGTGCCATAACGGCAGCAAAATATGGTTTTATTCTCAGCGATCCTGCATCAGGAACCGGCATGCGCCTTCCCGGTTATGCGTATCGACCCTCCGACCGGGAGGTCGTCTATGAGCTGATCCGCGATGCGCTTCTGTCGGTGTCCGAATCCATCATGCTTCCCGTCAATACCGCTTCCGATACCCCGGAGGAGGTCTTCGCCGTCTGGCAGGATGTGCTTAACGACACGCCCGAGATTCTTTACAATACAGGCCTGATTTACCGGAGCGACGGCCTGCTCACATTCGATTACAGCCTGGATATCGAGATCGTGAAAAAACACAGGCGGCTTCTGGAGGAGAGGGCCGAAGCCCTGCTGAGGGAATTGATCCGGCCCGGCATGACCGATTTTCAGAAGGAGCTTGTCATCCATGACTATATCGTCAATCATTGCACCTATGATCCGACCCCGTCTAGATCTCCCGAAGCCAACTCTGCCTATGGCGTCCTGTGCCTTGGAAAGGCGGTCTGCGAAGGTTATGCCAAGGCGATAAAGCTGCTGCTTGACCGGGCCGGGGTGGAATGCCTGCTGGTGACCGGCCAGGCGCTGAACAGCTTTACGGGCACATATCAGAGCCATGCCTGGAACATCGTTAAAATCGAAGGGAAATATTATCATCTCGATGCCACATGGGATGATCCAATCATGAAAGACGGGAGCAACAAGCTGATCCATACCTATTTCAACCTGCCCGATGAGGATATCGGCAGGGATCACCGGTGGGACAGAACCAGTTATCCTGTCTGCGTCTCCACAGAGCATAACTATTATGTCTATAACGATCTCATCGCCATCGGGTATGACGCATTTGTCTCCTATGCGTCCAGGAAAGCCAGGGAGGGCCACGATTCGATTGCCGTCAAGATAAGCCCGAACCAGGAAATCGGGTTTGATCTGAACAAGGCCTTCAAGGAAATCCAGTCCAGGGCGAACAGGAGGATTTGCGCCTATAAACCCGTAGACAGCTATGGGATTATCGAGCTATTTTTTAAATAACCTTTCTGTGATACAATGATGTAGATCTTTTTTAATCTCTATGCTCAGAGGTGTACGGTTTGTATCTGAAATCCCTTGAAATACAGGGCTTTAAATCTTTTGCCGATAAAATTGTGCTGAATTTCAACTCCGGACTGACTTCGGTCGTGGGTCCCAACGGCAGCGGAAAGAGCAATATCGCCGATGCCGTGCGCTGGGTTCTCGGGGAGCAAAGCGCGAAAACCCTGCGCGGAAGCCGCATGGAAGATGTCATTTTTTCCGGAACACAGCACCGGAAGCCTGTGGGGTTTGCGTCGGTGTCACTGGTCATCGACAACAGCGACAGGACCCTTCCCATCGATTTTTCCGAGGTAACCATTACCCGGAGGATGTACAGGTCGGGGGAAAGTGAATATGCCATCAATAAAACACCCTGTCGGCTGAAGGACATTACCGAGCTCTTCATGAACACCGGTGTGGGCCGGGAGGGCTATTCCATCATCGGGCAGGGCCGCATCGACGAGATATTAAGCGCTCGTTCCGAGGAAAGAAGGCAGGTTTTCGAGGAAGCGGCCGGCATCACCAAGTACAAGGCCCGGAAAAGGGAAGCCGAGCGGAAGCTGGAGAGCACCCGGCAGAACCTTCTTCGCATCAATGACATCATCGCTGAGCTGGAGGCACAATTGGAACCGCTGGCCCAGCAGGCCGAGAAAGCCAGGAAATTCATCGACCTCAGCAACGAACTGAAGGGTATTGAAGTCAGCCTTTTCCTGGACACCATTGACAAGCTGAAAAAACGGATTGAAGAAGTGGATGGCCAGGCCGACGGGCTGAAGGAACAGATCGATGAAGAAAACAGAAGGATAGAGAATATACGCAACAGCAACAGGAGCAAGAACGAGCGGCTGGAAAGGCTCAAACAAGAGGCCGAGAGCGTGCGCCAGTCCATCCATAGCCTGGAAACCGGGATCGAAAAGAACGAAAGCAATATCCGGGTTTATGAAGAGAAGATCAACCACCTCCATTCCAGCAATGAAGGCTATGGCGAGGATATTCGGAACTTCCAGGGAAGGATGGCCGCCCTGGAAGCCGAGGCCGAGCGCAAGGAAAAAAGGCTCCAGCAGCTGACCAAAGACTCGGAACGGTTTGCAAACCTGTTGGCAGAGGCCGAGCAGCAGCTTGCCGCCATCATGACCCAACTGGATGAGAGCGAGCGGATCATTGAAGAGGCCAAGCAAACCGTGATGGACAAGCAGGATCAGCTGTCCGATTCCAGGATCCGGGCCAACAACCTGAGGAACGACCTGGAAAACTACCGGCAGCTGAAGAACAGGCTTGCGGAGGATATTCGCCAGGCCATCCTGGAAAAGGACCGGGAGCAGATGACGAAAGAGGACCTGGAAGCCTCTTTGCGCAAGACCCGGGAGGCGATCGCTGCCGCGAGGGAAACGGCAGATCGCCTGGAAGCGCAGAAAAACCAGATCATGGGCAGGCTGGAGTCCCTGCGGAATACCTGCGACACGGTAAGGCGCGACCTTCACAGCCTGGAATCAAGGCGCAAGGTGCTGCTGGACATGGAAGCCACCATGGAAGGCTACAGCCACAGCGTCAAAGCTGTCATGAAGGCCTGCCATGACGATAAGGAATTCGGAAGGGGTATCCACGGAGCGCTGGCCCAGCTGATCACCGTCCGTGAAGCTTACGAGGTGGCTATCGAGGTCTGCCTCGGCGGCGCTCTCCAGAACATCATCACCGATGATGAATACGCGGCCAAGCGGGCCATTGAATATCTCAAACGCCATAACCTGGGGCGGGCCACCTTCCTGCCCGTCTCTTCCGTCAAACCCAGAACCCTGGAACCTGAAATCTTAAGCCAGGTCCGCAGCATGCCGGGTTTTGAGGGCATCGCCTCCGACATGGTCTCCTGCGACGGCCGGTTCAAGGGCATCATCCTGAATCTCCTTGGCAGGACAGTGATTGTGGACAACATGGATTCAGCCATCCAGATGGCGCGCCGGTTCAGCTATGCCTTCCGCATCGTGACCAGAGAGGGGGAACTATTGAACGCCGGCGGTTCCATCACGGGCGGAAGCCAGTCCTCCAAGCTGTCCAGCCTGATCAGCCGGCACAGGGTGATCAGGGAACTGGAGGACAAGATCAGGGAGGCGGTCAAACGCCAGAAGGAACTGGAAGAGACGATCAGTGCCGCTGAACAGGAAAGCAGGCAGAACGCCGAAGAGCTGGAAGCAAGCCGGAAAGCGCTTTCCGATCTGGAACTGGTCAGGCTCAGGGACGAGAGCCATGTGGCCAGGATCCTTGAAAACATCAAGCGCCTGTCGGCCAGGGTGGAGCTGCTGAGGCAGCAGGAAGAGGAGATTGACCGGAATATTCAGAAGGTCATGAACGAAAGCGCCCAGGAGACCGAGAACGCCCGCAGGATAGAGGATGAGATCCAGGCCCTGAAGGAGCTTATCAAGTCTCATCAGATAAAGAACAAGGACGAGCAGGCAAAACGGGATGCGCTGCATGCGGACATCAACGATTACCGGGTTTCGGTCAATTCCATAGCCGAGAGCATCCAGAACATGAAAGAACAGCTTGCCCAGATAAAGGAGGAGCAGGCCAGCCTCTCGGGAAGCCTGGAAAAGCGCGAAGCCGACCGCAGGCACAACCTGCAGCGCATTGAAGAGTTCCGGGCTGCCATTGAAGGCCTCCGGGAGAAAATCCGCAGCCTGAACGAAGAAAAAACCGGCCTGGAACTTAAGGCCGAAAGCCTTGCCGAAGAGATGCGGGTGCTGGAGGAAGAGCTGGCAGGCATGCTGGATGCCGTAACCGGCCATAATAACACCATCATGAGCCTGCAGGAAGAGCTGGGAAGGCTGGAAGCCAGGAAGGCCAAGATGGAGGCCGAGCTGGAAACCATCCAGAACAGGTTATGGGATGAATACGGCCTGACCTACGGCAACGCGGAACCCTTCAGGCAGGAGATCACCAATGTCCGGGCCACCCAGACCCGAATTGGTGAACTGAAGGCCGAGATCCGGGATCTGGGCCCTGTGAATGTGGCGGCCATAGAGGATTACGCCAAAACCAGGGAACGCTATGGTTTCATGAAAACCCAGCGGGATGATCTGGTGAAATCCGAGGAAAAGCTCAACAAGGTCATCCACGAGATCACCCAGGTGATGAAAAAACAGTTTGTCGAGCAGTTTGCGCTGATCAACCGCAATTTCAACCTGGTGTTCAAGGAACTGTTCGAGGGAGGTCATGCCGAGGTGCGGCTGGCTGACGAGCAAAATGTGCTTGAGAGCGACATCGACATCATTGTCCAGCCGCCGGGAAAGAAACTCCAGAACATGATGCTGCTCTCCGGCGGGGAGCGTGCGATGGTGGCCATCGCGCTGATATTCGGCATACTGCGGATGCGGCCGGCTCCCTTCTACATACTGGACGAGATTGAGGCATCGCTTGACGACGCCAATGTCTATAAATTTGCAGAATATATCCGTCGCTATACCGACAAGGCCCAGTTCATCGTGATCACCCACCGCAAGGGCACCATGGAAGCAGCCGATACCCTGTATGGCGTTACCATGCAGGAGCACGGGGTGTCCAAGGTGGTATCCATGAAGCTGGACAAGAGCCTTGAGCGGAACGCCGGGTAAATGGGAAGCCATGCGCTTACCCGAGATTACAATCGCAGGAGGACAACCATGGGCGTATTTGATAAATTGAAGAACGGCCTGAAAAAAACGAGAGAATCCATTGCGCAGAAGATCGACCAGGTGCTGGTATCCTTCGGCAAGGTGGACGAGGAGCTCTTTGAGGAACTGGAGGAGATCCTGATCACCGCCGATGTTGGGGTTGAAACCTCGGTGGCCATCATCGATCAGCTCAGGGATATGGTCAAAAAGGAAAAGATCACCACCGCTGAAGGGGTGCGTCAGGCCATCAAGCGCATTATTGCCGAGAGACTGAGCGATGAGCAGAGCGGCCTGAACCTTTCCACAACGCCGTCGGTCATTGTGATTATCGGCGTCAACGGCGTCGGCAAGACCACGTCCATCGGAAAGCTGGCTTACCTGCTGAAATCCCAGGGCAAACAGGTGCTGGTTGCGGCGGCCGATACCTTCCGGGCTGCAGCCATCGACCAGCTGGAGATATGGACAAAACGCGCCGGCGTAGATATCGTCAAGCATTCTGAGGGCGCAGATCCATCGGCCGTGGTCTTTGATGCCATTCAGTCGGCCAAGTCCAGGAAGGTGGACGTGCTGATCTGCGATACCGCCGGACGGCTCCACACCAAGAAGAACCTGATGGAAGAGCTGAAAAAGCTGTTCCGCATCATCAACAGGGAACTTCCGGGGGCTGCCGTGGAGACGCTGCTGGTGCTGGATGCCACCACCGGACAGAACGCGGTCTCCCAGGCCAAGACCTTCTCGGAAGTCTCGCAGCTGACCGGGTTAATCCTGACCAAGCTGGACGGTACGGCCAAGGGCGGTATCATCCTGTCCATCAAGAACGAGCTCAACGTTCCCGTGAAATTTGTAGGCGTGGGTGAGCAGATGGATGATCTGCAGCCCTTCATCCCGCAGGACTTCGCGGAAGCCCTGATGGCAGCTGAATAAGCCTATTCCTGAGGATACTCCTGTTGAGCCGGTTGCGCGTCTTCCGGTTCTTCTTTGTTTTGTCCGTTATAGCTGAGCAGATGGCTCTGCCCGTCCTCCGTGATATAAAAACGGACACCCAGGCTGTTCTCTATCTGTCCGGCCAGGCCGCTGGAGACGCAATGCTCCAGGCATTCCTGAACTTGTTCGGGCTCCATGTTGACATCGCTGGCAAGCCCTTCGATGGAGCGGAAGGCGTAATCGCTGTCAGCCAGCTTCTCCAGCACCTTTATGCTTTTGGTTTCATCCGGAACGGTTTCCCCTGCGCTGTTTGCCTGAACAGGGCTGTTTCTGCCGTCAGCCTTTTCCTTACGCCTTTTGGCCTCATCAAATTCGGAATGCTTGAGGACCATCGGTTTTACTTCCGACTTGACGGCCTGTACATCCTCCTCGATCCTGTTAACCCGTTCCAGGACTCTGCCGGAAATGGCTTTGATAAAGGCTTTTGATGAGACGGCGGCGATGACGCAGAAACCTGCGAAAACCAGCAGTTTGCCATCATCGGTTTCCGATTCCTTGACGATGTTGCTGGATATGGTATTCAGGAAGATGGGAATCAGCAGGGCAGCCGCCACACCGGTGATCATCGATTTCAATAGATCAACGAACTGCACCATCTTTTTTCTTCCATTGGAATAGCTATATATGAAGTTTACCACTCCGCCCAGAAGGCCGGATGCGACCATGACCAAGAGAAGCTTCAATGTATGATCCATGGGGACCCCATCTGAAAAAACGTTCCTGATACAGTGTAAGCCTGTGGTCCGCTGCGCGTGAATGACGCGTTGCGCCTGTCCGCCCATATAATCGACAGGCTGCATCAGGTATCTCCCAAAAAACCTGGCGAATCTTGACAATTATTTGATATCAAACTATAATGGCCTCATGGTAGGCAGTGCATTAGCCTTGATATCAGCCATAAGGGACAGGGCGAACCGGTTCCTCGAAGAACAGATGGCACGGCACGGGCTCCATGGGCTGGTCACCTCCCATGGCAACATCCTGTATAACCTTTTTATCCATAAGGAAATGTCCATGAAGGAGCTTTCGCGGGTGACCGGCAAGGATAAATCCACCATTACGGCGCTGGTCAATAAACTCCTGGATCTGGGTTATGTGACCAGGAAGCGGGATCCCGAGGATCAGAGGAGTTACTGCGTTTCCCTGACTCCAAAGGGAGCAGCCATGGAGAAGGCTTTTTTTCAAATCTCTGAGGAGCTGATGACTACCCTGTACAGGGGGATATCCGAGGAAGAACAGCAGCAGCTCGTCGCCCTGCTTAAAAGAATTAAGGATAATTTCTGAGGATAGCGGATCAAAGCTATCCCTGAAAACAGTTTTTTTACCCAAATGGTTTTATGTCAAACCAAATGAGGCTTATTCCACTCCGCATGGAAGGAATACAAAAACAAGGGGGATGGATACTGTGGAAATCTCTTATGAGGCTCTGGAACAGGAAATCCTGGCGAAGCTGGGCGAAAGCGCCGTCATGGCGCTGGCCACCTGCGCCGGAGGCCGCGTGACCGCGCGGAACATGAGTTTTGTCTTTAATGGGCTGAAGGCAGCCTTCCAGACATCAGCCGCATCCATGAAGATCAGCCAGATCAGGGAAAACCTCCGGGTGGCCTTATGCATGGAGAATATCCAGATTGAAGGGACAGCAGCAATCTTGGGGCATCCCTATGATATCCCGTGGTTCAGGGAAAAATATTCAAGGCTGCACCAGGGATCGTTTGAAACCTACTCATGGCTGGATGACGAATGTGTGGTGGAGGTGGAACCAACCCTGATTTCGCTTTGGAAGTACAGCGACGGCAGGCCCGCTATTGAGCGGCTCAGCGTGGCTGAAAAAAAGGCCTTCCGTGACGAAGTGCCGCTTGTGGGAACCAGACGTGACAGATAGCAGGCACTGTCCTATTGAAGACGCTTTTCCAACTGCTGATAAATCATCTCTTCAGTCATGCCGGTGGCGATGATGACCGGGGCACGGGTTACGGTGTCGCAGACGCCCAGGAAATTGTCATTGATGCCTGACAGCACAATGGCATCGTAATCCTTGTCCTTTACCTGTGAAGCCGCGTCGAAACCGATCTTTTCAACCTGGTATCCCCTGGCAGCCAGATACTCGCCGATTCTGTCCAATCCTTCCTGGACCGCAATCTTATGCATGGTAAACCTCCTGTCGTTTCATACTGGCCTATCACATGAGATAGGTTGTGATGGTCGCCATGCTTATTCTGCCCAAAACATCCCTAAAATATTCCACCGTTTCCGTGCAATATGGCAGATTTATAAGCACTTGACATTTCCATGCCTTGGAGTATAATCATTATTAAATATTTAACAAACCTTCCGTACAGCATAAAACAGAATATCGGAACCGGATGAAGGCCGAGGGAGAGAGGCTGCCAGGCAGCACACCGAAGGAGTCATACTCTCAGGTAAAAAGACCTTGACCGGACGGAACTCTGGAGAGACCGTTAAGGCGCCGAAGGGGCAAGTTCCGCCATGGAATGTATCTCTCAGGCAAAAGGACAGAGTGCGGCATGGTTTCACATGGCATGACCCTGTTGAAGCATAAACCGGGTCACATTGGGCCATTGCATTTAAAGCATCATCTGCCAGGTCAAACTCGCGTTTGACTTTTTGCTTTTTTGAGACCAGGGAATGGTTCCGCCAGCTGGATTTCCATATTCCGATGGCTTGCCCGGCGTATGAAAAAGCGCACACTAAATTGGATAAAGGTGGTATAAGCATGGCAAAAATTATCGTAACCGACAAGATGGCTCCAAATGGAATCGAGTATCTCAGAAGCAAGGGCTTTGAGGTGGATACGCCTTTTGGCATCTCAAAGGAAGAGCTTTTGGAGGTTATCGGAGACTACGACGCAATCATCGTACGAAGTGCCACAAAAGTAACGCACGAAGTGCTGGAAAAGGCAGTAAAGCTGAAGGTAGCCGGCAGGGCAGGCAATGGCGTGGACAATATTGATGTGGCGGAATGCACCAGGCGCGGCATTACGGTGGTCAATACCCCTGAAGGCAATACCAACGCGGCTGCCGAGCTGAGCGTTGCCTTGATATTCGCTGTGTTCAGAAATATCCCCCAGGCGCATCACGCAGCCAAGAACAAGGACTTCAGGAGAAACAAGTTTGTCGGTGAGGAACTGGAAGGGAAGACCGCGGGCGTCATCGGTCTTGGCAAGATTGGTTCCATTGTTGCCAAGAAGCTGAAAGGCGTGGGCATGAACATTGTGGGTTACGATCCTTACATATCGGATGAAAGGTTCGCCCAGCTGGGCATTATCCGGAAGGAAAACCTGGATGACCTGCTGAAAGAGGCGGACGTGATTACCATTCATATCCCCAAAACCCCTGAAAGCAAGAACCTCATCGGCAGGCGCGAGCTGGCCCTGTGCAAGAAGGGCGTCAGAATTGTCAATGTGGCCCGGGGCGGTATGATTGACGAGGATGCCCTTTATGACGCGATTGTGTCGGGCCATGTGGCAGGAGCAGCCCTCGACGTTCAGGAGGTTGAGCCCAACTTCAACAAGGCTCCTGAGGAGCAGGATTATTGGAACAAGCTCCTTGATTTGGATCAGGTTATCTTTACTCCCCATCTTGGCGCTTCCACGAAGGAAGCCAACGTGAACTGCTCTTTGGGCGTGGCCAAGCAGGTGGAGGCTGTATTGAACGGCGAACTGGTATCTGCCGTCAACATGCCCCATATCACAGGTGATCTGAACAAGCTCAAGCCCTTCCTCAGCCTTGGTGAAAAACTGGGAAGCATTTACTTCCAGGCTGAGAAGGAAAGGATAAACAAGATCGAGATCATATACAGCGGCGATCTGGTGGGGCTGGATACCAAACCCATTACCATTTCTGTGGTCAAGGGTCTTCTGTCCACCATCATGAACTCCGAAGTGAATTACGTCAATGCACTGATGAAGCTGAATGAGATGGGCATTGAGCTTATTGAAAGCAAGACCAGCACCCTTGAGAAATACACCAACCTGATCACCGTGAAGATCCATCGCAAGGACAGAACCCTTTCGATTGCCGGAACGGTTTTTGCCAGGGACAGCATCAGGATTGTGGATTTCTTCGGGTACCAGCTGGATTTTGAACCGACCCAGTATGTGCTGGCCCTGCAGAACAGGGATGTCCCGGGGATCATCGGCAAGGTGGGCACCCTTTTGGGCGAGAACAATATCAATATCGCTGCCATGCAGTGGAGCCGCAACAGCAAGGATGGCAAGGCCGTATCCTTTGTCAGCGTGGACAGCGATGTTTCCGATGAGATACTTGAGCAGCTCCGTTCTATCGACGGCATACTGAAAGCCTCCAAGCTTTACTTTTAATTCCCGGGGCTGACAGGATAGCAAAAGATCCGGTTTGGGGTGCAATCGGGATCCCAGGCCGGATTTTTGTCATTTGGCAGAAACCTGTCCCGGACAACAGGTCGCGTTGCGCCCCGCAGGGGTTTGCGATTTCCGTTTATGGTATAATATGACTATACGGGTATACAGAGGTGTTGTTATGGATAAGCATCTACAGTTTGTCATGAAGAAAAGAATTGAAAGGACCATGGAGAATCTCCAAAAAAACAGGATGCAGGCCTTCTATGTGGAATCCCGCAAGGATGTGGTCCCTTTGCTGGAGACCCTGATGAAGGAAGGCGACACGGTGGCGGTGGGCGGATCCATGACCCTTTTTGAAACAGGGGTTATCGATCATCTGCGCTCGGGGCGATACATATTCTATGATCGCTATGCGGAAGGCCTGACGCCGGAGCAGATGACCGAAATTCACCGAAAGGCTTTCTCGGTGAACTTCTTCCTGACCAGCACCAACGCCGTTACCGAAAAAGGCGAACTCTTCAACGTGGACGGTAGAGGGAACCGGGTGGCCGCCATGATTTACGGGCCGGACAATGTTATCGTCATCGCAGGCTGCAACAAAATCGTGACCGATCTGGACGAAGCCGTCAACCGGCTCAGGCAGATCGCCGCTCCGGCAAATACCGTGCGTCTTTCGCGCAGGACGCCCTGTGTCCATACCGGCTATTGCCAGGATTGCAGGAGCGAGGACAGGATATGCTGCGATTATGTGGTTTTCAGGCAGCAGATGGTTCCCGACCGCATCAAGGTCATCCTTGTCGGCGAGGAACTGGGCTATTGATATGGGGCAAAAGCGGAGGCATGAACAATGGGCATCCTGAGTATGATGGAATGAACGGGGAGTGTGACCATGTATTGCCCGCCGAGGCTTTTTGCCGCCATTGATATCGGTTCCTATAGGCTGAAGATGAAGATTGTGGAGGTAACCCCTGAAGGGAGGATCCGGGATCTGGAAACCGTTGACCACCTGATCCTCCTGGGCAGGGATACCTTCAATGACGGGAAACTCAGCTTTGAATCCGTTAAGAAAACCTGTGAAGCCATCCAGGGATTTAAGCGCCTGATGGCGGATTATGGCGTTACCGAATGGCGGGTTGTGGCTACCAGCGCTCTCAGGGAAGCTGCCAACCGGGATTTCATGATCGACAGGATCAAGTTCCAGACGGGTTTCGATGTGGAGATCATCAATAACTCCCAGGAAAAGTTCCTAACCTACAAGGCCATCAAATGGCAACTGATGAACAATGGCATCATCGATATAAGCGAGCCGACGCTGATCCTGAATATCGGGGCCGGCAGCATCCAGTTGCTCCTGATGGAGAACAACCTCCTGGCCTCAAGCCAGAGCCTGAAACTGGGAGCCCTGCGTATCAAGGAATCCATCGCAAAAATCGAAAAGCATACCCTGAACTTTTCCAGGGTCCTTGAAGAGTATATTGAAGCGCATATTGAAAGCGTCGAATACCTGAAAAGCTCCAATGAGTTGAAGCACTTTGTCCTTGCCAGCGGCGAGCTGGATTATCTAGCGGAACTGGCCCGATTGGGTGTGGACAAAGGCGTAGTTTCACTGGACAAAGAACAGTTCGAGCGTATTTACGTCCAGGCCCTGGGCAAGACACCAAGGGCCCTCTCGGAGGAATATGATATTCCCTTGGCTGACGCTGAACTCTTTGTGCCCTCCCTGATCCTGATCAAGAAGTTCCTCGATAAGACATGCAGCGACAAGCTCATCATTCCCAGCGTTTCGCTGGTGGATGGCCTGATCCTTGAAAGGTACAACGACGAACTGGAGAAGGGTATCAGCATGGATTTCGATGCCGATATCCTTTCCTGTGTCCGGGAAATGGCCACCCGATATCGCACCAACGAAAAACATGTGCGCTACGTGGAAAGGGTGGCACTGCAGATCTTTGACCGGCTGACCGGTATCCATGGACTGGGCGAAAGGGAGAGATTCATCCTGCAGATTGCGGCCATCCTCCATGATATCGGCAAATATATCGCCTCCGATCCCCATTATGTCTATTCCTATAATATCATCAGAGCTTCCCAGATCATCGGCCTTTCCGACGAAGAACTTACCATGGCCGCGTGTATCGCGCGCTATCACAGCTCCGAAACGCCGGAACTCGGCAGCACGGGACTGGTGAAGCTGGGAACCGAAGAGCGAATAAAAGCCATGAAGCTCATCGCCATCATCAGGATGGCCGATGCCATGGATACCAGCCATAAACAGAAACTGAGCATCAGCGCTATGGATGTTTCGGGGGATCAATTCATTGTCCGGGTGGAATCGTGGGAGGAAGCCGTTCTTGAAAACTGGACCTTCAACATGAAATCGGAGTTTTTCTCGGAGGTTTTTGGCTTAAAACCCCAGATGGTCATCAGGAACAGGATGGTTGGGGAGAAGTGATATGGAAAGACAAAATCCCGCGGAACGCAACGGGAACCCGTCAGTGGTGCATACCAAACCGCAATACCTGCTCAACAGGGAATTGAGCTGGCTGGAGTTCAATCAGCGGGTGCTGGACGAGGCCGCAAACCAGGACAATCCACTGCTGGAACGGCTCAAGTTTCTGGCCATTGCCAGTTCCAATCTTGATGAATTCTTCATGGTGCGTGTAGGTTCCCTCAATGACCAGATCAATGCGGGCTTTACGCGGCCCGACGCAACCGGTCTGACACCTGCAGCCCAGCTGGACAGGATAGCCGAGCGGACCAGCATTCTGGTAGCCGATGAATATGCCCTGTGGAGCGAAAAACTTGTTCCCGAAATGCGGAAGAACGGCATTTATCTCCTGTCTACGGGTGAATTGAACGAAGCGCAGGTAACCTATCTGTCCGAGTATTTCGACAGCGTGGTTTATCCGGTGTTGACTCCCATGGCTGTCGATCCGGGCCGCCCGTTTCCGCTGATACACAACAAGACTCTGAACATCGGTGTCCTGATTGATAACGGCGGATCCCATGAGGAAGATATCTTTGCCACAGTCCAGGTGCCGTCTGTTTTCCCGCGGTTGGTGGAGCTGAAGGGAATCGGCAGAAGAACCTTTGTCCTCATGGAAGATGTGATCTCCATGTTCATCGACAGGCTGTATGTCGGCAAGCGGATCAAGGCCGCCTGCGCCTACAGGGTGACCCGTAACGGGGATCTGGCCATAGACGAGGATGAGGCAGAGGATCTTCTGCTGGAAATTGAGAAGTCGCTCAAGCAAAGAATCCGTGGCCAGGCGATGAGGTTGGAGGTATCCAGGGGATCCAGCGAGCTTTTGACCGGGATCCTTCAGAAGAAGCTGGAACTGCGGGATGGATATGTCTTCCGGGTGGATGGTCCGCTGGATTTGACCTTCCTATACGAGCTGTACGATATGGAAGGGTTCGATGAGATGAAATACAGGCCCTATACACCCCGGATACCCAGGGCCCTTGCAGACGGGAAAGACATTTTTGAAGCCATCCGGGAAAAAGACATCCTGCTGCACCATCCCTATGAATCCTTTGAACCCATCGTGGACATGATCCAAAAGGCCGCCCATGATCCCCGCGTGCTGGCTATCAAGCAGACCCTGTACCGGGTCAGCGGCAAATCGCCCATCATCAAGGCCCTGGCGGAGGCTGCCGACCGGGGCAAGCAGGTGACGGTGCTGGTGGAACTGAAGGCCAGGTTTGACGAGGAAAACAATATCCATTGGGCCAAGAGCCTGGAAAAAGCAGGCTGCCACGTGATTTACGGCCTGGTAGGGCTTAAAACCCATTGCAAGATCACCCTGATCGTCCGGATGGAGGATGACGGGATCAACCGGTATGTCCATATCAGCACGGGGAATTATAACGATGAAACCGCAAAGGTTTATACCGATATCGGGCTTCTGACCTGCAACAAGTATATCGGGGAGGACGCATCCACCGTTTTTAATGCCCTCACCGGCTTCTGCGAGAGGCCAAGGCTTCATAAACTGGTCATGGCGCCCACCATGCTGCGCAGGCACTTCAATTCCCTTATCGATCGGGAGATTCGGAATGCCCTGGCAGGCAAGCAGGCCTACATAAAGGCCAAGCTGAACGCCCTTGTGGATTCGGAAATCATCGAACGGCTCTACCGTGCTTCTGCCGCAGGTGTACAGATTGACCTGGTTGTGCGGGGCATGTGCTGCCTGAGACCCGGTCTGAAAGGGATAAGCGAGAATATCCGTGTGAGGAGCATCGTAGGCCGGTATCTGGAGCATGGCCGCATCTACTGCTTTTGTAACGAAGGCAATGAGGAGGTATTCATCTCCAGTGCCGACTGGATGGAAAGGAATATGGACAGGCGCGTGGAACTCCTGGTTCCCATTGAGGATCCTGAAGCCAAAAGCCGTGTCCGGCATATCCTGGAGGTTTATCTGAAGGATAACGTCAAGGCGAGGCATATGAACAAGGACGGCAAATATGCCCTGGTCCTTCCGCAGGAAGGGGAAAAGAGGCT
The DNA here is from genome assembly GCF_900142095.1 of Thermoclostridium caenicola. Taxonomy (GTDB): domain Bacteria; phylum Bacillota; class Clostridia; order DSM-8532; family DSM-8532; genus Thermoclostridium_A; species Thermoclostridium_A caenicola. The sequence continues at coordinate 4,924 of NZ_FQZP01000001.1, read as the reverse complement.
TAGCGCACAGGATTATTTCATGGAAGAAGCTGAAGCCGAAACCTTCGAAATAACAAAGCAGACCGTGCAAAGAGTATTTCGCCCGGTATCAAGTCCGATCCAGGAAAGCGATTCATTTGTGTAATTCCGGCCTAATTGCATTGGCTCAATAAGTACAATTGCAAGGCTTTATGTTTTTATAATAGGATAATAAATCAGCTAATCATGTTACCGTTATCTTTATTCCCAACGAAGCATTAATTACCTGTATATGAGGACAAAACTTCCTGAAGATTATTGTTTTTAAATTCATATACTGATACTGCAACATAAGATGAGCCAAGATGCATAGTAATAATTTCCAGGATTCCGTCCCCATTCAGATCCATTGTGCTAATATCATATTTCGCCCCTTTAACAAGGTTATATACAACCATTGTTTCCGCTACCGGTTTACTTTTATCATCTGTATATATTGCCATCATGATATCTGTTCCATTGGGCTTTTCACTTTTCTTGCTGGTAAAACGGAAATGTTCCTGTTTTCCGTCACCGTCCAAATCAACTAAAAAATCCATGTCTTTGGTTTGACTCGGCCTCCTTGGAAGCGGGTTCCAATCTCCGGTTATACCAATCAAATAACTCTCGTTTGCTTCTATTGGCGTAAACTTAACATTAAAAACTTTTTCCAAACCACCAATATTTAAATGCAGTATAGGTTTTTCTCCAACTACCGTACCGACGCATCCATTTTTTGAATATAAATAATATGTTTCTCCTCCTCTTGCATACGGTATGTCCGGGTTTTCTAGTATATTTTTCGATAACCCCAATTCTTCCATTGTATACCATGGGCCGTCCTCTGAAGCTCCTATCAGGAAACCACCATGAACTTTTCGAATATGCTCCGGTAAACCTAAATCTTCCATTGTATGCCAGGAGCCATCTTTTGTCGCTCCTATCAGGAGTCCATTATCAACTATCCCATCTACACTTATTGCACTTATAATAGCATTAAAAGAATTGGGCTCTTCATTTTCAGTATTAAATTCCTCCGATATTGATGGTGTATTGGTTGCTGTCCCTCGTGGTTCAGGTGCTGTTGTCGATGCTGCAGGTGTTGGAGTTGGTATCACAGGTTCTTCCGCAGAGGCTTCAGGTATAGATGGCTCAATGTTAGCTACATTATCGCTGGAATCCGGTATAGAATGCTCCGCCGCCATTCGGGCGCATCCACAATAGAGCAATACGACTGATAATATGGATAAAACAAGGGCGATTGCTTTTTTCATGAAAGATTGCACCATCCTTTGCACGCAGACTTTCCGTTTCTTGCATTAATGCCCGGATTCAGTGCCGTATGGACAACAGCTGATGCCGAGGCTCGCGTAAGCCCCTCTTTGGGCTGGACCTGCTATCGGTTCCATTGCAAGGATATCAAGTTGGTAAGCATAGCATATTTTATGGTCTCAGATGCACAGAAGTGCTGTTGCAATTGCAATAGATCAGGTTTGTTAGTGTGTTAGCGTACCGAACTATGCTTTGAAAATGTTTCCTCACAGCTTATTGTCTTTATTAAATACAATAGACATGATCCATCAATACAGACTACATAATCATAGTTATCATAATGCTCCCAACGGTGCCATTATCAGTAGTCACTATAAAAAGATCATAATTGCTTATATAGTATCCATAAGTATAAACTCCTTCATGAATGTATTCCGGCTCTCCATATAATTTTAGCAATTTCTCAACTGAATCGCCGACCCGCAGTCCTCTTGGGGTGATATATTTGTTGCTGCTGACGGTTAATGAATATAAAGTATCATCTGTAAAAACAGCTTTTGTACCGTCTTCAAATAAAACAGTCACAATTGTGAACTCGTCAAAAGACTCATTATCAATTTCTGTATTTGTTATAGGGCAGTCTAAGATATCAATAAGCTCTTCCTTTTGCATATCCAGGAACAGTTCTTTATTGTTATATAGCAGTACAAGGTCATAGTTTGTGACCAGCCCTTTTGGAAACTTTTCCGGCGGTTCTGGTGCCGGAATTCTTGCCGTAGGTATTGGCTGAGAGGTGGTTTCAGAAATCGCCGGTTCTGGCAATTCTGTCTGCGCAGTTTCAGGTGTCGCTGGGGGGGTCTGGGATTTGTCGGCATCTGTTGTTGGATTATCCGGTGACCGTGTTGGAGAAGTTGATTCTGAAATGATTAATGCAGGAAGTTCTGTCTGCGGTGCTTCAGGTGTTGCCGTCGAACAGTGGGAATAATCAGGTTCTACTGGTTGGGGGGGCTGCAAGGAATCTTCGGTACTAATACTGCATCCTGAAAGCAATATCGTAATTATCAGCAATTCAATCCATTTTTTCGTAAGAAAAGTATACCTCTTCATTAGCATCACCTCGACTACAATTAACGTTTGAATTGAACATGCAGATGATCATCGTGTCCAGGATATTTCATAATTTTAACACCGTTCTCATTATTTACAAATTCTCTGATTATATCCACATCATTGAACAATATTTTCTCAACATTGGGATCTTCAATTAACAAACTGACTAATTCTTTCGTTTTCACCTTATCATAGGTATCGTGGTAGATGTTAGTGTCACCAAGACCACCATCTTTTCTTATAAGACGTATATCTACATATTTGCCATTATGATGTGTTCCATGTGGTCCAAATTTACCTCCTATTTCTATACTCAAGTCATTAAATCTCAATAAAGAATCATCATATTCCGCCCATTTCTCTGCCAATGATAACAATGACTTGACTGTTTCAGGTGTTCCCCAATTTTCTCCTGTTTTTGCATGTACATAATTATCTACAATAATATATCCTTTTCCTATTTCAGGTAGCTGGATAAGGCCCGCTTTAGACATAGGTGGATTTTGAAGGTATTTATCGAGAATGGTATCTATCGTTTCACCATTCTTAACCGAATCCAGCAAAGATTTAGCTAAATCACTACTTTCTTTACCTGTTGCTTCCAATCCTTTCATTTGCTGATATGCTCTGACTGCAGCTTTACTTCTAGCGCCCCAATCCCCATCAACACCATTTTTATTGGGGCCAGAATCTCCTATTGGAAACCCTAAAACCGATAAGCATGCTTGTACCATAATGATATTTGTGTCTCCTTCGACTCCGTAGCTGGCAATAAGTACGCTTAATGGAACTCCTGTATTCGCATCAGGCCGATTAGAATATTTATTGCTATAAATTCTGTTCTGAATAGAGGTAGTAATTATCCCTGCAAGTCCTTTTCCTTCTTCTTTTAATTTATCTATATCCTCTCTTGTAGTTCCTGCCCCTTTTATAGGATATCTACACCTCAGCTCATCTAAATCTTCATATATTATCTGTTTTCCTAGGTTTCTTGACATCAATAACTCTATTGATAGTTTCTCAATCAATTTCTTATCTTCTTCGCTTATATAACCACTCTGTATAACCCTTTTCTCAAGTTTTCTAAGTTTATACTCCTCCCAAGCTCCCAGTTCGCCTTTTTTTACTTTTATAAGCAATTTTCTTAGTTGCTCATCTTCTTCATATGACAGAAGTGTTTCTATAACACTGTTCTTCTCGCTCAATGTTTTACTCAGCATTTCAGCATTATGAGACCCAGGCGATAATAAACCCCATACAATCTTCTGTTCAAGCCGTATGATTTCATCCAGCTTTGCCAGCGCATCCTGTTATTTATTTCCAACTTCCTGCATGTTGGTTGCTGCCGCTCCAGTTGTCAGGACAGGTATACTTCCGCCTGCCAGTAATGCGGGAACCCTTCCAGTACCCAGTTTTATGTTCAAATTTCCCACCGCAAACTTGCTACCTATTGAGGTTGATACGCCCGTTATCCTGTATATCCCGCTTAGCGCCTTCTGCATGTCAAAGTTCAGCCCAAACTTTATACTGCTTTGTGCTATCAGCCGGGCCAGTTGGCTATCCCTTGCACGGTATTCCTGCGCCGATTCAAGGGCATACCTTGATAAATCCTACAGGTTACGGGATGCCGTTTCCGTATTGCCGCGCAGCGTCCCTAGCGCTTCCCGCAATGCCCGTGTGTTCGCCCTCACATAGCTCTCGTGGTACTTTGCATCCACCGCATCTACCAGCCTCGTCACCATATCGTGTACGTACCGGTACATGCCTTCTACATCCAAACTGAAATTCTTCAGCTGCCTTCCAAGTTCCTCTATCCGGTCCGGATCCACAATCATCTTCATAACCCGTGAACCTCCTCTTGTAAATATCATTATATAATGAGCCCCTTACAGTCACCTCAATGCTGTCCAGTTCTTTTTGCTCTTTCAATACTCCCTAGGTTCCTGTATTCACCATTCAGCCTGGTTCTTGCATTAATGCCCGGATTCAGTGCCGTATGGACAACAGCTGATGCCGAGGCTCGCGTAAGCCCCTCTTTGGGCTGGTCCTGCTATCGGTTCCATTGCAAGGATATCAAGTTGGCACGCACACACTTTATGGTCTCAGATGCACAGAAGTGCTGTTGCAATCTGTTATCCTGCCGCGACTTTAAAACATGTTTGGTTGATAAGCAAAAATAAAGAATCATCATTTTAATTTACAAATTAGTAATTATTATAGTAATATATCACGCCATTACTGTCAATAATTGCTATTTCGGTGTTATAAACACGAAACAGTAAATCATTTGTGCCAATAGATGCAGGAGATATAGAATAAGTTGAGATTTATTATTTCTTACAACCAACGCGAATCAGCAAAGCGGGAAGTTGTAAAATAAAATGCCGTAATATATAGAAAACTCATGGTAATCCATTGTAAAATGTTTAATAACCAAAGAAAAACATTAGCAAAGGAGTACCATGAGTTATATATGAATAATAACACAGAAACAAGAAAAAACAAACACCTAAATGAAAGAGAAAGATACGCCATAGAGTTGTAC